>NZ_JBIMEZ010000004.1:0-285011 GCF_051262695.1 Aeromicrobium sp. CF3.5
TGGCCGGCTTCGTCCCAGGCATGGCGGCCGAACTCGGCCGACGGTGCGGCCAGACAACTGAGGTCGGCACGTGGTCGTGGCGCGCGACGGGTGGGCCGCCTGAGGGGAAATCGGTGCGAGGCCTCGCCCAGCTGGGCCGGGTCGACGTTGAACGCGTTCTCGTCCATGGGGTCCTCCTGAGTCGCCTGCAGCGCGAAACTGCCGATGACATGAGGATATCCTCACGTTTGCCAGGAGTGAAGGTCTACCGATCGGTAGTCTTCACACGGTGACGCGCAGGATGCGGTCGTCGTCCTCGGCCGGGTCGTTGCGTCCATCGGTGTTGCTGGTGGTGACCCACAGCGACCCGTCGGGTGCCGCGAACACGTTGCGGATCCGGCCGTACTCCCCCGCGAAGTACTCGATCGGGTCACCTGCACTCTCCCCGTCCAGGGGAACAGCGAACACCGACTGACCCTGCAGGGCCGCGACGAACGCCGTCGACTGCGCGATCGCGACACCCGCCGGAGAGCACTCGTCGGTGCCCCACGTGACCAGGGGATCGATCTCACCCTCGCCCCCGCCCGTGCCCTCGACCTGGGGCCATCCGTAGTTGCCGCCGCGCTCGATCAGGTTCAGCTCGTCGGCCTCCTTCTCGCCGAACTCGGTGGCCCACAACCGGCCGTCTGCGTCGAACGCGAGGCCCTCGATGTTGCGGTGTCCGTAGGACCACGTGCGGTTGCCGAAGGGGTTGTCAGGCGCGGCATCGCCATCGGTGGTGATGCGCAGAATCTTGCCGTTCAGCGCATCGCGATCCTGGGCCGTCTCGCCGCGCCCTGCATCGCCCGTGGAGACGAACAGCATGCCGTCGGCATCGAAGAGAAGTCGGCCACCGTGGTGTCGCGAACCGATCGGGATGCCGGTCAGGATCGCGGTGACATCGCTGATGGAGTCGTCTGCAATCGACATGCGCAGCACACGGTCATCTGATGCCGTGGTGGTGAAGGCGAACAGGACGCTCGGGTCGTCGGGGTCGAGCGCGATGCCCAGCAGCCCGGCCTCGCCGCCCGGCGTCACGTCTGGGACGGAGCCGAGCTCGGTCACCTCGCCGGACGTGCTGATCCGGACGATGGTCGCGTCATCGCGCTGGGAGACCAAGGCGTCACCCTCGGGCAGGAAGGCCAGACCCCACGGAACGTTCAGTCCGGTCGCGATGGTGCCGGCCACCGCAAGGTCGACCGCCTCCGGGCCGGGAGTGGTCGTCGGGGTCGTGGGGGTGGGGGGCGTGGCGTCGGGTGTGGTCGGCGTGTCGTCTCTGCTGCACCCGACGAGCGCGGTCGCTCCCACACCAGCGAGGCCGATCAGCAAGGTTCTACGGTCCATAGGTCGATTCTGCCGCCTGGTGCATGACGGCGCGCATCGATCTCGACTGCAGATCACGATCCTGCTCCACCAGTGCGCGTCCAGCGGCGCTCGTCCTCGCGATCGAGCGCCACCGGCACAGCACCACCACCGATCCCTCGGAGATCGAACGTGCCCACGGGGCACCGGTTCGATCCTCGGGGCTCCCTCCCCGGGACCAGTGTCTGCCCATGATGCGCCACGGACAGTCCGTCACGCACCGGTACGCAGGCATTCTCCCGGTATGTTCTGGCCAGGTCGTTCTCGATCAGCTGCGGCGTGCGCTCAGCTCGGCCAGCCGGCGGCGATACTCCCGCGCGCCGACGTGATCGAGATTCAGGGGCGGACGCAGGACACCGATGACCGAGCTGGTCAGCTCGGTGAGCTCGTCGACGTCCTCGGTCGGCCAGACCGTGACGCTCAGGTGCTGCAGCATCCACTGCAGGAGATCGGGATCATCCATGGAGCGCAGCGCCAGAGGCGCGGCGAGCGTCGTGGCCAGGGTCATCTTGAAGGTCGAGGATCGCGCCCGCCCGTGCAGCTGCACGCGGACGAGCTGGTCGCCGAGGCTGAAGCCGGCTTCGCCTGCACCGACGCGGCCCACGAAGATCACCCCGGCGCGCACCGGCAGCATCAGGGCTCGATTGAGGACACGTGCTCCGTCGTGGTCCACCGACCACGCGTAGAGGCCGGGCCGATCCGGGAGGGTGGCGGCGTCGGACGCATGGTGCACGTCACCCAGGTACTCAGCGACCGACCGGGCCGCGGCGAACCGATGATCCGGACCCGGGCCCGTCGCATCGGGAGCGGCGCTCGCGTCCTCCACCGCGCTGCCGAAAGCACTCGAGACGGCGGGCGCAAGGGCGCGCACGGGCCCCGTGGTGGCGGCTGCACCCGCATCGAGCAGGGCGCTGATGACCGGCAGACCCATCTCGTCGGGAGCCTCGACCTGGATGACGAGGTCCTCGAGCGTGCCGACCAGCGCCTCGAGCCGGGCGACCACCCACGTGGCCCACGCGGCTCGATGGCGAGGCTGCGACGACACGTCGAAGGTGTCCTCCGGAGACATCCAGTCGGTCGGTTCGAGGAGACCGTGATCGGCGGAGAGCACGAACCAGCGGGCGCCACTGACCTCGGCGGCGCGTCGAGAGCGCCTGAAATCCAGGTCCCGGAACGCGTCCCGAGCAGGCGCCGGCACACCGAGACGATCGTCCAGAATTCCCAGACTGCCCAGCACGATCGCATCGGCAGCCTCCGCTTCGCCGAGGTCGCGCCCGCGCGACCACGTGGTCGATCCCGCGTCACGTTCTTCGGATGCATCGGCGGGGGTCGCACGCGGGCCGTCGGCACGCTGCGGGGCGCGGACGATCACAATTCCGCCCGGGCTGTCGGGGGGGTCCGGCTGCTCGTCCTCACCGGTCTCGTGATCGGGGGCGACGCGCTCCTGCCCGCGTGGGGCGTCCCACAGGGGATGCAGCGTCCTGCGCAGCTGCCGCTCCTCACGTTCGAGCTGCTCTCGTTCCGCATCATCGCGCTCACGGTGCTGCTGCGCAGTCGCCTCGAAGGCCAAGCGGTTGCGCTCTGCCCGGTCGAACTCTTGCCGGTCAGGGTCGATCTCGGTCGGTTGCTCCGGCGAGGGGAGGTCGCCCTCGCTCTCGCTCTCGGCGGGCGCATCTCGACCGTGGGCCGATGGCAACGAGCGTGCCGGTGGCTCATCGCTCAGGCGCTCAGGGTCTCGGTCACCGTCGACCGTCTCCGTGGCGCCGAGGGGGTACGGCCAGAAGTCCGCCGCCGCGCGCGGGCCCGCCAGCGGTTCGCCGCGCTCTCGGGCCGAGTCTGCGGTGACGTTGGCCTCGGTGGCCCGCCCCTTGCTCGTGCGTGCCGGACCCGTCGCGGGAGGCTCGGCCGGTTCGACGGCAGTCCCGGTCGGGGTGCTGCCTGCAGCCTGGAACCGCACCGCGGACGGAGCCGGAGGATCATCGTCGTCGTCATCGGGTGACTCGCCACGCTCGGCGAGTGGGATGGGCGCATACTCGCCGCGCGCGACGCGGCGGAAGATCGGTGAACGTCGACGGAACTGCGAGTGCTTGGTGCCGCCCTCCGTTAGCCCGACCACGTGGGCACGCAGGGTCGCATCGCCCACCTCGGGAAAGTTTCGGGCGAACCACGCCCTCACGTCGTCATAGCGAAAGACCTCGGGCATCGCATCCGCGCAGGCGTGCATCAGCTGCCACACCGGTCGGTCGTACTTCACCGCTCTGATCTCCCATCAGCCCCGCGTGGTGCCCCGACAGCGGGACACCAGCTCCTCACCGAGGATGAGCATTCACTGCGCGGTTCATGACGGGACTGCCCGAATGTGATGCGACTGACGCTGCCCGCAGCACGTCGACTCGGGACCAGAGCTGGAATGGATCGGGCAGGCGGACCGTTGACACCACCATGAGCACAGTTGAACTCACAGCCCAGACTCTCGACGACACCCTCGACGGCACCGGAATCACGCTGATCGACTGGTGGGCGGAATGGTGCGGACCCTGCAAGCAGTTCGCCCCCGTCTACGAGGAGGCCAGCGAGCGCTACGACGACATCACGTTCGCCAAGATCGACACCGAGGCCGAGCAGCAGCTCTCCGCAGCGGTCGGCATCTCCTCGATCCCCACCCTGATGGCGTTCCGTGACGGCGTCATGGTCTTCCAGCAGGCCGGCGCACTGCCCGGCAAGGCACTCGACGAGCTGATCACCGCAGTGCGGGACCTGGACATGGACGAGGTCCACGCCAAGGTCGCCGCCCAGCAGGCCGCCGAGGCCGACACCTCCGCGCCTGAGTGACGCCGCAGCCGATGGTCTTCATCACCGCCTGATCAGGCGGTGATGAAGGACCTCATGCCGATCGACCCCATGTCGATCGCCTCGTTGAAGAACGACAGCTCCTCGCCCGGTGAGAGCAGCCCCAGCGCCGCGACCATCGGACGGTAGTGATCGTCGGTCGGGACGGCCAGTGCTGCGTGCGACCACGTCTCGAACGGCCGCACCAGCTGGTCGACCCGGCCTTCGATGAGTGCCGCGGCGGTGTCGTGGTCGAACTGCTCGGCCCACTCGTAGGCTCCTCCGCCGTCCCAGCGGGCCCGCCCCAGCGCGTGCACGATGTTGCCGCTGCCGATGAACAGCACGCCCCGACGTCGCAGTGCGTGCAACCGCGTGTAGAGCTCGTGAAGTGCTGGTAGCGGCATGGTCTCGTCGAGACTGATCTGCAGCACCGGAACTGTGGGGTGGGGCTGCAGATGACGCAGCACGCTCCACGTGCCGTGATCGAGCCCCCACTGGGAGTCCAGACTGGCCTCGTACTCAGCCAGATGATGCGCCAGCAGCGCCGCGATGCGCGGATCGCCCGTGGTCTCGTACTGCACGCGGTACAGCTCGTCGGGGAATCCGCCGAAGTCGTGGATGACCCGGTTGGTGGGCGCATCGGTGATGTGGGTCTGTCCCGGCGTGAGCCAGTGGGCGCTGATGACCACCACGGCTTGCGCCGCGGGCAGTCCTGCGCCGACGCGTCCCCACGTGCGGGTGAACTCGTTGTCGTCGATGGCGTGCATGGGGTTGCCGTGACCGACGAACAGCACCGGCATCAGGTCACTGGGACGTAGCCGGTTCTCGAGGTCCGCGATGGAGTAGCTGGTCATGCCCTCCATGGTAGTTGATGCTTCAACCTTCTTGGGTCGGTATCAATGATCGTGGAGGAGACGGCGTGGGATGCGACGTGCCCACGGGTCGTCGGGACGCTGCTCGGCGCGGGCCTGCACACCTGCCCGGGCTGCCAGCACCTCCTGCCGAGCGTGCTCCAGCACATCCGGCCCTCCGCCCGCGGCTGCAGCGACCTCGACCAGCCGTGCCACCGTGCCGACGTGCGCCCGAGCGGCCGAGGTCGACCGCGGCAGGTTGGCCTCGAGGACCAGCATGGACGCGCAGTCGATGAACAGGTCGGGCGTCAGCGTGGCGCCCGGCTGGTCGTCCTCGATCAACGCCGCCAATCGCAGACGCGTGGATCCGAGCCTGCGGCGCAGCGCCGCTGACCTCTCGTGCGACCACTGCTCGAAGGCGGCGTCGAACCAGGGTGCGATCGGCTCGTCGGGATCCATGCTGTCGACCCTGCCAGCGGCCTCCGACAGAACTGGCAGGTCAGGTTGGTTCGAGCGCCTGCAGGACTCCGGCGCTGAAGGTGTCGAAGGTGACCTGGTCGGGCGTTGCCGGGCGCCGTCCGAGCCGTACCGCGACGAGATTCTCGCTGGGTACGACGGCGATGTACTGGTTGCCGTAGCCGAACGCCCAGAAGGCGTCCGCCGGCACGTTCGGCGCCAGGCGGCCCTCGTAGGGCGCCGCGTCGGTGTCGAATCCAGCCTGCCGGCGTGCCTCGACGATGCGACCCGCCGCATTGGTCCACCACAGCAACCCGTAGGCCGCGTTGGACTCGGTGGCTGGCGTGGTGGCCTCGGTGACCATCGGCGACGACACCAGCTGGCCCCCGTCCCACTGCCCGTCCGAGGCCATCAGGTGTCCGACCCGCGCGAGGTCGCGGCAGGTCGAGGTGACACCGGAGTAGGTCGTCGCGTGGCCGGCGCCGTCACGCGCCCAGCTCGTGTCGTCCATGCCCAACGGGTCCAGGAGCCGCTCTTGGGCGAGGTCGACGACGTCGCCGCCCGGGGTCATGGACTCGGCCAGCACGCGCTCCAGCACCTGGGAGCCGGCGTTGTCGTAGACCCACTCCCCCGGTTCGCGGGCCTGCGCGAGGCCCACGGCGAACCCGGTCTGGTCCGTGACGTCGCGGATCAGCTGCCGATCGATCGCCTCGTTCCACTGCCGCCCCGACACCTGGGCGAGCAGGTCACGCACCGTGACATCGGCCGACGGGCCACCTCGCCACTGATCGACCTGTTCGGACGCCGGGTCGTCGAGCGCGATCGCCCCCTCATCGACACCCATCGCGACCAGGAGCGAGGTCAGCGACTTGGTGATCGAGTAGGTGCGCACCGGCACGTCGGGTCCACCACCGTTCCAGTAGTTCTCGTGCACCAGCTCACCGTCCTGGACGACCGCGACGCAGGAGGAGCCGGCTGCGGCGAGGTCGGCGTCGAGACCGCCCCAGTCGCCACGCGGCGACTCCGTCCACTCCGTGCCGGGAAAGACGACTGCCGGTTCTTCTGACGTGGCAGGTGCGGTCGGGGTCGACCGAGGAGTGGCCGGCGGGGACGGAGTCGGCACTGGATCCTCGTCCGAGCAGCCGGTGAGCCCGAGAGCCAGCACGGCCATGACCGCAGCGGCTCGCCGCACTCGAGACGCGTCCATCACCCGATCATGACATCTGACCCGGCCCACCACCTCGCTGCGCGATGAATAACCCCTGCAATGGCAGCAGGCGAGCGGATGATGTGCATCACCCGCAGGGGACCTCCCGTGCGCCGAGAGCTCTGATGCGAGAGAATACGATGATGCCCTCTTCCCTCGACCTGCGTGCACTCCTGCGCCATCGGGTCACCTTCGAGGTCGGCCCCACGCCGGCGGAGTCGCGGTTCGTGTTCCACGGCCCGGACGGGGACGAGCGAGCCACGGCGAACGAGTCGATCGGCGCCCTCAGCCAGGGCATCCGGGTCATGTACGCGGACTCGACCGCGCGGGCGTGGGCCAATCCCGCGATCCTCGCGCTGCGCCTGATGGCACGCGGCGGCCTCGGCTCCCCCACCGACGGCGAGCTCGCCCAGCTGCAGACCGCGTCACAGACCATTCCCACGGTCGACGGCAAGTCCGGTCTGGCGCAGGTGCAGGGATTCCTGGCCTCATTGGCCGTCGACGCGCCGGCCGCCGCGTCCACGCCCCAGCGCGGCGCACCACAGGGGTCGACCCATGGATCCGGCCAAGCCGCGCCCGGCCGTGACCAGACACCCCGCCAACCCGTCACGTACTCGTTCACGTTCGTCATCTCGTTCCTGAGCGAACCGACCGAGGCCGAGGCGGCCGTGGTCCGCATCCGGGTCCGGCCCCAACCGGGCGCCACGTTCGAGATGACCGACCTGCTCGACAACGACCGCCATCCGCGGGTCACGGCCCGCGAGCCGGTGCGCGATATGTTGCAGCAGCTGCAGGAACGGTGGGAACCCGCCGAACGGCTGGGCCGTCCCCACGCTCGCGGCGCGACCACGGTCAGCACCGAGGAGCTCGCGCAGCTCGGATCGGGCCGACTCACCACCGTGCTGATGGCGCGGCGAGTCGACGTGAGCTGGCCGCCCGAGCTGGTGCGCGAGCTCGACACGTCGGTGGTCGTGCAGCGCGACGAGCGACTGCCCGCTGACCGGCCGTCCTCGTTCACCCAGGCCCAGCTGTTCCGCTTCGACTGGCAGATCGCCGTCGGGGGCCAGACCCTCAGCGCTGCCGAGGTCGAGGAGCTCGCCGCGTCGCACCACGGCCTGCTGCGGGTGCGTGATCAGTGGATCTTCGTGGAGAAGAGCCGCATCGAGCGAGCCCTGCACCGCACATCGGGCCAGATCAGTGCGATCGAGGCCCTGCGCGCCGCCGTCACCGGCGAGATGCACATCGACGGCGAGGTCACCGAGGTCGACACGGTCGGGTGGCTCGACGACGTGCGCCGACGACTCGCGACCCGCGACCCTGACCTGGCCCCCGCCGAGCAGCCGGCCGCTCTCGCGGGCCACCTGCGCGAGTACCAGCTGCAGGGGCTCCGGTGGATGTCGCAGCTGACCGATCTGGGTCTCGGCGGCATCCTCGCCGACGACATGGGCCTGGGCAAGACCGTCATGCTGATCGCGCTGCACCTGGCACGTGATCACGACGCACCCACGCTGGTCGTCTGCCCGGCGTCGGTCCTGGGCAACTGGGAGCGCGAGATCAAGCGATTCGCACCCGGCATCCCGGTGCACCGCTACCACGGGCCGCGCCGCTGGATCGAAGACGCCGAGTCCGGGTTCGTGGTCACGACCTATGCCACGATGCGCGCCGACTCCGACCTGCTGGCCAAGCACGCGCCCGGATGGGGCCTGGTCGTGGCCGACGAGGCCCAGAACGTCAAGAATCCGCACTCGCGCGGCGCGCAGGCGCTGCGCGACATCCCGTCGGACGCCCGCATCGCCATGACCGGCACACCGGTCGAGAACAACTTGTCCGAGCTCTGGGCGATCCTGGACTGGAGCACGCCGGGCCTGCTCGGCACCCACGACCAGTTCCGCGCCCAGTGGTCCCGCAAGATCGAGTCGGGCCGCGACGACGACGCCGCTGGCGGCCTGTCGACGCTGATCCGCCCCTTCGTGCTGCGCCGCCGCAAGAGCGACCCGGGCATCGCACCGGAGCTGCCTCCCAAGATCGAGACCGACCACACCACCAACCTGACCCGCGAGCAGGTCGGGCTCTACGAGGCCGTCGTGCGTCAGACGATGAGCCAGATCGAGCAGTCGTCGGGCATCCAGCGTCGCGGCCTGGTGGTCAAGCTGCTCACCCAGCTCAAGCAGATCTGCAATCACCCGGCCCAGTTCCTGCGCGAGACCGAGGGACGCCTCGGCGGACGGTCGGGCAAGCTGGGGGTCTTCGACGACCTGGTCAGCGAGATCGTGGCCGAGGACGGCGGCGTGCTGGTCTTCACGCAGTACGCCCAGATGGGCCGTCTGCTCACTCGTCACCTGACCCACAAGCGCGTCGGCCACCAGTTCCTGCACGGCGGAACAGCGGTATCGGCCCGTGAACAGATGGTGCGCCGGTTCCAGGACGGCGAGGTGCCGGTGTTCGTGCTGTCGCTGAAGGCTGCCGGCACCGGCCTGAACCTGACCCGCGCCGACCACGTGCTGCACTACGACCGGTGGTGGAATCCTGCGGTCGAGGACCAGGCCACCGACCGGGCGCACCGCATCGGGCAGACCCGGTCGGTGCAGGTGCACCGCCTGATCAGCGAGGGCACCATCGAGGAGTCGATCAGCGAGCTGATCGCAAGCAAGCGGTCGCTGGCCGATGCGGTCGTCAACGGCGGCGAGGGTGCTCTGACCGAGTTGTCCGACGCCGAACTGGCGCGGCTGGTGACGTTGCGATAGGTCTGCCCGGTAGCGTGATCTCGTGCTCCTGCCGATCGTCCAGCCCGTCACCCTCGGTCCCAGCTTCATGGACCCCAACTGGTTGCTCGACCAGTTCGGCGGATCACTGATCTGGATCAGCCTGATCATCATCTTCATCGAGTGCGGGCTGTTCTTTCCGTTCTTGCCCGGCGACTCGCTGCTGTTCGCCCTGGGCCTGTTCATCGCAGGCTCGCAGATCGAGGTGCTCGGCATCGGCACCCAGGGGGTCGAGCTGGTGGTCGCCATGATCATGCTGGGCATCGCGGGGTTCGCTGGCAACGTGGTCGGCTACGAGATAGGCCGCAAGATCGGCCCTCCGTTGTACGAGCGCGAGGGCCGGATCCTCAAGCGCAAGTACTTCGACAGCACCACCGTCTTCTTCGACAAGCACGGCAACAAGGCGCTGGTGCTCGGGCGGTTCGTGCCCTTCGTGCGCACCTACATCACCGTGGTCGCCGGCGTCACGCAGATGGAGCGGGCCCGGTTCTTCCGCTGGAGTGCGATCGGTGCGGTGCTCTGGGTCGCCAGCATCACGATGCTCGGATACTTCCTCGGGCAGGCCTTCCCCGCGCTGGGCGAGAACATCGACCTGGCCATCATCGTGATCATCGTGTTCACGCTTCTGCCGCTGGTCTACGAGGCGGTCAAGCACCGTCGCAAGCCGAGCGCGGCCCCCGAGGCCTGACCGGCCTCAGAGAGTTCGGATGAACTCGACCTGGGCGTCGCTGGACCGGTCGAAGACCTCGCCGGTGTAGATGTCGAAGTGACCGACGTCGAACCGCTCGACCTGCACGCGTCCGCGCACCTGCTTGGCGACCTTCTCGACCGCTTGCACCGGCGCGATGCTGTCGTGCGCCGCGACTACCAGCATCACGGGCATCTTGAGCTTCTTGGCGCTGGTGACGGGTCGATTCACCATGATGGGCAGGATGCCGCGTGCGCGCATCTCGTTGCGGAACGTCGGCCCCATGATGGTCTGGTAGCCCGCCTCGCCGTCGGGTGAGCTGATCGTCGCGGTGGAGCCGGGAGGGCCCACGATGGGGATCATGTGGGGGCTCTGGCGGGTCACCATCCGACCGACGTCGCGCAGGGCGTGACCGGTGAGCTTGAGCAGCTGCCCGGGTCCGCCGTACCCGAGGATCAGCAGCACGGCGCGCAGGCCGTCCATCGCGGCTCCCTGGGAGATGACGCCGGCGATGCGTGGGTCGTCGCCGGCCACGGCGATCACGTGACCGCCGGAGTACGAGCTGCCCCACAGGATGATCCGGTCCGGGTCGACGCCGTCGAGCTGACGGGCGAACTCGACGGCCGAGACGTAGTCGGCGCGGTGCGCTCGGTGGTCGACGCTCTGGCGCTTGGGGCCCGTCGAGGTGCCGAAGCCGCGGTAGTCGAAGATCAGCACCTCGGCTCCGGCGGCCGCGAACTTTTCCGCGAACGGGGACAGGCCCGCGTCACGGGTGGCGCCGAACCCGTGACCCATGACGATGCAGGGTCTTCCGGCCGGGCCGGCGAGATCGTCGCTCTCGGCGGCGTAGTGCCAGGCGCCGAGGCGCTCGCCATGACTGGGGATCTCGACATCGGTCTGCATGACCTGATCGTGCCATCGGCGATCTTGGCACGCTGAGTGGGGCGGCAGGACACAGCGCTGGACGGGGGCGACCGCTCGGACGGATGGGCCCGATGGTTCGTCCGAACCAGTGCTCCCCGTTTGGGCCCGCTCAGAGGCTCAATCGTGAGAGCGTCTTGGCGCGGGCGACAGGCAGTCGCCCACGACGAGGGGAAACGCATGTCCGACCAGCACCAGCCCACCGGTCCCACGACTCCCGCCGGGTTCTATCCCGACAACACAGGAGCGATGCGCTTCTGGGACGGCGCCCAGTGGACCGAGCACCTCCAGAGCGGCGGCGCTCCGCCTGCTGCGGCAGCCGCGCCCGCCAAGAAGAGCCACACGCTGCGCAACATCATCCTGGTCCTGATCGCGGTGTTCGTGCTGTTCATCGGCGGCTGCATCGCCCTGATCGGCGGCGCCGCCAACGAGATCGACAACGCGATCGACGAGTCCGAGTCCGCCGATGCCGAGCCCGGCGGACCCGACAACCCGCTGGAGATCACCGAGGGCGAGGCCTTCAGCGTGTCCGGCTTCGACTACGCAGCGGGCTGGTCCATCGGTTCAGAGTTCGAACTCGTGACCCTCAGCGATCTGAAGGTCACGAACAATCGTGACGAAGCCGACTCGGCCTTGATCGATGTCCGGCTCATGCAAGGCACCGAAGTGCTTGCCGTGGTCAACTGCACCACCGAGGAGATCCCCGCAGGCCAGACCACGACGCTCGACTGCTTCAGCGGCGATGAGCTCCCGTCCGACTACGACACTCTGACGATCCGCGACACGTTCTGATCCTCCGCGCAGAGGCACTCGGCTCTGCTGCGAGGTCGCCGAGTGGCGTACAGTCCCCGTCTCGTGAGCACGGAACAGGCATCGACCAACTTCAGATACACAGACCCCGAGCGTGACGCGGTCTACCGCGCCATCGGTGAACGCCGCGACATGCGGCACTTCACGTCGGATCCGGTGGCGCCGGAGGTTCTGCAGCGACTGCTGATCGCGGCGCACCAGGCACCCAGCGTCGGGTACATGCAGCCGTGGCGGTTCATCCGGGCCATCGATCCTGAGTTGCGGCAACGCATCCACGCCACCGTCGACGACGAACGACGACGGACCGGCGAGGCTCTGGGCGAGCGGCACGAGGAGTTCATGCGACTCAAGGTCGAGGGCATTCGAGAGTGTGGCGAGCTGCTGGTCGTGTGCCTCACGCAGGGTCGGGAGGAGTACGTGTTCGGCCGGCGAACCATGCCCGAGATGGACCTGGCCTCGGCCGCCTGCGCGATCCAGAACATGTGGTTGGCGGCGAGGGCCGAGGGTCTCGGCATGGGGTGGGTCTCGATGTTCGACCCCGACGAGCTGGCTGGCGTGCTCGGCCTGCCGGCGGGAGCGCTACCGGTGGCCGTGCTGTGCCTGGGGCACGTCCCCGCGTTCTACGACGAGCCCATGCTGGCGCAGGAGGGCTGGGCCGAGCGGCTCGACCTCGACTCGCTGGTCGGCGTCGACCGCTGGCCCGAGGGCGCCGAGAGCTCCCCCGGAGCGGGGACATCCTGATGCGTCAGTCGACGATTCGTTGCCTGCGACGGCGTGGCCGTAACCTTCAGAGGTGACCACCAAAACAGAACAGCTGATGAAGACCTGGACTCCCCTCGCCTACGACCTGCTGCGCGACACTGCCGGCACCTACGGCGGTGTGGTCACCTATCTCGAGCTCAGTGAGCACGTGCAGTCGGCTTCCGGCCAGCGCACCACCATGTTGCTGATGAACTGGGTCGGCCCGGTGCTGGACATGATCGCCAAGCAGGCGCATCGCGCCGAGGATCCCCCGCTCGCCGCGCTGTGCGTCAAGTCCGACGGCGCTGTCGGTGACGGCTACCTCAAGTCCATCGAGGCGACCACTGGCGGCCCGGTCGAGGACCTGCAGCAGCGTGCCGCTGAGGACCGCCTCACCTGCTACCAGAAGTTCGCCAGCGACCTGCCGGCCGACGGCGGCACCGCGATGCTCACCAAGCAGGCGCGCGCCAAGAAGGAACGCGTCGTCCGCAAGCCGGTGGCCGAAAAGCTGCAGGGCGACATCTGCCCGACCTGCTTCATGCAGAAGTCGTTGACCGGGCTGTGCAACAACTGCGACTGACGCAGCCTTCCGGAAGGTGTCGGTCTGTCGCTATAGCCTTCAGACCCCTTAGGCTCGCAGCACCGCCCACTCGATCGTAGGGACATCAGCATGCGCGCAGCTCGCCAGGAAACCACCTCCCTCTCGGCTTCACCCGACGCGGTTTTCGATGCCGTGCTCGGCGTGACACAGCACAACAAGAACGCGAAGATCCTCGCCGTCCACAACGAAGGGCGAAAGCTCGTGGCGCGCGAGAAGGCGAAGCTGTCCAACCCGAAGTTCCACCAGATCGTGGTGGAGGGTGCCGGCGAGCAGTCCCAGCTGGTCGTCGTGGTCGGCTCGGACCCGCGCTCACAGAAGGCGCTGATGGACGGCAAGGCCAACGACAAGTCGCTGAAGAAGCTCGTCGAGAGTGTTCAGGCGGCTCTCGACGGCAGCGAGCCGGCTCCGTCGACTCCCGTCGCCAATCACTACCTGCAGAAGAAGACCGAGGTTCCGTGGACGGACCCGGCTCAGGATCCGGAGATCGACCTCGACGGCAACTTCGTCGCCGTCATGTTCAACCTGTAGGAGCGTTCAGCGGTACAGCCAGAGGTCTCCACGTTCCGGGTCGACCCACGCCTCGATGGCCGCATCCAGGCTGGCGTGCCGCCCCTCCTCGACGCTGTCGAGCATCCGGTCCAGGGTCACTCGGGTGACCTGGAAGGTCGAGGCGACGGTGAGGACGTCGCCGGTGTCTGCCATGTCCTCGCTGTAATGGCCGTAGTCGCGCGACCGTGCCGTGCGCACCGCGCGTCGCACCCGGCGCAGGTCGTCGCGCACGGGGCCGACATCCCCGAGATGTCGGCGCAGGTGGGTCACGAGCTGGTCGACGACGGTGCGGTGGGAGCGGCGTTGGCCTCCAGCCGGTGGCAGCCACGGGTCGTCCAGGAAGTCCGGCAGGAGTCGGATCATCGAGACGACACCGAGCGTGGGCAGGAAGGCGCCGGGGCCGAGGCGGGCTCGTGCCGTCTCGAGGTGACGGGCGATCTCCGTGCCGAGGCGCGGCTCCACGTCCACGGTGTCGAGGAACTCGAACAGCGCATTCACCACCACGGCGTACCGCTCGACGGTCGCCATGGACAGGGCGACCGACTGCTCGGCGACGAAGGCGCGGATCGACGCCTCGCTCACGACGACTGTGACGGGCTGGGCCGGGATCGGGGTCAGGTTCGTGTGGGTCATCTCCAGGACGCTAGGGACTCCGAGCGGTGTCGTGAAGCGTCGGTCGCGCGCCTGTGGAGATCGATGGGCCCACCCGTCGATGGGGACAACCCGTAGAACCCCCAGATCGCTTTGAAACACTCACCCCATGGACTTTGACGAGGCATGCGACGACATCGACCGCATCATCGAGACGGACGAGGTGAATGAGCGCATCGAGCAGTTCCGGCGCCGCAGCGAGGCGTTGCGCGTCGGCGAGGACGGTCGCGCCGAGTACCTGACCTCGTTGGCCAGCGAGCTGCAGCTGATCGGCGACCTCGACGGGGCGCGCACCACGTACGAGTGGGCGATCGCGGACGGCGGCCGGACGGTCCTGGAGCCGCGCTGCGGGTTGCTCGGCGTCGAGATCGAGGCCGGTCAGGAGGACCGGGTCACCGAGATGCTCAAGGACTTCCTGCTGCGGGCGCGGGCCGGCGACCTGACGATCACCGAGTGCGAGTGGATCGGTGACACGCTCGAGGACGCCAAGCGGTACCGCGAGGCCCACCGGTGGTTCACGATCCCGCTGCGCGACATCGACCCCTTGGACATCGACGACCTCCCGCGCGGCGCTCTGCACGGCCGCTGGCGAGTGCGACGCGAGCTCGAGCTGCCGAACGACGCCTATGACGACGCCGCGCAGCTGTTGCAGCGCACTGGTGCAGGACTCGGGGAGCCGCCGACGCCGTGAGTGCGCCGGCGCGGCTCAGACCTTGGCGAGATCCCCGATCGGGTCGGCCGCCCGCTCGCCGTCGTAGGCGTCGCGGTCCAGCAGGCCCTCGCGCTTGGCCACGATGGTCGGCACCAGCGCCTGGCCAGCGACGTTCGTCATGGTGCGCATCATGTCGAGGATCGGGTCGATGGCCAGCAGCAGTCCGACGCCCTCGAGCGGCAGGCCGAGCGTCGTGAGGGTCAGCGTCAGCATGACCACCGCGCCGGTGAGACCGGCGGTGGCCGCCGATCCGACGACGGAGACGAACGCGATCAGCAGGTAGTCGGTCAGGCCGAGCTCGATGCCGAAGAACTGCGCGACGAAGATCGCCGACAGCGCCGGGTAGATGGCGGCGCACCCGTCCATCTTGGTGGTGGCGCCGAGCGGCACCGCGAACGACGCGTAGTCGCGCGAGACTCCGAGGTTGCGGATGGTGACGTACTGCGTGACCGGCATTGTGCCGACCGAGCTGCGCGACACGAACGCCAGCTGGAGGGCGGGCCAGGCGCCCGAGAAGAACTTGACCGGGCTCAGGCCGTGCAGTCGCAGGATGACCGGGTAGACCACCAGCATCACCAGTGCGCAGCCCACGTAGACGTCGACGGTGAACACAGCCAGCGGACCGACGAGGTCCCAGCCGTAGTTGGCGACCGCGGCCCCGATGAGGCCAAGCGTGCCGATGGGCGACAGGCGGATGATCCACCAGAGCACGGTCTGGATCACGGCGAGGAACGACTCCGCGAAGGCCAGGAAGGGTGCGGCCTTGTCGCCGGTCTTGAGCACGGCAGCGCCGACGAGCAGCGCGATGACCACGATCTGCAGCACGTTGAAATCGATACCGATCGTGCCGTCGCCGTTGTCGCTGCCGGACAGGCCGAGGATGTTGCTGGGCACGATGCCCTGCAGGAAGTCGGTCCACGAGGCGGACGCCCCGACGTCGCTGGCGGCACTTGCATCGACGCTGGTGCGCAGACCCGGATCGGTCAGCAGACCGATGGAGATGCCGATGGCGACCGAGATCGCCGCCGTGATCGCGAACCACAGCAGCGTCTGCACCGCCAAGCGGGCCGCGTTGGTGACCTCGCGCAGGCGGGCGATGCTGACGACGATCGCCAGGAAAACCAGCGGCACCACGATCGTGCGCAGCAGCGAGACGAAGCTGGTGCCGATGATGTCGAGCGTCTCGTTCAACCAGCCAACGTCGTACTGGCGCGCCACCCACCCCAGTAGCACGCCGAGACCGAGGCCGGCGAAGATCTGGGCCCAGAACGGGAACCGCTGAGAAAAGGTCTTGGACTTGGTTGCATCACTCACCCATGCACCCCATCACCCGGCGATCAAGCCGAAGCGTTTGTCTCACCTGGTGAGATTCCGCGTTCGGTTCAACGTCCTGGGCCCGGGAGTTGCTCAAAGCGAAGGCTCGAAAGTTAGCCTGAGCAGATCATGATGAAACCGGAAGACAACCCAACTTCTTCACGCGTCATTCCTGCCCTGCGTGCATTCGTCGCTGAGCGCGAATGGGCTCAGTTCCATTCCCCCGAGAATCTCGCCAAGAGCATCGCCATCGAGGCCGGCGAGCTGCTCGAGCGGTTCCAGTGGGGCGGTAATTACGACACGTACGGCGTTCAGGAAGAGCTCGCCGATGTCTTGACCTACTGCCACTTGATGGCCGACAGGCTGGGGCTCGACGCCGATCAGATTGTGCTCGACAAGCTCGCCGTTACTCAGACCAAGTACCCAGCGGAGAAGGCGCGAGGCCGAAGTGACAGGTATGACCAGCTCTAGGATCCACCGCGTCCCATTCGAGCGAGGTGCTCTTGCTTCGTGGGCGGCGACCGACCCACGCAGCGCCAACTGGCCCGTCGTCTACACGATCGATGGCGCCAAGCACGTCTATGTCGGGGAGACCATCCATGCGCTCAGTCGGATGCGCCAACATCTGGCCCGAGCCGATCGCGCACACCTCACCTCGGTACGGATCCTGGTCGACGAGATGTTCAACAAGTCTGTGTGCCTGGATTTGGAGTCCTTCCTGATCAAACGATTCTCCGGAGACGGTAAGTACGAGGTCGTCAATGCCAACGCAGGCATGACCGGCTCGGACTACTACCAGCGAGAGACGTACCGCGAGCAGTTCGAGCAGGTCTTCGAGCAACTGCGCGCCGAGGGCTTGTTCGACCAATCCGCGATCGACATCGAGAACAGTGACATGTTCAAGCTTTCGCCCTACAAGGAGCTGAACTACGACCAGCGCACGGCCATCCTCGCGATTCTGGAGCAGCTGTTTGACGATCTTCGCGGGGGTGAACCGAGCACTGCCGTCGTCGAGGGCCAGCCCGGAACCGGCAAGACAATTGTCGGCATCTATCTGATCAAGCTCCTGAGCGACATCAAGCTGAACACGTCGCTGATCGATGCCGACTCGGATGCCATCTTCGCGGGATTCTTTACACAGGAGAACGCCGATCTGCTCGCGGGATTCAAGATGGCGCTGGTCATTCCGCAGCAGTCCTTGCGCAAGACGGTCGAGAAGGTCTTCACCAAGACGTCCGGCCTCACGAAGGAGATGGTGCTCTCGCCATTCCAGGTCGGCAACCTCGGCGAGGAGTACGACCTGCTCATCGTCGACGAGGCTCACCGTCTGCAGCAGCTGTCCGCGACGATGCCAACGCTAATCACCAAGTTCAAAGCGACCAACCGTCGCCTGTTCGACGGCGATGAGGCCGGAGGCAACCAGTTGGACTGGGTCCGGCGGATGAGCCAGCACCGCATCTTTCTCCTCGATCCCGAGCAGAGCATCCGCCCGGCCTCCGACCTCCCACCCCATGTTGTGCGCACTCTTGCCGAGGAAGCCAGCACTACTGGTCGCTCCTTCGCGCTGACGTCCCAGATGAGGGTACGAGCGGGACAGGACTACGTCGCCTACGTGCGATCCATGTTGTCGGCGACACCGCCCACCCCTACGACATTCGGCGACTACGAGTTGGCGCTCTTCGACGATCTCGGCGACATGCGAGACGCCATCTTGGCGCGTGAGAGGCAGGTTGGACTGTCGCGCTTGGTAGCCGGCTACGCCTGGAAGTGGCGCAGTAAGACGGACAAGGGTCTGTCGGACATCGAGATCGACGGCCTGGAGCTGCAGTGGAACAACACGGCGACTGACTGGATCAGCTCACCGACATCGATTAACGAGGTCGGCTCGGTACACACCACCCAGGGCTACGACCTGAACTACGCCGGCGTGATCATCGGCCCCGACTTGAGGTACGACCCCGTCGCCAAGCGACTCCGTATCGACCGGGATTCGTATTACGACGGCAAGGGCAAGGCGAACAACAAAATGTTGGGGTTCGATTACACCGACGATGACTTGCTGGTCTATATCCGCAACATCTACGCGGTGCTGCTGACGCGCGGCATCCGCGGTACTTACGTGTACGTGTGCGACCCGGACCTGCGCGAGTATCTCTCGTTGTTCCTCGAAGCAGACCTTCCCAGCAACGACGATTTAGCGCCCGGGGTCCCAAGTTTCCCCGTTCCTGACATCTTGCACGATACGACCCGCGCATCGCCGAGTGAGGCTGCCTTCGATGTCGAGCTTGGAACGAGAGCATCGACCACTGATCAACCACGGTGAGTCTCGGCACCCTCCTTAGGCGTCGTCACCGGCAGCGGAACTCGCTGGCGGCGAAAGTGTCCATCATTCAAATCGTCAATAAGCTCTCCGAAATCTTCCCGAGCGCCGCTCGGTCTGATGGGAGCCAGTCCATCGAAGCGAGTAATTCGGCCTCCACCCATCGGAGGTCATCATGGGCCTGACCCAGTCGTGGCTTACCCTCGACCACTCCGGCAAAATAGAGCCGCATTGCATAGCGGTCCGAGATCGGCCAGGTCCCACCGTCTGGCGGCGAAAGCTCAGCGCCTACAACGATTCTTGCGGAAAGCTCTTCGCGAATCTCGCGAACAAGACCGGCTTCGGGCGTTTCACCGTCCTCCACCTTGCCGCCTGGAAACTCCCACATGCCGGCCAACTCAGGTGGGCTGGTCCGGCGGGCGGCGAGCACCTTGGTGGGGGCTTCGAGTGAGTCCACGATAATCGCGCCTACGACGAGGCGAGGGGAGGTCATGCACCTCAGAGTGCCAGCCGCTCAATTCGGCCGTCGGGCGACACCCGGCTGTGAAAAGCTGGCCATATGCCAGACCCGCTCCCCGAAGGCCTGTACGAACTCGCTGCCACCGCGGAGCTCGCCCAGCGAATCGCAGACGAGGGCGACGCCATCGCGGAGTTCGCGGAGTTAACCGAATCGTCCATTGATTCGGCACTCACTACGCACGTCGCAGCGTCGTTTCAAGCTCAGCTCGCCACACTCAGCGACTCTGATGACAAGGTCCGCCTCGCTAATCAGGTCCTCGGTGAACTTAGCTCCTCCGGCATACTGCTGAGTTCGCAGGGCCGTGAGCTTCGATCGATTCACCGCAGTCCCGATCGCATCAGCGGACTCCCCCGGCCGACTGGCCGCATCTCTGAAACGGCCTTGCTCACCAATGCACGCGGTGATGCGTCCATTGGCGCCGAAGTCGGTGCCGAACTACGCACGGCAGATTCAGTCGATCTCATCTGCGCCTTCATTCGCTGGACGGGACTCCGGACCATCGCCGATGCCCTCACAGAAGCCAAGCGTCGAGGGACGCCACTGCGGGTCCTGACCACGACCTACATGGGTGCGACCGAGCGCAAAGCGATCGACCGCCTTGTGCGCGACTACGGAGCAGAGGTCCGCATTAGCTACGAGACCCAGTCGACCAGGCTGCACGCCAAGGCCTGGCTCTTTCACAGACACACAGGATTTGGCACTGCGTACATCGGGAGTTCTAACCTCTCGCAAGCCGCCATGCTCGACGGCCTTGAGTGGAACGTCCGCGTCTCGAATCACCGTGATCCCCACGTGATCCAGAAGTTCGCCACGACGTACGAGAGCTACTGGGAATCCGGTGCGTTCTTGCCGTATGACCCAGACTCGGATGCCGAGGCACTCGATGAAGCGCTGCGACTCGCGGGCGCGTCAGCCAACAGTTCCGCTAGCGCCCAGCTTCTGAGTGGACTCGAAGTGACACCCCGGCCCCACCAGGTCCGAATCCTCGACGCGCTGACTCGCGAACGAGTCGTCAATAACCACCATCGAAACCTAGTTGTTGCAGCGACCGGTACTGGCAAGACGATCGTCGCTGGCCTTGATTACCAGCGTCTTCGGGCAACCCTGCCGTCCTCGACTCTGCTTTTCGTGGCCCACCGCAAAGAGATCTTGGAACAGGCGCGCCGTAGCTTCCGTGAGATCCTCGGTGATCCCGCTTTCGGCGAGCTCTACGTCGACGGATCACGCCCCCGGAAGTGGCAGCGCGTCTTCGCCAGTATCCAAGGCCTCAACTCCTTCGGTATCGATTCCCTGGCTCCTGAGCAGTTTGACGTCGTTGTGATCGATGAGTTCCATCACGCTGAAGCTGCCTCGTATCAGCGAGTACTGACTCACTTCAAGCCGCGAGAACTTGTTGGCTTAACCGCCACTCCGGAGCGCGCAGACGGTGTCAACGTCAGCAAGTTCTTCGACGGACGAGTCGCGGCCGAGCTGCGGCTCTGGGACGCACTCGACGAAGACCTCCTCGTCCCCTTTCACTACTTCGGCGTCTCAGATGGAACTGACCTCTCGGGCATCGAATGGAAGCGCGGCGGCTACGACCTTGAAGGACTCGCTGCGGTCTACACCGGCAATGACGCACGCGCTAACGCCGTTCTTCGCGAACTGCGAGACAAAGTCGTCGACATCGACCGTATGCGGGCGTTGGGTTTCTGCGTTTCGGTAGCCCACGCCGAGTACATGGCGCGCTACTTCACAGACAAAGGCATTGCGTCGGTGGCCCTCCATGCCAGTTCTGCTCGCGCAGACAGGGACGCGGCAGGGCGACAACTCATCGATCGCGAGGTCGCGTGCATCTTCACCGTCGACCTATTCAACGAGGGTGTCGACATCCCCGAGGTCGATACCGTACTTTTCCTACGGCCAACCGAGAGCTCTACGGTCTTCCTTCAACAGCTCGGGCGAGGGTTGCGCCGGTGTGAAGGCAAGTCCGTGCTGACTGTTCTGGACTACGTCGGTCAGCAAAACGCAAAATTCCGCTTCGACCTGAAACTCCGAGCGCTGACGCACGCATCCCGCCGCGAACTCGAGAAGCAGATCGAGAACGGCTTCCCGTTCCTTCCGTCCGGCTGCCGCATCTCACTTGATCGCGTCGCCCAGAAGATCATCTTGGACAACGTCAAGTCTCAGATCTCATTCTCCAAGAAGCAGCTAATCGCCGATATCGCGTCCCACCGAGAGCGCCGACTCGCCGAGTACCTGTCGAGTTCAGGACGAGAGCTCGTGGACATCTACCGGTCGTCATCCTGGACTGATCTTGTCTACGCATCCGGACTGACGGTCGAGTACACGGGCGAAGGCGAGACCGGTCTCCTCAAGCGAGCGCGAGCCTTCGTGCACGTCAATGACCCTGAACGCGCGTCTACATACCGAAGACTGCTCCAAAGCAATAGCCCGACTTACGACGATCTGTCGACGCGCGACCAGACCTACGCCCGGATGATGACGTTCACGGTCTGGTCTGACCTTGGCGGCCACTCGACCTTTGGCGAGGCACTCAATGCTCTTCGCGCCAGCCCGGCTTTCTGCGATGAGCTCGATCAGATCCTCGCTTTGGGAGAGGCCACTTCCGAAGTCATCCCCCAAGCTCTTGGGAGCGACCTCATCGGCGTGCCGCTCTACTCCCACGCCCATTACAAGCGCGAGGAGATCCTCGCGGCACTGAACTGGGCCTCGCTCGACCGGCGCGTCAAGGGCGCCGTCACCGGTGTCCAGTGGTGTGAGGATGTCGCCACCGACGTGTTCTTCGTCAACCTGCACAAAACAGACAGCCACTTCTCGGACACCACGATGTACAAGGATTACGCAATGGGTCCGCAACTATTCCACTGGGAATCGCAAGGAGCTACGGCCACCGAATCAGCGACGGGACGTCGCTACATCGAGCACCGATCGGCCGGGACGAATGTCTTGCTCTTCACCAGGGATACTCCCGAGAACGAATTCGGTGCAGGCGCGCCCTTCACCTGTCTCGGTCTCGTCGACTACGTCAGCCACACCGGCTCGCGGCCGATCGCGTTCACCTGGCGGCTTCGGCGAGAAATGCCAGCCGATGTGTATCAGTCAGCCGCCGCAGTCGTCGTCTGAGTTTTGCTTGACCGTTGTTGCGCTCCAACTCGTGCTGATTCGCGGAATCCCTCGATGAGCCGAATCAGCTCGTGACCCGAACGTTTGTCAACGTCGTGGCCTGACCGTGTCGCCAGCCAATGCACCAGGCGCTTGCCCGCCACGAACTCGATGCCCTCGATTCGTGCGTTGTCGGGCAGATCTGCCTGGCTGGCTCCCCAGAGCACGACCACTGGTGTCACTGTGACGGGACTTCCGTCGGCACGATGTGCTCCGCGCTCTCGGCGAGTCAGTGTCTGAACGAGCGCGTTGGCACGGAGCGCCACCTTGCGGGCGGATCGCACCATCGACTCCTGGTCGTGGGCGTCGGCACGATTGCGCCACTTGGAATCGATCGCAATGATCCCGCCCGAACGGGAAACAACCAGGTGGTCAATGTCCCCCGCTTGGAGACCAACGCTGTCGACCCAGCCCCAAATCGACCTTTTGCGCTCTGCGCGCCGCAGTTCGTTACGCGTGTTTTCCTCTCCCCAAGCTCCACGAAGATGATGAATGGCAGAGCCGTCAAGGGCAAGGAACATCGAATAGAACAACCACGCGACAACGCCTGGCATAGCAGCGTGAACAATTCCAAGTGCGTACCACCGAAGTGGTCCAGCGGGCATCAGCACGAGAATCAGAATGGTTTCAATGATGATCAGAACTAATGCTGCGAGCACCACATTGAGCAGGGCGCGTCGACGCTGAACTGCCCACACTCGAAACCGAGTACGAATTTGTTCGCGAGAGTATGGCCTGTACTTCATCTAGATATTGAACCGCGCGAATGGCTCAATCTCTGAAAGTTCGCTGTATCCAGACATGATCAGACGCCGATTGGCCCCCGACCAGTGGTCGGGGGCCAATCCGGTTACAACTTGATCAGCTGCAGCCGCTGGTGCTGCCGCAGCCTTCGCAGACGTGGCAGGAGCCGGCGGGGCGCATCTTGGTGCCGCAGGTCATGCAGAGCGGGGAGTCGACCGCGGAGCCGGTGAGGGCTTCGAGGAGCTCGGCGCTCGTGTGAGCCTGGGCCGGTGCCGCCTTGGCTGCCTCGGCGACGACTCCGGCCGAAGCCTTGTCGACGTCGGACTCGGCGACCAACTCGGTGACGGCCTCAGACGGCGTCTCGGCGGGTGCCTCGACGAGCTCGGCGGCGGTGGTGCCGCCGGCCTGCAGGGGCTCGTAGGAGCCCGTGTCGAGGTAGCGCTGACGCTCGCTGGCCGAGTAGATGCCCAAGGCTGCGCGGGTGTCGTAGTCCAGGTAGTCCAGGGCCAGGCGACGGAACGTGTAGTCCATGATCGACTGGCTCATGCGGACGTCCGGGTCGTCGGTCAGACCGGCCGGCTCGAACTTCATGTTGGTGAACTTGGACACGAACGTCTCCAGCGGCACGCCGTACTGCAGCGAGATGCTGATCGCGATCGAGAAGGCGTCCATCATGCCGGCGAGGGTCGAGCCCTGCTTGCCCAGCTTCATGAAGATCTCGCCGAGCGAGCCGTCGTCGTGCGCACCGGAGGTCATGTAGCCCTCGGCGCCACCGACGCTGAACGACGTGGTGATCGACTGACGCGACTTGGGCAGACGGCGACGGATCGGCTTCTCGACGATGACCGTCTTGATCTCGGCCTCGGGGGCCTCCTTGGTCTTCGCCTTGGCATCGGACAGCGGCTGTCCGACCTTGCAGTTGTCGCGGTAGACCGCGAGCGCCTTGAGGCCGAGCTTCCAACCCTGGAAGTAGACGTCCTCGATCTCATCGACCGTGGCGTTCTCGGGCAGGTTGACCGTCTTGGAGATGGCACCGGACAGGAACGGCTGGCAGGCAGCCATCATCCGCACGTGGCCCATGGGCTTGATGGAACGCTCACCCATGGCGGTGTCGAAGATCTCGTAGTGATCGGTCTTGAGGCCGGGCGCACCGACGACGTGGCCGTTCTCGGCGATGAACTCGACGATGGCCTCGATGGTCTCGTCGGTGTACTTCAGCTTGGCCAGCGCGGCGGGGATCGTCTGGTTGACGATCTGCATGGAGCCGCCGCCGACGAGCTTCTTGAACTTGACCAGCGAGAAGTCCGGCTCGATGCCGGTGGTGTCGCAGTCCATCATGAAGCCGATGGTTCCGGTGGGTGCCAGCACCGAGGCCTGGCTGTTGCGCCAACCGTTGTCCTGGCCGATCTTGAGGTTCTCAGCCCACTGCTTGGCGGCCTCGCGGTGCACCGCGATGTCCATCGCGTGGATGGTGCGGACCTCGTCGTTGGCGGCCTGGTGCTTGCGCATGACCCGCTCGTGCGCCGACGCGTTCTGCGCGAAGCCGTCGTACGGGCCGACGACGCCGGCCAGCTCGGCCGAGCGACGGTAGGAGGTACCGGTCATCAGCGACGTGATGGAACCGGCCAGCGCGCGGCCACCATCGGAGTCGTATGCCAGGCCCGAGGCCATCAGCAGGGCGCCCAGGTTGGCGAAGCCGATGCCCAGCTGGCGGTAGGCACGCGTGGTGTCGCCGATCGCCTCGGTCGGGAAGTCGGCGAAGCAGATGCTGATGTCCATCGCAGTGATGATCAGCTCGACGGACTTGACGAATGTCGCGGTGTCGAACGAACCATCGGCGTTGAGGAACTTCAACAGGTTGAGGCTGGCGAGGTTGCACGAGGAGTTGTCGAGGTGCATGTACTCGCTGCACGGGTTGGACGCCGTGATGCGGCCAGCCTCGGGCGAGGTGTGCCAGTCGTTGATGGTGCCGTCGTACTGGATGCCCGGATCGGCGCACGCCCAGGCAGCCTGGGCGATGTCCTTCCAGAGCCGGTTGGCGTCGACGGTCTCGATGACCTCACCGTTGGTGCGGGCGCGCAGCCCGAACTCGGCGTTCTCCTCGACGGCACGCATGAACTCGTCGTTGACGCGGATCGAGTTGTTGGCGTTCTGGTACTGCACCGAGGTGATGTCCGAGCCACCGAGGTCCATGTCGTAGCCGGCGTCACGCAGGACGCGGATCTTGTCCTCTTCCTTGGCCTTGGTCTCGACGAACTCGACGATGTCGGGGTGGTCGACGTCCAGCACGACCATCTTGGCCGCACGACGCGTGGCGCCGCCGGACTTGATGGTTCCGGCGGACGCGTCGGCGCCGCGCATGAACGACACGGGGCCCGAGGCGGTGCCACCGGAGGACTTGAGCAGCTCCTTGGACGAGCGGATACGGCTGAGGTTGAGGCCGGCACCCGAGCCGCCCTTGAAGATCAGGCCCTCTTCCTTGTACCAGTTCAGGATCGAGTCCATCGAGTCGTCGACGGCCAGGATGAAGCAGGCGCTGACCTGCTGCGGGCTGGAGGTGCCCACGTTGAACCACACGGGGCTGTTGAAGCTGAACACCTGGTGCAGCAGCATGTGGGTGAGCTCGTGCTCGAAGATCTCGGCGTCCGCGTCGGTCGCGAAGTAACCGTGCTCCTTGCCGGCCGCCGCATAGGTCAGCACCACGCGGTCGAGCAGCTGCTTGAGGCTCTGCTCGCGCTCGGCCGATCCGACGGCGCCGCGGAAGTACTTGGTGGTCACGATCGTGGAGGCGTTGACGCTCCAGAAGTCAGGGAACTCCACCGCGCGCTGCTCGAAGACGGTCTCGCCGGTCTTCCAGTTGGTCTGCACGACGTCGCGACGCTCCCAGGTTACCTCGTCGTAGGGGTGCACGCCCTGCGTGGTGAAGACACGCTCCATCGACATGCCCGTGCGGGGCGTGCGCTTGGTCGAACCCGTGGACTCGGATCCCTTGGGGCCGTTGACCGTTTCCGTCATGACTGGTGCTCCTGATCTTGGTGTGCTGGATGTCGGGGGGTGCTGATGTCGGTGGTGGTGCGGGCGCTCTCCTCGGCGAGCTCACCGTCGGCCGAGGCCGACATCATGGTGGCGATCTCGACGACGAAGTCGTCGGCGGACTCGAACGAGCGGTAGACGCTCGCGAACCGCAGGTAGGCGACCTCGTCGAGACTGCGCAACGGCTCGAGGATGGCCATGCCCACGTCGTGGGCCTTGATCTCCGCGGCGCCGGACTCGCGCAACGTGTCCTCGACCTGCTGGCCCAGGCGCGCGAGATCGTCCGGGGAGACCGGGCGCCCCTTGCAGGCCTTGGCCACACCGGCGACGGCCTTGTCGCGGGTGAACGGCTCGGTGGCACCGCTGCGCTTGAGGACCGTGAGCTGCATGGTCTCGATGGTGGTGAAGCGCTTCTCGCACGACGCACAGCTGCGACGACGACGAATGGCGCCGCCCTCGTCGGCGACCCGACTGTCGAGCACCTTGGTGTCGGTGTTCTTGCAGAATGGACAGTGCATGGATGCCCCCTTCGAGAAGCTGTGCTGTGGACTGGCTGTGTGGATCGGGCTGGGGATCCGGTGTGGACAACCGCCAGATTCGGTGGGTAAGTACGTTCGACCTGTTAACAAGATGTGGAGAACTACACCCGTGTAACTACTAGATGTAGTGCCACTGTACGTCTGGTGGTCCAACAGTGCAAACAGTTTCGCGTGCGGGTCGGACAATTTTTTTGGTGCTTCGCTGGTGCCGCGGTGTCGCTGCAGGTCACAGGGCCGGGGGCACGAAAGAACGCCCCCTCGACCGAGGTCGAGAGGGCGTTCGGGGTGGTGAAGGTCGATCAGCGGATCTTCTTCTTGCGACCCGTGATCGCGTTGTACGCGATCAGCGCGATGATGGTGCCGATGATCGAGCCGATGATGCCCGAGGCGCTGAATTCCAGGCCGTCGCCGAACAGCAGCGAGCCGAGCAGACCGCCGACGAACGACCCGACCATGCCCAGCACGATGGTGCCGATGATGCCGAAGTCGTCCTTGCCCGGCACGACGGCGCGGGCGATGAATCCGGCGATCAGGCCGACGATGATGAATCCGATGATGCCCATGGGGTTCCTCCCTTTGACCGCACTTACCCCCTTCGCCTGGGTCGTAATCGGCTGCGGGGGGCGCATCCGATCGGACGCTGTGCGGTGAACAACAGCGTAATCACACGCGAGATGCGTTGCACAAATCCGTCGCAGGAGGTGTGAGGACTCCCCCGACCGGGTACACATGAGGCATGGCTACTTCAACTCCGAAATTCACCATTCCCGGCCTGACGCCCGAGCAGGGCGCCAATCTCGCCGGAATCCTCCAGAGCCGCCTGAACGCCCTGATCGACCTGCACCTGACCCTCAAGCACGTGCACTGGAACGTCGTCGGCCCCCACTTCATCGCGGTCCACGAGATGATCGACCCGCACGTCGACGAGGTCATCGCCATGGTCGATGAGACCGCTGAGCGCATCGCGACCCTCGGCGCCTCCCCCATGGGCACCCCCGGCGCCGTCGTCGGCGGCCGCGACTGGGACGACTACTCCCTGGGTCGCGCGACGACCAACGAGCACCTCGGAGCGCTCGACGAGGTCTACATCAACCTGTTGGAGGACCACCGCAAGGCGCAGGCCGCCGTTGCGGACCTCGACCCGGTGACCGAGGACATGATCATCGCCCAGCAGGGCAAGCTCGAGCTGTTCCACTGGTTCGTCCGGGCCCACCTGGAGAGCACCGGCGGTCAGCTCTCGACCGACGGCACCGGCTCGGAGACCGCTGCAGCGGACGCCGCCGGCGGCGCTGCCGACGTCACCAGCTGACACCGCTCCCGCCCCAGCGGAACGAACTCGTAGCCCCGATCGGTCACGCACCGATCGGGGCTACGTGCTGTCAGACGACCTGGACCTCGCAGATGTCCGCAGCAGCGCGGGCGAGTCGACGTCATCGCGGGGTGGAGACGCCGAGGTGATTCAGCGCCGCATCCACCAGGTCATGGGCCCGGTTGCGGCTGGCGGCGGCGTTGACCCGCGCCTGCTCGAGCAGCTCCTTGTCACTGATCCCGCTGTCGCCGTGATAGCCGGCGTCGACCCATCGG
Organism: Aeromicrobium sp. CF3.5; assembly: GCF_051262695.1. NCBI lineage: Bacteria > Bacillati > Actinomycetota > Actinomycetes > Propionibacteriales > Nocardioidaceae > Aeromicrobium > Aeromicrobium sp. CF3.5. The sequence goes on from NZ_JBIMEZ010000004.1 coordinate 28,378, forward strand.
GCGTAGGTCTGGGGCGTCACCTCCGGGTGGAACTGCCACGCGATCGCGCGGGCGCCGTAGGTGTCGTCGATGAAGCACTGGGGTCCGCGCCACGACGTGCCAAGGACCTTGGACGTGGGTCCGGGCGCGAACACGTCGCTGTGCATCTGGCCCCAGGGGCCCTCAGGGCACAGCACCGGGTCGATCGTGTCGATGCGCTGCCACCCGATCTCGGGCTGGTCGGCGCGCCACGACGTGCCACCGAAGGCGCGGGCCATCACCTGGGCGCCGTAACAGATGCCCATGACCGGAACGCCGACCGCGAGCGCGACGCGCACCAAGGTCGACTCCGCATCGACGATCTCAGCCTCCTGCGGATCGTGCGCCGCGCGCTTCGACCCGAGCAGGAGAACCACGTCGGGCCGCTCCACCTCACTGAAGGCCGGCAAATCGTCGCGGTCCAGCGGGACCAGCTCGGCGCCGAGCTCGATCAGTCGCTCGGTGAAGTGGCCGCCCTCGCGGTCGGTGTCGTCAGCCACCACGTGTACGCGCATGGGATCAGTGTGGCAGGACGACCGCTCCGAGAGAACGGTCAGGAGTCGGGGATGGTGACCATGCCGATGGGGTACGCGCCGTCGGTGCGCCCCTCCTGGGCCAGGGCCATGGGGGCGTACTCGACGGTCCGGATGGCGTCCAGCTTGTGCTCGTCCCACTCCACGATCACCGACACGGTGTAGGTACCGGGTTCGAGATCGGTGTCGAAGCTGACCCGCTCCGTGGCCGTCGACAGAGTCGGCGAGCCGCGTCCCGAGTCCTGTGCGGTGTCGATGTCGCGCAGGTCGATGCCCGACTCAGCCTCGGCGACGACGGCCCCGGACTCATCGCGCAGCTGGTACCCGATGCGCCACTGCTCGTGCACCGAGCTGACACCGAAGTTCTTCCACCGGGCCGGCCCCGCCACTCCCCCGTCTCGCGCAATCAGCTCTGCACTCGCCACGTAGCGGTAGCCGGCATACACGTTTGCCAGGCGCCACAGCTCGTACAGCTCGGAGTCCATCGGCGCCTCGCTGAACTGGTCGGGGAACCCACTGCTGGACGTCATCGAGACCTGCTGGTCGATGACGTCGCGCAGACCCCGCTCGTAGTAGTCGCGAGGATCCTCATCACCGATCTGACACCACTCGGTGAGGACGGGCGCTTCGCTGAGACGCTGAGTCAGCACCCCGATGATGGGGTCCTGGCGTTCGACGTAGACCGAGAACTCGTCGATCGCCCACGTCGGCAGCACCGGGTCGATACCCAGGCAGTCCGAACGCACTCCCACCGGATGCACCAGGTCATCGACCGCATCGTTGTCACGCATCAGCTGCTTGATGATCTCGGGGTTGCCCGGTGCCGCGACCATCTGCGTGCGCGGGAACGCCTCGAGGTTGGCCGTGACCAGCCGTTCCACCGACTCGGCGGTGATGAACTGGTCCTCGTACTGGCTGTAGTAGCCCAGCTGCGCCTCGCTGTCCTCCTCGGGGGGACCAGGAACGCCGAGCTCGTCGCGCGACACCGACAGCACGTTCTCACCGAAATCGCCGTAGCCGGACATCTCGAAGATCGCGAGGCGCTCGTCCCCGTCGTAGCGACGCCCGAGAGCGGCGAGCAGCTCGGTGACGTTGTCGAGGTAGGCGTCGCTGTTCCAGTCCGGGATGACCTGGGTGACGCCGTCACGGTCGAGCTCGTCGACAACTCCCGGCAGCTGCGCGAACCAGTCCGGGACGCCGATGTTGACATCGCCCGGCGACAGCTGCCGACAGCACGAGTCGTAGGTGGAGATGCGCAGGTCGAGTCGCTGATCGCGCTCCGCGTAGGTCTGTAACGCCCGGTCGATGGCCGTGAAGTCGAACCGGTCCTCGTCGGTGGCGTCGTCGGGAAGGGTGGACGGATCCACCGGCTGCAGCGATCGCCAGGTGAGCCGGATCGCCGCGTCTCGCGTGCCCGGCCAGTCTGCTAGCGAGTCCTGAGCGTCGCTGGACTGCGGAAACAATCCGGTGAGGATGTTGTCGAACTGTCCGCGCATCGGATTGACGACGTCGGGCGCCGTGTAGGGCAGCCCGTCGGTGGCAGGCGCGGGGAAGCCGTCGTCGCTGCGGTCGACCACAGCCACCACCACGCCGGTGACCACCAGGACAGCGAGCAGGACACCCCCGATGACCGTCTTCACCCGCATGGATCAAGTCTCGCAGGCCGGGGTTCACCGGCCGGGTGTGACGGCTGGATGTGATGGCAGAGCGAACATGACGACGCCCGCGACGACTCCTTCCCCAAGGTGCGTCGCGGGCGTCGGCAGGGTGACTCAGTAGATCGGAACTGCGATCTGCGAGCCCAGCTGCAGCGCCGAGGCACTGGGCAGCGAGTTCAGGCGGACGATCTCGTCGACCGTGGTGCGGATGTCGCCTGAGGGATTGGCCTCGGCGGCGATCTGCCACAGCGTCTGACCGGCGGTGACCTGCACCGTGCGGGTGGGCTCGGCCGGGCCGTCCTCGCCGGAGGCGAAGCTGGCCGAACCGAGCGCGATGACCAGCACGGCCAGCAGCAGCGTCGCCACCGTGAGCACGGCGGCCTGGCCACGGCGGGTGAGCCGCAGCTGGGGCGCGGGCCGCGACGTGGACGTGGGTCCTGCGAGAGCGATGGTGCTCATGGTGTCCTCCATGGGGGAAGTGAGGTGGAGTGTGGTGTGCCGACCGACGCTGTTCGTGTCATCCGAACCGGGTAGTGGCCTGGCGAACAGACGTTCGATCGAACACATGTACGACACTAGGGCCTGCCACCGACAAAAGCACGCCTCGTTCGAACATTTCTTCGAACGTGATCCCTGAAAGCGACATCCGAACTGCAATGACGGGCACAAAAATCTTGACGAGCTCCACACTGTCCGGCAAGTCCGGCAGACTTCGATACCGTCAAGACCATGAAGTCGATCATCGGGACGCTCAAGGCGGCGTGGGCGCATCTGTCCGAACGCAATGGTCCGCTCCTGGCGGCCGGGGTCGCGTTCTACGCCTTTCTCGCGATCTTCCCGGCGATGATCGCCGCCGTCCTCAGCTACGGCCTCATCGCCTCACCGGAGACCGTGTCGCGTCAGTCCCGACAGATCACCAACGCACTGCCGTCGGACGCCGCCTCCCTCATCACGGGCCAGATGGACACCTTGACCCAGACCTCCAGCGGCTCGCTGGGCGTGGGCCTGCTGCTGTCCGTCACGTTGGCCATCTACAGCGCGTCAGGCGGGATCGGAAACCTCCTCACGGCCCTGACTGCCATGTTCGAGGGCACCAGCGACCGCAACTTCGTCAAGGCCAAGCTGCAGGCCGTCCGCCTGACGGCCGGCGCCGTGCTGTTCGCGATCGTCGCGATCTCACTGGTCGCCGCCGCGCCGGCTCTGTTCAACTTCCTCGACCTGCCCGGCTTCGTGCGGGCTGGACTCGAGGTCGTTCGCTGGCTGATCCTGCTGGGAGCGATCGTCCTGGCGATCACGGCCCTGTTCCGCAACGCCGACCACGTGACCGACGACAAGCCGGGCGACGACCGCCACATGCGGGTCGGCGTCCTGGTGGCCGCCGGAATGTGGCTCGTGGCATCGCTCGGCTTCAGCCTCTACGTCGACAACTTCGGCAGCTACGGCGAGACCTACGGCGCACTGGCAGGCGTCGTGGCGCTTCTGCTCTGGCTGTGGATCAGCATGCTGGCACTGCTCCTGGGCGCCAGCGTCGAGTTCGTCACCGAGGCGAAGGATCCGGACTCCGCGGTGCCCGCAGACGTCTGAGGTCAGATCAGACGGCCCAGGACGAACGCCAGGGCGCCGAACACGACCAGCAGCGCGATGAGCCCCGCGACGATCTCGCGATGGGGCCGCGAGTCCCCGGGTACGCCATGGGTGTTGAGGTCGACCTCGAAGTCGGGGAGCAACAGCTGCAGGTCGGCGGTCGCGGCATCGGCGTGACCCTCGGCAACGAGCAGGGCCCGCGCAGCCGACTCGACTCCCGCCAGCTCCGTCGCACTGGTGCGACCGATCCCCTGCACCTCCACCGCCCAGGCAGATCCGGCACGGGTTCCGACCACGAGATAGCTCATGGGCGAAATCGTACGGCAGACGGAGCACGCTCCCGCGACACGCCGATCGAACATATGTTTGATCGCGTCGGTGCTCGGACCTATGATCGAACGCATGAGCGAAGAGACTCCGGCGACCGGCGCCCCCAGCGACATCAGTTCCAGCACCGACAGCGTGGCCGAGCTGCCTGACGGTCCGGCTGACGAGACCGGTCTGACCGCGCGCCAGCAGCGGGTGCTGATGTTCTTGCGCACCGAGATCGAACGCCGTGGCTACCCGCCCAGCATGCGCGAGATCGGCGCGGCCGTGGGTCTGACCAGCACCTCCTCGGTGGCGCACCAGCTGCGCACCCTCGAGGGTCTGGGGTACGTCAAGCGCGATCCGCACCGCCCACGCGCACTCGAGATCTTCCTGCCCGACGTGCTGGCCGCCCGCCGCTCCATGAGTGGCGCCGACGAGGTCGATGAGACCGGCATCAACGACGCCGCACCGGCGCCGGTCAACATCCCGATGGTCGGCCGCATCGCCGCGGGCGGCCCGATCCTCGCCGAGGAACACGTCGAGGAGATCTTCCCGATGCCCAAGTCGCTGGTCGGCGACGGCACCCTGTTCATGCTCGAGGTCTCCGGCGACTCGATGATCGACGCTGCCATCTGCAGCGGCGACTACGTCGTGATCCGCCAGCAGCCCACCGCCGAGAACGGCGAGATCGTCGCGGCGATGCTCGACGGAGAGGCCACAGTCAAGACGTTCCAGCGCAAGAACGGGCAGGTGTGGTTGCTGCCGCACAACGACGACTACTCCCCCATCGACGGCACTCACGCCACCATCCTGGGCAAGGTCACTGCGGTGTTGCGTCGAGTCTGAGACGGGTCGGGGCTGACATGCTGGCCCCATGAGCATCTTGGTCACCGGCGGCGCCGGGTACATCGGTTCACACGTGGTGCGTGCCTTCCGGCTAGCTGGCCTGGACTGCGTCGTCGTGGACGACTTCTCCAGCGGACACCGCGAATTCATCCCGTCTGACGTCGAGATCGTGGATCGCTCGATCCTCGACACGACGCACGTGGCCAAGGCGATGACCGAGAACGCGGTCGAGGCCGTGGTGCACCTGGCGGGCTTCAAGTACGCCGGCGTCTCGGTGCAGCGCCCCCTGCACACGTACGAACAGAACGTGCAGGGCACCGTCAGCCTGCTTGCCGCCATGAAGGAGGCCGACGTCGAATCGATCGTCTTCAGCTCCAGCGCCGCCACCTATGGCACGCCCGACGTCGACATCGTCACCGAGCGGACGCCCACCACCCCGGAATCGCCCTATGGCGAGACCAAGCTGATCGGCGAGTGGCTGCTGCGCGACGCCGGCCGCGCCCACGGGCTGCGACACACGTCCCTGCGCTACTTCAACGTGGTCGGATCGGCCGTCGCGGACCTGTACGACACCAGCCCGCACAACCTGTTCCCGCTGGTGCTCGATGCTCTGGTGGAGGGCCGGACGCCGCGCATCAACGGCACCGACTACCCCACGCCCGACGGCACCTGCGTGCGTGACTACATCCACGTCGCTGACCTCGCCGACGCGCACGTCGTGGCCGCCCAGAAGCTGCTGGCCGGCGAGTCCCTGGAGCCGGTCTACAACCTCGGCAGCGGCGACGGTGTCTCGGTACGCCAGATCATGACCGCCATGGCCACTGCCACCGGCATCGACTTCGAGCCCGAGGTCACCGACCGGCGTCCGGGAGACCCGGCCCGCATCGTGGCGGCCGGCGACCTCGCGGCGCGTGACCTGGGCTGGACCATGCGGCACTCCATCGACCAGATGGTGGCCAGCGCGTGGGAGGCTCGCCAGGCCCACGCCTGACCGCTGCTCGAGGAGTCAGTCGGTGGCGGCGGCGTCGAGTCGACGCAGCGATGCGGTGACCACGTCGCGATCGGTGGTGCGCCACATGGGTGGCAGCGATGCGGCCAGGAAGCTGCCGTAACGAGCCGTCGCGAGTCGCGGATCGAGGATCGCCACGACGCCGCGATCGCTGGCTCGTCGAATCAGGCGGCCCGAGCCCTGCGCCAGCAGGAGCGCTGCGTGCTGTGCGGCGACCGTCATGAAGCCGTTGCCGCCGTGCTTCTCGACGAGTCGCTGGCGTGCGCTCATCAGCGGGTCGTCGGGGCGCGGGAACGGGATGCGATCGATGATGACCAGCTGGCAGGTGTCGCCGGGCAGGTCGACGCCCTGCCACAGGCTGAGGGTGCCGAACAGGCAGGTGGAGGGGGTCTCGGCGAACCGGCGCGCCAGCTCCGGCAGCTGGGCGTCTCCCTGACACCAGATGTCGAGGTGGGGCAGCCGCTCGCGGACGGCCTCGGCAGCGGTCTCGGCGCCCCGGCGCGACGAGAACAGACCCAGCGTGCGGCCGCCGGCGGCCTCGATCAGCCCCGCGATCTCCTCGATCTGCGCGTCGACGAGCCCATCGCGGCCCGGCGGCGGTAGGTGCTTGGCGACGTACAACATGCCCTGCTTGCCGTAGTCGAACGGTGAACCGACGTCGAGGCCTGTCCACCCGTCGCTGTTCGGCGGCAGTCCCAGCGAGGCCGCCACCGGGTCGAAGCCGCCGCCGAGCATCAAGGTCGCACTGGTCAGCACCACGGTCTTGGTGCCGAAGAGCTTCTCGCGCAGCGCCGCCGACACGTCGATCGGGGCGATGTGCAGCTGCTTGTTGCCCCGGAAGTCGCTGAGCCACACCACCTCGGTCTCGGACGCCGACGCCATCCGCTCGGCGATGACGCGCACGTCCTCGACCATGGCCTGGGCCTGCTGTCGTCCCGCGTCCGGCTCGCCCCCCTTGGACTCCCCCGGCTTGGCCTTCATCGCGCTGAAGCAGGCACGCGCTGCATCGCGCACCAGGGCCAGCGCGTCGAGCAGCGGCTGGCTCAGGACGTCGATGCGGCCTTCTTCGGTGCGCGTGAGCACGTCGACCAGGGCGTCGGAGGCGTCCGAGAGGTCGTCGACGCTGTGATCGTCGGTGGCGTGGGTGCGGGCGCGCCGGGCCACACGATCGACCATCTCCGCGCTCAGCTCGGCCGTGGCCGCCTGGGTGACGCGGGCGGCCAGCTCGTGCGCCTCGTCGACGATGACGGCGTCGTACTCGGGCAGCATCGGCACACCATCGATCGCATCGATCGCCAGCAGCGCGTGGTTGGTCACCACGACCTGCGCGTCCTGGGCGTCCTCGCGGGCCAGCTCGGCGAAGCACTCGGCAGCATGGGCGCATCGCGAGGCGCCGAGACACTCGCGATGGTTGACGCTGATCTGACGCCATGCCTGCTCCGAGTGCGCCGGGGCGGAGTCACGGTCGCCGATGTGGCCGTCGGTGGCCTGCTCCTCGGCCCACTCGCGAAGCATCACGACCTCGCCGCCCAGCGTGCCCTCGGGCACCTCGATGAGCGTGCCCTGGTCGTTCGGGGCGCCTTCGCGTACCCGGTGCAGGCAGGCGTAGTTGCCGCGGCCCTTGACGACGGCGTGGTGCGGCACGGAGTCCAGGGTCGCGCGGGCGGCGTCCTTCATGGCCGGGATGTCACGCTGGACCAGCTGGTGCTGCAGATTCAGCGTGGCCGTGGCGACGACGACCCGCTGGCCGTGCAACAGGCTGGGGACCAGGTAACCCAGCGACTTTCCGGTGCCGGTGCCGGCCTGGACCAGCAGGTGCTTGTCGTTGGCCAGCGCGTCACGCACGGCTTCGGCCATCTGGATCTGCCCGGGCCGATCCTCACCGCCGACCGCCTCGACCGCCGCGTGCAGGACGTCGCGGACATCGGCGGTCTGTTCAGGCATGCGGCGAGGTTATCCGGCGCCGACGCGCCTTCGACTCGCGCGTCCACACGCCCCGCGCCGACCACACGTCCAGGTGTGGTGTCTAGGAGGAGGCGAAGGCAGCGAGGTCGTGGGCGAGGGCTCCGTCGACGAGGGCGACGACGTGGGTGCCGTCGGCCTCGTGGTCGAGCGTCTCGATCTCGCCGCGCAGGTGGATCTGGTTGAGCAGGTCACCGCGCTCGTAGGGCAGCACGATCTCGATACGAGAAGCAGGCCGCGGTAGATCGGCCTCGATCGCGTTCAGCAGCTCATCGAAGCCCTCGCCGGTGCGGGCGCTGACGACCACGGCGTGCGGTTCTGCGGCCAGCAACTGCTTGATGGCGACCGGATCAGCGGCGTCGACCTTGTTGATGACGATGATCTCCGGCACGCCGAGCGCGTCGACGTCGGCCAGCACCTCGCGCACTGCGGAGATCTGGCCAGCGGGGTCGGGGTGCGATCCGTCGACCACGTGCAGCAGCAGGTCGGAGTCGGCGACCTCTTCCAGCGTGGACCGGAACGCCTCGATCAGCTGGTGCGGCAGGTGTCGGACGAACCCCACGGTGTCGCTCAGGGTGTAGACGCGACCATCGGCGGTCTGGGTGCGCCGGGTGGTCGGATCCAGGGTCGCGAACAGCGCGTTCTCGACGAGCACGCCGGCATCGGTGAGCCGGTTCAGGATGCTGGACTTGCCCGCGTTGGTGTACCCCGCGATCGAGACCGACGGGACATCATGACGACGTCGATCAGCCTTCTTGGTGTCGCGGGTGACGCTGAGCGCGGCGAGCTCGCGGCGCAGCTTGGCGATCTTGGCCTGGATGCGGCGGCGATCGGTCTCGAGCTTGGTCTCACCGGGGCCACGACCACCGATGCCCTCGCCGCCCGCGGCACGTCCACCGGCCTGGCGCGACAGGTTCCCGCCCCAGCCGCGCAGTCGCTGGGTCTGGTAGGTGAGCTGGGCGAGCTCGACCTGCGCCTTGCCCTCCTTGCTCTTGGCGTGTTGGGCGAAGATGTCCAGGATCAGCGCGGTGCGGTCGACGACCTTGACCTTGCAGCGGTCCTCGAGGTTGCGCAGCTGGCTGGGTGCGAGCTCACCGTCGCAGATGATCGTGTCGGCGCCCGTGGCCTCGACCGACGCCTTGAGCTCCTCGACCTTGCCGCTGCCGATGTAGGTGGCAGGGTCGGGCTTCTGGCGACGTTGGATCAGCGCGTCGAGGACCTCCGATCCCGCGGTCTCGGCCAGGAGCTTGAGCTCGGCCAGCGAGTTCTCGGCGTCCTCGACCGAGCCATCGGTCCACACACCGACCAGCACGACGCGCTCGAGGCGCAGCTGGCGGTACTCGACCTCGGTGATGTCCTCGAGCTCGGTGCGCAGGCTCGCGACCCGGCGCATCGAGTTGCGCTCCTCGAGCTCGAGCCCTTCCATGTCCGACGTCATGCCAGCCACTCCATCTGCCCGCGGGCGACGATCTGTGCAGGTCCGGCGAGCAACAACCGGTCGTTCTCGGTCCAGGTGACGTGCACCGTGCCACCGGGCACGTCGACCCGGCAGGTGACCGGGCGTTCGGCCTGATCGGTCGTGGCTGCGGCGACCGCCACGGCGCAGGCGCCCGTGCCGCAGGACCGGGTCTCGCCCGATCCACGCTCGTGCACACGCATCGCGACGTGCTCGGCGTTGTGACGGACGACGAACTCGAAGTTGACGCCATCGGGATAGATCGCGTGGTCGTAGTCGGGCTCGGTCGTCAGCGTGCCGGCGTCGGCCAGTCGGTCGACGAAGGCGACGGCGTGGGGGTTGCCCGTGTGGATCTCGTGCGCCTCCCAGGTGCGTCCGTCCGCCGTGATCTTGGACGTGTCGCCACGCGTGAAGGTGCCCATGTCGACGGTGTACGTGTCGCCGTCGACGGTCACGGTCTTGTCGCCATCGCGGGTACCGATGACGATGGGGCTCGAGGCGTCGACCAGACCCTCGGTCACCAGGTGGAGGGCGAACACGCGCACGCCGTTGCCGCACATCTCACTGACGCTGCCGTCGGAATTGCGGTAGTCCATGAACCACTCGCCGGCCGACTGCTCACCGAGGGCCGAGGCGCGCACGACCCGCATGACGCCGTCCGCTCCGAGGCCGCGGCGCCGGTCGCAGAGCGCAGCCACGAACGACGGGGCGAGGTCGCCGTGGACCGACCCGTCGTGATCGGGCAGCAGCACGAAGTCGTTCTCCGTGCCATGTCCCTTGAGCCACGCGAATGCCATTCACTCACTCTACGGCGCATGCCTCGTTCCTCGGCACTCCGACGGCTCGTACCTCACCGTCGCCGGGCTTCGCCCGGGCGCCCAGCCTCGCTTCGCTCGGCCCTTCACGGCGAGTCCGGTTGACTCCGCACCCAGTGAACTCGGGGATCGGCGTGGAAGAGGCGGTCCTGGCGGCGGGCGAACTTCTTGGTGACCCGCACGGTGTCTGCCTTTGCGTCGGCTTCGGTCATGGCGCCGTCGAGCTGGGCGATGGCCTGGCTGTAGCCGATCGCCCTGCTGGCGGTCGGTCCGTCGTCGAGGCCGACCTGACGCAGTGCTCGCACCTCATCGAGCAGACCGGCGGCCCACATCTGCTCCACCCGGTCGGCCAGGCGCTTGTCGAGATCAGGGCGGGGCACCTGGAGGCCGATCATGGTCAGGTGCGGGTAGATCGACTCGTGCGGCGGCATCGTCGCCACGAACGGCTGGCCCGTCAGCTCGATGACCTCCAGCGCGCGCACGATGCGTCGTCCGTTGCTCGACAAGATCTGCTCGGCGGCCGCCGGATCACGCCTGGCCAGCTCGGCGTGCAAGGCCTCCGTGCCGACTCGATCAAGCTCGGCCACCCACCTCGCTCGCACGTCGGGATCGGTGCCGGGAAACTCCAGCTGGTCCAGGACCGCCCGCACGTACAGCGAGGATCCGCCGGTGAGCACCGGGGTCACGCCCCGGTCGTGACAGTCCGCGATGGCGGTCCGGGCGGCGCGCTGGAAGGCCGCCACGCTGGCCGGCTCGGTCACGTCAAGCACGTCGATCAGGTGGTGCGGCACTCCCCCCCGTTCGCTTGGCGTGGCCTTGGCCGTGCCGATGTCCATGCCCCGGTACAGCTGCATCGCATCGGCGTTGACGACCTCGCCGCCCATGCCCCCTGCGATGTCGACCGCGAGGGCGGACTTGCCCGAAGCCGTGGGCCCGACGATCACCACGACACTGGTCATGGGCAGCAGTCTGGCAGGGCAAACGCGGCGGGCGTCGTGAGGCCGACCTCACCCCGCCCATGGCAAGATGACGGCGTGTCCACCGAGCCCACGCCGCTGCCGCCGTATCCGCCGCAGCGGGTGTGGACCTTCCCGCCACCGCCGGTCCGTCGCGGCTGGTTCTGGGCCGCCATAGCGGCGATGGTGACCTCGGCGCTGCTCGGGATCGCGCTGATCGTCACGACCGTGGTCGTCGAGTCCCAGGACTCCCCCGGCCTCATTGACGACTCGGGCCTGCTGGCGATCATCGACGAGGAGTGTGCCGACATGACCGACCGTGTCGAGTCCGTCGATCGCTCCGACGTCATCGATGCCATCCAGGAACAGAATCTCGCAGTCCTCAACATGGTCGAGCTGATCGATGTCCGAGCCGGACCGCTGATCGAAGAGGACGTGCCTGCCGCCGCGTGGCTCGACGACTGGGTCGCCCTGGTCGAGGCTCGCGACGGCTACATCAACGGACTGAACCTGCAGGGCGACAACCGACTCGAGATCCCCCGTGACCCGGACGGCTCGCTGATCATCGATCGCATGAACGACGCGCTCATCGACGGATCCTGCGAGGTACCGGCGGTGCTGGTCGACCCGCGCTCCGGCGGCCAGTCCATCTGACGTCCAGTCCATCTGAGGTCCAGCCACGGGAGAAAAAGTGTCCGACGGCGGCCGTAGCGTCCCGACCATGAGCCACGCCCTGTTCCTGCGCCACCGTGCGCTACCCGGCCGACGCGACGAGCTGATGACCGTGTGGCAACGCCACATGCCCGCCGCCATCGCGGCCAACGCCGATCATGAGGCGTACGTCTACACCACGGTCGACGACGATCCTGACGCCCTGGCGGTGTTCCAGCAGTACCGCGACGCTGCGGCTGCAGCCGCCTTTCTCCACGACCCCAGGTACCTGCAGTACCTCCAGGAGTCCAAGCATCTGCTCGCCGGTCCGCCCGAGGTCTCCGCCTGCACCCCGCTCTGGTCCAAGGCCGTGGGCCCAGGCCCCTGCGGGTGAGGTTGCTCAGTCGGTGCTGGCCTTCTTGGCAGCGGCCTTTGCGGCCTTCTTGAAGTCGCGCACCTTGGTCAGGGAGTCGGCGTCGACGACGTCGGCCACCGATCGGAAACCCTTCTTGCCGTAGTCACCGACGACGGTGGTCCAGCCGCGCGGCTTCACGTCCAGCTGCTTGGCCAGCAGAGCCGTGAAGATCTTGGCCTTCTGCTCGCCGAAGCCGGGCAGTGCCCTGACCCGCGCGAACAGTGCATCGCCGGTCTTGGCCTCGGTCCACAAGCGAGTGACGTCGCCGTCGTACTCCTCGACGATGTGGCGGGCCAGCTCCTGCATGCGTCCGGCCATCGAGCGGCCGTAGCGGTGCACCGCGGGCGGCGTCGCGCACAGGTCGGCGAAGGCCTCGGGATCGGCGCCGGCGATCGCCGCCGGATCGAGCGTGCCGAACCGTTCCAGCACCTTGGCCGGGCCGCGGAACGCGTGTTCCATGGGGTACTGCTGGTCGAGCATCATGCCGACGAGCAGGGCGAACGGATCGGAGTTCAGCACCTCGTCGGCCTGAGGGTCTTGGGCGATCTGGATGGCCATGCGAACCAGTGTCCCATCACGTCGGAACGTGCGAGTTGTCGCTCAGGGCGACCGGGGGGTCCCCGCTGGACACTCGACCACGATCGAGCGGGCACTACGCGTCACGTCGTAGCTGCGGCAGACCAGCCCCCACGCAGCCTCGCCCTGGTCGGGCGGGAGGAGGGAGCCGGACTCCCACCGTCGGTAGATATCGACGCGGATCGTGGTCGCGTCGCGACCGCGCACGACCCACACGACGCCGCCCTGGCCGTCCATGATCGGGGCCTCGGGGTCGGTCAGCAACGTCTCGGCGGTAACCAACCGCTCCGAGCCGTTCTTCGCATCCACCTCGGCGATCGCCGCGTCGATGGCCGCTGGGAGCACCTGGTCGGCGATCCGAGCCGCCTCGTCGTCAGCCTCGCGCTGGATGGTGCTGCATCCTGCCAGAGCAGCGAGGGCAAGACCCACGACCACCACGTGCCTCAGGGCGCCGGCAGACCTCGACATGCGGACAGCATCTCACCCGCGGGCGACGGTGCACCACGGCCGTTCGAGTCAGATCGCACAGGACGGCGCCGGCGGCAGCGGCGCAGGCGCTCCGAGCGACGGCATCCCGAGGGTGACCGCTCCGGGGGTGCCCACCTCGGTGCGACCCTCGCGAGACTCCCAGGCGTCGCCCGCCGGCGTGCGGCGGTACGAGACCGGAGCGTCGTCGCTGACCAGGTGATGCGGGGCCGCATGGGTGATGACGACCTCGACGACATCGCCGGGGCGCACCGGGTGATCACCGGGCACGAAGTGCACGAGCCGGTTGTCGCGGGCCCGCCCGGTCATGCGGTGGGTGGCGCCGTCCTTCTTGCCCTCGTGATCGGCCACCAGCAGCTCGACCGTGCGTCCCAGCTGTAGCTGGGCCTGGGCCGTGCCGACCTCGTCGAGCACCTCGATCAGGCGTTCGTAGCGCTCCTGCACCACGGCCTTGGGGATCTGGTCGGGCAGATCGACCGCCGGGGTGCCCGGGCGCTGCGAGTACTGGAAGGTGAAGGCACTGGTGAACCTGGCCCGTCGCACCACGTCGATCGTGTCGAGGAAGTCCTTCTCGGTCTCGCCGGGAAACCCCACGATGATGTCGGTGGTGATCGCCGCGTCGGGCATGGCATCGCGCACGCGGTCGATGATGCCGAGGAACTTGGTCTGCCGGTAGGAGCGACGCATCGCCTTGAGCACCCGGTCCGAGCCCGACTGCAGCGGCATGTGCAGCTGCGGCATGACGTTGGGTGTCTCGGCCATCGCAGCGATGACGTCGTCGGTAAAGTCCTTGGGGTGCGGGCTGGTGAACCGCACGCGCTCGAGGCCCCCGATCTGCCCGCAGGCGCGCAGCAGCTTGGCGAAGGCCTGCTTGTCGCCGAACTCGACGCCGTAGGCATTGACGTTCTGGCCCAGCAGGGTCACCTCGACCACGCCATCGGCGACCAACGCCTCGATCTCGGCCAGGATGTCGCCGGGGCGACGGTCCTTCTCCTTGCCGCGCAGTGCCGGCACGATGCAGAACGTGCAGGTGTTGTTGCACCCCACGCTGATGGACACCCAGGCGGCGAACACCGAGTCGCGCTTGGTCGGCAGCGTCGAGGGGAACACGTCGAGGGACTCGAGGATCTCGACCTGCGCCTCCTCGGCGATGCGGGCGCGCTCCAGCAGCACCGGCAAGGACCCGATGTTGTGCGTGCCGAACACGACGTCGACGTACGGGGCCTTCTCGGTGATGGTGTCGCGGTCCTTCTGGGCCAGGCAGCCGCCCACGGCGATCTGCATGCCGGGGTTCACGGCCTTGATGCTCGCGATACGTCCGAGGTTGCCGTAGAGCTTGTTGTCGGCGTTCTCGCGCACGGCGCACGTGTTGAACACGACCAGGTCGGGCGTCTGCTCCTGCGTGGCTGCGACGTAACCGTCGGTCTCCAGCAGGCCGGACAGCCGCTCGCTGTCGTGCACGTTCATCTGGCAGCCGTAGGTGCGCACTTCGTAGGTCTTGGTCATGACTGGTCAATGGTACGTGCCGGTTCATCGATGCAGAATCGGCTGATGGTTGATTGTTCAACCAGACTTGTTACCGTCGACGCATGAGCACCTTTGCCCGCATCGACGCCGTCAGCTCCCTGGTCCTCGACGAGGAGACGCTCCCCGACGAGCTCGGCCCCGACCAGGTGCAGGTCGACATCACCTACTGCGGCATCTGCGCCACTGACACGCACAACTACACCTCCGGCGGCCAGATCCCGCCGGCCACCTTCGGACACGAGTGGACCGGCACGATCAGCCGGGTCGGAGCATCGGTGTCGAGCGTGCGAGACGGCGACCGCGTCATCGCTGCGGTCGGCCCGGCCTGCGGCACGTGCGCCATGTGCCGCGCCGGCCACGCCGATCACTGCGACCTCTCCTTCGCCGAGGCCAACGGGGTGACCCTCGACGCCCCCGCGCACGGTGGATTCGCGTCCACCCTGGTGGTCTCCGAACGTCGTGTGGTGCCGGTCATCGACGGCGTCTCCGACGTCGAGGCCGCCCTGGTCGAGCCCACTGCCGTGACCTTCCACGCGGTGCGGCGCGCACGCCAGAGCCTCGGAGCGGTCGTGGTCGTGCAGGGCGCCGGCCCCATCGGGCTCCTGACGGCCCAGCACGCCCGCCACGCCGGCGCGGGGCGCCTCCTGGTGATCGAGCCGAACGCAGACCGCCGGGCCGCCGCCACCGCGCTGGAGTTCTCCGACGTGGTGGCCCCCGGCGACACGGCCAGCGCGTGGATCGACGAGGTCACCTCCGGCCTCGGCGCCGACGTGCTCTACGAGTGCACCGGCGCGGCGACACTGCTCAAGTCGTCGTCGGAGATGGTGCGTCGCGGCGGCACGCTCGCCCTCCTCGGGTTCCCGATGACCGACTCGCAGATCAGCTATGGCGACTGGCAGGTGCGCGAGCTGACGGTGATCGGATCCCTCGCCTACACCCACGACGACTTCCTGGGCGCCATGCGAGCGATCGCCGATGGCTCCGTGCAGGTCGAGTCCCTGCACACCGCGACCATCGGACTGAGCGAGCTCGCGGCGATGCTCGACGAGCTCGATTCGGGAGACACGTCGCAGACCAAGGTCCTGCTCGACCCCCCGAGATCGGGCGAGTGATCAGGCGAGTGGCAATTCGTCACAGTCGCACTAAAGTTCATCCGGTGGAACGAACGCTGAACGACCGGTACGAGCTGCAGGACCAGCTCGGCTCCGGCGGCATGGGCGAGGTCTGGCGAGCCCACGACCGCCGCCTCGACCGATCCGTCGCCATCAAGGTGATGCGTCACGGTCCCCTGGCCGACGCCACCTCGCGGTCCCGCATGCGCAGCGAAGCGCTCCTCGCCGCCTCGATCCATCACCCGGGGGTCGCCGGGGTCTACGACTTCGACGAGGCCGGTCCGACCGGTGACGGCGACTCGTACATCGTGATGCAGCTCATCGAGGGGCACTCCCTGGCCGAGGTTCTCCGAGAGAAGGGAGCCATGGCGTCCGAGCAGGTGATGTCGATCCTGGTGCAGGTGGCCTCCGGCCTGCAGGCCGCTCACGACGCGGGCATCGTCCACCGCGACATCAAACCGGCGAACATCATGCTGACTCCGGCTGGCAAGGCGGTGCTGGTCGACTTCGGACTCGCCCGCACCGAGTCCAGCGAACCCCTGACCGACACCGGCACCATCCTCGGCACGGCCCAGTACTCCAGCCCCGAGCAGTCCGCCGGGCGGTCAGCGACCCCGCAGTCGGACCTGTACTCCTTGGGGGTCGTCGCGCACCACTGCCTGACGGGGACGTCGCCCTTCCGCCGCGACACCCCGATGGCGACGGCGCTGGCGCACCTGAATGACGACATCCCGCCGCTCAGCGGCGAGGTCCCGGGCCCGGCCCGCGACCTGATCGGCTCGCTGACCGCCAAGGATCCGTCGGCACGACCCAGCTCCGCCGCGGCCGTGGCCGAGGCCGCTGCGGCGATCGGTGCCGACGAGACGATCGACCTACCGCCCACGCTGGCGTCCACGACGGCCGCCCCGCCGCCCACGTCCGACGGCGACACCGCAGTGGCGGCACCGGTTGCCGACGACGGCACTCGACGCCGTCGCGGGCCACGAATCCTGGCTCTGGTCGCAGCGGCCATCGCTGTCATCGCCCTGGCCGTGGGCGGCTTCATGTGGCTCCCGGCTGATCGCGCGACGGTGCCTGACGTCGTCGGCATGTCGGTCGACGAGGCGGAGGCGGCGCTGCGCGACGCCGGAATGACCGCACGCCTCGAATCGGTCGACGCCGCCGGCGTGGATGCAGGGGACGTCGTCGAGCAGGACCCTGCGGGCTCGGCGACCGAGCCAGAGGATGCCCTCGTGACGCTGCAGGTCGCGTCCGGCGAGGTCGTGGTCTCGGCCGACGATCTCATCGGCCTGTCCTATGCCGAGGCAGCCGCGCTGCTGGAGGACCTCGGGCTCAGCGCGGCTCGCACCGACGTGCAGCGCACGACCGGGGCCGGCCAGGTGGTGGCCCTGGACCGCGCCGGCCGGCTCGCCGTCGGGTCGACCGTGACCCTGGCCGTTGCCGTCGCTCCCCCCGTGGTGGCGGACAGCGACGACACGGTCACCCCCGCGCCGACACCAGATGAGCCGACGAGCGAGGCCCCGAAGGAGAAGCCCAACCCGGGAAACTCGGGCAACTCGGGCAACTCGGGTCAGGGCAACTCCGGTCAGGGCAACTCCGGTCAGGGCAACTCCGGCAAGGGCAACTCCGGCAAGGGGTGATCAGCGCAGCGGCGGCTCGCGGTCCTCGATCGCCCGGCTGCGCCGGCCGTTGATGATGAGGCTCAGCACGATGCCGAGCGCTCCGGCTGCCATCAGGATATAGCCGGTCGTCACGAGGTCGACGCCGCTGAGGGAGTCGCGGACCGCGAAGGACATGATGGCGCCGACTGCGAGCAGGAAGATTGATCCGCCAATGTACATGTGGTTCTCCTCTGGTGGTGGTTGACACGACCGTAGGCCACGGTCGACCACATCGCCCGTGGGCGGGTGCCGTGGCGGCCGTGCGGTTACATTTCGATGTCAGAGCCTCGCAGAAGGCCGGCAATGTTTCACCTCGGCCCCTCGCGGCACTAGGTTTCTTCGCATGGCTGACACACCCATGGTGTCCATGCACCAGGTCCAGAAGCACTTCGGCGCGCTCCACGTCCTCAAGGACATCGATCTGACGGTCGCTCCCGGCGAAGTGGTCGTGGTCATCGGCCCGTCCGGGTCGGGCAAGTCCACGCTGTGTCGCGCCATCAACCGGCTCGAGACGATCGACGAAGGCGCCATCGAGATCGATGGCCAGCCTCTGGCCGCAGAGGGCAAGGAGCTGGCCCGCCTGCGCGCCGACGTCGGCATGGTGTTCCAGGCGTTCAACCTGTTCGCCCACAAGACGATCCTCGAGAACGTCACGCTCGGACCGATGAAGGTGCGGGGCATGAAGTCCGCCGACGCCGAGGAGAAGGCGATGGCCCTGCTCAAGCGCGTCGGCATCGACTCCCAGGCCTCGAAGTACCCCGCCCAGCTCTCGGGCGGTCAGCAGCAGCGCGTCGCGATCGCCCGAGCCCTGGCCATGGAACCCAAGGTGATGCTCTTCGACGAGCCCACCTCAGCTCTCGACCCCGAGATGATCTCCGAGGTGCTCGACACCATGGTCGATCTCGCCCAGGGCGGCATGACCATGATCGTGGTCACCCACGAGATGGGCTTCGCGCGGACCGCTGCCGACCGGGTGTTGTTCATGGCCGACGGTCAGATCGTCGAGGAGAACACCCCCGAGGAGTTCTTCACCAACCCGCAGTCCGAGCGCGCCAAGGACTTCCTCGGCAAGATCCTCAGGCACTGATCCCCATCCACCGCACGACAGCACGACCAACAGAGAGGCAACACACATGAAGCGCACTCGCCTGGCCGTCATGGCGGCCGCCGTGGCACTGACCCTGGGAGCCTGCGGCAACGCTGGCGAGGAAGACACCGACCCGGTCGAGAACGACGTCGCGGCCGACGCCGCGTCGCAGTTCGAGGACGGCACCCGCATGAAGGAGATCGCCGAGGCCGGCACCGTCAAGATCGGCGTCAAGTTCGACCAGCCCGGCCTCGGCTTCAAGGCCGCCGGCCAGGATCAGCCCACCGGCTTCGACGTCGAGATGGCCAAGATCGCTGCCGCCAAGCTCGGCATCGCCGCCGAGGACATCGAGTGGGTCGAGACCATCTCGGACAACCGCGAGCCGTTCCTGCAGCAGGGCACCGTCGACTTCGTCTTCGCGTCCTACTCCATCACCGACGAGCGCCGCACGATCGTGGGCCAGGCCGGCCCCTACTTCCTCACCGGCCAGCAGCTGCTGGTCACGAAGGACAGCGACATCGCCGACATCGACGACGTCCAGGGCGAGGAGGTCTGCTCGGTGACCGGGTCGACGTCGCTGTCGAACGTCGAGGAGGCCGGCGCCATCGGCCGCGGGTTCGAGACCTACTCGCAGTGCCGCGACCAGGTGCTCGACGGGGCCATCGACTCGATGACCACCGACGGCTCGATCCTGCTGGGCTATGCCGCCGAGAATCCCGACGAGCTCGAGGTCGTGGGTGAGCCGTTCTCCGAGGAGCGCATCGGCATGGGCTTCAGCCAGGACAGCCCCGAGCTGTGCCAGTTCCTGACCGACTCCGTCACCGAGGCCCAGGACGACGGCCGTTGGGCCGACGCCTTCCAGGCGACGCTCGGCGCGTCGGGTGCCGAAACTCCCGACCCGCCGGCCATGGACCCCTGCGCCTGAGCTGAACCACAGCCGGGGCCGCTGCGTAGCGGCCCCGGCTCCCCTTGTCCCTCTCCACCCCGAGGACGGTGATCACCGGTGCAGGTACTGATCGACAACTTCGACCGGCTGCTGGACGCGTTCTGGTACACCCTTCGACTGACCCTGGTCGCCGGCGGACTGTCTCTGCTGTTCGGCACCGTGCTCGCTGGAATGCGCGTCGGTCCCGTGGCCGTGCTCAGCAAGGCCGCAGCCACGTACGTCACGGTGTTCCGCAACACCCCGCTCCTGGTGATCCTGCTGCTCGTCGTCTTCGGCTTCCCCAAGCTCGACATCCAGTTCGGCTTCTTCTGGCTGAACATCCTTGCCCTGACCCTCTACACCTCGACCTTCGTGTGCGAGGCGCTGCGCTCCGGCGTCAACTCGATCTCCCTGGGTCAGGCCGAGGCTGCCCGATCCGTGGGGCTCGGCTTCACCCAGACGATGCAGCACGTGGTTCTTCCGCAGGCGTTCCGGGCCGTCGTCCCCCCGCTCGCCAACGTCATGATCGCCCTGACGAAGAACACGTCACTGTGCTCGATCTTCGGCATTGCCGAAGGCACCGCACTGGGCAAGGCGTTGCTCAACGACAACGCCTCGCAGCTGTGGTGGATCTTCTTCGGCGTGGCGCTGGGCTACGTCGTGATCGTGGAGCTGATCTCCGCGATCTCCGCATCGTTCGAACGACGTTGGAGGATTGCCTGATGCCCGCTTCGGTCCTGTTCGATGCGCCCGGTCCCAAGACGGCCGCACGACACCGTCTCTACACCGTCATTGCCTCGATCGGTCTGCTGCTCGTGGTGGCGGCCGTCATCGCCCAGCTGGCCCGCAAGGGGCAGTTCGCCTACGACCTGTGGGAACCGTTCGTCACTCCCAACATCATGGTGCTGATCTTGGAGGCGACCTTCGACACCTTGCGTGCGGCGTTGTTCGCGGTCCTCGGTGCCCTGGTGCTCGGGGTGCTCCTGGGGGTGGGCAAGCTGTCCGACCACATCGTCATGCGGTGGCCCTCATGGCTCTTCGTGGAGTTCTTCCGGGCCGTCCCCCTGCTGCTGATCATCATCGCCACCTGGTACGCCATCGGCGCTCAGTCCGGTCTGAACGGATTCCTCGCCGTGGTCATCGGCCTGGTCCTGTACAACGGCGCGGTGTTCGCGGAGATCTTCCGGGCCGGCATCAATGCGGTGCCGCGCGGCCAGTCCGAGGCTGCCTACGCCATCGGCATGCGCAAGACCATGGTCACGCGCATCGTCCTGATCCCCCAGGCCGTCAAGATCATGCTGCCGTCACTGATCAGCCAGGCCATCGTCGCGCTCAAGGACACCAGCCTCGGCTACGCCGTGCTCGCCCCGGGCCTGACGTACACGACCCGCGAGATCTCGCGCACCTTCAACAACACGATCCAGACCGCGTTCGTGATCGCCGCCATCTACATCGTGCTCAACCTGATCCTCACGTGGCTGGCCACCGTGGCGCAGAAGAAGTTCGTGGGCGAGAAGACCTCGTCGGACCCGCTGGCTGCGGGCGTCGGCGTGAGCGCGCTGTAGCTGCTACGTCCTGGGCACGACCCACAAATTGATGGTGCCCCGCACCGTGACGGTTCCGTCCGCGGTGACCGCCTTGACCGACACCGGCACCTCAGGTGCTGCGGCCCAGTTGGCGGCCGAGGTCTCGGCGGTGCAGGTCAGGTCGGTGTCGGACTTGGCCAGGTACTGGACCTCCATGCCCTTGGGCAACCAGCGCATGTCAGGCGGGCAGGTGGCTTCGGCGAGCAGACCCATCGCCGCCTCGAGCCCGTTGCAGGCCGCGATCGCGTGCACCGTCCCGATGTGGTTCTTGGTCGAACGACGCTTGGGGACGATGACCTGCCCGCGGTGCTTGCGCATCTCGGTGACCTGGATGTGGGCCGAGGCGAAGTAGGGCGCCTTCTGGGCGTACAGGACCGAGAAAAGCCGCTTGCCCTGAGGCATCGCGGTGACCTTCTTGTACAGATCGAGAGTCGATGGCATGCCGCGAGATTAGCCGACCGTCAGGTCCGGTAGATCCGCGAGCGCCCCGTACACCGGGTCGGTGGCGCTTCGGATGGCGTCGAAGACCGGGCGAATCCGCTCGTACCCCGCTGCGACCGCAGGCCGAGGGGTCCACGTCGCTCCGTCGGTGACCATCACGGCGACGGCCCGCTCGAAGCTCTCGTGCAGGCCCACCCCGACGGCGGCACAGATCGCAGCGCCCAGTCCCGCCGCGTCGGCAACGCCGGCACGGCGCGCGGGACGGCCGAACACATCGGCGACGATCTGCATCATCAGGTCGGACGTGGACCCTCCACCTGCGACGACCAGCTCACGCGGTGGGCCACCGAGCGCCTCCTCCATCGCTTCGACGTGGGCGCACATCGTCAGGACCAGTCCCTCGAGCACCGCGCGGTACAGGTGACCCTCCCCGTGTCGCGCGTCCAGGCCGATGATCGAACCTCTCCGGTCAGGATGACTCGCCGGTGCCAGCCAGTCCGGCACGATGAACAGACCTTCCGATCCGGCAGGGACCTCGACGGCGAGCGCCTCGAGCGCCGCGTGCGACGCCTGCTTCGACGGCGTCGACGGCGTCGAGGAGTCGAGCAGGTCACGCATCCAGGTGACGGTCGACATCCCGCGACGGATGCCACCGCTCTCGATCAACCGTTTCCCCGGCACGCACGCCGCGTTGCTCCAGACCCGGGAGTCGTCAGGGGCGTCGCTGGCGACCGTCATGGCTGCGACGTACGTGCCCAGCGACAGCAAGACCGGCCCGGGCTGGAGGAGTCCGGCGCCAAGCGCCTCGACGGCCTTGTCGTTGGCGGTGGCGATCACCGGGCACCCCACCGGCAGACCGGTCAGCTCGGCCACCTCGGGCAGCACCGCGCCGAGCAGGTCGCCGGGGTCGACCAGCTCCGGCAACATGTCCACGCTCATGCCGGCGGCGGCACGCACCGCCGGGTCGGTCGACCACCGCATGGTCTGCGGGTCGAGCGGCCACCGGCCGGCGTACGAGGCGGAGCTGTCGCGACGTTGGCCGGTGAGCCGCAGCGTCAGATAGCCGCCCGCGCTGGTCACCAGGGACACCGAGTCGTCGGCGAGCGGCTCGGAGACCCGGTCATCCATCCAGCTGAGGACAGGTTCGATCAGGCGGTCGTCGTCGCCGACCATGGCCCGGCAGAAACGGATGCCGCACAACCCGACGCCGACGATGTCCGTACGACTCCCGTCGAACTTCCGCATCACCTCACGAATGGCCTGCACCAGCGTGTCCCACAAGTCGTCGCCGGGGTGGACCGCGACGCCGCCCGGAGCAAGACGATAGGGCCGCAACGGCACCCGGGCCGCGGCGAGCACCGACCCCTGCGCGTCGATGATCGAGACCTTGGTGCTCTGCGAGCCACCGTCGATCGCCAGCAGGTGGGTCACGACAGTCCCTCGAGCAGCTCCCCGCGGTCATCGATCGCGAACACGGTGCCCGGGTTCATGATGTTGTCCGGATCGAACGCGCGCTTGAGACCCAGCAGCAGGGTGTACGCGCTGCCGTGCTCTTCACGCACCCACGGCGTGCGGTACTTGCCCACCCCATGGTGGTGCACCATCGACCCGCCCACCCGGAGCGCCTCCTCGACGATGATCGCGTTGAGTGGGCGGTGGTAGACGTCGATCTCCTCGCGCGGCTCACACGTGATGTCGTAGTCGTAGACGAAGTACAGGTTCGTACCTGTCTGGTACGAGTGCGATGAGTGGGCGCCCAGCAGGCCCAGGTCGTCGAACCGGTCGAACTCGTTCTCGATGCGTTGCATCACCCGGTCGTACAGCTCGGCCGTTCGAGACCAGTCGACCGAGATCTCCGTGGTGTATCCCAGGTGCGCTGTCGTCAGCATCGACTGCTTCTCGGCCTCGATCTTGTCCGGACCCCAGTTGAGGTTCTCGAACCAGTCGCGGATCGTCTGCTCGGGCACTCGGTCGTGCTCGACGCCCTGGATCGCCGCCTCGATCGCGGTCAGGGTGGCCTCGACCAGTGGCTCCGGGCCCTCCGCGGCCAGCACCACCAGGTGCTGGGTCGAGGGATGGTCCGCGAAGTGCTGTGCCGCGTCCTGCGGCGAGTAGACCCGTGCGACCGACGGACGGTAACCATCGACCACCACCTCACGAAGCACTCCGATCGCGGCGCCGAAGTCACTGACCCGGGCCCCGACGTACCGCGCCGTGTCACCGTGGTGACGAAACACCTTGACCGTCACCTCGGTCACGAAGGCCAGCGCACCCTCGTTGCCGATCACGACGTGTCGGATGTCGGGACCGGCAGCGCGCCGGGGCACGTTCTTGACCCGCACCACCTCACCCCCGGCCAGCACGGCCTCGAGCCCGACGACCATGTCCTCGATGCCGCCGTACAGGGTGGAGAACTGGCCGATGGAACGGGTCGACACGAGACCGCCGTACTGTGCGATCGGCTTCGACTGCGGGGAGTGTCCGGTGGTGAGACCCAGCGCACGCAGCTGGTCCTCGAGGACCTGCAACGGAACCCCGCACTGGACGGTGGCCATCATGTCGCCCTCGTCGATGCTGACGATCTCGGCCATGCGTGAACCGTCCACCACCACGGTGTCGGCCACCACGGTCTCCAGACCTCCCTCGGTGCTGGTGCCACCCGTCCTCGGCACCACGGCGATGCGGTGACGGGCGGCCAGCTCGAGCAGCAGCGAGACCTCCGCGGTCGAGGCCGGATACACGATCGCGGCCGGAATGGGACCGTCGAAGATGCCGTGGACGGCGGTGTACTTGCGAAAACGGTCGACGCTGGCGGCACGCAGCACGTCGTCGCGGGTCTCGACCTGCTCAGAGGTGAGGACGGCGGAGACGGCGGAGACGATCTCCTCGCGCGACAGGGAGGAGCGAGATGGAATCATGGAAGTCCTTCGACAAGGGTTCGGATGGAGTGGTCAGCGGACGAGATATCCACCGTCGACGACCAGGACGTGTCCCGAGACGTAGGCGGCGGCGGGCGAGGCGAGGAAGACGACAGCGCCCATCAGGTCAGCGGGGTCGCCCCACCGGCCTGCAGGAATGTGCTCGATGATCCGACGGTTCATCTCGGGGTCCGCGCGGGTCGCCTCGGTGAGATCGGTGTCGATGTACCCCGGGGCGATCGCGTTGACGGTGATGTTCTTGGTCCCGAGCTCATCGCAGTACGCCTTGGTGAAACCGACGATCCCGGCCTTCGAGGCTGCATAGGCCGGCGATCCCTGACCGCCGAGGAAGGAGAACAACGACGCGATGTTGATGATCTTGCCGCCACCGTGCTCGGCCATGTGGATGCTCGCGTGGTGGGCCAGCTCGAAGGCCGCCGTCAGGTTCACCGCGACCGTCGGATCCCACGCAGATCGATCGAAGTGCTCCACGTCGCGCACGACGCAGATCCCGGCGGAGTTGATCACGATGTCGAGCCCGCCGAGGCTTTCCACGCAGGCGTCCACCGCCGCCCGTGGGGCGCCGTCTGCGGTCAGGTCGAGCGTGCGCTGGGCGAATCGGCTCCCGCATGCGCGTACAGCCTCGCCGGTGGCGCCCTCGTCGTCGTCCAGGCCCACCACACACACGTCGGCTCCGGCGCGGGCGAGAGCGACCGAGAACGCGGTGCCGAGACCGGTGTTGCCACCGGTGACGAGGGCCCGAAGGCCCCGTAGAGAGAATGCGTCAAGGCTGAAGTCGTCGAGATGCACGAGCGTTCCTCTGAAGGAGTTCAGGACGGCTCCACTATGCCCGGTCGGGCACGCTGCGAGGCAACCGCCCCGACCCCGACGAGGACGGGGACTTCGCACTGGGGCCGAAAGCCTCGGTCACCAGAGCTCCGCCCACGTGTCGCAGCCTGGTCTCGTGGGCGCGAGAACCAAGAGTGCTGGTCGGTTGGGGGCTCTAGAGCGACTCGATGACCGGAGCCTCGGCCCCCAGCTCCTCGCGCACCACCTGAAAGGCAAGGCCAGGGCTGTACCCCTTGCGGGCGAGCATCCCGACGAGCCGGCGGGTCCGGGTGGCCTCGTCGAGCTGAGACATCGAGCGCAGCTTGCGCTGCACGAGGTCGTGCGCCGCCTGCACCTCGACGTCGGGGTCGAGCTCGGCCAGGACGTCACGCGCGACCTGGTCGTCGACGCCCTTGCCGCGCAGCTCTTGAGCCAGGGCGCGCGAGGACAGGCCCTTGTTGGCCTGACGCTGCTGGACCCAGGCGCGGGCGAACTCGACGTCGTCGACCAGACCTGACGCCTCGCACCGGTCAAGGACATCGGAGACGATCTGGGCAGGCACTCCCTTGCTGGCGAGTGCCTGCTCCAGATCGGCACGACTACGGGCCTGAGCAGCCAGACGTCCGTAGACGACCTGCTTGGCGACCGCCAAGGCCTCGACGGGATCGGTGATCTCCTCGTGCTGGCGCTGAGCCCAAGCCATCAGTGCAGCTGCCTAGAACTCGAGATCGGCCGGTGGCGTGACCGCACCGAGGGCCGGATCGTCTGCAGCCGGCTCGGCCTCGACCTGCACACCGACGCCGAGGTGCGCCTTGATCTTGCGATCGAGCTCTTCGGCGAGGTCGGGGTTGTCGCGCAGGAACTGACGCGAGTTCTCCTTGCCCTGGCCGAGCTGATCGCCCTCGTAGGTGTACCAGGCGCCAGACTTGCGCACGAAGCCCAGCTCGACTCCGACGTCGATCAGGCTGCCTTCGCGGCTGATGCCCTGGCCGTACATGATGTCGAACTCCGCGATCTTGAACGGCGGGGCCAGCTTGTTCTTGACGACCTTGACCTTGGTGCGGTTGCCGACCATGTCGGTGCCGTCCTTGAGCGTCTCGATGCGGCGCACATCGAGGCGGACCGAGGCGTAGAACTTCAGCGCCTTGCCGCCCGTGGTGGTCTCCGGCGAACCGAACATGACGCCGATCTTCTCGCGCAGCTGGTTGATGAAGACGGCCGTGGTGCCCGAGCCGTTGATGGCACCGGTCATCTTGCGCAGCGCCTGGCTCATCAGCCGGGCCTGCAGACCCACGTGACTGTCGCCCATCTCGCCGTCGATCTCGGCGCGCGGCACGAGAGCGGCCACCGAGTCGATGACCAGGATGTCCAGAGCTCCGGAGCGGATCAGCATGTCGGCGATCTCGAGTGCCTGCTCACCGCTGTCGGGCTGAGAGATGAGCAGGGCGTCGGTGTCGACGCCCAGCTTGCGGGCGTACTCGGGGTCGAGCGCGTGCTCGGCGTCGATGAAGGCCGCGACTCCGCCGGCCTTCTGCGCATTGGCGACCGCGTGCAGGGCCACCGTCGTCTTGCCCGAGGACTCCGGACCATAGATCTCCACGACACGGCCGCGGGGCAGACCACCGATGCCCAGAGCGATGTCGAGCGACATGGCTCCGGTGGGGATGGTCGCGATGGGCGCCTGGACGCGGTCACCCAGTCGCATGACGGCATTCTTGCCGTGGGCGCGATCAATCTGCGCCATGGCGTTGTCGAGGGCCTTGTTCTTCTCGTTGAGGGCCTTCTCGGCGGCCTTGTCGGCAACTTTGTCGTTCAGCTTCGCGACAGGCTTGGCGGGTGCTTCGGTGGGAGGCATCTGGTGGTCCGTTCTTTGCTCGTGGGTGGCCGGTCATCGACGACGCTAGGGGGACCCTCAGACATTCGTGGGCCTCATCGACCCGCCTGTGGATGGTGTCCTCCGTACGTCCAACCTGTGCATGAGCCTATAGAACAGATGTTCGAGGCTGCCTCGCGACACGCCGAACTCATGGCTCCAGCGTGACGCGGCACTGGCCCAGGTGGGACAGCGTCGTATCAGTGCCCCTGATACGACGCTGTCCCACCGCCCCTGGACGAATCCCACCGGTTCGCCTCGATCAGTGGTCAGCGCTCGCGGGCCGGCAGACCGAGATGGTCGTGGACGGCTCGCCAGACGGTCTTGGGCAGTTCACCGGCACTGAGGGCCTCGTGCACGGTGCGGCTCTGCAGAGCAGCAATGGCCTGGGTGTCGGCCCAGACCCGCGCATAGCTGACGCCCAGGTGCTCCTCCATGCGAAGCCAGAACTCCGAGTGCTTCACGCTGCGGAGACTTCGACCTCACCGCTGGGAAGAAGAGAGGAGACGCTGGCGAGCGACAGCTCGGCATTCATGGCGAGCGAGAGCTCGGTTGCCTCTTCGATGGCCAGCATCGCGCCGACGTCGAGCAGCACCTCGGACAACGGCACGTCGAGTGCCGCCGCGACGGCGGCCAACAGCTCGGAGCTGGGTTCCTTCTGGCCGCGCTCGATCTCAGAGATGTAGCCGAGGCTGACACGTGCCTTGGCGGAGACGTCACGCAGCGTCAAGCCCTGGGCGGCCCGGCGCGCTCGGAGAACCTCGCCGACCAGCTGGCGCATCGGTGTCATCGGGGCTCCTTGTTCTTCGTCACGACGTCGTCAACGCTCGACGCCTGGTGATTCTTCCCCCAGCGTAGCGACCAGCAACGACAGCGCAGCACCGACCGCACCCGATCGGACCTGCGCACGACCGCCAGCCACGTCCACGCGCGTCGACACGGTCCCAGCCGGCCCCGCGACAGCCACGAAGACCGTGCCGGCGGGCTGGCCCTCGCTGGGACCCGGACCCGCGACTCCCGTGGTCGAGACGCCGTGGCTCGCGCCGCAGGCCGCTCGCACGCCCTCGGCCATCTGCTCGGCCACCTGCGGATGCACCGTGCCGTGCGTCGCGACCAGATCCGCGTCGACGCCGAGCAGAGCGATCTTCACGTCAGCGGCGTAGGCGACCACGGCCCCGCGCACGACGTCGGATGCCCCCGGCACGTCGACCAGAGCCGCGCACACCAGTCCCCCGGTCAGTGACTCTGCCGAGGCCACGGTTGCTCCCGCGGACCGGGCCAGGTCGATCACGTCGCTCGGCTGAACCATCGTGGATAGACCCTCAGAACTCAGGACGGGCGCGCGAGAGACGAACGCCTCAGGTCACGGGCGTCGCGCACATACTGCACTCCGGTGACCAACGTGATGGCGAACGCTCCGGCCATCAGCACGTGGGTGATCCAGCGCAGCGTGTCGGCGCCGGCGTTGTCCCACAGCTCGAGGGGCAGGACGTAGCCGCCCAGCGCGACGGCCTGCAGGGTCGTCTTGATCTTGCCGCCCTGTCCGGCCGGCATCACGCCATACTTCTTGACCACGAAGCGCATCGCGGTGATGCCCCACTCGCGGACCAGGATGACGATCGTGACGATCCAGAACAACCAGCCGAACTGATCGCCGGTGAACACGATCGCCAGGCCCACGAACGCCATGCCGGTCAGAGCCTTGTCGGCGATGGGGTCGGCCAGCTTGCCGAAGTCGGTGACCAGGTCGTGCTTGCGAGCCAGGTCGCCGTCGATGCGGTCGGTGATCATCAGGAGCCCGAACGTGATGCAGGCCCAGACGCGCAGCTCGATGGACTGACCGTCGTCGATCAGCAGGAGCACGCCGAACACCGGCACTCCGGCGATGCGCAGCACCGTCAGAGCGTTGGCGATGTTCAAGTTGCTCGGCGCTGGTGCCGGATCCATGGGTACCTCTCGATGGTGCCGTGTCAGTGGCCGCCCTCAGTATGAGGCAGCCGCCCGGCGACGCGCCAACTCGATCTCGGCCTGGGGCGCCGAGACGTTGGTGGCGAACCCCAGCGTGATGCTGTGCTCGCGGTCGTCGCCCTGCCCGCGCACGCGCACTCTTGGGCCGCGCAGCAGACGTCGGGGATCGACAGCGACGTCGCCCATCTCACGCCACAGGAACCCAACCCAGCCGTTCTCGCCGAGCAGCCGGACGCCGTGCAGATCGGCCACGAACAGCGGCGTGCGCACCTGCCGCAACATCCAGGCGAAGACCAGACCGATCGCCACCAGGACGCCACACGCGCCCCACACCCACGGCAGCGGGGCGTACTGGGGCCGCTCGAGAGCGATCCAGCCGAAACCACCGGCGAGAGCCCACGCGGTCAGCCCGACCAGTCCGTACAGCCAGCTGCGGCGCCGGATCTCGAACGGTTGGGCGGCTCCGACGTCCAGCAGCATGGCGTCGTCGCGCGGACCACCGAAGATGTCCGCGCCGCGCAGACCCCCGGCCCGGCGAGCGTCCGGCGACGACCCGCCCGACTCATCGTCCGGCCAGCTCATGACGTCGCGACCCATCACGTCGGTACTCATGCGCTCTGCACGCTCGCGAGCACGTCCTCGAGCTCGTCGGGCTTGATCATCACGTCGCGGGCCTTGGATCCTTCGCTGGGGCCGACGACTCCGCGACTCTCCATGATGTCCATCAGGCGTCCCGCCTTGGCGAACCCGACGCGCAGCTTGCGCTGCAGCATCGACGTCGAGCCGAACTGCGTCGTGACGACCAACTCGATCGCCTGCAGCACCAGGTCCAGGTCGTCACCGATGTCGTCGTCGAGCTCACGGGTGGTCTCCTTCGGGGCAGTGACGTCCTCGCGGTAGGTGGGCTGCAGCTGCCCCTTGCAGTGCTCCACGATGGTCTGGATCTCGGCCTCGGTGACCCAGGCTCCCTGCATGCGCATGGACTTGTTGGCGCCCATGGGCAGGAACAGTCCGTCACCCTGTCCGACGAGCTTCTCGGCGCCCGGCTGGTCGAGGATGACGCGGCTGTCGGCCAACGACGAGGTCGCGAAGGCCAATCGGCTGGGCACATTGGCCTTGATCAGGCCCGTGACGACGTCGACGCTGGGTCGCTGGGTCGCCAGCACCAGGTGGATGCCAGCGGCGCGAGCCAGCTGGGTGATGCGCACGACCGAGTCCTCGACGTCGCGCGGAGCGACCATCATCAGGTCGGCGAGCTCGTCGACCACGACCAGCAGGTACGGGTACGGGGTCAGCTCGCGCTCGCTGCCGGGCGGAACGGTGACCGTGCCGGCCCGGACGGCCTTGTTGAAGTCGTCGATGTGGCGGAAGCCGTAGTTGGCGAGGTCGTCGTAGCGCAGGTCCATCTCGCGCACGACCCAGGCCAGCGCCTCGGCGGCCTTCTTCGGATTGGTGATGATGGGCGTGATCAGGTGCGGCACGCCCTCGTAGGCAGTCAGCTCGACCCGCTTGGGGTCGACCATGATCATGCGCACCTCCTCGGGCGTCGAGCGCATGAGGATCGAGGCGATCATCGAGTTCACGAACGAGCTCTTGCCCGAGCCGGTGGCACCGGCGACCAGCAGGTGGGGCATCTTGGCGAGGTTCGCCACGACGTAGCCCCCCTCGACGTCCTTGCCCAGGCCGATGACCATCGGGTGGTGGTCGCTACGTGCCTTGGACGAGCGCAGCACGTCACCGAGGCTGACCATCTCCTTGTCGATGTTCGGGATCTCGACACCGATCGCGGACTTGCCCGGGATCGGGCTGAGGATGCGGACCTCGTTGGAGGCCACCGCGTAGGAGATGTTCTTGCTCAGCGCGGTGACCTTCTCGACCTTGACGGCCGGGCCCAGCTCGACCTCGTAGCGCGTCACGGTGGGTCCACGGGTGTAACCGGTGACTTGGGCGTCGATCTGGAACTGCTCGAGCACCTCGGTGAGCCGGTGCACGATGTCGTCCGACGCATCGGACCGCGCCTTGTGCGGCGATCCCTCACCCAGCATCGTGCTGTCGGGCAGGGAGTAGGTCACATCGCCGGCCAGCAGAAGCTGCTCGGAGCGCTGCGGGATCGGCTCCATCGGCGGAAGCTCGACCTCGGCCGGGCTCTTCTCGGCGATCTCGGTGGTGACTGGTGCGGGCGTGGGAGTCGCCTTGGGCTTCTTGGGCGGCACGACCGGCGGAGTCGTGGACTCGGGGCCGTCGACGAGCGGGTTGTCGTACGGCTCGTCGCCAGAGGTCTCGACGGCCGTCTGGTCGGTGCGAGGGTGACGCCGGCGCATGGAGGGCTTCTCAGCCACCGTGTCGTCCGTGGCGCGACGTCCCAGTGCCGTGTCGCGGAGCTCGGCCAGGCGGCCGGGCACGGCGTACACGGGGGTTCCGGTCACGATCAGGACCCCGAAGGCGATGACCATGATCAACAGGGGCGCCACGAGGTACGGCGTGCTGAGCAGGTCGACCAGCACGGCCGAGAACAGGTAGCCGATCGCTCCCCCGGCCTCGCGCATCGCGTCAGGATCCTGATCACTGGGACGCGGAACGCCGTGCGAGAGGTGCACGAGTCCGAGCACGCCACCGGCGACCAGCAGCCAGCCCGTGACCTGCCGCCCGATCGGGCCGTTGGTGTCGGGGTGCCGCAGCGTGCGCCAGGCAATGACGGCCAGCACGATCGGGACCGCCCAGGCCAGCACACCGACCGTGCTGGTCGTGACGCCGCGGATCACGTCGCCGACGGTGCCCGAGATGTCACCCCACACCGATCCTGCGACGATCAGTGCGAGCGCGAGGATCGCGAAGCCCACGCCATCACGGCGCTGCTCCGGATCGAGATCGCGGGCACCCGAACCGATGCTGCGCGCGACGGCACCGATCAGGCCAGCGATGCCGAGCCAGATCGCGGCCACGGCGCGGAACGCGGCATGAATGAGGGTGGGAATGAATCCAGGACCGGTGCGCTTGGGGGCAGGACGACGGGCCGCAGGCTTTTTCGCCTGCGGCTTGCGTCGTGGAGCCGGCTTCTTACGGGCCTGGCTTCCGGACGGCCGCTTGCGCGGCGGGGAAGACGTACGGGTCGCCATGTCTGAAGGGTAAAGCACAGGTTCAGTCTTGTGGCGCACCCCACGCCGGGACGGACGTGACGGGTGTGGCCAGTGGGGCCGACCAGGCGGCCCCACGGGGCAGGGACCCAGTCGTGGCCTCGCCGCCCAGTCCTTGCGTGAAGGTCTGGGCGGCGAGGCTCGACCTCGGTCGGGCGGCCAGATCATCCATGGCCGACGTTCCGGATCGTTGTGGGGGCAACCCCGTGTCTCCATCATCTCGTCACCGGGTTTCGGCAGCGTTAACACCACACAGCAGATCGGTGACACCTGCCGCCCGGGTCGAGCGGGCGGTCCCGAGGGCCTCAGGCCGCCGAGGGTCCACGCTGGCGCACCACGTGGCTCGTGGCCGCCGGGGAGGGCGTCATCCGGGCTGCTCGTCGCTCACGGCGAGGCGGTAGCCGCGCTTCACGACGGTCTGGACGATGGGCTGGCCGATCGCCTCGCGGAGCCGGGCCACGGCGACCTCTGCGGAGTGTGGGTCGTCGGAGTCGCCCGGCAGCACCCTCAGCAGCTCCTCCCGGGAGCTGACGCGTCCGGGATCGGCAGCCAGGGCGCGCAGGACCGCGACGCCACTGGGCGAGACGGGCAGGATCTCGTGCTCGATCGTCGCGGCGGTCGCCCGGACCCGCAGGTGTCCCGCGCACGTCGGCACGCTGGTGCTGGCATCGCCGAGGAGCATCACGAGAGAACGAACCAGGGCTCCGAGTCGGGCCCGCTCCGGCAGCAGGGGGTCGAAGCCCGCGACTCGCAGCGGCTCGGCGGTGACGTGACCGACGACGGCCAGCACGACCCGGCGGTCCTTCTCGAGCCGGCGCAGCGTGTCGAGCACACCCTCACGGGCGGCGGCCTCGAGCCACGCGGCGGCACCGGGCGCCGAGGTGAACACCACGGCGTCGTAGGCGCCTCCAGCGCAGTCGCGCACCGACCGCTCGACGGCGTCGGGGTCCGGCGGAGGTCCCCAGCGATAGACCACGAGACCGAATGGTCGGCCACCGGCCGCGGCGAGCCGCGTCTCGAGACCGTCGTCACCGGCGCCGTGGTGCTGCACCGCTATTGACAGCCCGTCAACACCTTCCGTGACGAGGAGGTCGGCGATCTCGGCCGATGTCTCGGACTCGGCGACCCAGTCGGGCACCAGACCGGCGGCCTGCAGCGCGCCCCGCGCCTTGGGTCCGCGGGCGATGATGCGCATCTCCCGCAATGCCTCCACAAGGTCGTGCCCGAGCCCCGCCGCCTCCGCGGTGTCGAGCCAGCCCCGGAACCCGATCCCGGTGGTCACGACGACGATGTCGGCACCTGTCGCGATGATCTGCCGGGTCTGGGCCAGCAGCGTCTCCTCGTCGATGTGCGACTCGACGCCCAGCGATGCGGCCACGACGACATCGGCACCACGGCGGCCGAGGGCCAGCGACAGGTCGCCCGCTCGCCGCTGGGCCGTCACGAGGATGCGCGTGCCAGCCAGCACGGGTCCGAGGGGCGTCACGGCGAATCGCTGCCCTGGTCGACCGCGACCTCGACCCATCCCCCGGTGACCCGCGTCGGCCACACCGCCAGGGTGACGTCGGGGTCATCGAGGCAGGTTCCCGTCACGAGGTCGAACGACTGCTTGTGCATCGGGGACGCGACAGTCGGGACCCCGCCGCGGCTGCCGACGAGCCCGCGGGCCATGACGTTGGCCCGGCTGAACGGATCGCGGTGGTCGACGGCGTGGACGGCGCCGGAGTCGCTGAGCAGGAAGATCGCGATCTGGTGGCCGTCGACCAACGCCGCGGCGCCTCGATCGGGCACCAACGTGTCGGAGGCACACACCCGCGTCCACGTCATGCTGTCACCTCCGTCGGTCGGACCGGGATGCTGGCTCCCGCGATCAGGACTTCTCGTTCCGCCTCGTCGGCCGGCCGCCGCTGGCCTCGCTCCTGGACGTAGGCGAGGTCCGGGTCGGCGGTGTCGGGTGCGTTGACGAAGGACGCAAACCTTTGCAGCCTGTCGTCGTCAGCCAGTGTGGCAGCCCACTCGTCCTCGTACGTGTCGACGTGCGCGGCCATGGCAGCGTCGAGATCGCCGCCGATGCCGAGGCTGTCGTCGAGGACGACGGCGCGGACGGCGTCGATGCCGCCCTCCACCGACTCGAGCCACGGCGCCGTGCGCTGGAGGCGGTCTGCGGTGCGGACGTAGTACATCAGGAACCGGTCGATGGCGCGGACGAGGTCGTCAGTGCTGAGGTCCTCGGCGAACAGCTGGGCATGGCGGGGCGTGAATCCACCGTTGCCGCCGACGTACATGTTCCACCCGTGGTCGGTCGCGATGATCCCGACGTCCTTGCTGCGAGCCTCGGCGCACTCCCGCGCGCACCCGGAGACTCCCAGCTTGAGCTTGTGCGGCGACCGCAGTCCGCGATACCGCAGCTCGAGGTCGATCGCGAGCGTCGTGGAGTCCTGCACGCCGTAGCGGCACCACGACTGGCCGACACAGGACTTCACGGTGCGCAGCGACTTGCCGTAGGCGTGCCCCGACTCGAAGCCGGCGTCGACCAGCCTCTTCCAGATGGCGGGGAGCTGCTCGATACGGGCGCCGAACATGTCGATCCGTTGACCGCCGGTGATCTTGGTGTAGAGGCCGAAGTCGGCGGCGACCTGGCCGATCACGATCAGCCCTTCCGGGGTCACCTCTCCTCCGGCGATCCGTGGCACCACCGAGTACGTCCCGTCCTTCTGCATGTTCGCCATGACGTGGTCGTTGGTGTCCTGCAGTGTCGCGTTCTCGCCCTCGAGGACGTGACCGTGTCGCAGGGTCGACAGGATCGATGCGGCGACGGGGCGGCAGATGTCACATCCATGGCCCGTGCCGTGCTGGGCGATGAGGTCGCTGAAGGTCGAGATCTCGCTGACCCGGACGATGTCGAACAGCTGCGCACGGGTGAACGCGAAGTGCTCGCACAGGGCGTTGCTGACCTCGATGCCCGCCCCGGACAGCTCGACGTCGACGAGCTTCTTGACCAGGGAGGCGCAAGACCCGCAGCTCGTGCCGGCCTTGGTGCAGGCCTTGACCCCCGCGAGGTCGGTGCAGCCCTGCTCCGTCACGGCGCAGCGGATCTGACCGGCCGACACGTTGTTGCACGAGCAGATCGTGGCATCGTCGGGCAGCGCACTGCCGCTCGGCGGCTCCATGCCCTCCGGGAGGAGCCAGCCGGTCGGGTCACTGCCCAGCGTGCGGCCCACCATGGGCCGCAGGTTCGTGTACGCGCTGGCATCGCCGACGAGCATGCCGCCGAGCAGCGTCTGCGCGTCGTCACTCATGACGAGCTTCTTGTAGACGCCGGCAGTGGGATCGGCGTAGACGACCTCGAGGCTGCCCGACGTCGCCGCGAAGGCGTCGCCGAAGCTCGCGACGTCGACTCCCAGCAGCTTGAGCTTGGTCGACAGGTCGGCGCCGTCGAAGGTCGCGTCACCGCCGAGCAGCCGGTCGGCCACGACCTCCGCCATCGTGTAGCCCGGGCCCACCAGGCCCCACACCCGTCCGGCGATGTGCGCCACCTCGCCGATCGCGAAGATCGACTCGTCGTCGGTCAGGCATCCCTCGTCAGCGACGACCCCTCCACGCTCGGCGATCGCGAGCCCACTCGAACGGGCCAGCTCGTCCCGCGGACGGACACCAGTGGCGAAGACCACGACGTCAGCGGGGATCTTCTCCCCGTCCGCGAACTGCATCCGCGCGATCTTGCCGTCGCGACCGGCCTTGAGCCTGGCGGTCGCGGTCGACGTACGCACCGAGACGCCCAGCTGCTCGATGATCCGGCGCAGCGCTCCGCCGCCGGCGCGGTCGACCTGCAGCGGCATGAGCCACTCGGCGAACTCGACGACCGTCGTCTCGGCCCCCAGCGCCGTCAGCGCGCCCGCCGCCTCGAGGCCCAGCAGGCCTCCACCGACGACCGCTCCCCTGACCGGGCGCCCCAGCGCGACCTCACGGTCAAGGACCCACTGGCGCAGCTCCGCGACGTCGTCGACCGTGCGATAGACGAAGCAGCCGGGCAGGTCCGAGCCGTCCACCGGCGGCACCGTCGCGTACGACCCCGTGGCGATGACCAGCTTGTCGTAGTCGAACGTCGTGCTGCGGGCGTGCAGCTGCTTGGCCTCGCGGTCGATTCCGCTGACGACCGATCCGCGGTAGAGGCGAACGCCGGGGCGTTTCCACAGGCTCCCGTCCCCGAGAAGGAGGTCCTCCGGAGCCCGGTCGGAGAAGAACGACGTCAGCGCGACCCGGTCGTACGGCGGCCGGGTCTCGTCGCCGAACACCTCGATGTCCCACGCGTCGTCGGCGCCGCGCTCGACCATCGCCTCGACGAGTCGGTGGGCCACCATGCCGGCGCCGATCACGGCGAGCTTGCTCTTGGAGGTCATTCGCTCACGCTACGAACGACAGATGTCATCGCGTGAGCGCCTGTGTTACCTCGACGGAACACTTGTCTCACGCTCGGCCGAGGTCCCCTGTGAGATCTCCGGCGGATCGCTGTCCCGCAGCCAGTCGGCGATGCCGCAGACCAGCGTCGTGCAGCCTCCGCACCCTGTCGTCGCCAGCGTCGCGGTCGCGAGGGACTCGACGGTCGTCGCCCCACCGTCCCATGCGTGCACCAGATCACCCTTGGTCACGCCGTTGCAGCGGCACACCGTCGTGGCGGCGGGCATCGTGGTCGGCGACACGCTCTCGACCACTCCTGTCGATCCGCCACCCATCAGCAGGTGCATCGGGTCGCGCGGCAGCATGCCGGGGCGGTCGAACTGGGTCGACAAGTGCGCCGCCAGGGCGGGAGCGCCGACGCAGGTCACGCCCACGAGCGTGTCGCCGCGGGCGACGAGCTCGACGTGGCGGCGCTCGCGCGGATCCGACAGTGTCACGATCCGGTCGTGCTCCGCTGCGGTCGACGCGCGCACGCCCATCGTCACGATGCTCAGCCCGAC
Organism: Aeromicrobium sp. CF3.5; assembly: GCF_051262695.1. Lineage (NCBI taxonomy): Bacteria > Bacillati > Actinomycetota > Actinomycetes > Propionibacteriales > Nocardioidaceae > Aeromicrobium > Aeromicrobium sp. CF3.5. Next base: position 65,670 of record NZ_JBIMEZ010000004.1, read on the forward strand.
GGCCTTGAGCCGCATCGCCGATCCGGAGATGGGTGGGAGCTCGAGCTGGGTCTGCCGGGCAATGCTGCGAGCCAGGCCACGCGCCTGGGCCCACCCGGGCGCCACGAGCCCACTCACGCCGGCCGGCGTCTCGGCGCAGTCGCCGATCGCACTGATCGACGGATCGAGGGTCGTGCGCAGGTCGGCACCCACGACGATGCCGATGTTGGTCTCGAGCCCGGCGGCACCGGCCAGCCCCGTCTCAGGCGCCGTGCCGGCGGCCAGCACGACCAGCCCGGCCGGGTACGACGTGCCGTCGGCGAGACATACCCCGGTGACGCGTCCGTCCGTGACGCCGACGGACCCGATCTGCGCAGCGCCGACGAAGTCGATGCCGAGGTCCCGGGCGGCATCCTCGGCGACCTGCGCGACCGCGGGGTCGAGGTCGCGGTCCAACATCGTCGGCATGATCGACATGACCGTGACGGCGACCCCGCGGTGCCGCAGCCCGCACGCGAGCTCGATGCCGAGCGGACCGCCACCGATCACGACGGCGCGATCGACGTTCAGCGCCGCCGCCGAGATGTCACGGGCGTCGTCGAGGCTGCGCAGGACGTGCGCACCACGCGGCAGGCCGTCGCGCAGTCCCGGGATCGGGATGACGCGACCACGGGCCCCGGTCGCCAGGACGAGCTGGTCGTACTCGAAGTCGCCCTCGGCCGTCACGACACAACGTCGCTCACGGTCGATCTCCAGTGCCGCGACCCCGGGGCGCACGCGCACGCGGCCCTCGTCGGGCGTTGGGAGCGTCAGCCCGGCCAGGTCGACCCGTCCCGCCACGAGCTCGGTCAGGAGCACCCGGTTGTAGGGCTCGTACGACTCCTCGCCGAGCAGGTCGACGTCGATCTCCGGCGCCAGGCGGCCCAGCTCGTCGACGAAGCGGTTCCCCACCATGCCGGCACCGATCACGACGACCTTCATGATGCTGCCCTCCTGACCTGGACGGCGCACACCTTGAACTCGGGCATCCCCGACACCGGGTCCGTGGCCGCGTTGGTGACGGCGTTGACCATGCCCTCATCGGCGAAGTGGAACGGCACGAAGACCGTGTCCGGCCGGATGTCGGCGCTGATGCGCGCCTGCGCGACCATCGAGCCACGCGTGGACGTGATGCTGATGTCGTCGGTGCCCTCGATCCCGATGCGCTCGGCCAGCAGCGGGTGGATCTCCACGTGGGCTCGTGGCATCGAGGCGTCGAGCTTCGCGACCCGCCGCGTCTGGGCGCCCGACTGGTAGTGCTGCAGAACCCGACCGGTCACGAGCCACACCGGCGCCTCGACCCGCACCATGTCGTCGGGACCGCACGGACGCACCGCGACCAGGCGGGCCCGCCCGCTCGGCGTCGGAAAGGCGTCGGCGAACAGCCGCGGCGTGCCGGGATGGTCCTCGGTCGGGCACGGCCAGTACAGCGCCTCACCCGCGTCGAGCCGGTCGTAGGAGATGCCCGCGTAGTCGGCCCGCCCTCCGGCGCTGGCCCGGCGCAGCTCGTCGTAGACCTCCCGCGGATCGCTCGACCAGGTGCCCGGGGCGTCGAGCCGTGCGGCAAGAGCCGTGAAGACCTCGAGCTCGGACCGGACCCCGCCCGGCGGGTCGACGGCGCGGCGGCGGCGCAGCACGCGTCCCTCGAGGCCCGTCATGGTGCCTTCCTCCTCGGCCCACTGCGTGACCGGGAGGATGTAGTCGGCGAGCATCGCGGTCTCGGACGGGACGAAGTCGCAGACCACGACGAGGTCGAGGGCCTCGACACGTCGGCGGACTGTCTGCGCATCAGGCGCGCTCACGAGGACGTTGCTGCCGTGGACGAACAGTGCCCGAGGGCCGCCCGTCTGTCCCAGACTCGTCAGCAGCTCGACCGCGGGGACGCCCGGCCCGGGGATCAGCGCCGGGTCGACGCCCCACACCGTCGCCACGTGCTCGCGCGCAGCCGGATCGGTGATCATCCGGTACCCCGGCAGCTGATCGGCCTTCTGGCCGTGCTCCCGGCCGCCCTGCCCGTTGCCCTGGCCCGTGATGGCGCCGTAGCCTCCTCGCTCGGCTCCGACCAGACCCAGGCAGAGGGCGAGGTTGATGACGGCGGTCACGGTGTCGGTGCCGTCGGTGTGCTGCTCGGACCCGCGGCCCGTGAGGAGGAAGGCTCCCCGCCCGCCCCGGTGCGGGCTCGCGTCGGCGAGGAGGCGCGCCACCTGCCGAAGCTGCGTCTCGGACACGCCGGTCGTGGCGGCGACGCGTTCGGGCCACCACTCGGCGACGCTGCGACGGACGTCGTCGAGGCCGTCGACGCGGGCGGCGAGGTAGTCAGCATCGAACAGTCCCTCGGCGAGGACGATGTGCAGCAGGCCCAGGACCAGCACCAGGTCGGTGCCAGGGACGACCTGCAGGTGCTCGCCCTTCCCGTCCTCGGTGAGCCGCGCGGTCGCGCTGCGACGCGGATCCACGACGACGAGGCCACCACGCTCGCGCGTCGGACCCAGGTGCTGCACGGCCGGTGGCATCGTGTCGGCGAGGTTGCTGCCGAACAGGACGATGACGTCGGCGTCGGCGAGGTCTGTCAGCGGGAACGGCAGTCCCCGGTCGACGCCCAGCGATCGGTTGGCCGCAGCGGCGGCCGACGACATGCAGAACCGTCCGTTGTAGTCGATCAGCCGGGTGCGCAGGGCCAGTCGGGCGAACTTGCCGAGCTGGTAGGCCTTCTCGTTGGTCAGCCCACCGCCGCCGAACACCGCGACCGCGTCCGGACCGCTCTCGGCCCTCAGGGTCAGGACGCGGGCCGCGATCTCGTCGAGCGCGACGTCCCACTCGACCTCCTCGAACCCACCGTCGACCTTGCGCAGCGGTTGAGTGAGGCGATCGCCCGCCCGCAGGACCTCGGTGCTCGTCCATCCCTTCTGGCACATCCCTCCCGCACTGGTCGGGAACTCCCGCGGCTCGGCGGCGAGGGGCTCTCCACCGAGTCGCTGGGCGCACTGCAGCGCACAGTAGGGGCAATGGGTGTCCGTCATACCCTGGCCTCGGCCATGATCGAGGCCGGTCTGAGGTAGAACAGCCAGGTCACCGCGAGGCACACGACGTAGAAGATCGTGAACACCACGAAGGCGCTCGTGACGGCATCGACCGGGTCGGCGATCCACGGCGCGCTGAACGTGATCGGGATCAGGAACCCGCCGAGCGCACCGATCGCCCCGGCGATGCCGATGACCGCAGAGGCCTCCTTCGTGGACCGCCCCTCGGCGGCCGCGCGCTCCGGGGTGCCCTCGGCACCGGCTCGGCGGGCATATGTCTTCCAGATCAGCGGGATCATGCGGTACGTCGAGCCGTTTCCGATACCGGTGGCCGCGAAGACCACCAGGAACGCTGCAAGGAAGAACGGGAAGATGTCCGCGTTGTGGTCGACGGCGACACGGACGGCATCGGAGTACTCGAACGTCGCCGGATCGGGTGCCGGCGCACCGGCAGCGGGTTTCGGCACGGCGTCGAGCTGCGCCAGCGAGATCATGACGAGCACCGTGCCGAGGATCATCGCGATGAAAGCGCCGAGCGTGACTCGCGCACCCCCGAACCGGTCGGCGAGCCAGCCACCCAGGGGGCGGGTCAGAGATCCGACCAGGGCGCCGAGGAAGCCGTAGAAGGCGAAGTTGATGCCGATGCCGGGGATCGAGGAGATCGGCTGGTTGAAGAAGTTGATCTTGATCAGCAACGGCATCGCGGCGGAGTAGCCAATGAACGAGCCGAAGGTGCCGATGTACAGGAACGACATGACCCAGGTGTGCTTGTACTTCACGACGGCGAGCTGCTCACGGGGCCTGGAGTAGGCCGCCGAGAGGTTGTTCATGAAGAAGTACGCCGCCAGCGCCGCGACGACGGCCAGCGCCGCGTAGAGATACCCGGCCCGCTCGAGCACGATGCCGTTCTGGCTCGCCTTCACCAGACCGAACGCCCCGGCGCCTCCGACGATGATCGGCAGGAAGAACTGGACGACGGCCACGCCGAGGTTGCCTCCGGCCGCGTTGAGGCCCAGCGCCGTGCCCTTGAGCCGCGCGGGATAGAAGAAGTTGATGCTGGCCATCGACGAGGCGAAGTTGCCGCCGCCGACGCCGGCCGTCGCGGCGATCACGACGAAGACCCAGAACGGCGTGTCGGGCCGCTGCACGAACCAGGTGAACAGCAGCGTCGGCACCAGCAGCATCAGTGCGCTGAAGACCGCGAAGTTGCGGCCACCGAACCGCGGCACCGCGAAGGTGTACGGCAGACGGAGCAGCGATCCGACGAGATTGGGCACCGCGACGAGCCAGAACAGCTCCTGTGGGGTGAAGGCGAACCCGGCTCCCGCCAGCAGAGCCGCGGCGGCGCTCCACAGCAGCCACACCGAGAAGCCCAGATGCTCGCCGAAGATCGACCAGATCAGGTTGCGGCGGGCGATGCGGCTGCCGCCGGATTCCCACTGCGTGGTGTCCTCGGGATCCCAGCCGTCGATCCAGTACTTGCCCCGCGACGGGGTGTCGGTGTCTGTCGTGGCCTTCGGTTCCAGGACTGAGGTCATCGTCGCTCCATCGCCGCCGACACGGCCGGGTGCCGTCGTCGATGGAGCGAACCTAGGCAGCGCGTGTTTCGTCCGACCTGTTTGAACGGTCAGAGCGACGTAACACTGTCCGCACACCGACGCGCGGGTCGGTGTGAGAACTCCCTTCGAGCGTCGTGGCTCAGGCCTGGATGACGACCGGCAGGATCATCGGACGACGACGCAGGCGACGGCCCAGGTACGAGCCGAGGACGCGGCGCATGACCTGCTGCAACTGCGCGGTGTCGCGGGTTCCGTCGGCGACGGCCTGCTCGAGCGCCTGCACGATCTTGGGATAGATCTCGTCGAAGGCGGACTCCTCCTCGGCGATGCCGCGGGCGTGGATCTCCGGGCCCGAGAGGATCTTGCCGTTGGTGGAGTCGACCACCACGACGATCGAGACGAAGCCCTCCTCGCCGAGCATGCGGCGATCCTTGAGGTCGGTGTCGGTGACGTCGCCGACCGAGGAGCCGTCGACGTAGACGTAGCCGCAGTCGACGGCGCCACTGATGGACGCATGACCGTCGACCAGGTCGACGACGTAACCGTCCTCGCACAGGAGCACATTCGGGACGCCCGTCTGGGTGGCGAGAGCGCCGTTGGCGTGCAGGTGCCGGATCTCGCCGTGCACCGGCATCACGTTGCTGGGCTGCACGATGTTGTAGCAGTACAGCAGCTCGCCGGCCGAGGCGTGGCCCGAGACGTGGACCAGGGCATTGCCCTTGTGCACGACGCGGGCGCCGAGCTTGGTGAGACCGTCGATGACGCGGTAGATCGCGTTCTCGTTGCCCGGGATCAGCGAGGAGGCCATCAGCACGGTGTCGCCGGGCTCGAGGTTGACCTGCTGGTGGCTGTTGTTGGCCATGCGTGACAGAGCAGCCATGGGCTCGCCCTGCGAACCGGTCGACATCAGGACCATCTTGTGCGGCGGCGCGGCGTCGATCTTGTCCACGACGACACCGTCGGGCACGTGCAGGTAGCCCAGCTCACGCGCGATCTGCATGTTGCGGACCATGGAGCGACCGACGTAGGCGACCTTGCGACCGTGCTTGTGCGCGGCGTCAAGTACGGCCTGCACGCGGTGGATGTGCGAGGCGAAGGACGCCACGATGATGCGCTTGCTGCTGGTGGCGAAGACGGCATCGATGGCCGGCACGATGTTGCGCTCGGACACCGTGAACCCGGGAACCTCGGCGTTGGTGGAGTCGGTCAGGAACAGGTCGACGCCTGCCTCACCCAGACGTGCGAAGGCGCGCAGGTCGGTGATGCGACCGTCGAGCGGCAGCTGGTCCATTTTGAAGTCGCCGGTGTGCAGGGCGACGCCCGCCGGCGTCTTGATGGCCACGGCCAGCGCGTCAGGGATTGAGTGGTTGACCGCGACGAACTCGCACTCGAACGGGCCGAAGGTCTCGGTGTCGCCCTCGGAGACCACGAAGGTGGGCGTGTCCTTGAGCTTGTGCTCGCGCAGCTTGGGCTCGACGAGCGCGAGCGTCAGCCGCGAGCCAATGATGGGGATGTTGCCGCGCTCGCGCAGCAGGTACGGAACGCCGCCGATGTGGTCCTCGTGGCCGTGCGTGAGCACGATGCCGACGATGTCGTCGAGGCGGTCCCGGATGTGGCTGAAGTCGGGCAGGATCAGGTCGACGCCGGGGTGGTGCTCCTCGGGGAACAGCACGCCGCAGTCGACGATCAGCAACTTGCCGCCGAACTCGAAGACGGTCATGTTGCGGCCGATCTCGCCCAGACCGCCCAGGGGGATGACGCGCAGGGCGCCTTCGGGGAGTGCGGGCGGCGGGCCCAGTTCAGAGTGCATGTGGCTCATGGGTGTGGCGGTCCGTTCAGTTGAGAAGCCCGGCAACCGCGAGGGCATCGCGCAACATGGCGATCTCGTCCTCGGTGGCTTCGGGCAGTGGCGCACGGGTGGTGCGGTGGTCGAGCACACCCAGGATCTGCAGCACGGCCTTGGCCGTGATGACTCCCTGGGTGACGGTCATCATGGCCCGGTCGATGGGCAAGAGCTGGTCGTGCAGGGCGCGCGCCGCGACGAGGTCGCCGCGGTCGACGGCCGTCACCATGTCGGCGAGCTGCCGCGGTGCGGCGTGGGCGACGACGCTCACGATGCCGCAGGCACCGTAGGCCAACCAGCCGAGGTTGAGCGAGTCGTCGCCGGAGTAGATGGTGATGCCGGTCTCGCGCATCAGCCAGGCGCCGCGGTTGAAGTCGCCGACTGCGTCCTTGACCGACAGCACCAGCGGGTTCTTGCGCAGCTCGACGTAGGTCTGCGGCGTGAGCATGACCCCGCTGCGGCCGGGGATGTCGTACAGCATCACCGGCAGGTCGTCTCCGGCCCCCGCCACGGTGTTCACGTGAGCGACGATTCCGGACTGGGGTGGCTTGGAGTAGTACGGGGTGACGATCAGGAGCCCGTCGGCGCCGACCGTGCGGGCCTGCTGGGCCAGCGCGACCGAGTGCGCGGTGTCGTTGGTGCCCACCCCGGCCACGACGGTGGCGCGGTCGCCGACGGCCTCGACGACGGCTGCCAGCAGGCGACCGTCCTCGGCGACCGTGGTGGTGGGTGACTCTCCCGTGGTGCCGCTGATGACCAGACCGTCGTTGCCCTGATCGATCAGGTGAGTGGCCACCTTCTGGGCAGCATCGAGGTCGAGCTCACCGTTAGGGGTGAACGGCGTGACCATGGCGGTCAGCACACGCCCGAAGGGCGCGGCCTCGGTGGCGAGGGGCGACGTCATGGGTCGAGGCTATCGCGAGGACACCGATGGCCACCGGCAGGATGGGCCCATGACTGACGACGTGTACGGCACCGACCTGGCTTCCGTTCCCCGAGTCGATGGTGGGGGCGACGGCCGGCGCGACCTCGTGATGACGGATCGGTGGAACACACCGCTGGGTCGCCCGAACGGCGGCTACATCCTGGCAGCCATGCTCGGTGGCCTCGCCGAGGAGCTCGAGGTCACGGCACCCCTCGTCGCTGCCATCACCTACCTCGCGGCTCCAACGAACGGTCCCGCCGTGATCACGTGCGAACCTGTCCGACGCGGCCGCCGGGTGCAGACCGGCACTGCAACCCTGCACCAGGGCGACCGCCTGATCGCCCAGATGACGGCCAGCTACGGCGAACGATCCGGATCGAGCGCGGAGCTCGGCGCCCCGCCCGCACTGCCCGCTCCGGACTCGCTGCCCGATCCGCGCCATCACGGCATGCCCGGCGGCGGGATCTTTGATCGCGTGAACTACCGGCTGACCGGCATTCCGGGATTCTTTCGCGGCGACCCCACGGGTGACCCGACCGTCGAGCTGTGGCAGAGCCGCAGCGACGGGCGGGTGGCCGACTGGTCGACGTTGGCCTTCTTCTGCGACTCGTTCGCCCCTCCGGTCCTCGAGCTCGGCCCCGACACGGCGCAGAACTCGATGACGATCCAGTTGACGGTACACTTCCACCGCCTGCCGACCACACCGTGGATCGCCACACGCCTCACGACCCGTCACCTGGTCGACGGCTACCACGACGAGGACTGCGAGCTGTGGGACGAGCAGGGCAACCTGCTGGCCCAGAGCCGACAGCTGGCGCTGGCCGTGTGAGGCATCCGCTGATCGGCTGCGTCGCGGTCGTCGCCGCGCTGGTCGCCGGCGGTTGCGCCGGCAGCCCACCGCCCGTGGTCGTGACCACCATCGAGTCGAGCGGGTCGCTCACCGACGTCGCCGGCGATGTGGCGGTCGACGGGGTGAGACTCGTGGCGCCCGATGACCTGGGTCCGCTGCCCGGAGGGCCTCCTGAGCTGCCGACAGGGGCGCAGTCTCAGCTCGTGGTGTCCAACTACCTGCCCGAATCGGGTGGGTACAGCGGCGATCTGGCCCGGGCGATGCTCGCCGACCCTGCGGCCCGATCCGCCGTCACCACCGAGCTGGTGGAGGTGGCGTCGGGCTTCGACGCCGTGCAGGTCTCCTGGCTCAAGCTGGCGTCCACCGACTCGGCCGCCCTGGTCGACTTCACCGCCGATCTCCGCGATGCACTGCCCGAGGACACGTCCCTGGTGCTGACGGTCATCGCCTCGACCGACTTCGGCGGGTACCGCGAGCGCGGCTTCGACGTCGCGGCACTGTCCGATCACGTCGACCGCTTCGTGCTGCAGACCTACGAGCCGGCCGAGGCCGACCTGCCCCCGGCGCCCATCGACGACGCCGGGGGGATCGTCGAGGAGATCGACTACCTCACCTCGCAGATCGACGCCGATCGGATCGACCTGGGCGTCAGCCCCTTGGCCGGCATCGGCGCCGACGAGGGTCTGCGCCTTGCCGCAGAGGCGAACCTGCACGGGCTGCTGATCGGCACCGACGCTCAACCCGAGGTGTCGGTCACTCCCTCGTAGAGTCCGACGACGTTTCCGTCAGGATCCTCGAAGATCGCCCACCAGCTGGTCTCGGAGATCGGCGACTTCTCCATCACGATCCGGCCTCCGCTCTCGGTGACGATCGCCATCGTCTCATCGATCGAGTCGACCTCGACGTACGAGCGTGGCTGGGTGAAGCCGTCGTCGCGAGGGGCGAGTCCCCCGCCGCTGATCTGGTTGGGCGCCTGCCACATGGGATAGCCCTCGAACCCGGGGATCTCGTTGATCTGCCAGCCGAAGAGGGCCGAGTAGAACTGGCTGGCGCGGGCCGTGTCGGTGACCGGGATGTCGATGTGGGTGATGTCTCCGTGGGGCATGGCATTCTCCTCGTGTCCTGACCAGTGTGCTCCCAGCAGCATCCCGGAGTCCAGCGTCAGCCGCGTCGGTACGTGACGATGTCGAATCCCTCGTGCGGCACCCGGCCCACCTCGGTCCAGGCCTCCCAGTCCAGGCGGGGGAACCAGGTGTCACCGTCGGGAGAAGCGGCGACGCGGGTCACCGCCATGAGGTCGACCAGGCCGCGTTCGAGCGCTTCGGCGTAGACCTGCCCCCCACCCACCACGAAGACCTCGTCATCGAGCTCGACAGCCCGGGCCAGTGCCGCGTCGAGGCTCGCGGCGGTCTCGACGCCGTCGGCGGTCCAGTCGCCTTGTCGAGTGACCACGATCGTGGTCCGCCCCGGCAGCGGTCGTCCGATCGACTCGTAGGTGGCACGGCCCATGATCATCGGGTGGCCCAGCGTGAGCGCCTTGAAGTGGGCCAGATCCTCGGGCAGGCGCCACGGGAGGCCGCCTGCCGCACCGATGACGCGGTTGGCTCCCATCGCGACGACCAGGGTGACGGTCATCGGCTCAGATGGCGATCGGCGCCACGATCCGCGGGTGCGGGTCGTAGCCGTCGATCGTCACGGAGTCGAGAGTGAAGCCGTCGATCGAGGTGACCGCAGGATCGAGCCGCAGCTGGGGAAGGGCTCGCGGCTGTCTCGTCAGCTGCTCGCGGGCCTGGTCGAGGTGATTGACGTACAGGTGCGCGTCACCCAGCGTGTGCACGAACTCGCCCACCTCAAGGCCGGCGACCTGCGCGACCATGTGGGTCAGCAGCGCGTAGGAGGCAATGTTGAACGGCACACCGAGGAAGACGTCGGCCGATCGCTGGTACAGCTGGCACGACAAGCGGGCCACGCCATCGGCGTCGTCGGCGACGTAGAACTGGAACAGCGCATGGCAGGGGGCCAGCGCCATGGCGTCGAGGTCGGCGACGTTCCAGGCGCTGACGATGTGCCGACGTGAGTTGGGATCGGCCTTGAGCTGCTCGACGACCCGGGCCAGCTGGTCGATGGTTGCGCCGTCCGGCGTCGGCCAGGACCGCCACTGGTGCCCGTAGACCGGACCGAGGTCGCCGTTCTCGTCGGCCCACTCGTCCCAGATGCTGATGCCGTTGGAGCGCAGGTAGGCGGTGTTGGTGTCACCGGAAATGAACCACAACAGCTCGCCGACCACCGACGTGACGTGGATCTTCTTGGTCGTCACCAGAGGGAAACCGGCCCGCAGGTCGAAGCGCATCTGGTGGCCGAACACGCTGCGGGTCCCGGTTCCGGTGCGATCGCCCTTGGCGACCCCTTCGTCGAGGATGCGCTGCATGAGATCGAGGTACGCCTGCATGCGGCCACAGTACCCATGGGCGAGATCGGCGAGGGCCGCCAGACGGCGAGTCCCCGGTCGCACCATGTGTCAGACTCGGCCGCATGCCCGCCCGCGAGGAGACCACCCCCACCGAGGTGCGCAGAACCATCGCCGTGCAGATCGCGCTCACCGCGGTGTTCCTGCTCGTGGTGTTCGTGCTGCTCGACCGTCTCGATTCCGACGCACCCCCGATCTGGTTGATCGCCGTGCTCCTGCTCATCGTGGTGGCCGGCGCCGTGCTCGCGGAGCGCTCCTGGTTGACGGTGAAGCCGCTCGCCCCGGACGCCCACGACCGCGAACGTGAGGCGCTGGACGTCTACGTGTCGCAGACCCTGCGCAAGTTCGCCTACTGCGAGGGCGCCGTGCTGGTGTGCGTCATCCTCGCGTTCGCCGTCGACCACGCGGCGTGGCCCATCGTGATCGGTGCCCTGCCCGGACTCGCGGTGCTGGCCTTCGAGACATGGCCCAGTCCCCGCAACCTGTCGCTGATCGAGGCCATGCTCGACGCCGACGGCGGTTCATCGCGCCTGATGGAGCGCTTCGACACGGCACGACTGGGAGATGACGCATGACCGAGCCCGGCCCCGACGTGAGCGCCCGACTCGCCTGGCCCGACGACGCCGCCACCCTCACCCGCCTGCAGCTGTTGTCGTGGCAGGAGTCCTTCGGCGAGCTGATCGGCGCCGAGGCCCTGTCCACGCTCGACGCCACCGCGATCGCCGAGCAGTGGTCGCAGCTGATCACCTCGCCACCGGACGCCCGCATCCGTGCCCTGGTGGCCCTGGACCGGGCGGCGGCACGCGGCTACATCCTCGTCCACCCCTCGGGCGACCCCGATGCCGACGGCGTCGCCGACGGCGAGATCGGCGAGTTCACCGTCGACGCGGCCCACCGCGACGCGGGACACGGATCCCGGCTGGTCAATGCCGCCGTTGACACCCTGCGCTCCGACCGGTTCACCCGTGCGGTGTGGTGGATCGACGCCACCGATGACGCTCTGCGTGCCTTCGTCACCGAATCGGGGTGGGAGGCCGACGGCGCTCACCGCGAGCTGGCGACGCCGACCGGAGCGACCATGAAGCAGGTTCGCCTTCACACGAGCCTGGAGTAGAGGCGCAGCGTGAGGTTCGCACCGTGAGCGAGCCCGGCGATCGGTCCGTGATCACGGACTCGCTGGGCGTCTCGGCAGCGGTGGGTCTGTACGGCATCTCCTTCGGAGCGATCGCGACGTCGTCGGGATTGTCGATCTGGCAGGCCTGCGCGTTGTCGCTGTTCGTGTTCACCGGAGCTTCCCAGTTCGCCTTCGTGGGGGTCATCGGGGCGGGCGGCGCTCCGATGACCGGTGCGCTGACGGCCGTCCTGCTGGGCAGCCGCAACATGTTCTACGGGATCGCGCTCGCTCCCCGGTTGCAGCTGGGGCGAGGACAGCGGGCAGCAGCGGCGCACCTGGTGATCGACGAGTCCACGGCCATGGCGATCACCCGGGACACCCGACGCCAGGCCCGTCTCGGCTTCTTCTGGACCGGCCTGGGCGTCTTCACCCTGTGGAACCTGGCGACCCTGGCCGGGGCCGTCGCCGGTGAGACGATCGGCGACCCACGCACCTACGGACTCGACGCGGCCGTCGGGGCGGCCTTCCTGGGTCTGCTGTGGCCCCGGCTGCAGTCGTGGAACGGGCGAGTCGTCGCTCTCGCAGGCGCGGCGGTCGCCACCGGGCTGATACCGGTCACAGCGGCCGGCGCCCCCATCATCATCGGCGGCGCGGTCGCGGTCGGGCTCGGCCTGCTGTGGCGCTCGGGCCCGCCGGCGACGGATCCAGCGGCATGAGTGCTCTGTGGCTGGGGATCGTGCTCAGCGCCGCCGGCTGCTTCGCGCTGAAGATCGCGGGGCTGTCGGTCCCCGAACGCGTGCTGGCTCACCCGCTGACGGTCCGGGTCTCCGACCTCATCCCCGTGGCCCTGCTCGGCGCACTGATCGCCGTCCAGGTGTTCGCCGACGACTCACGCGTGGTGGTCGATGCACGACTCGCCGCTCTCGGCGTCGCGGCCCTTCTGCTGTGGCTGCGCGTGCCGTTTCTACCGATGGTGGCGTTGGCCGCCCTGACCGCTGCCGGCCTGCGCGCTCTCTGAACCGCCCAGAGACCCAGAGACCTAGAGACCCAGGACGGTGTCGAGGCCGACCGTGAGGCCGGGGCGGCCTGCGACTGCACGGACGGCCGCGACGACGCCCGGCATGAAGGACTCTCGGTCGTGGGAGTCGTGGCGGATCGTGAAGGTCTCGCCCACTCCCCCGAGCACGACCTCCTGGCTGGCGACGTAACCGCGGGCCCGCAGCGCATGCACCGGGATGCCAGCCACCGTGGCACCGCGCGCGCCGTCCGGGTCGGTGTGGGTGGCGTCCGGAAGCGGTGGTGAGCCGGCCGCCGACCGGGCGGAGGCGATCATCTCAGCAGTCCGTGTGGCAGTGCCCGACGGCGCATCGACCTTGTCGGGGTGGTGCATCTCGACGACCTCGACCGACTCGAAGTACGGCGCCGCCTCGGCCGCGAACTTCATCATCAGAACCGCACCGATCGAGAAGTTCGGCACGACCAGGACACCGGTGGCGGGCTCGAGCGCACGCACCGTGTCGATCTGGGCGTCATCGAACCCGCTGGTGCCGACCACGACGTGCAGTCGGCGCTCGATGCACCAACGCACGTGGTCGAGGGCGACCGCCGGCTGGGTGAAGTCGAGGACCACCTCGGCGCCGGATTCGGTGATCGCGTCCAGCGCGTCGTCGACGTCGATCTGCGCGACCACCTCGAGTCCGTCGGCCGCGTCGATGGCCTGCACCGACGCCGACCCCATGCGCCCCCGCGCGCCCAGCACTGCCACTCGTGTCATGTCCCGCTTCGTCATGAGTGCGAGCCTATCGACGCGATGACGTCGGCGATCACGCCGAGGCCTTGCTCGACCTCGCCGAACGATGTCGACAGCGGTGAGAACCCGAGCCGGACGAGGTCGGGCTCGCGGAAGTCGGGAATCACCCCACGCTCAGCCGCGGCGGCGGTCACCGCGCGCGCCTGCGGATGGCGCACCGTGACGTGCCCGCCCCGAGCGGTCGAATCGCGCGGAGTGGTCGATTCCAGCCCGTGCCGGTCGATCAGGTCGAGCGCGAATCCGGTCAGCGCGATCGACTTGGTCCGGATCGTCTCGACACCGGCCTCAGCGGTCAGCCGTACGCCTTCCTGCACCGCGATGATGCCCGACACGGCCGGTGTGCCCGACAGCATGCGCCGGATGTCCGGCGCGGGTTCGTAGACGTCGCCCATCGCGAACAGGTCGGCGGCACTCCACCATCCCTCGATCGGCTGGCGGGCCGTGGTGAGGTGACGCTCGGCCACGTACAGGAACGCGGGCGCCCCGGGCCCGGCATTGAGGTACTTGTAGGTGCAGCCGACCGCGAGATCGGCACCGGCGCCGTCGAGATCCATCGGCACGACTCCCACCGAGTGGCACAGGTCCCACAGGGCGAGCGCGCCCGTGGCCTGGATCGTTGCGGTCAGGGCGGGCAGGTCGAGCAGCAGACCGCTGCGGTAGTCCACGTGGTTGAGCACCACCACTGCGGTGCGATCCCCCACCACGCCGGCCAGATCGGTCGGGTCGTCCACGTACACCACCTGGCGGCCGCGAGCACGAGCGACCGAGTCCACCAGATAGCGATCCGTGGGGAAGCCGGACCGCTCGACGACGATCTCGGCGCGGTCCGGGCGCAGGTCGAGCGCGGTGTGCAGCAGCTTGTACAGGCACACCGACGTGGAGTCGGCCACGACGGTCTGTCCGGTCGTCGCTCCGATCAGGGCACCGATCTCGTCCCCGACCACGACGGGCAGGTCGACCCAGCGGTCGGCCCAGCCGCGAATCAGGTCGCCGCCCCACTCCTCGCGCACGAACCGCTCGAGCCGGTCACGCGTCGCCAGCGGCAGCCGCCCCAGCGAGTTGCCGTCGAAGTAGGCCACCACGTCCGGCTCGATCACGAACCGGTCGCGAAGGTCGGCCAGCGGGTCGGTGGCGTCGAGCTCGGTCGAGGTGGTCATGACTCGATTCTGTCCGACGCGGAGGTCGGACACCGCCGACTCAGCTGAAGAACGTCGTGCGACGCGAGTTCTGCAGCTTGAGCTCCCCGTCGCGAGTACCCCGCCACTGCAGGTACATCTCGTACTTCACGTCCTCGCGGATCTGCAGGTTGGGCGTGCACAGCTTGCCGTTGTTCCCCCGACGTGATCTGGCAAGACACGGCGTCTCGCGACACCGACATCCTGACACGACGCTGCCCCCGCACCCGAGTGGGGTGTGGGGGCAGCGTCGGTGACAGATCGATCAGGCGTCGGCCGGGGCCTCGTCGGCCGCAGCGTCCTCGGTGACCGGGATCAGCGAGATCTTGCCGCGGTCGCCGAGCTCGGCGATCTGGACCTGGATCTTCTGGCCGACCGAGACGACGTCCTCGACGTTGTTGACCCGCTCGCCGCCATTGAGGTCGCGCAGCTTGCTGATGTGCAGCAGGCCGTCCTTGCCGGGGCTCAGCGAGATGAACGCACCGAAGTCGACCGTCTTGACGACGGTGCCGAGGTAGCGCTCGCCGACCTCGGGCATCGTCGGGTTGGCGATCTGGTTGATCGCGTCCCGCGCGGCCTCGGCCGAGCCGCCACCGGTACCCGCGACGTAGACGGTGCCGTCGTCATCGACCGAGATCTTGGCGCCGGTGTCGGCCTGCAGCTGGTTGATGATCTTGCCCTTCGGGCCGATGACCTCACCGATCTTGTCGACGGGGATCTTGATCGTCAGGATCCGCGGCGCGTAGGGGCTCATCTCGTCGGGCTCGTCGATCGCCTCGGCCATGACGTCGAGGATCGCGAGGCGAGCGCCCTTGGCCTGCGTCAGCGCGCCGGCCAGGATGTCGGCCGGGATGCCGTCGAGCTTGGTGTCCAGCTGCAGGGCCGTGATGAACTCACGGGTTCCGGCGACCTTGAAGTCCATGTCGCCGAAGGCGTCCTCGGCTCCGAGGATGTCGGTCAGGGTCACGAACGACTGCTGGCCGTCGACCTCACCGGAGATGAGGCCCATCGCGATGCCGGCGACCGGGGCGCGCAACGGCACACCGGCGTTCAGCAGGCCGAGTGTCGAGGCGCAGACCGAGCCCATCGACGTGGAGCCGTTGGAGCTCAGCGCCTCGGAGACCTGACGGATCGCGTACGGGAACTCCTCGCGCGTCGGCAGCACGGGCAGCAGCGCCCGACCGGCGAGCGCGCCGTGGCCGATCTCGCGACGCTTGGGCGAGCCCACGCGACCGGTCTCACCGGTGGAGAACGGCGGGAAGTTGTAGTTGTGCATGTAGCGACGCGTGGTCTCGGGCGAGAGCGTGTCGAGCTTCTGCTCCAGGTCGAGCATGTTCAGCGTGGTGATGCCCATGATCTGGGTCTCGCCGCGCTGGAACAGGGCCGAGCCGTGCACGCGGGGAACCACGCCGACCTCGGCGCTGAGGGCACGGATGTCCTCGAGGCCACGGCCGTCGATGCGGACCTTGTCGCGCAGGACGCGCTCCCGCACGACCGACTTGGTGACGGCGCGCACTGCGGCACCGATCTCCTTCTCGCGACCCTCGAACTGCGCGCCGAGCTGATCGACGAGGTCAGCCTTGATCGCGGACTCACGCTCTTCGCGGTCGGCCTTGTGCAGGATCGTCATGGCCTCGGCGAGCTTGTCCTTGGCGGCCGCCTCGACAGCGGCGTGGACGTCGTCCTCGAACTCCAGGAAGATCGGGAAGTCGCGGACCTCCTTGGCGGCGGTCGACGCGAGCGTGATCTGCGCCTCGCACAGCTGCTTGATGAAGCCCTTGGCGGCGTCGAGGCCGCTGGCCACGACCTCCTCGGTGGGGCCCTGGATGCCTGCCTGGACCAGGTCCCAGGTCATCTCGGTGCTCTCGGCCTCGACCATCATGATGGCGACGTCGCCCTCATCGGTGATGCGACCGGCGACGACCATGTCGAACACGGCGTTCTCGAGCTGGGTGTGGGTGGGGAATCCGACCCACTGGCCGTCGATCAGGGCCACGCGGGTGGCACCGACCGGTCCGGTGAACGGCAGGCCGGAGATCTGGGTGGATGCCGACGCGGCATTGATGGCCAGCACGTCGTACGGGGTGTCGGGGTTGAGCGCGAGCACGGTGATGACGACCTGGACCTCGTTGCGCAGGCCCTTCTTGAACGTCGGGCGCAGCGGCCGGTCGATCAGGCGGCAGGTGAGGATGGCGTCCTCGCCCGGGCGGCCCTCGCGACGGAAGAACGAGCCGGGGATGCGTCCCGCGGCGTACATGCGCTCCTCGACGTCGATCGTGAGGGGGAAGAAGTCGAAGTGGTCCTTGGGGTGCTTGCCGGCCGTCGTGGCCGACAGCAGCATCGTGTCGTCGTCGAGGTACGCGGCGACGGCGCCAGCGGCCTGCTGGGCGAGCACGCCGGTCTCGAATCGGACGGTGCGGGTGCCGAAGGAGCCGTTGTCGATGATGGTCTCGGCGGTGTGCAGGGTGGGTTCGGACATGTATGTCCCTTCCGCAGGCGAAGGCCTGCAATTTCGATCTGCAGGCGAAGGCCTGCAGCGGGCATAGCAGGCGGAGGCCTGCTATTCGGACGCAGCAGGCCGAGGCCTGCTATCGGGAACGAGTGCCGCGGTGACCTCGATGGCGGGCAGGTGCCGGTCTTCGATCGAGGCCCTCGGCTGCAACGTCCGGGAGCCACTACCGAGGACCGAGCGGGGTTCGCAGGTGCGATGCCCGACGGCGTCTCGTCGTGTGTCGGTGTTCAGTTGTGAGCCTACGAGAGAGGCGGCCATTCCCCGAGCTGATGTCGGGCAATGACCGCCTCGTCGTGGCTAGCGGCGCAGGCCGATTCGCTCGATGAGCGAGCGGTAGCGCTCGATGTCACTGTTCTGCAGGTAGTTCAGCAGGCGACGACGCTGACCGACGAGCAGCAGCAGTCCGCGGCGGCTGTGGTGGTCGTGCTTGTGCTCCTGCAGGTGACCGGTGAGGTGCGAGATGCGTCCGGTGAGCAGTGCGACCTGGACCTCGGGAGATCCCGTGTCGCCTTCACTTCGTGCGTACTCCTTGATGATGTCCGCACGATCCATGTCTGCCACGGTGGGGGCAGCGGTCTTCTTCGACACGATGTTCTCCTGAGGGATGTCGTTGCACGGCGCGCCCGGGCTGGTTCTCCGGGGCTCTGTGATCCGTGGCCGATCTACGGCATTCCCCAGATTATCAGCGCAGGCACACGCAGTGCGAATCAGCGCGTCCCGCACAGTGCAGATCAGCGCGTCCCGCACACGGCCAATCGCCGTTCGGACGGCCGACCTAGGCTGATCAGATGACTTTGCGGCGCGCCGGTGCAGCCTTGACGCTCGCAGCCGTGGCCCTCGTGATGGTCTCGGCCTGCACGAGCACCGCATCGGACCCCGAGCCGGCCGAGACCACAGCATCGGCCGCGCCGTCGACACCGGCCGAGCTCGGTACCGCCTACGTGGCGCTGGGCGACTCCTACTCCGCTGGTCCCGGCATCCAGCCCGCAGACACCGAGCAGCCGCAGTGCTTCCGATCCGAGACCAACTGGCCGAATCTGCTGGCCGATGCCGAGGGCCTCGATCTCGCCGACGTGTCCTGCTCGGGTGCCACGACCGAGAGCGCCCTCGATGGCGTCGGCAACGAGATTCCCGCACAGCTCGATGCGCTCGGCGAGGACACCTCCCTGGTCACGCTGGGCATCGGCGGCAACGACGGCGGCCTGTTCTCCTCGCTGATCCAGTCCTGCGCCACCGCTGCGGCGACGTGCCAGCAGTACGTCGACCAGCAGGCTCCCGAGGTGCTGTCGATGATCAGCACCAACGTCGCGGACCTGCTCGGTCAGATCGCCGAGAGGTCGCCCGACGCCCAGGTCGCGCTCGTCGGCTACCTGCGCCTGGCGCCCCAGACCGGCACGTGCGAGCTGCTCGGAGTTCCTGCCGAGGCCGCCGACGACGCCCGGCGCATCGAGCAGGGGCTCGAGGACGCCCTTGCGGCCGCAGCCACCTCCGCTGATGTGCCGTTCGTGTCGATGCGCGAGGTCTCCACCGGGCACGACGTCTGCGCGGGCGACGAGGCCTGGGTCAACGGTGCCCAGGTCACCGACGGCGACGGCATCGTGTTCCACCCCCGCTCGGCGGGCATGCAGGCCGTGGCCGCCGAGGTCGCCCGGAGCCTGTGAGGATCGGCTACAGAGCCCGTCGGGCGGCCTCGACGTCACGGGCCATCTGCTCCACGAGGGCGTCGACACCGTCGTAGGCCTCCATCTGACGCAGTCGCTCGACCAGCTCGACGCGGATGGTCTCGCCGTACAGGTTCAGGTCCTGACCCGATCCGAAGGGACGGTCCAGCACGTAGGACTCCACGCGTCGGTCGTGCTCGCCGAAGGTCGGGTTGGTGCCGATCGACACCGCCGCGGGCAGCGACTCCCCGTCCGCCCGGATGACCCGCCCCGCGTAGACACCGTCGGGCGGGACGGCATAGGTGTCGTCGATGGGGGTGTTGGCCGTGGGATACCCCAGCTCGCGGCCGCGTTGCTCGCCACGGATGACCTCCCCGACGACCTCGTGGGATCGCCCCAGGATGTCGGCGGCGCCCCGCATGTCTCCGGCCGCGACCAGGGCCCGCACTCTCGTCGATGACCACGGCTCGTCCGTCCCGGCGAGCCCCAGACCCAGCGCAGCGAATCCTGCAGACGCTCCGAGCTCGACCAGCGTGTCGACGGTCCCCGCGGCCTTGGCGCCGAAACGGAAGTTCTCCCCCACGACCACGTGCTGGGCGGACAGCTGATCGACGATGACCTCGTGCACGAACTGCTCGGGCGTCATCCCCGCCATCTCACGCTCGAAGGCCAGCACACGCACCTCATCGGCGCCGTGCTCACGCAAGAGCTCGATGCGGCGGTGCAACGTGGTCAGGCGCGCGGGCGCACGATCGGGCGCGAAGACCGCCGTGGGATGCGGATCGAACGTGACGGACACGACAGGCAGGCCGCCTCCGGCTGCACGCGTCCGCTCGAGCAGGGTCTGATGACCGCGGTGCACCCCGTCGAACGCGCCGATCGTGATCGCTGCGGGGGTGTGGCGAGGTGCGGTCTCCGCACCCTCGACGTCACGCCAGATCATCACGGTGGAACTGTGCCACAGGGACGCTGGAGCGTGCGCGGCCGATCCTAAGAGTTCTCTCATCGCACCCTCATCGAAGCGGGCCCCCGGATGCGACACCCTGAGGACATGGACCTGAGACGACGACTTCCCGTGCTGGTGGTGTCCGTGCTCGCGGCCGTGCTGGTCGTGGTCATCTCCGGGCGCGTCACGGCCGGCGCCGGCACGGCTCCCCGTGACACGACACCGGTGACGATCGCCCCGTCATCACCCTCGTCATCACCCTCGCCCTCCGCGTCCGCCCCGGCAGCGACCCCGTCGCCCACTCCGGCACCGACGGACGATGATGATGACGACAGCGATGATGATGACGACGGGGGTCGGATCGATCCGGAGATCAACGACGACGATGATCGTGATGATGACGACGACTGAGCGGAGCACCTGACACGTGGCAAGGCTGCCGTGGTCGCGCCTGTCGGTACGCCAGCGACTGACCCTCACCGTCGCCGCGACCACGACGACCGCGCTGGTGGTCGTGGGGTTCACCGTGTTCTTCGTCGAGGCGAATCGGATCGAGGGGACCATCGACACCTCGATCAGTCAGGAGATCG
Source organism: Aeromicrobium sp. CF3.5 (assembly GCF_051262695.1). Lineage (NCBI taxonomy): Bacteria > Bacillati > Actinomycetota > Actinomycetes > Propionibacteriales > Nocardioidaceae > Aeromicrobium > Aeromicrobium sp. CF3.5. The sequence continues at coordinate 86,160 of NZ_JBIMEZ010000004.1, forward strand.
GCGAGTTCCGGGCGCTGCAGGCCGAGGGCGACCCCACGACGGGAGCACCCTTCGCCAGCGCTGATCGGCTGTCGACGTTGTTCCTGCAGCAGAATCTCCCCGACGACAACGAGACCCTCTATGCCTTCGGGCCCACCGGAGGGCCCTCGTTCCAGGGTGGTGGATCGGACCCCTTGCGGGACTCGTCTCAGCTGAGAACGCTCGTCGACGATCTGCGCCAGGTCGGTGGCACGCGCTCTCTCGACGTGGACGGGCGCGAGTACCGCGTGGCCGTGCAACCGGTCAACGACCCCGAGGGTGCCTCGGCCTTCGTCGTGGCGCACGACGTGAGCTCGAGCCTCGACGAGCTGCGCGAGCTGATGATCACCTACGCCCTGCTCGCGGCGCTGTCGGTGCTGATCGTGACAGCGGCGTCGTCCTGGATCGCGGGACGACTCCTGCGTCCCGTGCGCCATCTGCGCGACACCGCCCGCGGCATCACCGATGGCGATCTCGGTGGACGCATGGAGGTGACCGGCCACGACGACATCAGCGACCTGCAGATCACCTTCAACGACATGCTGGATCGGCTCGAGGCGGCCTTCGTGGCCCAGCGGGCGCTGCTCGACGATGCCGGACACGAGCTGCGCACTCCGCTGACCGTGCTGCGCGGTCATCTCGAGGTGCTGGATCCGACCGACCCTGATGACGTCGCCGCGACCCGGTCCCTGCTGGTGGACGAGGTCGATCGGATGGCCCGACTCGTCAACGACCTCCTGATGCTGGCGAAGGCGCGGCGACCCGACTTCGTCACCGTGGCGCCGACCGACATCACCTCGCTGACCCGTGGCGTCCTGGACCGGGCCCGCGGTCTGGCGGACCGCTCCTGGCTGCTCGAGGAGTCCGCTGACATCGAGGCCGTCGTGGACGGCCAGCGGGTGACGCAGGCGATGCTTCAGCTGTGCGACAACGCCGTCCGGTTCACCCAACCTGGCGACGAGGTGGCGGTCGGATCCCGGGTCCTGGGCGACGACCTCGAGCTGTGGGTGCGCGACACCGGCCCCGGTGTCAGCCCGGCGGTGCAGACCTCATTGTTCGAGCGGTTCGCCCGCGACGACGACGCTGCCGCCGAGGCGGACCATGTCGGCTTCGGCCTGGGACTGTCGATCGTGAGCGCGATCGCCGCAGCCCACGGCGGGCACGCCTCGCTCGATGACGCGACGTCCCGAGGCGCGACCTTCCGCCTCCACCTTCCGATCCACCCCACGAGAGCAGATGACACATGAGCCGCATCTTGATCGTCGAGGACGAGGAACGCATCTCCTCGTTCGTCGCCAAGGGTCTACGGGCGGAGGGATTCACGCCCACGGTCGTCGCTGATGGCATCACGGGACTGGACTACGCCCTGACCGGCGAGTTCGACCTGATGGTGCTCGACATCGGGTTGCCCGGCATGGACGGATACCGGGTGCTGGAACGGGTCACGGTCGACCGGCCGGCCTTGCCGGTCATCGTGCTGACGGCCCGTGACTCGGTGACCGACACCGTGGCCGCCCTCGAGGGTGGGGCAGCGGACTACATGGCCAAGCCCTTTCGGTTCGATGAGCTGGTGGCGCGGGTTCGATTGCGGTTGCGCGGCACCAACGAGCCCGCTCCGTCCGACGACCTCGAGGCTGGACCCGTGCGGTTGGACCTCCGTCGCCGGCGGGCCTACGTCGATGGCGCCGAGGTCGACCTGTCGGCCCGCGAGCTGACGCTGGCCGAGGTGCTGATGCGCAACCGCGGGCTCGTGCTCTCGCGGGAGCAGCTGCTCTCGCAGGTGTGGGGCTATGACTTCGATCCCGGCTCCAACGTGGTCGACGTGTACGTGGGCTACCTGCGCAAGAAGCTCGGCGCCGGCCTGGTGACGACGGTGCGCGGGCTGGGGTACCGCGTCGACTGACGCACATCGGACCCGCGTCGACTGACGCGCGTCAGCGCCGCAGGCTGAAGCCGGCGAGGCGGGCCTTGGGAAGCGCCCCGAGCAGGGGGTCGATGCGATCGACGATCTCGCGCGGGGTGGGACGGTCGGCCGCGTCCGGGGCGAGGCAGTCCAGGATCAGCCGGGACATCGGCTCGCCGACGTGGTGTGGCAGATCGTGGGGCTCGTCGGTGAGCTGGCGCCAGCGGGGTTCGCGCTCGAACCCGCGGCGTCCGGCGGCGGCGCGAAACATGGTGGCGCCGAACGCCCACACGTCGCTGGCCGGACCGGGCGTCCCGCGCTCGCCGGGCAGGCACTGCTCGGGTGCCATGTACTCGTCGCTGCCGACGGGGTGATCGAGTGCGGCGGCGTCGCCGACGGACATGGCGATGCTGAAGTCGATCAGCTTGGCGGGCGCGCCCATCACGACGTTGCTGGGCTTGAGGTCAAGGTGGCACAGGTCACGTCCGTGCAGGTAGTGCAACGCCGACGCGAGGTCGGCGCCCAGAGGCAGCAGCTGCTGCTCGGGCAGGTGGCCGTGCGTGGAGATGAGACTCGACAGGGTGGGCCCGTCGATGTGCTCGATGACCAGGTAGGGGCGGTCGCACTCGTCGTCGTAGGAGAAGAGTCGGGCGATTCCGGGGTGGGCGATGGAGGACAACAGCTCCAGCTCGCGGCGGTAGCTGGCCACGCTGCTCTCGTCGTGGGCGTGCTCAGCACGCATCTGCTTGACGACGACGGGGGCGAGGAGTCGTTCGTCGAAGGCAAGCCACGCCTCGTAGACGAGGCCACCGCCGAGCTCCTTGAGCGGCACGAGGCCGGGGGCGATGCTCTCGCCCCCGGCCGGTGCGATGTCGACGGGCATCAGCGGTCGTCGGTGTTTCGGGTGTCGACCGAGGGGGCGGTGTTCTTCGACGGTGCCGTGTTCGCCGACTGTGCCGTGTTCGCCGACTGTGCCGTGTTCGCCGACTGTGCCGTGTTCGCCGACTGTGCCGTGTTCGCCGACTGTGCCGTGTTCGCCGACTGTGCCGTGTTCGCCGACGGGGCCGTATTCGCCGACTGTGCCGTGTTCTTGGACGGGGCGGTGTTGATCGTCTTGGCTGTGTTCTTGGTGGGTGCCGAGCTCGTGGTCTGTGCCGTGTTGCGGGTGTTCTGGGTGGGGTCGTCGGCCGAGGTGGGCTGATCGGCGTCGTCGAGGTCGTCGAGGTCGACGTCCTGCATCACTGCGCTGCTGGCCTGCTCGCGCTTGGCGGGTTCGTTGTCGGCGCTGGCCGCTGCGAAGCCGAGGGTGCCGAGGGCCAGGACGCTGGCCGAGGAGATGATGCCGATTCGGATCGAGTTCTTCATGAGGTGCTCCTATGTGGGTTCACTGGTGTGGGTTGGTACGACCACAGTCGCGAACGTGCGTGAGACCTCGGTGAGGTCTGCGTGAGAGGACTCTCATGGTGCGATGGGCCGTCGACGCCGCCTCACAGCAGCGGCGCCAACGGTCGCAGGATCGCCTCGTAGACCTTGGCAACCCACGGTCTGCGATTCCACTCGGCCAGGGTGAGCCGCTCAGCGCCGCGCAGGTCGTTCTCGAAGATGTCCTGCATGCCTCGAGCCAGACCTGGATCGAGGATCTCCAGGTTGATCTCGTAGTTGCCCAGCAGGCTGAGCCGGTCGATGTTGGCCGTGCCGACCGTGGACCACTGGCCGTCGACCGTGGCGGTCTTGGCGTGCACCATGTGGTCGGTGTACCGGTGGATCTGCACCCCACCGCGCAGCAGCTGGCCGTAGAAACCACGCGAGAGCCAGTCGGTGACGACGTGGTTGGAGACCTTGGGTGTCAGAACGCGCACCGTCACTCCGCGCCTCGCTGCCTCCAGCAGGGCGGAGAGGATGTCGTGATCGGGGATGAAGTACGCGGCGGTGATGTCGATGCTGTGGTGCGCTCGGTCGATGGCCTCGAGGTAGAGGGCCCTGATCGGGTACACCAGCTGGTGCGGGAGGTTGCGGTGGGCGCGCACCTGCGGGTTCCAGGTGGCCGATCCGAGTGGTCGCAGCGGACCGGTGGGCTTCTTCGCGGTGGTCGCGTGCACGTTCCAGAAGTCGATGAACGCGTTGTCGAGGTCCCACACGGCCGCCCCGGTGACCTTGACGTGGGTGTCGCGCCACTCGGTCGCGTACAGGGCACCGATGTTGTAGCCACCGACGAATGCGGCGGTGTCGTCGACCACCAGGATCTTGCGGTGGTCGCGGCCCTGCTTGCGCGGGCTGAAGATCTTCCAGCCGGCGTTCCACAACGGATAGCGATAGACCCGGATCGGGGCCGGGAACTCAAAGAAGCTGGGCCGCACGACCAGGTTGGCGAAGCCGTCGTAGACGACACAGACATCGACTCCGCGCTCGGCGGCGCCGATGAGGGCCGCCTTGAAGGCTCGACCGGTCTCGTCGTTCTTGATGATGTAGGACTCCAGCAGCACTCGGTGCTCGGCACCCTCGATCGCCGCGATCATGTCCTCGAACAGCGTGGCCCCGTACGTGTACGTCGTCAGGACGCTGCTGCCATCGCCACGTCCGGCGAGCTCGTGCACGCGAGCATCGGCCGGCGCGAGCGTGGGGACGTTCGAGCCTCTGAGCATGCGCCGCAGCCGGTCGGCTCCCATCAGCGAGGCGACCGCCGCCACCTGCACCGCCAGGAAACCGAGAAGCCCTCGGCGCACCACCGCACGGGTCGATCGGCTCACACTCATGCCGAGACCCTACTGAACCTGCGCGTGCGGCTTGTCGAGCGTGCGGCGCATCGCGACCCGAGGCATCAGCCGCGCGAGGTCCTGCTCGTCCTCGAGGTGCTGGGCGAGGACTCCGCTGGGCGCCTCGACGACGGAGAAACCCATCCTCGCGTACCAGGGCGCGTTGAAGGCCACGTCGCGGAACGTGGTCAGGGTCAGCTCCGTGTGTCCACGTCGGACCGCCTCCTCGCAGCAGGACTGCACGAGCGCAGAACCGAGACCACGGCGGCCATGGCTGGGATCGACGGCCAGCTGTTGCAGATGGGCGGCCCGGCCCGTCTCGACCACCTGAGCGAAGCCGACACAGGGCCGCTCCGCCACCAGCACGAATCCCGGCGCCGCGTCGCGGGCCTCCCCCGGCGTCACACCGGCGAAGGCCTCAGGCCCGAACAGATCGATCAGGAGGCGGTCGGCGGCTGCTTCGATGAGGGGCAGACGAGACACGTCCTCGGACTCGATCAGGCGAGTCACCGGGGTCGTGGGCACATCGTCGACCTCGTGGTCGTCGTCGGCGTGTGACGCCGCGATGATCGGCTTGCTGACCCGGGCCGCCACCACCGAGAGCTCGCGGAGGGCCAGGGCGATCTCCGGCTGCCCGGAGGTGCCGCCGCGCACCAGCACCCGGACGTGCCGCACGGGAGAAGGGTCGCCGCGCAGGGGCACCCGAACCAAGTCGTTCACACCAGGGACGCGTGCCAGTCGCGGCACGAGCGCGACCCCGAAGCCCGCCGCGACCAGAGCCGCCCCGGTGTCCCACTCGACGACCCGGTGCACGTGACGCGGGGTGAAACCGGCCTCCAGGCAGGCACTGACCACCAGCTCGTGGTGCGGGGAGCCGGGGCGGTCGAGGATCCAGGACTCCTCGGCAGCCTCCTCGAGGCGGATGGAACGGCGCCCAGCCAGCGGATGGTCCACCGGCACGAGGAGATCGAGCGTGTCGTCCATCAGTGACTGCTGCACGAATCGGGGATCATCGGCCGACGGAAGCTGACCGGTCCCCACGACGACAGCGATGTCGACCGTGCCGCTGAGCAGCATGTCGACACACTCGTTCGGGTCGGCCTCGACGATCTGGATCAGCGACTCGGGGAACTGTCTCATCGCGGCGATCGCGACGGGCGGCAGCAGAGCGGAGGCCGCGGTCGAGAACCCGGCCATCGACAGACGTCCTGCGCCCACGCCGCCCGCGGTCTGCAGCTCACCGCGAATCTCCTCCCAGTGCGCGAACAACCCGTCCGAGCGACGCAGCAGCAGCGTCGCCGCCGGGGTGAGTCGGACATTGCGCCCCTCGGGCTTGAACAGCGGCACGCCGAGCTCGCGCGAGAGGCTGCGCAGCTGGTGGGACACGGCCGAGGGCGTGTAGTCAAGGGCGCGAGCGGCGCCAGCCATCGTGCCGGTCTGGGCCACCACCTGAAGAACGTGCAATCGCGGGTCGATCATGCAGTCATATTGCACGATCATGATGCAATATGTTTGCTTTTCTTCATCTGTCGCTGGTCGCATGATGAGGAAATGCACCTCGACCCACTCCTCGACGGATACCGCCTCCGGGATCTCGAGCTGCGCAATCGCGTCGTCAGCACGTCGCACGAGCCGGCGTACACCGAGGACGGGATGCCCAAGGACCGCTACCGGCTCTATCACCTCGAGAAGGCCCGCGGCGGAGTCGGTCTGACCATGATCGGCGGATCGGCCGTCGTCTCCCCCGACAGCCCGCCCGCATTCGGCAACATGCTGCTCTACTCCGATGAGGTGGTGCCCTGGCTGCGTCGACTCACCGACGACGTCCATGAGGCCGGAGCCGCCGTGATGTGCCAGGTCACCCACCTGGGACGACGCACCTCGAACTTCGCCGGCGACTGGCTCCCCCTCGTCTACCCCTCACCACTGCGCGAGGCGCAGCATCGATCAATCCCCAAGGAGGCCGAGGCCTGGGACGTCGATCGCATCGTGCGCCACTACGCCGAGGCGGCAGCGCGCTGTCAGGCGGGCGGACTCGATGGGATCGAGATCGACGCCTACAGCCATCTCTTCGACGCCTGGCACTCCCCCGCGACCAATCATCGCCACGACGAGCTGGGTGGAGACCCCGAGGCTCGGCTGGTGTTCGGGACGCGGGTGCTGGACGCCGTGCGCGCCGCCGTCGGTCCCGACTTCATCGTCGGGCTACGGATGGCGATGGACGAGTGCCTGCCGGACGGCCTCGGGCTGCCCGAGACGCTCGAGGTGCTGCGCCACTACCTCGGGCACGGGGTCGACTTCCTCTCGGTCATCAAGGGCGGGGTGGATTCGGACGCCCGGCTCGCCGCCGCCATCCCGTCGATGGGCACTCCGTCCGCTCCGTTCCTGGAGTTCGCCGGTCAGGTCCGCCGCCAGATCGACGTTCCCGTCATGCACGCCGCGCGGATCGGTGACGTCGCCACGGCTCGGCACGCGATTCGCGACGGCCTGCTCGACCTGGTCGGGATGACGCGACCCCAGCTGGCCGACCCGCACCTCGTGGCCAAGGTGGCGCGCGGCGAGGAGGACCGCATCCGGCCCTGCGTGGGCGCGAGCTACTGCCTCGACGCGATCTACGAGTCCGGCGACGCCAAGTGCCTGCACAACCCGGCGACCGGTCGCGAAGCCACGATGCCGCACGTGATCGCACCCACCATCGGTCGGCGTCGGCGCGCCGTCGTGATCGGCGCGGGACCCGCTGGCCTCGAGGCAGCACGGGTGCTCGGCGAGCGCGGCCACCAGGTCGTCGTGATGGAAGCAGCCGACCGTCCCGGCGGTCAGGTCTTGCTCGCCAGCTCCAGCCTGCGTCGCCGCGACCTGATCGGCATCGTCGACTGGCGCGTGTCCGAGGCCAAGCACTCGGGGGTGGAGTTCCGCTTCGGGGCGTGGGCCGACACCGACACCGTGCTCGCCGAGGAAGCCGATCTGGTCATCGTGGCCACGGGAGGCATGCCCGACCGCTCTGTCGTCACCGCCGGCGAAGATCTCGTGCTGGACACCTGGGACGTGCTCAGCGGCATGGGAGCGCAGGGCCCGAAGGCCGGACACCGCGTCCTGGTCTTCGACGACCACGGCGGAGAGCAGGCCCTGGATGCCACCGAGCATCTCGCGCACCTCGGGGCGCAGGTCGAGCTGGTCACGCCCGAGCGGACGGTGGGGATCGGGGTCGGCAGCATGAACAGTCCGGCCTACCTGCGCGCCTTCGCCGAGCACGACGTCCAGATCACCGTCGCGCGCCGACTGACCAGCGTCCGCCGGAGCCGGACGGATGAGACCGGTCGCCTGGTCGCCACGCTGGGCAGCGACTACACCGACCGCATCATCGAACGGCACGTCGACCATGTCGTCGTCGAGCACGGCACCGCACCCAACGACGAGCTCTACCACGACCTGGTCGGGCTCTCGAGCAATCTGGGAGAGGTCGACCAGGACGCGCTGCTCGCTGGTCGCGGCCAGCACGTCCGGACCAACCCCGAAGGCCGATTCCAGCTCTTCCGGATCGGTGACGCGGTCACCAGCCGCAACATCCATGCCGGCATCTACGACGCGCTGCGACTGTGCGTCACCGTCTGATCCCCGCACCACCCTTCAGGAGGCAACCGTGACCCTCGACGATCTGACGGCACCCACCAGCGGCACCCGCAGGCCCGAGCACGCGGCGCTCGCGGCCGCACTCGACGCCCGCCGACCGGGGCACAGCCTGCCCGCCCCCCTGTACACCGACCCCGAGCTGCACCAGCTCGAGCTCGACCTGCTGTGGGGACGCCAGTGGATCTTCGTGGGCACCTCGGCCGATGTTCCCGAGCCGGGCGACTACATCACCGTGGACCTCGGTCGGGCGTCCGTGCTGATCCTGCGTGACGACGACGAGCAGGTGCGCGCCTTCCACAACGTGTGCCGGCACCGCGGCGCTCGGCTCGTCGAGGATCGTGGCTCGGTCGGCAACATCGTGTGCGGCTACCACCGTTGGACCTATGCCACCGACGGACGCCTGGTCCACGCCCCTCAGCTGGGACCGGGCATCGACACGTCCTGCCTGTCCCTGCTGTCGGTCCATCTCCGGGAGATCGGTGGCCTCCTGTTCTGCTGCCTGGCCGCCGATCCGCCCGCCGACATCGATGACGTCGCCGAGGTGCTGACGCCATACCTCGCACCGCACCGGCTGGCCGGCGCCAAGGTCGCCGCCCAGATCGACCTGGTCGAGGACGGCAACTGGAAGCTCACGATGGAGAACAACCGGGAGTGCTATCACTGCGACGGCCACCCCGACCTGCTGAACACCTTTTTCCAGACCTGGGGGCTCGAGGACCACCAGATCCCGGATCGACTCAGGGCCGCCCACCAGCGCTTCCTGCTTGCTGACGCCGAGCTGGCCCAGCGCTGCGCCGCATTGGGCCTGCCCTACCCCGTCGTCGAGGACCTGGTCGAGCGACCCTTCGGCTTCCGGGTCGAGCGCTCCCCCCTCGACCAGGCCGGGGAGTCCTTCAGCCTCGACGGATCCCGCCTGGTGCACCGCCTGCTCGGCGACGTCGACAGCTTCGCGATGGGCCGACTCGGGCTGCACGTCCAGCCCAACGCGTGGTTCCACGTGCTGGGCGACCATGCCGTGACCTTCGCGGTGTTTCCTCGCGGGGTCGACCAGACCCTGGTCCGCACCACGTGGTTGGTCGACGCCGATGCGCGCGAAGGAGTCGACTACGACGTCGACGAGCTGACCGCCGTGTGGCGCCACACCAACGAGGAGGACGCGGCGTTCGTCGCCCGGGCGCAGCGCGGCGTCAGCGATCCGGCCTACGTGCCGGGCCCGTACACCGAGACCGAACGGCAGGTCGACTCGTTCGTGACCTGGTTCACCACCCGCATGCGTGAGGAGATGGCGCGATGAGCGAGTGGCCGCACGACACCTGGTCCCAGCCCGCGACCACCCCCGGGCTGCGGCTGGTCCCCGACCTGCCCCGCCCGGTCGGTGACCGATTCCTGGCCCCGGAGTCGGCGCTCGACCAGGAGATGGTGGTGCGCCGCCGGGTTCCGGTGACCCATGACGTCGTGACCTTCGTGCTGGAGCCCACCATCCCCGGCACCCTCTCCTTCCTGCCCGGTCAGTTCGTCACGCTCGTGGTCGACGTCGACGGCAGCTCGGTCGAGCGGTGCTACACGATCTCCTCGCCGCCGACCCGGCCACACCTGCTGACCATCACGGTCAAGCGGATCAAGGGTGGGGCGCTGTCCCCCCACCTGCACGACCGGCTCTCACCGGGTGACCGCGTGGGGGTCCGCGGGCCCTGCGGCGACTTCTCGATCGCAGCCCATCCGGCCAACCGGTACCTGTTGCTGTCGGCCGGCAGCGGCATCACTCCCAGCCTTTCCACGGTGCGCGCGATGGCCGACCTCGCCGAGCTCGACGACGTGGTCGTCGTGCACAGCGCGCGGACTCCGGCCGATCTGGCCTGCGGCAACGAGCTCGATGCGCTCGCGACCACTCATCCCGGCCTCCGGGTGGTGTGGGTGTGCGAGAACGACTCCCCCGCATCCGTCCCGTGGACCGGCCAGCGAGGGCGGCTCGACGCCCGCCTGCTCGCCTCCCAGGTGCCCGACATCGCCGAGCGGGAGGTGTTCACCTGCGGACCTCCCGGTTACATGGCTGCCACGCGTCAGGTGCTGGCGGAACTGCACGTCGACTCCGGCCGGTGCCACGAGGAGAGCTTCACGATCGGTGACCGCGGCGGCCCGACGCCGGACCTGGCCGTGCTCCTGACCGAGGTCGTCGAGCCGACCGAGGAAGCCGCACCCACCGTGACCTTCGGGCGCAGCGGCCGCTCGGTCGCGTGCCCGCTCGGGATGACGGTGCTGGAGGCCGCGACCTCGGCCGGTGTCCCCCTGCCCAGCTCGTGCGGCGGCGGTCTGTGTGGCACCTGCAAGTCCGGACTGCTGGCCGGACGGGTCGCGATGTTCCACCAGGGTGGTATCCGGCCACGCGAGATCGCCGCTGGGAAGTTCCTGCCGTGCTGCTCGACCCCCGACGGCGACATCGTCGTCGATGCCTGAGGAGGCACGCGTGAACGCTTCACCGGACACGACCGCACCCGCCACGGCACGGACCGCTGATGCGGTGGTCGTCGGCTCCGGCGTCATCGGTTCAGCCGTCGCTCTCGAGCTCGCGCGGGCCGGACGCAGCGTGCTGGTGCTGGACAAGGCTGCCGGCCCGGGACACGGATCGACCTCCGCCTCGAGCGCCGTGATCCGATTCCTGTACTCGACCTTCGACACCACGGCGACCGCCTGGGAGGCGAAGTTCATGTGGGAACGGTGGGCCGACCATCTCGGCCTTCCCGCCCATGCGCCGCTGGCCGATCCTCCGAGCCTGACCACGTTCCACCGCACGGGAATGCTCCACCTCGATGTCCCGGCCGTCCCCCACCAGACCAGCCAGGACCTGTTGCGTGCGACCGGTGTGCCGTTCGAGTACCTCGACCCCGACGACCTCGCTACACGCTTTCCCCACCTCGACGTCGGAGCGTACTGGCCCAACAAGCCGATCTCCGACGACGCATTCTGGGAGGACACGCAGTCTCGGCTCGGTGCCATCTACACGCCCGACGCCGGCTACATGGACGATCCGCGGCTCGCGGCCGACAATCTGGCCTATGCCGCGCGTCTGCACGGCGCGCGGACCTCGTACCGCGCCGAGGTCGTCTCGTGCGATCGGATCGGCAGCACCTGGCACCTGAGCCTGGCCGACGGCAGCGTCGTCGAGTCACCCGTCGTGGTCAACGCCGCAGGGCCATGGTCGGGTGCCTTCAACGCGCTGGCCGGAGTCGGCGACGAGTTCACCGTCGGAGTCCGCCCGCTGCGACAGGAGGTGCACCAGGTGCGCCGGCCCGCCGCATGGGACGGCCGGGACGATCCGGCACCGGCGATCTTCGACCTCGACCTCGGCACCTACATGCGCCCCGGGCCCGGCGGTGCCTGGGTCGTCGGCGGCAGTGAACCCGCGTGCGACCCGATGGAATGGGTCGATGCTCCCCACACGGTCGACGGGATCGACCAGCACGTCAGCCTGGAGCGCTACGAGGCCCAGGTGACCCGAGCGGCTCGCCGTCTGCCGGACCTGACGATGCCGAACCGGCCCAGCGGGGTGGTCGGGGTCTACGACGTGGCCGACGACTGGACCCCCATCTACGACCGCACGGATGCGCCGGGCTTCTACGTGGCGATGGGTACGAGCGGCAACCAGTTCAAGAATGCACCCATCGTCGGCTGCTTCCTGGCTGCCCTCATCGGGGCCGTCGAGGACGGCCACGACCACGACGCGTCCCCGGTGACCTACACCGGAGAGCACAGCGGGCTCACGATCGACCTGTCCGCGTTCTCGCGCACGCGCGAGGTCAACACCGCCAGCACTCACACGGTGCTGGGCTGAACCCACGCCTCGCTCATCGGGTCTACGTGACTCGTCAATGGGTCTATGTGACTCGTCAGCGGGTCTCCGTGACTCGTCAGCGGTCAGACGAACACGGCGACGGCGCGGGCCGTCGAGCCCTTCTGCTCGTACAGGGCCAGGAACTCGCCAGCGGGGTCGAACAGCGCCACGGGTCCGGCGGCGCCGAGGTCCACGCCGGTGAGCACCCGCCCGAATCGCACGTCGGTGGCCTCGGCCTCGGACAGGGCGTGCGTCGTGAAGGCACCGCGAGCGGCGTCGGACAGGTCCACGACCGACAGCGCCTCCTCGTGCTGCTCGAGCGTGCCGGCCAGATCCAGGCCGAATCCGCCGACGCGGGTGCGTCGCAGCATCTGAAGGTGTCCGCCGACCCCGAGGACCGCCCCGACGTCGCGGGCCAGCGCTCGTACGTAGGTGCCGCTGGAACAGACCACGCGCACGTCGATGTCGGTGGTCATGGCACCCGGTCGCACGTCGGTGACCTCGAAGGTCGAGACGGTGACCGGTCGCGCCGTGAGCTCGACGGCCTCACCCGCGCGCACCCGGGCATAGGAGCGTTCGCCGTCGACCTTGATCGCCGAGACCGACGACGGCACCTGCTCGATCTCCCCGGTCAGACCGGCCACGGCCTCCCGGAGCGCGGTCTCGTCCACCGATCCCGCCGCCGCCTCGGCGACGATCTCGCCCTCGGCATCGTCGGTCACGGTGCTCTGGCCCAACCGGATCGTGGCGAGATACTCCTTGTCGACCAGGGTCAGGTGGCCGAGCAGCCGCGTCGCCCGGTTGATGCCCAGCACCAGCACACCGGTCGCCATGGGGTCGAGCGTTCCGCTGTGCCCGACCTTGCGTGTCCCGGCGAGGCGTCGCATGCGCCCCACCACGTCGTGCGAAGTCCACCCGGCCGGCTTGTCGACCACGACGAGGCCCGAGACGGACCCCGTTGGTTGCCCACTCACTCCTGGTCGTCCTCGTCGTCGTGCTTCTTGTACGGATCGGCCTCACCGGCGTAGGCGGCGCCGGCCGAGCGGGCCGTGACCTCCTCGTCGGCGGCCCGCGCCTTGGCCAGCGCCTCCTCGATCTCGCGCGCCGTCTCCGGCACCGAGTCGAGGAAGAACTCCAGCGACGGGGTGACCCGGGTGGCCAGCTGCTTGCCGACCTCCGAGCGGATCAGTCCGGTAGCGCTGCGCAGTGCGGCAGCGGTCTCGGTGCGAACCCGCTCGTCACCCATGACGGTGTAGAACACCGAGGCCTGCTGACCGTCGCCGGTCAGACGGACATCGGTGATGGTCACGAAACCCAACCTCGGGTCCTTGACCCGACGCTCGAGCATCTGCGCCACGATCACCTTGATGCGGTCCGAGACCTTAGCGTTCCGCTGACCCGCCATGACTACTCCTCAAAACTGTTGTCCTGCCCACGGCCCAACGGCGCCAGGCGATCCCTACCCACGACTCATCTGTACCCGCGACATGGACCACCCGAAGAGGCGACCATGGAACGCGCCCGACGCGGCCCCCTGGACCAGGTGACCACGTACGTGCCAGCCGCGGTGGTCGGGCGCCCGACTATTCATCAGGCGACCGACCACGCAACGTCAGACGAATTACTTAGTTGCAATCTCCCGCATTTCGAAGGTCTCCACGACGTCGTCGATCTTGATGTCGCCGAAGCCCTTGAGCACCAGACCGCACTCGAAGCCCTCGCGGACCTCGGACACGTCGTCCTTCTCGCGCCGCAGGCTGCCGAAGTCGAGGTTGTCCGCGACCACGGCACCGTCGCGCAGCACACGTGCCTTGGCATTGCGCTTGATGGTGCCCGAGGTGACCATGCAACCGGCGATGTTGCCGGTCTTGCTGGAGCGGAAGATGTCACGGATCTGCGCCGTGCCCAGCTGGTGCTCCTCGTACTCGGGCTTGAGCATGCCCTTGAGTGCTGCCTCGATCTCGTCGATCGCCTGGTAGATGACCGAGTAGTACTTGATCTCGACACCTTCGCGATCGGCCAGCTCGGTGGCCTTGCCCTGTGGGCGCACGTTGAAGCCGATGATGACGGCGTCGGACGCGGCAGCGAGGTTGACGTCGGTCTCGGTGATGGCACCGACACCTCGATCGATGACGCGCAGCGCAACCTTCTCGCCGACGTCGACGGTGGACAACGAGTCCTCCAGCGCCTCGACCGAACCTGCACCGTCACCCTTGAGGATGAGCAGCAGCTCGTCGGTCTCGCCCTTCTCCATCGAGGACATGAAGTCCTCGAGGGTCCGGCGGCTGGTGCGCTTGGCCAGGGCGGCATTGCGCTCGCGCGCCTCGCGCTTCTCGGCGATCTGACGCGCCACCCGGTCATCGCTGACGACCATGAAGTTGTCACCCGCACCGGGCACGGACGTCAGACCCAGCACCAGGGCGGGCCGCGACGGCGGAGCCTCGGTGATGTTGTTGCCGTGCTCGTCGAGCATGGCGCGCACACGACCGAAGGCCGAACCGGCCACCAGGGTGTCGCCGACGCGTAGCGTGCCGCGCTGGACCAGGACCGTGGCCACCGGGCCGCGACCGCGGTCCAGGTGTGCCTCGATCGACAGACCCTCGGCGTTCTGCTCCGGGTTGGCCCGCAGGTCCAGAGCCGCGTCGGCGGTCAGGACGATCGATTCGAGCAGCTGGTCCAGACCGATGCCGGACTTGGCCGAGACGTCGACGAACATCGTGTCGCCGCCGTACTCCTCGGGCACGAGTCCGTACTCGGTGAGCTGACCGCGCGTCTTGGACGAGTCGGCGTCGGGCTTGTCGATCTTGTTGACCGCGACCACGATCGGCACCCCGGCGGCCTTGGCGTGGTTGAACGCCTCGACCGTCTGGGGCATGACGCCGTCGTCGGCCGCAACCACCAGCACCGCGATGTCCGTGGCCTGTGCACCACGAGCACGCATGGCGGTGAACGCCTCGTGACCGGGGGTGTCGATCAAGGTGATGCGACGCTCGGTGCCGTCGACCTCGGTGGAGACCTGGTACGCACCGATGGACTGCGTGATGCCACCGGCCTCCTTGTCCACGACGTTGCTGCTGCGCAGCGCGTCGAGGAGCTTGGTCTTTCCGTGGTCGACGTGACCCATGACGGTGACGACCGGAGGACGCGCCACGAGCAGCTCTTCGCCGCCTTCGTCGTCGCCGAACTCGAGTGAGAACGACTCGAGCAGCTCGCGGTCCTCGTCCTCGGGCGAGACGACCTGAACCACGTAGTTCAGCTCGTCACCGATCAGCTGCAAGGTCTCGTCGTTGACCGACTGGGTGGCCGTGACCACTTCGCCGAGCCCGAACAGCAGCGCGACCAGCGATGCTGCGTCCGCACCGATCTTGTCGGCGAAGTCGGTCAGCGAGGCGCCACGGGCCAGACGCACGGTCTGACCGTCGCCCTTGCGCAGACGCACGCCGCCGATGGACGGAGCCTGCATCTGGTCGAACTCTTGACGCTTCGCGCGCTTGCTCTTGCGTCCTCGGCGCACCGGACCGCCGGCGCGACCGAACGCACCCTGCGTGCCGCCGCGCTGATTGCGACCGGGACCACCGGACCGCGGAGGTCCGGAGAAGCCGCCGGGGCGACCGGGGGCTCCGCCGCCACCGCCACCGGGACGGCCGGCGAATCCGCCGCCACCGCCACCTGCACCGGGACGACCCTGGCCGCCGGGGCGACCGGGTGCACCACCGGGAGCGCCGCGACGCGCGGACGGTCCGGGCAGGCCGGACTGCTTGGGCATCATGGCGGGGTTGGGCCGGGGCATGCCCGGACGACCGGCCGGGGCCGGGGCGCCGGGCGCAGGAGCTGCGCCGCCCTCACGAGCGGCCGGCGGACGCGGCGAACGCGACTGCATGCCCTGCTGCGAGGAGAACGGGTTGTTGCCGGGGCGGGCGCTGCCGCCCGGCTTGGGGCCGGGACGCGGACCGGGGGTCGGTCCAGCCTGGGCAGCAGGCGCGTCGACCTCGGGAGTCGACTCGGCCACAGGTGCAGGTTCGGGGACCGGCGGCGCGCTGGCGACCTCGGGGGCCGGTTCGGGCGCCTTGGGGGCCGGCGGACCCGGACGAGGGCCGGGGGTGGCGGCGCGGGGCGCCGTCTCCTGGCCCGCGGGCTCGGGGGCGGAGACCTCGGCGGCCGGCTGCTGGGGAGCCGATTCCGCAGGTGCTGCCTCAGGAGCAGCGGCCTCGGGTGCGGACGGCTTGGGGGCGGCCTTCTTGGCGCCGCCCTTCTTGGCGGCCTGTGCGGCGAGCGCGTCGCCGTGCTCTTCCTTGAGGCGCCTGATGACGGGTGCTTCGACGGTCGAGGAGGCGGACTTCACGTACTCACCCATGTCTTTCAACGTGGTGAGGACGATCTTGCTCTCGACGCCGAGCTCGCGTGCGAGCTCGTGGACTCTGACAGCCACTTTTCTCCTTCGGGTGGGCCCGACCCGAAGGAGGATCAGACCCTAGTTGACGAACAAACTCATTGCGGAGTACTCATCGGTTTTCCATGAGCGGATGCTCCGATTCGGGTCGGGGATCACCGGTCGGCGATCCATTGGGTGCTGCGAGGTCGTACATCGTGGTCAGGTCGAACGGTCCGCTCGTGCGGAAGGCCCGGCCCCACGCCTTGCGGCGCGTCGCCAGCTCCAGACACCGTTCCGTGGGGTGCAGATGCGCTCCACGGCCCGGCAGCGACCTACCCAGATCGGGAGTCACGACCAGGGTCGTGGACTCCCACACTGCGACGAGCCGCACCAGAGTGCTTGCCTCCACACGCTCACGGCAACCGATGCACGTGCGGACGACCTTCCCCACTCTACCCGTTTGCGGCGACGTCTTCCGCATCGGTCGTCACCGCTCGTCGTCGATCGGCGCAGATCTCGATGCCGCCGGGTCCGCGGTATCCGAACGGATGTCGATGCGCCAACCGGTCAGCTTGGCCGCCAGACGGGCGTTCTGCCCCTCCTTGCCGATCGCGAGCGACAGCTGGAAGTCCGGGACGACCACGCGGGCCGATCGGGTGCTCGCGTCCACGATCGTGACGCTCTTGACCCGCGAGGGCGACAGCGCGTGGCCGATGAACTCGGCCGGGTCCTCGCTGTAGTCGACGATGTCGATCTTCTCGCCGTGCAGCTCGTGCATCACCTGACGCACCCGCTGGCCCATCGGGCCGATGCACGATCCCTTGGCGTTGACGCCCGGAATCGTGGCGTGCACCGCGATCTTGGTTCGGTGCCCGGCCTCACGTGCGATCGCAGCGATCTCCACCGAGCCGTCGGCGATCTCGGGGGCCTCGAGCGCGAACAACAGCTTGACCAGGCTCGGGTGGGTGCGCGAGACCTTGACCCGCGGGCCGCGCATGCCCATGTCGACCTCGTACACGTAGGCCTTGAGCCGCTCACCGTGGGCATACCGCTCCTCGGGCACGCGCTCGTTGGGCGGCAGCATCGCCTCGATCTTGCCGAGGTCGAGGCGAACGTCACCGGCGTCGCGCGCCTGGACGATCGTGCCGGAGACGATGTCGCCGACCTTGCCGGAGAACTCACCGAAGTTCGACTTGTCCTCGGCATCGCGGATGCGCTGCATGATGAGCTGGCGCGCGATGGTGGCCGCGTAGCGCCCGAAGTCGTCGGGCGTGTGGTCGAACTCCGGCGTGAACCGCGGCTCGGGTCGGACCGGTGCAACCGGCGGCGTCTCCTCATCGGCCGTCTCGTCGACCTCGACGGGCTCGGACTCGATCCGTTCCCTGGCCCAGACCGTGACGTGGCCTGTCGACCGGTCGAGCTCGACACGCGCCTCGCGGTGCGCGTCCGAGGTCTTCTGGTAGGCCGAGAGCAGGGCCGTCTCGATCGCGTCGGTGAGCATCTCGACGCTCAGGCCCTTCTCGCGCTCGAGCATCCGTAGTGCGGACATGTCGATGTCCATGTCAGTCATCCTCTCCAGCAGGCGGCTTGCTCAGCTCAGCCTGGATCACGGCCGACGCGATGTCGGCATAGTCGATGCGGCGAGCGGCCGCCTTGGTCATCAGGTCGACCCCGGTGTCGTCGCTGGCGCCGATGCGGCCCTCGGTCACGGTCTCGTCGGTCAGACGCACGCGCACCAGCCGATCGGTGTTGCGTCGCCAGTGTCGCGGTGCGGTGAGCGGACGCTCGACACCGCGCGACGTGACCTCGAGCGTGTAGGCGGCGGGCCCCACGATCGAGTCGTCGGCGTCGAGCTCGGCCGACAGCGCACGGGTCACCCGGGCGATCACGTCGATGTCGACGCCTCCGTCGGCGTCCACTGCGACCAGCAGTCTGCGGTGGCGGCCACCGGAGGTCATCTCGACGGCCTCCAGATCGAGGCCGAGCTCTGAG
Organism: Aeromicrobium sp. CF3.5; assembly: GCF_051262695.1. NCBI lineage: Bacteria > Bacillati > Actinomycetota > Actinomycetes > Propionibacteriales > Nocardioidaceae > Aeromicrobium > Aeromicrobium sp. CF3.5. The sequence continues at coordinate 104,657 of NZ_JBIMEZ010000004.1, forward strand.
ACACAGGCCTCGATCAGTGCTTCGAGTCGATCGGCCATGTCGTTCCTCCAGTGTTCTGTTGTCGGGTGCTGCGCTCGGACCGCGGGTCGTGATCGACCGTCGCGGCGGCGTGCAGACATGCTACCGAATGAGACGGGGTGCTCTGACCACTCAGCCGCGACGCACGACGTCAGCGATCACCCCGAGGCCGCGTCCACCGCATGAGGCGGTGACTTGGCGTCCCAACAGCGCCGGCCCCGGTGGGGCAGCGTCGGATCAACACCCCGGATACGACGCTGCCCCACCGCGCCGGGCGCGGTTCACCACGCCCGCCTATCTGACCGCCCGCGAGGAGCGGTGGCGACACCGACTGGCCGGGTTGCTCGAGGCCGCCGGGGACGATCCGCTGGAGCGTATCCTCGCGTACGTGCACGGGTACGCCCGCATTCCGGAGACCGACGTCGGCGGTGGATTTCGCGGTTGTGCCCTGGTGAACGCAGCCGCTGAGCTGGCGGGCGATGACGACCCCTCGCTGGCTGTCGTGCGTGGGTCGCTGGCCACCGTGCGTCGCGGACTCGAGCAGATCCTGCTGGACGCGGCGGTCGAGGAGACCGAGGCGAAGCGCCTGGCCGGCCACGTCCTGATCGTGCTGGAGGGAGCCGTCGCTGTCGGAGGCATCTATCGCGACGAGCAGCGCGCCCTCGACGCCCTCGACCTGGTGCGCGACGTGGTGGCACCAGCGCTTCGTCCCGCCGGCGGCTGACCCGACTCGTGGTCGCCGGGCTGACGGCCCAGACCGGGCCCGGCTGACCCGGCTGGACTACCGTGGCGTCGTGGTCAGTCGGCGTGCGCTCCTCATCGGCACCGGGAGCGTGATCGTGGTGGGTGGCGCAGGAGTCGTCGCAGCGGTCGAGACCGACACGCTCGACGATGCGCTTCGGGCCGTCGGCGTCGAGCCGCTCCCCGAGCCCGCCCCCGGCGATGTCCGTCTCACAGCGCTCGCGCTGGCTGATGCGATCGCACTGGTGGTGCTCGCTGAGAGCGCTGACGCACCTACCGAGGTGATCGCCGCCCTCATCCAGCAGCGTGACTCCCTGCCCCCGGGTCGGCCCGAGGCGCCCACGGTGGGCGATGACCTCGCCGAGGCCTGCAGCACCGCCGCCGACGCCCGGACGTCCGGAGCCGGCCAAGCGGTCTCCATCGATCTCGCGCAGGTGCTGGCCGCGATGGCAGCCGGCCTCGACCAGTGCGCGGCGACGGTGTCGGCATGAACGACGTGACCGCGTGACCGGCACCGAACCTCAGGGACGACAGCGTCGACTGATCGACTGGCTGGAGCTCGAGCGCGAGGCGACCTGGTTCTATCCCTTCGTGCAGGCGCGTGTCCCCGATGTCGACGACCTCGCCCGCGCCTCGGCCGCAGCGCACGTCGCCACGCGAGACGGTCTGTTGGCTCGCATCGCTCGCGACACGACCGTGGCACGTCCCAGCTACGACGTCGGCCCGCTCGACTCCGCCGATGACGCCCGCGCGGCCGCCCGGTCGCTCGAGCAGCGCATCCAGGCTGCGTGCGTGGCGGTCGTCGGTGCCTCGCTCACCCAGGATCGGTCGTTCGCGATCCGTGGGCTCCGTACCGCTGCCGTCGCCGAGCTGCGCTGGGGCGGCGAGGCCCGCGCGTTCCCGGGACTCGCCGCCGCAGATCGGCCCAGATCAGCTGGCGCCTGAACCCCGCACGGTGTCCACGACGCTCTGCACGATGTCAGCGACATCGACGTCCTCGCGCTCGCCGGAGGCTCGCAGCTTCAGCTCCACCGATCCGTCGACGATGCCCCGGCCGACCACGACGGTGATCGGGACGCCGATCAGCTCGGCATCCTTGAACTTCACGCCCGGCGAGACCTTGCCGGGTCGGTCGTCGATCAGCACGTCCAGTCCGGCCCCGCGCAGATCGTCGTACAGCTGCGATCCGGCGTCGAGGATGGTCTGGTCCTTGCCGGCCACCACGACGTGGACATCGAACGGGGCCAGCGCAGCCGGCCAGGCCAACCCGAGGTCGTCGTGGGCGTACTCGGCGACAGCAGCCACGGCGCGGGAGATGCCGACGCCGTACGAGCCCATGGTGACCGTGACGAGCTTGCCGTTGTGGTCCAGCACCTGCAGACCAAGCGCTTCGGCGTACTTGCGACCGAGCTGGAAGATGTGCCCCATCTCGATGCCGCGTGCCAGGGACAGGGGGCCCGAGCCGTCGGGTGCTGGATCGCCCGCACGCACCTCTGCTGCCTCGATGGTCCCGTCGGGGGTGAAGTCGCGTCCGGCCACCAGGCCGATGACGTGCGAGCCCTGGACGTTGGCCCCGGTCACCCACGAGGTGCCGTCGACCACGCGGGGGTCGGTCAGGTAGCGGATGCCCGAGGAACTCTCCGCGCCGAGGACCGCGCCGGACCCGGGCGCCATCAGAACAGGTCCGATGTAGCCCTTGACGAGGGCCGGATTCGCGGCGAAGTCCTTGTCCTCGAACGGCTCGACCTCGGCGGGTGACACCTGGGTCTCGAGCCGCTTGGCGTCGACCTCGCGATCACCGGGCACGCCGATGACCAGCGGTTCGCGGGTGCCGTCAGGGTGGCGCAGCATGACGAGCACGTTCTTGAGCGTGTCGGCGGCCGTCCAGGGACGGTCGTCGCGAGCGAAGGCGTCGTTGAGGTGAGACACCAGCGAATCGATCGTCGGGGTGCCCGGAGTCTCGACGGGTCGTGACGCAGGCAGGCCCGTGTGGTCGATGGGGGCCGGCGGGATCGTGGTGACCGCCTCGACGTTGGCCGCGTAGCCGCCAGCGGAGCGAACGAACGTGTCCTCACCGGTCTCGGAGACGGCCAGGAACTCCTCGCTGGCCGAGCCGCCCATGGCGCCTGAGTCGGCCGCCACGATGACGTACTCGAAACCGAGGCGGTCGAAGATACGGATGTAGGCGTCTCGGTGCGCCTGGTAGGCCACCTCGAGCCCGGCGTCGTCGATGTCGAAGGAGTACGAGTCCTTCATGATGAACTCGCGTCCACGCAAGATTCCGGCGCGGGGACGGGCTTCGTCGCGGTACTTGGTCTGGATCTGGAACAGGCTCAGCGGCAGGTCCTTGTACGAGGAGTACAGGTCCTTGACCAAGAGGCTGAACATCTCCTCGTGGGTGGGGCCGAGCAACATGTCGTTGCCCTTGCGATCCGAGAGCCGGAACAGGTTGGGGCCGTACTCGGTCCACCGGTTCGTGACGTCGTACGGTTCGCGCGGCAAGAGCGCGGGAAACCGCACCTCCTGAGCTCCCATCGCCTCCATCTCCTCGCGGACGATGGCCTCGACCTTGGCCAGCACCCGCAGCCCCAGTGGCAGCCAGGAGTAGATGCCCGGGGCGACGCGACGGATGTAGCCGGCACGCACCAGCAGCTTGTGACTGGGCACCTCGGCATCGGCCGGATCGTCGCGCAGCGTACGAAGGAACATTCGGGACATGCGCATGGCGCGACCCTATCGGCGGGACCGGACCCGGACCCCACTCGGTGCCTGCGAGCGGGCGAGGCGGGCCGAGACCCGTAGCAGCGGGATCTGCAGCGGCAGGCGAGCGATCGTGGCGGCGACGTACCAGCGTGGCCGGGGCCCGCGGACCGCATCGACGGTCATCTGCAGGTTGGCCGGCCACACGCCGGCGAACAGGCCCAGAGCCACCGCTCCCCCGGCCCGACGGCTCGACGGGTGCAGCAGGAGTGCGGCCGCAGCGATCTCGACCGCGCCCGAGACGAGCACCAGCTCGTGCTTGCGAGGCAACGGGGCCGGCACCATCGAACGAAACAGCGAGGGTCGAACGATGTGCAGCACGCCTGCGCCGCCCAGCAGTGCCGCCAGCAGGTAGGGCTCGCGTGAGCGGGAGGACGTCGTCATGCCAGCCATGGTGCCAGTCGCCGGAACGTCTTCAGAGCAGGATCGAGGCGAACGTGTCGGTCTGCTCGAAGCCGACCCTCTCGTAGGCCCGGCGCGCCGCGATGTTGTGGTCGTTGACGAACAGGGTGACCACCGGGGCGATCGTGGCCCGGGCCTGTTCCACGACGGCTGCGAGCGCAGGTGCCGCGATACCGCGACCCCGCAGGTCAGGACGCACGTAGACCCCCTGCAGCTGGCAGGCCTCCGGCGACACCGCCCCGACCTCGGCCTTGAACAGGATCGAGTCCTCCTCGACGATGCCGAACGACCATCCCTGGGCCACCAGCTGGGTCACCCGGGCGAGGTACCCGCCACCGCCGATCTCGGGATCGATGCCGACCTCCTCGGTGAACATGGCGACGCTGGCGGGGTACAGCAGATCGATCTCGTCGAGCGCGATGCGACGGACGCGAGGATCCGGGGTGAGCGCACTGTCGTGGGTGATGGTCATGAAGGGCTGGTCGAGCCGCGGCGATCGCGCGGGGCCCCACTCGGCGCAGACCTTCTGCCACAGGTCCAGCACGGCCGTCTGGGGGCCGACGATCGAGGAGGGTTTCACGCGGTCGGCCAGCAGCTGGCTGGCGAACGCCTCGATGGCAGCTCCGGTCGCCTCGACGGGCACGATGTTGGCGCCGGCATGGCAGGCCGAGACGAGCTGACCGTCCTCGAAGTAGCCCAGCACCCGGCTGCCGATCCACCGCCGGTTCAGTCCGGTGGCGTCGACGCGGGATCGCACGAAGAGGTTCACCTGGGGGTCGCGGTGCAGCAGCGCCAGCAGGTCGGACAGGTCATCGGGGCCGAGGGGCCGCAGTTCCGTCGATGTCCGCAGCATCGTGATCGCCTCCTCGCCCGTGTCCTGTTGCGCCGTGTCCAGTCGCGCTCTGGCTCAGCCTACGTCGGGGCCGCGGAGTGGGCAGGGATCAGGTGATCTTGACCGAGGCGCTGCCGCCCTCGACGGGCTCCATGGTCTCGGCGATGCGCATGGCCTCCTCGATCAGGGTCTCCACGATCTCCTTCTCCGGCACGGTCTTGATGACCTCGCCCTTGACGAAGATCTGGCCCTTGCCGTTGCCCGAGGCGACGCCGAGATCGGCTTCGCGGGCCTCGCCGGGGCCGTTGACGACGCAGCCCATGACGGCCACGCGCAGCGGGACCTCGAGTCCTTCGAGTCCGGCGGTGACCTCCTCGGCCAGCTTGTAGACGTCGACCTGGGCGCGACCGCACGAGGGGCAGGAGACGATCTCGAGCTTGCGGGGTCGCAGGTTCAGTGACTGCAGGATCTGGATGCCGACCTTCACCTCTTCGACCGGCGGGGCCGACAGGGACACCCGGATCGTGTCGCCGATGCCCTTGCTCAGCAGCGCACCGAACGCCGTGGCGCTCTTGATGGTGCCCTGGAAGGCGGGTCCGGCCTCGGTGACACCGAGGTGCAGCGGCCAGTCGCCCCGCTCGGACAACATCTCGTACGCCTGGACCATGACGACCGGGTCGTTGTGCTTGACCGAGATCTTGAAGTCGTGAAAGTCGTGCTCCTCGAACAGCGACGCCTCCCAGACGGCCGACTCGACCAGCGCCTCGGGCGTAGCCTTGCCGTACTTCTCGAAGATGCGCTTGTCGAGGGATCCGGCGTTGACGCCGATGCGAATCGACGTCCCGTGATCCTTGGCGGCCTGCGCGATGGCCTTGACCTGGTCGTCGAACTTGCGGATGTTGCCCGGATTGACGCGCACCGCGGCGCAGCCGGCCTCGATGGCCGCGAAGACGTACTTGGGCTGGAAGTGGATGTCGGCGATCACCGGGATGTTGGAGTGCTGCGCGATCTGCGGCAGCGCCTCGGCATCATCGGTGCTCGGACAGGCCACCCGGACGATGTCGCAGCCCGCGGCCGTCAGCTCGGCGATCTGCTGCAGGGTGCTGTTGACGTCGGACGTCAGCGTCGTGGTCATGGACTGCACCGACACCGGAGCGTCTCCGCCGACGTCGATCGAGCCGACCTTGATCTTGCGGGTCTTTCGCCTCGGCGCGAGGACCGGCGGCGGCGCCTCGGGCATGCCGAGCGAGATCGGAACGGACGATGACGACGGTGTGGTCATGACAGCCTCACTGGATTGACGATGTCGGCATAGACGAGGATCACGCTCATCACGATAAGGACCAGCCCCATGGCGTAGGCCACCGGCAGCGCCTTGGCGACGTCGACGTACCCGGGATCCGGTCGACCGCGCAGGCGAGCCCATCCGCGCCGCAGCCCCTCCCACAGCGCACCGGCGACGTGGCCGCCGTCGAACGGCAGGATCGGGATCATGTTGAACATGGCCAGGAACACGTTGAGCCCGGCCAGCAGCGCCAGCACCCGGCTGGCGCGTTCACCCCACGTGGGGTCACCGAGGGTGACCAGCTCACCGGAGATGCGGCTCGCCCCGACCACGCCGACCGGACCTTCGGGATCGCGTTCGGCGCCGAAGGCAGCCTGCGTGACGTCGACCATGCGCGCCGGCAGGTACACGATGGCCTCGGCGGTGCCCTCGACGTACTGCCACATGGTCTGGGCGACGTCGACGGGGGTGCCGCGCTCCAGAGCGGTCGCGGGCTGGACGCCCAGGAAGCCGACCTGCACCGTGGAGTCGGGATCGTCCAGATCGGCCCGGGCGATCACCGAGGGCGAGATCGTGACCGTCTCGGCACTGCCATCGCGGGTGTAGCCGAGCTCGACCGGGCGATCGCCGTTGGCGCGGATGTCACGCGAGAGCTGCTCCCAGGAGGTGACCTGCTCGCCGTCGAAGGACGTGATCTCGTCGCCCGTCTGGAGGCCCGCCTGCTTGGCGGGAGTGACCGGATCTTCGGCGGTGCAGGCACGACCCGCATCGGCGTCGCTGATCGCGCAGTCCGAGACCTCCTCGACGGTCGTGGTGGGTTGCTGCGCACCGAATCCCATGATGACGATGCCGAAGAGCACCACCGCGATGGCGACGTTGACCGCCGGACCGCCGGACATGACGATGACCTTCTTCCACCACGGAAGGCGGTAGAACAGGCGATCCATGTCGTCGTCGGTGACGGTCTCGTACTCGGCGTTGCGCGCGTCGGTGGCCAGCTGGGTGAACAGGCCGGTGTTGGAGTCACGCACCTCGTGCGGGTCGGCATCCTTGGCCGGCGGCAGCATGCCGACGAGCTTGACGTAGCCGCCGAGCGGGATGGCCTTGAGGCCATACTCGGTCTCGCCTCGCTTGGTCGACCACACGGTGTTGCCGAAGCCGACGAAGAACTGGGTGACCTTCACGCCGAACTTCTTGGCCGGGATCATGTGGCCCATCTCGTGCAGGCCGATGGAGACCACGATGCCGACGACGAACGCCAGGACGCCCAGGGCGTAGATGAGCGCGTTCATCGGCTGTCTCCCACGAGTCGTGCTGCACGCTCGCGCGCCCAGCGATCGGCACCCAGCACGCTGTCGAGCGTGACTGTGTCGGTGAACCAGACCGGATCGGCGAGATGTTCGTCGAGCACGGCAGCCACCGTGTCCACGATGCCGAGGAAGTCCAAATCTCCGGCCACGAACGCATCCACACAGACCTCGTTGGCCGCATTGAACACGGCGGGCCCGGTGCGACCGTACTCGCCGGCGCGGCGGGCGACCTGCACGGCGGGGAAGGCGGTCTCGTCGAGCGGGTGGAACTCCCACGTCGCGGGAACCGACCAGTCGCAGCCGGCCGCGACGCCGGGAACACGCTCGGGCCAGGCGAGACCGAGGGCGATCGGCAGCTTCATGTCCGGCGGCGAGGCCTGCACCATCGTGGCTCCGTCGACGAACTCCACCATTGAGTGCACGATCGAGGGCGGGTGCACCACGACGTCGATGCGATCGAAGCCGATGCCGAACAGCAGGTGCGCCTCGATGACCTCCAGCCCCTTGTTGACCATGGTGGCGGAGTTGATCGTGATGACGGGTCCCATGTCCCAGGTGGGGTGGGCGGCCGCCTGCTCGGGCGTCACGTCAGCGAGCTGGTCGCGGGTGAACCCTCGAAACGGCCCCCCGCTGGCGGTCACGATGAGGCGCCGGACCTCCTCGTGTCGCTCTCCGCGCATGGCCTGGGCCAGCGCCGAGTGCTCGGAGTCGACCGGCACCAGCTGGCCGGGCCGCGCAGCCCGCATGACGAGCTCGCCACCGATGATCAGCGACTCCTTGTTGGCCAGGGCCACCGTGGTGCCGGCCTCGAGGGCCGCGAGGGTGGGCAGCAGGCCGACCGCCCCGGTCATGGCGTTCAGCACGACGTCGCAGGGGGTGCGAGCGATCTCGATCGCGGCGTCGGGGCCGGCCAGCAGCCGGGGCACCCGGTGATCGCCGTGGGCGAATCCACGTCGTTGCGCCTCGGCGTACAGCGCCAGCTGGACGTCCTCGGCGGCCTGCGCCCGGGCGACGGCCACCACGCTGACACCGTGCTCGATGGCCTGCTCGGCCAGGAGCCGTGGGTTGCCACCACCGGCGGCCAGGGCCACGACCTCGAACCGGTCGGGCTCGGCCGCGATCACTTCCAGAGCCTGGGTCCCGATCGATCCGGTGGACCCGAGAATGGCGACACGCCTACGCATGCCGCCATTCTCACTCACCCGCGTCATCGAGGTGGGACGAGGCCTACTTGACCTCGCTGCGCATGATCATGAGGATGCCAGCGGTGAACGGGATCACGAACCAGATCAGGCCCGACGTTCCCAGCTGCGCCCACTGCTCACCGTCCAAGTTGCCCTCGAACAAGGGCGCCTGTGCTGAATTGAAGTCGACCCACGGCTGGATGTTGTCGAACCAGTCCTGGAGTGCCGCCAACAGCTGGAAGAGCCCTGGCAGCACCAGGCTGTACACGAAGTAGCCGACGATCGCGGCAGGCGTGTTGCGGAACAACGCACCCAGCGTGAACCCGAGCAGCAGGCCCAGGACGTTGGCCAGCAGGATCAGGAAGAACTGTCGAATGCTGACGTCCCAGACCATGTCGACGCCGTTGATGGCTGCACCGATCACATTGCCCAGCGCGCCGACCCCGAACGCCACCAGCAGTGCCGCGACGCCGACCACGACCGATGCGAGCGCCTTGGCCCAGATGACCGAGGCACGGTTGGGGACCAGGGTGAAGGTGGTCAGGCCACCACGCTGGCTCCATTCGCCCGTGACCGCAAGGATCGCGACGACGGGCAACAGGACACCGAGAGGGACGCCGAACGCCGTGGAGAACGTGGCGAACGTGATGACGTCGTCCGGTGCGAAGGCGATGACCGCGGCCGCGGCGAGCACCGACAGCACGGCGATGCTGATCAGTAGCCAGCGCCCCGCACGGGTGTCGAACATCTTGCGCAGCTCGACCTGGAGCAGGCGCACGAGCGGGATGGTGGGGCGTGTGGTGTCGATCTCCACGGTCGTGGCGCTCATGCTTGGGCTCCTGCCGGTGTGGCGACTTCGCGTTGGGTGTCGGAGGTGAGCTCGAGGAACATGTCTTCCAGACCTGCTCCGTCGGCATTGCGCAGCTCAGCCAGCACGAGACCGTGCTGGGCGGCGAGACGGCCGACCTCCAACGGCTCGGCATCCATGCGCAGCCCGATTCCCGACGGGCTGACCGCCAGACCGGCCGCCGTGGCCGCTGCCGACAACGCTGCGTTGTCCTCGGCCCGGACGTAGCTGCCCGCTCCCTGCAGGAGCTCGGCCTTGGTGCCCTGCGCGACGATCTTGCCGCGGCCGATGACGATGATCTCGTCGGCGATGACCTCGATCTCGTGCAAGAGGTGCGAGCTCAGCAGCACCGTGCCGCCGCGGTTGGCGTAGTGCCGCAGCAGGCTGCGCATCCAGTGGATACCCGCCGGATCGAGCCCGTTGGCGGGCTCGTCGAGGATGAGGATCTTGGGATCACCCATCAGGGCGTTGGCGATGCCGAGTCGCTGGCGCATGCCGAGCGAGTAGTTCTTGACCCGGCGCTTGGACTCCTCGGGCGTGAGGCTGACGAGCTTGAGCATCTCATCGACACGGCTCATGGGCAGACCCATGGTGAGGGCACTGAGCGCCAGGATCTCGCGCCCGGTGCGGCCGGCGTGCTGGGCCGAGGCGTCGAGCAGGACGCCGACCTGGGTGCCTGGGTTGGGGATGTCGCGGTAGTGGACGCCGCCGATCGTGGCCGAGCCTGACGTCGGTGGAGTCAGGCCCGCCATGATGCGCATGGAGGTGGACTTGCCGGCACCGTTGGGACCGAGAAAGCCGGTGACGGCTCCCGGCTTGCAGGTGAACGACACGTCGTCGACGGCCCGGTAGGGACCGTACGTCTTGGTGAGGTGTTCGACTGTGATCATGCGACCAGCATGCACCACGTCTCGGACAGGCTGCATCCGTCGCGCGACCATGATCGACTGGCCGAAAGTCGTAGGGGTCGAACCCCATCGGCCGACGCGGTTCGAGGCTCCCCCGGCCTAGCCTTGCAGGGTGCAGCCCGTCGAGTACCAACCGCCACTGACGCGGTGGAGTCATGCGTGGCGCCTGATCCTGGTCCTGGCCGTGTCCGCGCTGGCCTGGTGGGAGCTGGCGCCGTGGCAGCTGGAGAACTCACCCTGGTGGTTCGCCGTCGATGTCGTCCTCGGCCTCGCGTCGCTCGGGCTGGTCTTCTGGAGGCGCGCCCATCCGGTGGCCGTCGCCGCCGTCGTCAATGCGCTGACCGCCGTGTCGGCATCGGCCGGTGGACCGGCCACTCTCGCCCTGATGTCACTCGCCACGCGCCGCCGGTGGCGCGAGATCATCCCGGTCGGCGTGCTGACCGTGGTGGCCGGCACAGTTCTCGAGGCGATGAATCCGGTGTCGACCGAGGCTCTGGGCCTCACGGTGCCGTTCATCCTCGTGATCGTGGCCACCACGATCGGCTGGGGCATGTTCCTCGGATCGCGCCGCGAGCTGCTCGCCACGCTCCGGGCTCGCGCCGAGACGGCCGAGTCCGATCAGGCGGTCCGCGTCGCACAGGCACGCACGTTCGAGCGCACACGGATCGCGCGCGAGATGCACGACGTGCTGGCGCACCGCATCTCCCTGGTCACGATGCACGCCGGTGCTCTGTCCTACCGCGACGATCTCGCACCCGACCAGGTCAGGCGAACCGCCGACGTGATCCAGGAGAACTCCCACCAGGCGATGGTCGAGCTGCGCGAGGTGCTCGGCATCCTGCGCGAGGATCCAGGCGATGCTGCGCCCGAGCTGCCACAACCGTCGGCCAGCGACCTGCCTGCGCTCGTCGAGGAGGCGAGATCGGCCGGCATGCGGGTCCAGATGAGGTCCAACGTCAGCCTGGACCTGCTGCCCGACACGCTCGGACGCACCCTCTACCGGGTGGTGCAGGAGGGCCTGACCAATGTGCGCAAGCACGCGCCCGAGACTGTCGTCAGCGTTGACCTGGACGGCTCGGAGAACCGTGGTCTGAGGGTTCACGTGCTGAACCCGCTGCCCATCGGGGATCGCCGGGGCGCCACCGAGTCCGGTCTGGGGCTGATCGGCCTGATCGAGCGCGCCGAGCTCATCGGCGGACGTCTGGAACACCGCATCACCCCAGAGCGCGAGTTCGTCCTCGAGGCATGGCTACCGTGGCCGACATGATCCGCGTGCTGCTGACCGACGACGACGCCCTGGTGCGCGCCGGTCTCGCCCTGATGCTGGGTGGATCACCGACCATCACCATCGTCGGTGAGGCGTCCAACGGGCGCGAGGCGGTCGACGCGGTCGCGGCCGGCGGCATCGACGTGGTGCTGATGGACATCCGCATGCCCGTGTTGGACGGCATGGCGGCGACCGAGGCGATCATGGCGACGCCGGATCCGCCCCGCATCATCATCTTGACCACCTTCGACGCCGATGAGTACGTCGTGCGAGCCCTGGCGGCCGGCGCCACGGGATTTCTGCTCAAGGACACCTCGCCGGCGGAGATCGTCGATGCGATCGGTCGGGTGGCCGCCGGCGAACCGATGCTGTCGCCCACGATCACCGCCCAGCTGATCCGACAGGTCGCCGAGTCGGCACCGGACCGGCGCAGCGAGGCCGCAGCAGCGCGCATCAACCGGCTCACCGAACGTGAGCGCGAGGTGGCCATGGCCGTCGGCCGCGGTGCCTCCAACGCCGAGATCGCGTCCTCGCTGCACCTGAGCCTGGCGACGGTCAAGGCACACATCTCGCACATCTTCACCAAGCTCGACGCCACCAATCGGGTGCAGGTCGCCATCGCGATGCACGACGCCGGCCTGCTCTGAGCGCTGGCGATCGGGCAGGCCTGCTGCGCGAGGAGGTTCGCTCTACGGTTGGGCCATGACCTCTCGTCCTGTCCAGCTGCTCGACACCGTCCTGGACAAGTCCCTGCTGCTCGGCTACTCCTCCGTCGGACCGGCCCTGCGCAAGCGTTGGTGGCCGGCCGACGCGGCCCCGGACTCCCTGGTGGGCCGCCACGTCGTCGTGACCGGAGCCAGCGGCGGTCTCGGCGAGGCTGCCGCGGCCGGTATCGCACGCCTGGGCGCGACGGTGCACCTGCTCGGCCGCACCGAGTCCCGTCTGCTCGAGGCAATCGATCGCATCCGGCGTGACCAGCCGAACGCCGACCTGATTCCCGAGGTCTGCGACATCAGCGACCTGAAGGCCGTGCGGGCCTACGCCACCGACCTCGTCCGACGAGTGCCGGTCCTGCACGGGATCGTGCACAACGCCGGCGTCATGCCGCCGGAGCGCACGGAGTCCGAGCAGGGGTACGAGTCGACGCTCGCCACCCACGTGATCGGACCGCTGCTGATGACCGAGCTGCTGCGTCCGGCCCTGGCGGCGTCAGAGTCCGCACGCGTCGTGATGGTCGCCTCCGGCGGCATGTACTCCGCGCCCCTGGACGACCGGATCGGCGACGACATCGAGTACGAGCGAGGTCGCTACGAGGGCATCCGCGCGTACGCCCGCACCAAGCGGATCCAGGTCACGATGGCCGAGCTGCTGGCCCAGCGGTACGCCGGCGACGGCATCACGGTGCACGGCATGCATCCGGGCTGGGCCGACACCCCCGGCATCACCGACTCGATGCCGCGCTTCGCCAAGGTGGTGGGCCCGATCCTGCGCACCGCCGACTCCGGCGCGGACACGATCGTGTGGCTCATCGCGGCTGACGCGGCAGCTCAGACGTCAGGACAGTTCTGGTGCGACCGCCGCCCCCGCTCGACGTACTACCTGCCCGGCCAGAGCGACGACGACGACGCCCTCCGCGCCGTGTGGGCCTACGTCTGCGCCGCCGCCGACGTCAGATGACCGCCACCCTCCCGAACCTCCGCGACGTCGGCGGCCTGCGCACCGACGACGGCCAGGTCGTTCGTCGCGGAGTCCTGCTGCGTGGGGCCACGCCGGCGTTCGTCGACGCGGCCGGAGCGGCACGCCTGGTCGACGACCTGGGTCTCGCCACCCGGATCGATCTGCGCGGGGCCGCCGAGATCGAGGCCGAGACCAGCGCCCACCTGCTGGAGCGCGAACGCCGCGCGGTGCATCTGCCGGTGCGGGCCCCCCGCGAGGCCGGCACCTTCGCCGAGGCACACGGCCCGGCGATGGTGGGCCGCTACTACCTGGCCTATCTCGCAGCCTCGGCCGAGTCCCTCGTCGCCCTGGCCCGCGTGCTGATCGATCCGTCGCAGACCCCGGCGCTGGCTCACTGCACGGCCGGCAAGGACCGCACCGGCACGGCCGTGGCTGTCCTGCTCGACGCGGTCGGGGTCAGTCACGACGAGATCGTGGCCGACTACGCGCTGACCCACGACCAGATGCCGGCCCTGCGCGCCCTCTTCGCCGACCTGCCGACCTACCGCGAGCGGATGAGCGCTCTGCCGGCCGAGGCCTTCGCTGCCGTGCCCGAGACGATGGAGACGTTCTTGTCCCTGTTGGCCACCGAGCATCGCGGTGGGCGGGCCTATCTGGCGGCGCACGGCATGAGTCGCACCGAGTTGGCCGCGCTCACCGAGGCACTCGTGGAGCCAGTCGCCCGCTGAGCGCCGGACAATTTCAGGCGTGCGCGGTGTTGAACGCCTCGATGACCTTGGAGGGGGCACGCCGGTTGTCGCTGACCTGGTGACCGTTGGCCCGGGCCCATTCGCGCAGGTCGTGGATCGTGTAGCCGTCGCGGATGGTGGCGGCCGTCCCGCTGCGGCGTGCAGCCGGCGAGGCGTCGCGGACCACTTCCGCGCCCCGGGTCAGGTTGTCGAGGAAGGCGTCGACCGCATCCTTCGAGGCCTCGGACAGGTAGAGGTCATAGGTGCGACCGCGCAGCTGGTAGCGCTCGGGTGGGGTGTGCGGGTGCAGCTCCGCTCCGTCGTGGTCGTCGATGATCGTGACGATCGGCTCAGGGACGATCTCGCGCTTGGGCATGCTGGCTCCTTGAGTGGACCCGCTCAGGATATACGGCTAGACGATCGCTCGACCGTCCAGCAGCGGCCCGAAGATCTGCTCATGGGCAGCACGGAGCCGGTCTGCGTACCCCTCAGGATCGGCATCGGGTGCGCCCGCCGGGTCGGTGCGTCCGGCCCGCAGCAGGACGTCCCACGGCACCTCGGTGTCGGGAGTCTGCAGCATGATCGGGTCGCCGGCGATCCGAAGCGTCTGACTCTCGCCGATCTCGGCGCCCAGGCGGGCGCAGGCCAGCACCGAGATCACCTGATGGCGACCGGGCGGCAGGTCGACTGCCACCACGGACTCGACGGCCACCCCCAGCTGCCACAGTGCTCCCGCGATCGAGGCTGAGTCGTGCAGGAGGTGGGCGTAGGTCATCGATCCAGCGGCGTCGGTCAGGGCGATGTCGTCCGCGCGTCCCTCGACGACGTTGAGCTCCAGGGCGCGGAACACCAGGCTGCGCTCGGGCGAGGTCACCGTCACTCCCCCACGAACACGGGGGTGCGCTTGTCGGCGCGCGCCTGCTGCGCCTCGCGGACGTCGGCGCTGGCCCACACGTGGGCGAAGCTGGCTTCGACGGCAGCCTCGTCACCGGGTGCGCCGTTGAGCACCATCTTGTTGTGCGCGAGCGTCAGCGGCGCGAAGGCGGCGATCTCCTGAGCCCAGTCGAGGGCCGTCTGGACGGCGCCGGCCCGATCGGCGAGTCCGCAGTCCAGGGCCTGCGTCTGGTCGAGGAGCTCGGCACCGAGCATGATGCGTCGCGCCGGTCCCCCGCCGGCAAGCTTCTCCAGCGTGCGGATGGTCCACGCGTCGACGGCCATGCCGTTGCGCGCGGTGGGAACGCCGAATCTCGCCGTCTCGTCGGCAACGCGCAGGTCGCAGGCCATCGCCAGCTGGGTGCCTGCACCGATGGCAGGACCATTCACGGCAGCGACGATCGGCACCGGCAACTGGGTGAGGTGGTGCAGCATCCCGTACAGGGCCTCGAGGAACTCCCCGCCGTACACCCCGTCGAGGTCGGCCCCGGCGCAGAAGGCCGTGCCCTCGCCGGTGATCACGAGCGCCCTGGCACCGGCGGCGATCGCGTCATCGACCCCGGCGTGGAGGGCGCGACACAGGTCGACGTTCAGCGCATTGCGGCGATCGGGGCGGCGCAGCACGAGTGTGGCGACATCGCCGTCGTGATCGAGCGTCAGCACCGAGTTCTGGTCGTCGGTCATGGTCCTCCTGAGGTCCCGCCCACGGTATCGAGACGACCTCGGCGCGAGGGCGGCGGTCCGTCGGTGGTCATCACCCGGCGATTCACGGGGCGACGAGTCGCTCGAGGACGGTGGCGACGGCGTCGTCGTCGTTGCTGACGAGGATCTCGTGAGCGGCGGCGAGCACCTCGGCGTGCGCGTTGGCGACGGCGAAGGCGCGGCCGGCCCAGCGCAGCATGGGCAGATCGTTGGGCATGTCGCCGCAGGCCCAGACCTGCTCGGCGGTGATGTCGCGCTCGTTGCACCACATCGACAGCCCAGCTGCCTTGGTGACGCCCGGGGCGGTCATCTCGGCCAGTCCGTGCACTCCGCTGAAGCCGATCTCGGCGCGGTCCCCCACCGCCTCCATCACCAGCCGGTGGAACTCGGGCGCCTCCAGCTGCGCGGACTGCGCCAGCAGCTTGCCGACGGGGCGATCCGTGCCCGGGTCCTCCAGGTCACGGCCCATGCCGTCGGACCGTTCGGCGGCGAAGCCGATGCCCGGCACGGCGTCGCGCAGATCGGCCACCAGGGCCGAGACGGCATCAGGGTCGAAGGCCCGCTCGATCACCACACGCCGCTGCGGCACGTCGTAGACGAACGCGCCGTTGCCGCAGATCGCGATGCCGTGCTCCCCCACGTGGTCGACCAGGTCATCGAGCCAGCGAGGTGGTCGAGCCGTGACGAACACCGTGATGATGCCCGTCGCCCAGGCAGCCTCGAGTGCTCGTCGGGTGCGATCGGAGACCGTGCCGTCCGAGCGCAGCAGCGTGCCGTCGAGATCGGTCGCCAGCACCCGTGGAAAGGACTCAGCCATCAGCGGCGGCGAGCTGGCCGCAGGCGCCGTCGATCTCGCTGCCGCGGGTGTCCCGCACGGTCGTGGAGACGCCCTTGGCCTCGAGCCGGCGGACGAACTCTCGCTCGTCCTCGCGACGCGACGCCGTCCACTTCGACCCCGGAGTGGGGTTGAGCGGGATCAGGTTGACGTGCACCCAGCTGCCCGGCGAACGGGCATCCTTGCCGTACGACAGCAGCACGTCGGCGAGCAGGTCGGCCCGCCACGCCTGGTCGTTGATGTCGCGCATCATGGCGTACTCGATCGACACGCGACGGCCGGTGAGCACCGCGTACTCCCACGCCGCCTCGACCGCCTCGTGGACGCTCCAGCGGGTGTTGACCGGCACCAGCTCGTTGCGCAGCTCGTCATCGGGAGCGTGCAGCGACAGGGCCAGAGTCACCGGGATCCCTTCGGTGGCCAGCTGCTTCATGCGCGGCACGAGGCCCACCGTGCTGACCACGATGTTGCGCGCCGACATGCCCAGACCGTCGGGCGCGGGTGCGACCATGCGGCGCACGGCCCCGATGACGGCCTTGTAGTTGGCCATCGGCTCACCCATGCCCATGAACACGACGTTGGACAGCCGACCCGGCCCACCGGCGACGTCGCCGCGAGCCATGGCGCCAGCGGCGTCGACCACCTGATCGACGATCTCGGCGGTGCTCATGTTGCGCTGCAGGCCGCCCTGGCCGGTGGCACAGAACGGGCAGGCCATGCCGCAGCCGGCCTGGCTCGACACGCACACGGTGGCGCGCCCGGACGAGGTCTCCGTGGCCGCGTAGCGCATCAGGACCGACTCGACCATCGCGCCGTCGAACAGCCGCCACAAGGTCTTGCGGGTGGCTCCCTTGTCGGCCTCCATGGTGCGCACCGACGTCAGCAACGGAGGCAAGAGCGCCTCGACGATCGCGTCGCGCGAGGAAGCCGGCAGGTCCGTCATCTTCGACGGGTCGCGCTCGAGCCGGGAGAAGTAGTGCGTGGCCATCTGCTTGCCCCGAAAGGCGGGCTCGCCGAGCGCGGTGACGACCTCGGTGCGCTCCTTCGCGCTCAGATCAGCCAGGTGCCGGGGCGGCTTGCCGCGCCCCCGGGGCTGCTCGAACACCAACGGAAGAGTCTTGATGGGCTCGGTCATGATTCCAGTGTCCCATCCACGACCATGAGGCCCGAATCGCCGATGCCCGGGCCGATCAGCGGGGCAGGTCCGCCACGAACTGCAGCTTCTCCAGCACCGGGGCCGGAATGACGAACGGGTACAACGGGCCCTTGCCCATGCTCCGGTTGATCTGGTTCAGACCGATGCTCAACGGCACCCACACCCCGGTCACCAGGTCACGGAACGAGGTGAAGTTCTGCGGCGATCCGACCGTGGACAGGCCGTGCGCGGACGCGGTCTCGATCGTGTCGCAGATGTGCATGTAGTGCGCGAACGTCTCGGCGAAGTCCTCGAACGGGTGCATCGTGGCGTACATGCTGATGAAGTTCTGCTCCCAGCCCGACGGCGGGCCTTCGCTGTAGTGCCGGTCGATGGCGTCGGCGTAGCTCTGCTCCTCGTTGCCGAACAGCTCACGTCCGGTGTTGATCAGGTCGCCGCGCACGTACTGCCACTCGATGTAGTGACCCACCTCGTGACGGAAGTGGCCCAGCATCGTGCGGTACGGCTCGTCGAGATCGACGCGGACCTTCTCGCGGTGCGCATCGTCGCTCTCGGCCAGGTCGAGGGTGATGACGCCGCTGTCGTGCCCGGTCGTGACGCTCTCCTCGACGCTGGACAGCAGGTCGAAGGCGAGTCCGTTCTCCTCGTCGATGCTGCGCGGTGTGACCGCGAATCCGAGCGTGTCCAGCTCGACGACGAGTCGCCGCTTGGCCTCCTCGGCCACCTTGTACTCGCGCAGACCCACGACGTCGGCGTCGCTGGGACGCGTGCGGGTGAGGGCGCAGCTGAAGCAGTAGCCGCCGGGGAACTCGCTCAGCCAGGTGCAGCCGGACAGGTTGAGGTTCTTGCACACGTGCCAGATGTCACCGTCAGAGTCGATGTACTGCCCCTTGTCGTCGACCGGGACGATGGCTCGCTCCTCGCGGGAGAACCCGAGGTTGGTGTGGCACGACACGCACACGGAGTTCTCGAAGTAGAGGGAATTTCCGCACACGCGGCACACGAAGGACTTCACCGCGCAAGTGTGGCAGGGCGGAGAGGGGGACACCGATGGCCGGGTCCCTGTTCGATCCGTTCGGTGTCGCGTTCGGTCGCGAGCGACCCTCTGATCAGACGGGCGCCACGTCGACCTCGACCTTGAGGGTCGAGGTCTTCGCCTCGGTGAAGATCACACCCTTCACCGGCGGGACGTCGCCGTAGTCACGACCCCACGCGACCGTGACGTACCGGTCGCCCGCCCACTGGTCGTTGGTCGGGTCCACCGCCAGCCACTCCCCGCCGGTCGGCCCACCGGGGATCCACACCGCGACCCACGCATGGGTGGCATCGGCACCGACGACCCGCTCCTTGCCCGGAGGCGGGGTGGTGGCGAGGTAGCCGCTGACGTACCGGACCGCCAGCCCGTGCGAGCGCAGGCACGCCAGCATCAGGTGCGCGAAGTCCTGGCACACCCCCGCCCGCTTGGCGAAGGCGTCGTCGATCGTGGAGGTGACCGTGGTCGCCGTCTTGTCGTACACAAAATCCGCGTGCACGCGCCCCATCAGGTCGGTGACGGCCTCGCCGACGGGCCGTCCCGGGGTCAGTGACTGCGCCCCGTACTCAGCGGCCTGCGCCGTCTGCTCGACCAACGGCGACGCCACGGCGAAGTCGATCGACCTCCACGCGTCGGGCACGTCGGTGCGCTCGGCCGGTCGCGCCGCTTCCCACGGCTGGGCCAGCGCCGCCTCGTCGTGGACGGGGACCGCGGCCTCGACCTCGCTGGTGGCCAGCACGACCAGGCTGCGATGCGGCTCGAGCACCTGGAAGTACGTCGACGTGTTGCCGTGGTAGTCGACGTCGACCGAGCGATCAGCAGGAACAGGTTCGATGGAGACGTCATGTGTACGCACGCGCTGTGACTGCATCGCGCGCGGCACGAGGTAGGCGATGCCGAGGCTGTCGGAGACGTCGTCGTCGTAGGAGTACGTGGTGCGGTGACTGATGCGGTAGAGCACGGGCGCCCCTACTCCTGGACCGTCGCGAAGCCGAACACCCGCGGCACGGGTGCCGGTGCGAAGTGGACCTGACCGATGGAGTCCGCGAAACGGGTCAACCGGTCGAGGTGCTCGTCGAGGAAGCGCTCCAGGTGGGGCCTGCGCTCCCCCTCGATCGCGGTCAGTGCCGCCACCTCGACCCGGTCCAGCTCTTCGACGAGGTCGTCGAGGAGCCGCTCGGGACGCGTCGCACCGGTGGACTCGGGCAGTGCGGCGAGGTGCTCGCGCAGCCGTTCGTGTCCGAACGCCAGCGACCGAGGGTTCTCCGCATCGAGCAGCAGCAGGTCCAGCACCCCGGCGATCCGGACGTAACCCCGGTACCGGCGCTGATGGGTCACGCTGCTCTCGGCTGCGGTGAGGACGGCGGTCAGCACCTCGCGATCGACGTCGATGCCGCGCCGCACCGTGGCACTCCCCCGCAGCAGATGGATCAGCTGCATGGCTCGTTCGACGGCGCGACCGATGGCGATCATGTGCCAGCCGGGATCGCGCATCATGTTCGACGTCACGCCGTGCAGCGCCAGGATGCCGGTGAGCATCCGGCCCGCGCTCTCGGCGATCTGGTGGCTGTAGGGGTAGGCACGCAGGACCGCCGACGCCCGGTCCGTGCTGCCGAAGGCGTGCCACGTGTCCGGGGACAGCTGGTCGCGCACGCTCTGGGCGGCGTCGCGCAGCGCACTGACCGACTGCGCGACCGATCCGCGTCGGTGCGGGTCCAGCAGCACCGACCGGAACTGCTCGTCGGGATCGTCACCGACCGACGACCCCGGGCCGGCAAGGTGCTCGAGAACGCCCATCATGACGGCCAGGCCGGCGCCACCGGCACTCTGGGGACGGTTGCGGAAGTCCTGGCCGATCGCGTGCGACGTCAGCACCAGTCGCAGCATGTCCTCGGCGCGTTCGCCGTAGCGACCGAACCAGAACATGTCCTCGAGGATGCGCGGCACCATGGCTGCGGGAGCGCGCACATTGGTCAGCGGCAGCACGTCGGCGAGCCCCTGGTCGGGGTCCTCCGGACTGTCCTTGAGCACCCACACGTCCTTGCTCGAGACGGGATCGGGCCCGTCGTAGACGTTGGCCAGTCCCCCGACCATGGGCCGGTAGCCGGAGCCGTACCGGACCGTGAAGGTGCGCATCGAGATCGACAGGGGCCGGATGCCGTCGGGGCGCAGCACCGGCGACTGCGACAGCACCACCGGCTCCTGACCCACGTACCGGTGAGGTTGTGCCTCGATCAGCTCACGCAGCCGGTTCGGCGACAGCTGGCTGACATCGACCGAGTCGTCGATCGTGCGCACCACCAGCTCGTCGAGGCGGTCCAGCACCTGACGACGCGCGTGCACGTCACCGCACCACCAGGTCTGCACCGACGGCAGACGCAGGGGCTCCTCGAGCAGCACCTCGCACAGCTGCGCCAGGTACGGCATGAGGGCCGGGTTCTCCAGGACGCCGGCACCGAGGCCGTTGACGACCCGCACCGAGCCGCGGCGGACCGCCTCGGACAGTCCGGCCACCCCGAGACGGGAGTCCTTGCGCAGCTCGAGGGCATCGCTCCACGCGGCATCGACGCGACGCACGATGACGTCGACCCGCTCCAGACGGCCGAAAACCCGCATCCACACGGCACCGTCGCGCATCGTCAGGTCGCTGCCCTCGACCAGTGGGAAGCCCAGGCTCGAAGCCAGGAAGGCCTGGTCGTACGCGGTCTCGGACTGCGGGCCGGGCGAGAGCACCACGACCCGCGGATTGGCACGGTCGTCGGGGCCGGCCTCGATCAGGGTCGCGCGCAGGGCCTGGAAGAACGGTGCCATGCGATGCAGGCCGGCCCGGCGGTACATCTCGGGCATGACCCGCGAGATCACCCGCCGGTTCTCCATCGCGAACCCGAGACCTGACGGCGCCTGCGCGCGGTCGGCGATGACCTGCCAGTCGCCGGCATCGGTCCGTCCGAGGTCGGCCGCCGAGAACAGCAGCGGCTGCGGGTCGCGGGAGGACGCCCGGGCGGCGACGCGCAGGAACCCGCTGTGTCCGAACACCACCGCGGGAGGCAGCACGCCCGACGACAGCAGTCGTTGCGGACCGTACAGGTCGACGAGGATCGCGTTCATCAGCTCGGCACGCTGCGCCAGCCCCATCTCCAGGGGCGCCCACTCCTCGGCCGAGATCACCAGAGGGACCGGGTCGAGCCGCCACGGCTCGGCTGGTTGGTCCGGCGGCGTGTAGCTGACGCCGTCGTCGGCGAGGAATCGTTCGATGTCGCCCTCGACCCGGCGCAGCTCGCGCTCGGTGAGCTGGACCGCGGTCTCGGCGAGCCCGGCCCAGGCAGGTCGCAGCGACCCGTCCGGGGCGATGACCTCGTCGTAGCGGGTGTTCTCGGTGGTCAGGTCCGGCTGGTTGACGGCCGCCGCATAGTCACCGAGCGCCGTCACGACCATTCCCATCCGCGTGGGACCTGCCCGGTCGGACCGGGAGCACCCGACGCAGGTCGAGCGTGTGCGGGTACTCCGGCGAGGCGGCCCGCCGAGACAGGGTCTCCAGCGCCGCGACGTCGACCCGACCGGTGGAGTGACCACCCTCCTCGAAGCGACCGGCGCGACGAGACTCGGCCTCGCGGGCGTTGACCGGAGGATGCTGGTGAGCGCGACCGCCCGGGTGCACGACGTGGTAGGTCGCACCACCCAACGAGGTGGCGGCCGTCGTGTCGATGACCTCGAACGTCAGCGGCGAGTGCACCTCGATCGTGGGGTGCAGCGCCGAGGGCGGCTGCCACGCGCGATACCGCACACCGGCGTAGTACTCGCCGTGGCGACCGGTGGGTGTGAGGGGCACGGGAACACCTTGGCAGGTGACGAGGTGTCGGCCGGGAACGACACCACGGGCCAGCACCTGTACGCGCTCCAACGAGGAGTCGACGTAACGAGCAGTGCCGCCAGCGGTCGCCTCCTCGCCCAGCACGTGCCACGGCTCGATGGCGTTGCGCAGCTCCAGCTCGACCGCAGCACCTCCGGACGTGGGGATGCGGGTCGCACCGATGCGCGGGAAGCGGAACTCGGTGAACGGCTCGAGCCAGGTGGTGTCGAAGTCGATGCCGAACGCCTGGAGATCGGCCACGACGGCCTCGATGTCGCGGATCGCACCCTGCGGCAGCAGGAAGTCCTCGTGCAGGGCCGTTCCCCATCGTTCGAGTGGCTCACGGTAGGGGCGTTCCCAGAACATCGCCACCAGCGATCGCACCAGCAGCGACTGCACCATGGCCATGCGGGGGTGCGGCGGCATCTCGAAACCACGCAGCTCCAGCAGGCCCAGACGTCCGCGCGAGGAGTCGGGGCTGTAGAGCTTGTCGATGCAGAACTCGGCGCGGTGCGTGTTGCCGGTCAGGTCGGTGAGGATGTTGCGCAGCGCCCGATCGACCACCCAGAGCGGGACCTCCCCGTCCTCGGAGCGCTCGACCTCGGACAGACGATGGATCTCCGACAGCGCGATCTCGGCCTCGTAGACCGCTTCGGGGCGACCTTCGTCGAATCGCGGCGCCTGACTGGTCGGGCCGATGAAGCGTCCCGAGAACAGGTACGACAGTGCCGGGTGACGCTGCCAGTACGCCACCATGCTGGCCAGCAGCTCAGGACGGCGCAGCATCGGGGAGTCGGCGGCCTGGGCGCCACCGAGGGTGATGTGGTTGCCGCCACCGGTGCCGGTGTGGGTGCCGTCGAGGTCGAACTTCTCGGTCGACAGACGCAGGGTGCGCGCCTGCTCGTAGAGGGTGGAGGTGAGGTCGCGCAGCTCGGCCCACGAGCCCGAGGGCTGCAGGTTGACCTCGATGACACCAGGGTCGGGAGTGACCACCAGCTGGGTCAGGCGCGGGTCCGGTGGCGGACCGTAGCCCTCGAGCACGACCGGCTGGTCGAGCGTCGTGGCGGCGACGTCGACGAGGTGCAGCAGGTCGGCGTAGTCCTCGAGTCGCTCGGTGGGTGGCAAGAACACGTGCACGTGACCGTCGCGGGACTCCACCGCGAGCGCCGTGGTCGGCTGGCCCTCGACCGGCACGACGACCGCCGTGGGGATCGAGGCGTCGATGGCCGGGCCGGCCTCGAGGTAGGAGGGATCGCCGCTGGCCTCGGGGGCTGTCCAGCTGATCGCATCGAGGGGAAGGCGCAGACCCACGGCAGAGGTTCCGGGGCTCAGCACGAGGCGACCGCGGCGCAGGGTCCAGTCCGGGCTGGTCCAGTCCTCGCCCGTGACGATCGGCAGGACCCACCCGCTGGGGACCGACTCCTGCTCGTCGAGGGCCACGACGAGCGTGGGATCGGCGACCTCCGGGTCGATCTCCGGTCGCTGCCCATCGGGTTGGCGCAGCTCGCCGGCCAGCTGCAGCAGCGGGTCCTCGAAGGCGGGTCGCAGCTGCTCGTGCGGAAGCCCGAGCAGCCGGGTCATCTCGCGGGCCAGCTGTTCGGCTGCCTCGCGGCCGACGTCCGGATCGAGATCCGCGGCCATCTCGGCGAACGGGTCAGCCAGCAGCGCCGGATCGGACCACAGCGAGACCCCGTCGTCGCGCCACTGCATGGCGATCTGCCAGCGCGGCAGCGGCTCGCCGGGGTACCACTTGCCCTGACCGCGGTGCACCACTCCGCCGGCGGCGAAGGTCTCGCGCAGGCTGTCGGCGAGACTGCTGGCGAGGCGACGCTTGTCGTCACCGTCTGCCGCGGTGTTCCACTGCGCCGAGACCATGTCGTCGAGGGACACGAAGGTCGGCTCTCCGCCCTGGGTGAGGCGCACGTCGCCGGCCACGAGTCGTTCGTCGACGGCCTCGCCGAGTGCGTCGATGCGCTCCCAGGCCTCTTCGGTGTACGGAAGGGTGACGCGAGGGTCCTCGTGGACGCGGCGCACCGTGTTGGAGAACGCGAACTCGACGGTGGTCGGCTCGGTGACACCGGAGATGGGCGCCGACGACGACGGGTGCGGAGTGGCCGACAGCGGGATGTGGCCCTCGCCGGCGAACAGCGCCGACGTGGGGTCGAGCCCCACCCACCCGGCGCCGGGCACGTACACCTCGGTCCAGGCGTGCAGGTCGGTGAAGTCCTCGGCGGGACCGTTGGCGCCACCCCCGAGCGCCTCCACGTCGGAGGTCAGCTGCACCAGGTACCCGGAGACGAAACGGGCGGCCAGACCGTGCTGGCGCAGCAGCGAGACCAGCAGCCAGGCACTGTCGCGGCACGATCCGATGGCGCGGTTCAGCGTCTCGTCGGGCGACTGCACGCCCGGCTCCATGCGCACCGAGTACCCCACGTCGCGGTTGACCGCGGCGTTCAGCTGGGCCAGGAACGTCACCGTGGGTACCCCGGCAGGGTCGAGCGGGGGCAGCTGCTCGCGCCACGCGGTCACCACCGGGCCGGGGCCCTGCTCGGTTCCGAGCTCGGAGCTGCCACCTGGGACCTCACCGACCGGACGCAGGTACGGCGCGAGATCCGCGGCCAGCGCAGGCGTGTAACTGAACGGGAAGCGCTCGGCGTACTCCTCGATGAAGAAGTCGAACGGATTGATCGAGACGAGATCTGCGACCACACCGACCGTGATGTCGAGCTCGTGCACCGGCTCGGGGAACACCAGGCGAGCCATCCAGTTGCCGAACGGATCCTGCTGCCAGTTCACGAAGTGGGTCACCGCTGCGGAACCGGCCGTGTCCGGCCGCGCGCGGACGTCCAGCGAGTACGCCTCGATCGGCGTCCGCGTGTGCGGCGCCGGTCGCAGTCTCACCACGTGCGGCCCCAGAGCCACCGATCGGTCGAACGTGTAGGTGGTGCGGTGCTCGAGCGCTACCTTGATCGACATGTGCCCAGCCTGCCGGTCGGGTGTGCGGACTGTGACGGGCGGGTCAGGTAACCGGGACCAACGCGTACAGCACCAGCCACGCGATCGGTGCCACGGCGATGAGCGAGTCGAGCCGATCCATCAAGCCGCCGTGGCCGGGCAGCAGGTTGCCCATGTCCTTGATGCCCAGGTCACGCTTGATCAACGATTCGGACAGATCGCCCAGCGTCGCGAACACGACACCCGCGACACCCAGCGCCACGCCGGCCCACCACGGGCCGTCGAGGGCGAACACGACCATCACGATGCTCGCCGCGATACCCGCGACCAGCGAGCCGCCCACACCCTCCCAGGACTTCTTGGGGCTGATGGTCGGCGCCATCGGATGGCGGCCGAACAGCACGCCGGCCGCGTAACCCCCGATGTCGGAGGTGACCGTCGCGACGATGAAGGCCACCACGCGCCACGGCCCGTCGTCCTCGATGAGCATCAATGAGACGAACACACCCATGAGGTACAGGTACGACAGGCAGAACACGCCCGCCGTGCTGTCGCGCACGAAACCGTCGGCACCGTCGCCGAGCCGCCAGATCAGCGTTCCGATCACGGTCAGGGCCATGGCCACGGCGGCGGTCTCCATGCCGCCCAGATAGCCACCCACCAGCATGATCACGCCACCGCCGGCCACGGGCAGCAGCGGGATCTCGATCCCCACGGTCCTCATGGCGCGGCTGAGCTCCCACAGACCGATCGTCAGGGCGACCGCCACGACGAGGACGAAAGCGGCCTTGACCAGCACCAACGACAGCACCACGAGCAGGGCAAGACTGACCCCGACGCCGATGGCCGCCGGAAGATCGCGCCCCGCGCGGCTCTTGCGCGGCTCGGCGGGGTTCGCGACCTCCGGAGATGGTGAGTCAGACGTCAAGGAGCTCTGCCTCTTTGTTCTTGAGCAGGTCGTCGACCAGGTCGACGTGCTTCTTGGTGAGGGCGTCGAGACGCTTCTCGCCACCGGTGTTGTCGTCCTTGCTGATCTCGGAGTCCTTCTCGGCCTTGTCCATCGCCTGCTTGGCGTTGCGGCGCACCCCACGCACCGCGATCTTGCCGTCCTCGGCCTTGGTGCGCGCGAGCTTGATGTACTCCTTGCGGCGCTCCTCGGTCAGCTCGGGCAGGGTCACACGCAGCACCTTGCCGTCGTCGGAGGGGTTGACGCCGAGATCGGACTCGCGGATCGCCTTCTCGATGGCCCCCTTGGCGCCCTGGTCGTACGGCTGGATGATCACGGTGCGGGGCTCAGGAACCTGGAAGCCCGCCAGCTGCTGCAGCGGTGTCGGCTGACCGTAGTAGTCGGCCGTGATCTGGGCGAACATCGCCGGGTGCGCGCGGCCGGTGCGGATCGCGGAGAACTCCTCGCGGGTGTGCTCGACGGCCTTCTCCATCTTGGACTCGGCGTCACGCAGGGTCTGATCGATCACGGTGGTGTCCTTAGCTGTCTCTGTACGGGCGGTGTCTGGCGGAGAAGTTTGTCGTGCTGGAGCGTCAGGTCGGGTGCGGTGGGACGGTCACCCGGCGTGCACCAGTGTCCCGATCTTCTCACCGCGCAGCACCCGCGAGATGTTGCCCTCGCCCTCCATGCCGAACACGATCATCGGCAGCTGGTTCTCCATGCACAGCGCGAAGGCGGCGGCGTCGACCACCTTGAGGTTCTGCTGCAGTGCGTCGGCGAAGGTCAGCTCGTCCAGCTTGCGGGCCGAGGAGTCGGTGCGCGGATCGGCGGTGTAGACGCCGTCGACCCCGCTCTTGGACATCAGGACCGCGTCGGCCTTGATCTCCAGGGCTCGCTGGGCCGAGACGGTGTCAGTGGAGAAGTAGGGCATGCCGGCACCCGCACCGAAGATGACGACCCGGCCCTTCTCGAGGTGCCGGATGGCCTTGCGCGGGATGTACGGCTCAGCGACCTGCCCCATCGTGATCGCCGACTGCACCCGCGTGTCGATGCCCTGCTTCTCACAGAAGTCCTGCAGGGCGAGGCAGTTCATCACCGTGCCGAGCATCCCGATGTAGTCGGCTCGAGATCGCTCCATGCCACGCTGACTGAGCTCGGCGCCACGGAAGAAGTTGCCGCCGCCGACGACGATCGCGACCTCGACGCCCTCACGGACCGCTTCGGCGATCTGGGCGGAGATTCCGTTCACGACATCGGGATCGATCCCGATCTTGCCGCCTCCGAAGACTTCGCCGGACAGCTTCAGGAGAACGCGTCGAGTCATGACTGGCAGTCTATCCGAGCGCGCGCGCCGCTCCGTCCACGGGAACACGAACGCCCCGCAGAAGAATCTGCGGGGCGTTCGTGATCCGAGCTCAGGTCAGGAACCGACCTCGATGTGCGCGAATCGCAACAACCTGACGCCCGCACCCTCGAGCACGGCCTTGACCGACTTCTTGTCATCGGTGACCGACGGCTGCTCCAGCAGGACGACGTCCTTGAAGAAGCCGTTGAGGCGCCCCTCGGTGATCTTGACGATCGCCTGCTCGGGCTTGCCCTCCTCGCGGGCCGTGGCCTCGGCGATCTCGCGCTCCTTGGCGACGAGATCGGCGGGCACGTCCTCACGGGTGAGGAACCGCGGACGCATGGCCGCGATCTGCATCGCGACTCCACGGGCGGTGTCGGCATCGCTGCCCTCGTACTCGACGAGCACGCCGACCGCGGGGGGCAGGTCACTGGCCCGGCGGTGCATGTAGGTGGCGACGTCGCCCTCGAACGCGGCCACGCGGCCGAGCTCGAGCTTCTCGCCGATGACGACGGCCAGATCGGCGACCGACTCGGCCGCCGTCTTGCCCGACTCCAGCTTCGTCGCGGCGAACTCCTCGTTCGAGGCCGGCTTGGTGGAGTCGGCCAGCTCGGCCAGCTCCTGAGCCAGGGCGATGAACTGCTCGTTCTTCGCCACGAAGTCGGTCTCCGAACGGAGCTCGACGATCGCCGAGCCCGAGGCCGAGCTGGCGACGAGGCCAGCCGAGGCCTCCCGCTCGGCTCCGCGCTTGGCGGCCTTGGCGGCACCGGAGATGCGCAGCGCCTCGACTGCCTGGTCGAAGTCGCCGTCGGCCTCGGTGAGCGCCTTCTTGGCGTCCATCATGCCGGCGCCCGTGGCGTCACGGAGCTTCTTCACGTCAGCGGCTGCAATGGCCATGGTGATGCCCTTCTGTGATGTCGTGAGAGTGGGTGGGAATCAGGCGCCGGCGCGAGTGAAGCCGGCCGCCTCGGCGGACTCAGCAGTGTCGAACCAGACCTCGGCAACGGTCTGCTCGTACCACTGGCCGTCCTCGGCGTGGTACTTGCCGGAGTCGGCGTTGCCCTTGATCGGGTGACCCTTGGGAGCGTTGCCGCTCTTGAGGGGAGCCTTGGAGCCGGGACCGAACGGCGCGGTGGCCGTGGCGCCCTCGGGAGGCGTGGTGCCGGCGCCCGAGGTGGTGGCCGGCGAAGCCGCGGCGTCCGCAGCCGGGGCTGCATCGACCGGCTCGGCGGCAGGTGCGTCGGCCAGGGTGGCCGGCGCGGCCTCGGGGGTCGCGGAGGGAGCAGGAGCGGCAGCCGCGGCAGCCTTGTCCTCGGCGTCCTTCTTCTCCAGCAGCTCGCGCTCCCAGTCCGCCATGGGCTCGTCGGCGCCGAGCTCGGTGCCGGCGTCCTCCTCGCCGGTCTTGCTGCCACCGCGGGCGATGAGGCCCTCGGCGACGGCGTCGGCGATGACGCGGGTCAGCAGGCCGACCGAGCGGATGGCGTCGTCGTTGCCCGGGATCGGGTAGTCGACGTCATCGGGATCACAGTTGGTGTCGAGGATCGCGACGATCGGGATGCCGAGCTTGCGCGCCTCGTCGACGGCGAGGTGCTCCTTCTTGGTGTCGACGATCCAGACGGCGGCCGGGGTGCGGCCCATCTCGCGGATGCCGCCCAGGGTGCGCGTGAGCTTCGCGTGCTCGCGGCGCATCTGCAGCAGCTCCTTCTTGGTGCGGTTGGAGCCGGCGACGTCGTCGAAGTCGACCTCGTCGAGCTCCTTCATGCGCTGCAGGCGCTGGTGCATCGTCTGGAAGTTGGTGAGCATTCCGCCGAGCCAGCGCTGGTTGACGAACGGCATGCCGACGCGGTTGGCCTGCTCCTCGATGGGCTCCTGCGCCTGACGCTTGGTGCCGACGAACAGGACGGTGCCTCCGCGGGCGACGGTGCTCTTGACGAACTCGTAGCCTGCATCGATGTAGGCCAGCGACTGCTGGAGGTCGATGATGTAGATGCTGTTGCGCTCGGTGAGGATGAAACGCTTCATCTTCGGGTTCCAACGACGGGTCTGGTGCCCGAAGTGAACGCCGCTCTCGAGCAGCTGGCGCATGGTGACGACTGCCATGGTCGTATCTCCTTGTGGCACGACGAGTGCCGGTTCCTGGTTGATCCGCCGGCGGATTGCCGGTGGCCTGGCGCCCGGCTCCGTGACCCACCCTCACCGAATCGGTGCGGGACCAGGACCACGGCCGTCTTTCAGCTCTCGCGTCAAGACGGGAACGGGCGCGCGAATTTCACCTCCGAAGAGGTGATGACACCACTGTAGTGCAGACCTGCCATCGCACTGAAATCCCGTCGCCCTGAATCGCGGCACCGTCCACAGGCCGGTGGCCTGCGCAGCTGTTTGCACAGGGATGTCAGCAGCCCTGGTGACACTCGCTCCCGAGCCGTTGGCTGGAGCGCATGCGACTGATCCGACTGCTGCTGACCACACTGACCGCCTCGGCGTGCATCTGCGCCGTCACCGCCGTTGCAGCCCACGCTGATGAGCCGTGGAGCTGGCCCGTGGGGCGCGACGGACTGGGTCGCGCCTTCGAGAAGCCAGATTCCGAGTACGGGGCGGGTCACCGGGGTCTCGACATCGCCGCACCGGCCGGCACCGCGGTGCGGGCCGTGGCACCGGGCACGGTGACATTCGTCGGGAGGGTCGGCACGGTCGACGTCATCACGGTCCTGCACGGCGCAGAGCGCTCGACCTATCAGCCCGTGCTCGCCGGCGTCCGCCAGGGGGACGCCGTCGAGCGCGGCGAGGTGCTGGGCACGCTGCTGCCGGGACCGAGCCACTGCGCCGGACCGTGTCTGCACCTGGGACGAGTGGGCCAGGCGGACCGCGACTATCGCGATCCACTCGAGCTGCTGGGAGGTGGGCGGTTCCGTCTCATCTCACCGGACGGTCCGCCTCCCACTCCCCCCGCTGGCGCCGGTGGCGCGCTGCTGGACCCGTTGAACGGACCCGTCTCATCGCCGTTCGGCATGCGCGTCCATCCAGTGACGGGAGTGCGCAAGCTGCACGACGGCACCGACTTCGCCGCCCCGTGCGGCACTCCGGTACGGGCAGCGAGCTCCGGCGTGGTGGAGGCCACGCCCACCGACGCCGGTTACGGTCAGCGTGTCCTGCTCGATCACTCGGACGGACTCACGAGTGGCTACGCGCACCTGTCCTCGCGATCGGTCACGGTCGGCGAGAAGGTCGACGCCGGACAGGTGGTGGGCCGGGTCGGCAGCACCGGGATGTCCACGGGGTGCCACCTGCACTTCATGGTCCTCGACCACGGCGCGCCCACGAATCCGTCGCCCTACCTGTAGAGACAAGATCGCTACCCACCGAACCGCCTCCACGCGGAGGACAGTTCAGTGGGTAGCGATCTCGGTGATGCCGTGGGTCAGCTGACGAGCTCGGTCTCCAGCGTGATCTCCACGCCAGTGAGCGCCTTGCTGACCGGGCAGCCGGCCTTGGCCTTCTGCGCTGCCTGCTCAAAACCGTCCGCATCGAGGCCGGAGACCTCGCCGCTGACCTTGAGGGTGATGCCGGTGAGCTTGAACCCGCCGTCGGCCGAGTCCGGGCCGAGCGAGACGTCGGCCGTGACCTCGAGCGAATCGGGGGTTCCGCCGGCCTCGGCGACGAACGCCGACAGCTGCATCGCGAAGCAGGCCGAGTGGGCCGCGGCGATGAGCTCTTCGGGGCTGGTGGTGCCCTCGGCCTCTTCTGCGGCGCGCTTGGGGAACGAGACGTCGAACGTGGCGGCCTTCGAGCTGCTCAGCTCGACCTGTCCGGATCCGGCCTCGAGGGTGCCGTTCCATGCAGTGCGTGACGTACGTGTGGGCATATCTGCTCCTCAGTCGATGGATGATGCACCTTTATCTTGTGCACAAGATAAACGTACACGCGATACAGTGATCGCACCACACCACTTCGAGGAGGCCACGTGTCCCCCGCCGCCGCACGCGCTGCATCGATCGACGATCTCCTCTGCTTCGACCTCTACGCGGCCTCGCGCGCCATCACGGCCTGCTACCGACCTGTGCTCTCCGAGCTGGGCCTGACGTATCCGCAGTACCTGGTGGTCCGGCTGCTGTCCGAGGGCCCCCCGCGACCTGTCTCAGATCTCGCGAGTGATCTTCACCTCGACCACGGCACGATGACTCCCCTGCTGCGCCGGCTGGAGTCCGCGGGCCTGATCACCCGGACCCGCAGCGCTCGCGACGAGCGCGTGGTCGAGATCGAGCTGACCGCTCAGGGGCGAGCCCTGCAGGCTCGTTTCACCGCCATCGACTGCCATCTGCGCGACGCCATGGGCCTCGAGGAGACCGAGGCTCGCAACCTGCAGATCCAGCTGCGCTCCCTCACCGAGCACCTCACCTGCTGAGCAGCTCCGAGAGGGAGGCTAGGCCCGGGGGTGGGCCAGGCGGTAGGCGCTGCGGAGGCGTTCGGTGCTGACGTGCGTGTAGATCTGGGTGGTGCCCAGCGAGGCGTGACCGAGGATCTCCTGGACCGATCGCAGGTCGGCGCCGCCCTCGAGGAGGTGCGTGGCAGCGGTGTGCCGCAGGCCGTGCGGCCCCAGGTCAGGGGCACCCTCGACTGCGGCGATCCGCTCGTGCACCACGCGTCGTACGGCACGCTGATCGATGCGCGCGCCCCGCATGCCCAGGAAGAGTGCAGCACCACTGCTCTCGACGACCAGCTCGGGGCGGCCACCTTCGACCCACCCGTCCACGGCGTCGGCCGCCGGCGCTCCGAACGGAACCATGCGTTCCTTGCGGCCCTTGCCGAACACCCGCACCACGCGGCGAGCACGGTCCACGTCGTCGATGTCGACGCCGACGAGCTCGCCGACCCGAATGCCGGTGGCGTACAGCAGCTCGAGGATCGCCAGGTCCCGAAGGCCTGCCACACCGTCGTCGACGACAGCGGCGGTGGTGGCGTCGAGCAGGGCTCGCACCTCGGCCAGGGACAGTGCCTCAGGGAGCTCACGATGTGCCTTCGGACTGGCCAGCAACGCACCAGCATCCGAACTGGCTCGGCCCGTGCGCACCAGCCAGCCGGTGAACACACGAGCGGCGGTCGCGCGTCGGGCCATCGTGGTGCGGGCTCGCCCCAGCGTCTGCAGGGTCGCCAGCCAGCTGCGGAGCGATCGGATCGTGACATGGGTCGGGTCGTCGATGCCCTGGCGCATCGAGTGCTCCGCGAGGCTGCTGAGGTCAACGAGATACGCACGCACCGAATGGGCCGACAGGTCCCGCTCCGCGACCAGATGATGTTCGTAGTCACCCAGCACTCGTGCCCACGGCTCACTGAGGACTGCGCCTCCTGCCTCACCCATGCCGTCATTATGCGGGGCGTCGACCTGCAGATCGGTCACCATGCCGGTGCTCAGTCGATCACCTTGAGACCCACCACGCAGACCACGATGCCGGCGAGCAGCAGCACCTTCACCAACGAGGCGGGCTCGGTGCCCGTGATCATGGCGTAGGCGACGGTGAGCGAAGCGCCGATGCCCACCCACACGGCGTACGCCGTGCCGACGGGGAGCTCGCGCATCGCGTAGGCGAGTCCCGCCATGCTGGCCGCCAGCGCGACGAAGAAGGTCAGCGATGCTCCAAGGCGCGTGAAACCTTCTGAGCGCCCGAGCGCTGTGGCCCAGACTGCCTCGAGCACACCGGATGCGATGAGAATCAACCACGACATGACGACTCCTCAGGGGCCGTCTTGTCGCACACCGGGTACGGCACCCACTCGTCCGGGAGCTCCTCAGGAACTCTCCGACGATTCTCTCACAATTCAGGCCGCTGGCCCGCGACCGTCAGGAGCGCAGCGCCCGGGTGAACTCCCGGAGGTCGTCGACCAGCAACTGCGGCTCCTCCAGGGCAGCGAAGTGGCCACCCCGGTCCTCCACATCGGTCCACCGGACGATCGAGCTCGACCGCTCCGCCAGGTGTCGCAGGCCGATGTCGTGGGCGAACTGGATCGCGGCAGTCGGGACGCCCGACGACTCCGAGACCGAACCCCAACCGCCCGCCTGGGCATAGCCGACGTAGGCGGCTGACCCTGCGGACGCGGTGAGCCAGTACAGGGAGATGTTCTCGAGCACGAACTGCTCACCCAGGACGTCCACCGCCGAGCGGGTCGATGGATGGCTCCAGGCCTCCAGCTTGTCGAGGATCCAGGCCAGCTGGCCCACGGGGCTGTCGGCAGCCATCGTCCCGATCAGCCCGGGCCGGGTCGACTGGATGGCGATGTAGCCGAACTCCTCGCGCATGAACTCCCCGACACGACGCATCCGATCCTGCTCGAGCGTCGTGAGCCCGGCCATCGTGCCCTCGTCCATCTCGTCCGCGAAGTCGCCGAGCGCTCCGTTGACGTGCACCCCGATGACGCGCTCCGGGGCCAACCGGCCGACCTCGGGCGCGACGCCGGCGCCGATGTCACCTCCCTGCACCATGAACCGCTCGTGACCCAGACGTGACATCAGCTCGAGCCACGTCATCGCGATCCGTGAGGTGGTCCATCCCTCGTCGCGTAGCGGCGTGGAGAACCCGAATCCCGGGATCGACGGGATCACGACGTCGAATGCGTCGGAGGCGTCCCCGCCGTGGGACTCGGGGTCGGTGAGCGGACCGATCAGACCCTCAAACTCTAGGAACGAGCCCGGCCAGCCATGCGTCAGCAGGACGGGGACCGCACCCTCGACCGTCGATCGCACGTGGATGACGTGGATGTCCTGCCCATCGATGCAGGTCGTGAACTGCGGCAGGGCGTTCAGGCGATCCTCCGTGCCACGCCAGTCGTGGCGTGACCAACGACCGACCAGGTCGCGCAGGACGTCGTTCGGGACCCCGGTCGACCAGTCGTCGCCCGGCAGTGCCGCGGGTAGGCGAGAGGCTCGGAGGCGCGCCCTCAGATCGTCGAGATCGGGCTGCGGGATATCGATGCGGAAGGCCATGACGGCGTCTGTGTGGGTCATGTTCTGATCCTCGATCCAATTGCGGCCACCATATGACCGTGATCGACGAAATGATGAGTCCATGACGCGAACCACCGGACGGGTCCTGATGCTGCTCGGAATCCTGCAGTCGCGGCGGGAGTGGACCGGAGCCGAGCTGCGTCTCCGGCTCGAGGTGAGCGATCGCACCCTGCGTCGCGACATCGAGGATCTCCGAGATCTGGGCTACGGGATCGTCGCCCGCCCGGGCGTCGGCGGTCACTACAGACTCGGGCCCGGCGCCTCACTGCCGCCACTCAGCCTGGCCGCGGACGAGGCGGTGGCGATCGCGATCGGGCTTCGGGCGGCTGCTGCGTGGAGCGTCGCGGACGTCCAGGATGCAGCCGCCCGCGCGCTCGGGAAGCTCGAGCGATCACTGTCATCGGCCACCCGACGCCTCATCACCGACGTGGAACAGGCGCTCGTGCCCCTGGGCGGGGCACGCCAGGACGTCTTGGTCGACGTCCTGGTCGGCGTCGCGCAAGCCGTCAGCGATCACCATCAGCTCCGGGTCGACTACATCCGGCACGACGGAGAGCGATCACAGCGCACGATCGAGCCCCATCGGGTCGTCCACACGGCTGATCGGTGGTACCTCGTGGCCTGGGACGTGCAGCGGACGTCATGGCGGACGCTGCGACTGGACCGGGTTCGCCAGGCAGCACCCCTGCCCACCACCTTCGTGCCGCGCACCATCCCCGACGATCAGATCCGCGACTTCACCACCCGGAGCATCACCACGGATCCGTATCCGTGCAGAGCCCGCCTGCTCATGCAGGCTCCCGCCGATGAGGTGGCCCGCCACTTCGGTCCAACGGTCGTGGCCCTCACCGACACCGGAGACGGGACCTGCATCCTCACCACGGGTGCGCGCTCGCCCCACGAGATCGCGATGTACGTCGGCACCAGCACCATCGAGTTCACTGTGCTGTCGGGTGAGGAGGTGCGCGACGCCCTGGTCGACCTGGCGCAACGCTTCACCCGGGCATCGCAGGGACTCCCCGCCCGACCGGGCCGAGACCGGCCAGCTCCTCGGCCACGTCCTGGCCCGACGTGACCAGGATGGCCTTGCCGCCGCGAACAGCAGCGTGAGTCCCGCTGGAACGCGGCGACGTCACCGGACCGGGCAGCGCCATGGTGATGCGACCGAGCAGATCGGCCCAGTGCATCGTGTTGAGCGATCCACTGCGCAGAGCCGCCTCGACGACGACCGTGCCGCGCGACAGGGCCGCGATGATCCGGTTGCGGGACAAGAACCGGTGCTTGAGCGGGCTCGCTCCCGGCAGCTGCTCGCTGATCACGAGGCCCCCTTCGGCCACGATGCGCTCGAGCATCGTGGTGTGCGCCCGCGGATAGGCCGCATCGGCTCCGCAGGCCAGCACGGCGATGGTCGGACGACCCATCACGAGTGCACCACGGTGCGCGCACGCATCGATGCCGTAGGCGGCACCGCTGATGATGGTGAATCCCATCGACGCGAGATCGGCAGCAACCTCTCCGGCGATCTCGGCACCGTACGTGCTGCACGATCGTGCCCCGACGACGGCGACCGACAGGTCGGCCAGCTCGTCGAGTCGGGCCTCGCCCCGCACCCACAGGCCGAGCGGCGAGCCAGCGGTGCCCTGCAGCGGCTCCAGGTGGTGGAGGTCTTCGAGCTGGGCGGGCCACTGCTGATCCGACGGCGTCACCCAGCGCAGACCGTGGACGCTCGCCTGATCGAGCACGTGCCCCAGGTGGTGTTCGAGCTCGCGGGTCGTGGTCTGTCCGTCCAACAGCTCACGCAGGACCGCCGGCGGCTCCAGATCCGACCGAAGGTCACGCACCCGTGGATCTCCCGGCTCGGCCAGGATGCTGATCGCGAGCCGCGCCCTCGCCTCGGCGTTCACGAGGCCTGCACCACGTCTCGCACGGACCCGCCCAACGCAGTTCCGCGACGCAGAGCCAGAGCGGATTCGACGTCCTCGACCGTCGGGACGTGGTGGCCGTTGAGGTCTGCTGCGGTCCAGGCGAGCCGGAGCACGCGGTCGGCCGAGCGCGGATTCAGCGCATGTCCACGCAGCTGCCCGTCGATGAGATCACGTCCGGCCGGTAGCACCGGCCACCGCCGTCGAAGGTCGGCCCCCGGGACGTCGGCGTTGACGGTCCACGGAGAGTCGGCCAGCCGGACTGCCTGTCGCTGGCGGGCCACGTCCACGGCCTCGCGCAGCTCGGCGGTACCGCGTCCCGTGCCGAGCGCTGCGGCGAGCTCGGGGCGGGCCGGGGCGGTGAGGACCCGATGGATGTCGATGCGGTCACGGATCGGACCCGACAGCCGGTCGACGTAGCGCCGACGCATCAGCGGCGAGCACCTGCACTGCTCCCCCGCTGCGCCGTCGAGCCCGCACGGGCACGGATTGGCAGCGAGCACGAGCTGGAACCTGGCCGGATAGGCGGCCGTCTGCGCCGCCCGGGACACCACGATGCGCCCACTCTCCAAGGGTTGACGCAGGGCTTCGATCACGTTGCTGGCGAACTCGGGGGCCTCGTCCATGAACAACACCCCGCGGTGCGCCAGGCTCAGCGCACCGGGCTTGATCACCCGGCTGCCGCCGCCCACGATCGAGACGGCGCTGGCGGTGTGGTGCGGGTCGAGGAAGGGGGGCCGGCGCAGCAGCGGCGCATCGCTGGGCAGCACTCCCGCCACCGAGTGCACTGCACTGACCTCCAGCGACTGCTCGTGGGAGAGGTCGGGCAGGAGCGCCGGCAGGCGCTGCGCGAGCATCGTCTTGCCCACCCCGGGTGGACCCGTCATCAGCAGATGATGACCACCCGCGGCCGCCATCACGACCGCCAGCCGCGCGTCCTCCTGACCCGCGACGTCGAGCAGGTCCAAGTCGGCCAGCCGGTCGGCCGCGGTCCACGACGCGCCGTTCACGTCGTCAAGAGGCGGTACGGGCGGGTCGTCCG
Source organism: Aeromicrobium sp. CF3.5 (assembly GCF_051262695.1). Taxonomy (NCBI): domain Bacteria; kingdom Bacillati; phylum Actinomycetota; class Actinomycetes; order Propionibacteriales; family Nocardioidaceae; genus Aeromicrobium; species Aeromicrobium sp. CF3.5. Next base: position 142,332 of record NZ_JBIMEZ010000004.1, read on the forward strand.
GTTCTTCGGTGCCGGTCAGCAGCGCCACGGTCTGGCGCAGCGACCGCACGCCCACCACCGAGATCGAGCCGACCAGCTCGGCCTCGGCCACGTTGACCTCGGGCACGAACACCCGGTCGAACCCCGCTTCGGCCGCAGCGAGCGTGGCCGGCAGCACCCCGCGTATCGCTCGAAGGCGACCGTCGAGGGCCAGCTCGCCCAGGAAGACGGCACCGCGCAGGCTCGACGACGGAACCACGTCCTGCGCCGCCAGCACGGCCATGGCGATCGCGAGGTCGTAGTGGGAGCCGGACTTGGGCAGCGTGCTGGGAGCCAGGTTGATCGTGACGCGCTGGTCTGGCCACGTGCGACCCGAGTTGGTGATCGCCGACCGACAACGATCCCGCGCCTCGCTGACCATCACGTCGGCCAGCCCCACGATGACGGTACGCGGCAGTCCACCGGAGATGTCGGCCTCGACCTCGATGGATCGGCCGGCCAGACCGTCGAGGGTCACCGAGTGCGTGGCGCCCGACATCAGGCCACCCCCGCGATGCGCTCGACCCGCGGAGCCCCGGCAGGCGGGACCACCACCGACACGACGTCGATGCGCACAGCCGGCGGATGCACGTCGTGCGCCTCGAGCCAGGCAGACGCCAGGCGACGCAGTCGCGCGGCCTTGTGACCCGTGACGGCCTCGAACGGACCGCCGTATCGCGTCGACGTGCGGGTCTTGACCTCGCAGATGACCAGGGTCGATCCGTCGCGGGCGACGATGTCGATCTCGCCGAACCGACAGGTCCACTGCTGGGCGAGCACCACCATGCCCAGCGAACGCAGATGGTCCGCGGCGAGCCTCTCGCCGTAGTTGCCGATCGACTTGTTGCGTGCGTACGTCATGCCAGCAGCCTCGCGACACGAGGCGACAACCACCACGCACCACCGGGGCGCTGTGGACAGTCACGACCGGGTCCGCAGCCTGTGGACAGGGCTCCGTGACGCGCGCCGTTCAGTCGCCGGTGGGCGGCTTCACGTCGGAGTCCTGCAGCTCCTCGACGTTGACGTCCTTGAAGGTCAGGACCTTGACGCTCTTGGCGAACCGGGCGGGCCGATAGATGTCCCAGACCCAGGCATCGGTCATCGACACCTCGAAGTAGGCGTCGCCGGTCTCCGAGCGCACCTTCACGTCGACCGCATTGCACAGGTAGAAGCGTCGGTCGGTCTCGACGACGTACTTGAAGATGCTGATGACATCGCGGTACTCGCGGTACAGCGCGAGCTCCAGGTCGGACTCGTACTTCTCCAGATCTTCTGCGCTGCTCATGCTCGTGCCTCCATGGACGCCTTGACGTTGACGTACTGCGTGCGGTGCTGGGCACACGGACCGTGCTCGCGCAACGCCGCCTGGTGCACCGGCGTGCTGTAGCCCTTGTGCGTGGCGAAATCGTATGCCGGGAACTGCTCGTGCAGCTGCACCAACAGGCGGTCGCGTGTCACCTTGGCCACGACCGACGCCGCCGCGATGGACGCCGACACACGATCGCCCTTCCAGACCGCCAGCCCGGGGACACCCAGACCGTCGACCGGGAATCCGTCGGTCAACACGTAGCCGGGCCGGATCGTCAGCCGCCACAGGGCGCGGCGCAGTGCCGCGATGTTGGCCTGGTGCAGACCCATGGCGTCGCACTCGGCAGCCGAGACGATGATCACCGAGACGTCGACTGCGCGCTCCATGACCAGGTCGAAGCAGGCATCGCGGCGCTTGGAAGTCAGCAGCTTGGAGTCAGCCAGGCCCGGGATGGGCCGATCGAGCACCACGGCTGCAGCCACCAAGGGACCCGCACAGGCGCCACGACCTGCTTCGTCCACCCCGGCGACCGGCGTCAGACCTTGGCGGGCCAGCGCACGCTCGTAGCCGTACAGTCCCGCATTGCGTCGCACGGTGGAGCCGCGGGCCAGACGGGTCATACCCACCTCTGGTGGCAGATCATGGAGTCCTCTGGTGGCAGATCATGGAGTCCTCTGGTGGCAGATCATGGGGTGCGAACGTCGTCGAAGGCGTCCGTGCCTCCGAGGAAACCGGCGCGACCCAACGGCCACACCCGCACCCAGGTCTTGCCGACCACGGAGTCCTCGTCGATGAAGCCTCCGCCGGGATCGCCCAGATGGGCACGCGAGTCGGCCGAGTTGTTGCGGTTGTCGCCCATGACCCACAAGAAGCCGTCGGGGACCTTCTGCTCGAACGGCTGATCACGGTTGACGGTCTCGTCGAGCAGGTACGGCTCGCTCAGCGCCGTTCCATTGACCGTGAGCTTGCCGGCCGCGTCGCAGCACTGGACCGTGTCGCCGCCCACGCCCACGACCCGCTTGATGAGGTGACCGCCGGTGGGAAACAGTCCGACGGCCTCGAGCCCGCGCTGCACGACGGTGTCGGCCCGCGGTGTCTCTGAGGCGTCGAGCCATCCCCCGGGATCGTCGAAGACCACGATGTCGCCGCGATCGACGTCGCCCAACCAGTAGGAGACCTTCTGGACGAGGATCTTGTCGTCGGGCCTGAGCGTCGGTTCCATCGATTCGGACGGAATGTAGAACGCCTGCAGGAAGAAGGTCTTGACCACCACGGCCATGATGACGGCCGTCACGATCAGCAGGATCGATTCCTGCCAGATGGGAAGCTGCCGCTTCTGTGAGGCTGCCGCCCGATGATCAGTCACACGCTCGAGCCTAGCCGGTCGCTGAGCAACCGACGGGATCAGGCGTCGCGCTTCTCCTTGATCTTCGCGGCCTTGCCCCGCAGGTTGCGCAGGTAGTAGAGCTTGGCGCGACGCACGTCGCCCCGGGTGACGACGTCGATCTTGTCGATCACGGGGGTGTGCAGCGGGAAGGTGCGCTCGACGCCGACGCCGAAGCTGACCTTGCGCACGGTGAACGTGCGACCCACGCCGGAGCCCTGGATCTTGATGCAGACGCCCTTGAAGACCTGCACGCGCGAGCGAGCACCCTCGATGACCTTGACGTGCACGTCGAGCGTGTCGCCGGCGCGGAACGCGGGGATGTCAGTGCGCAACGACTGTGCGGCAACCTGATCGATGATGTTGGTCATGAGTGTTCTCCTCGCTGGTGCCTGCAGGTCACCGACGGATGTGGGGGTGATTCGAGAATGTCGGCGCGAAGCGACATCTCCCCTGCGGCAGGGACGTCGGCGCCAAGGAGCAAGTCTGCCACAGCGTGGACCCGCAGCTGAAATCCGGGCCGGATCAGGTGGTCAGTGCGACGTGTCGTCCCCGGCGGGTTGCACGCGCTGCTGGGTGCGCAGCTGAGCCTGCTCGAGGCGCCAGGCAGCGATCGCAGCATGATGACCCGACAGCAGGACCTCGGGCACCTCACGTCCGCGCCAGGCGGCGGGCTTGGTGTACACCGGGTACTCCAGCAGGCCGTCCTCGCCGTGCGACTCCTCGACCAGCGAGGCGGGATTGCCCATGAACCCCGGCAACAGGCGCACGATCGACTCGATGATCGCCAGAGCCGCGACCTCTCCGCCGTTCAGCACGAAGTCGCCCAGCGAGATCTCCTCGACCCGGTGATGCTCTCCAGCGTGGTCGACCACGCGCTGATCGATGCCCTCGTACCGTCCGCAGGCGAACAGCAGATGAGGCTCTGCGGCCAGACGCTCGGCATCGCGCTGGGTGAAGGTGGCGCCCGACGGGGTGGGCACGACCACGAGGGTTGCGGGGGCGGCGAGGGCGTCGAGTGCCTCACCCCACGGCTCAGGCTTCATGACCATGCCCGCGCCGCCGCCGTACGGAGTGTCGTCGACGCGGCGGTGCTTGTCACGGGTGAAGTCACGCAGATCGTGCACGGCGACGTCGATCAGGCCAGCGTCGCGAGCCTTGCCCGGAAGAGACAGCGCCAGCGCGTCGAGGTACGACGGGAAGATCGAGACGACGTCGATCTTCATGACGTGGTCGGCCTCATGAGTCGGCGACCTCGGCCTGCTGCGGATCGAGCAGACCCGGAAGGTCGGCCACGGTGACGAATCCGGCCGCGACGTCGACGTCGGGCACCAGATCGGTGACGAAGGGAATCAGCACCTCGCGGCCGTCGACGTCGACGGCCAAGGTGTCCTGATCGGGCAGGTGAAGTACTGCCGCGACGATGCCGACCACGGTGTCGCCGCGGCGGACCTCGAGCCCGACCAGCTGGTGATCGTAGAACTCCTCGGGGTCGTCGGGCAGGTCGCTGGGGTCGATCTCCGCCTCCAGCACCGTGCCGTGCAGCGCTTCGGCCGCCGTGCGATCGGTGACGTGCTCGAAGAAGACGAGCAGGCGACCCGAGTGATGTCGCGAGCTCGCCACCGTCAAGGTGCGGTCACCGCACACGACTGACGAGCCCGCGGCGAAACGCCGTTCGGGCTCGTCAGTTCGAATCTGGACACCCAGCTCACCGCGCAGGCCGTGGGCCCGGGCGATGCGGCCGATCACGACCAGCACGACCGGAGCACCACCCTCAGCGTCGGCGGTCGACGTCGACGAAGTCGATGCGCGCACCGGCTGGACCGGCGATGGCACCTGCGACCTTGCGGATGGCTGTGGCGGTACGACCCTGACGGCCGATCACCTTGCCGAGGTCGTCGGGGTTGACCCGGACCTCGAACAGCTCGCCGCCGCGGGCCTGCTTGATCCGGACATCGACGTCATCGGGATGATCCACGATGCCGCTGACCAGGTGCTCGACGACTTCGTCGATGGGAGCAGCCACGATCAGGCCTCGGCGCTGTCGTCGGCCTTCGCCTCGTCGGCCTTCGGCTCTTCAGCCTTGGGCTCGTCGGCCTTCTTGGCCTCTTCAGCCTTCGGCTCGTCGGCCTTCTTGGCCTTCTTGGTCGTTGCACCGGCCTTGGGCTCGCTGTGCAGGTCCTTCAGCGCGTCCTGGAAGACGTCTTCCTTGCTGCGCTTGGTCTCAGCAACCTTCAGCGTGGAGGTGCCACCGATGTCGCCGGTGATCTTCAGCAGAGCAGCGACGGCCTCGGTCGGCTGGGCGCCGACTCCGAGCCAGTACTTGGCGCGCTCACCGTCGACCGAGATCAACGAGGGCTCGGCCTTCGGGTTGTAGGTGCCGATCTCCTCGATCACGCGGCCGTCGCGCTTCTTGCGCGAGTCGGCCACGACGATGCGGTAGAACGGGGTGCGAATCTTGCCCATGCGCTTCAGGCGAATCTTGACTGCCACGAGTGTGGTGTCTCCTTGTGTATCAGGGGTGATCGGGTGTGATCAGTGGTGACCTGTCGGAACGCGTGGGGACACGACCGACGAAATCGATGAGCCGGTGACGTCGAGGATGAGAGGGTCCTGACGCACGCGGACGCAAAGACTGATTGTGCCAGACGGCGACGACAGGCTCCAATTCGGGCAGCCGCTCTGGCGGGGTCCTGCTCCTCAACGCGTTCCGTGTCGACCCGCTCCGTCGACGAAACGCTGCGCGCCCGCGGCGCCCTCGGAGAAGACGACCGGAACGCCGTGCGAGCCTTCCGCGCGCAGGGCGTCCGCGAGGTCGAGGTCGGCCTGGCGGTAGACCGAGGCGCGATCGGTGAGCATGCACTCCTGCGGGAAGGCGGCGATCTGCTCGGCCAGGGCGTGCGCAGCGGTGAGCGACTCCCCCACCGGCACGACACGGTTGACCAGTCCCATCTGCAGCGCCTCGTGCGCACCGACCGGTCGACCGGTCAGGATCAGGTCGAGCGCCCGTCCCTGACCCACGAGCCGCGGCAGCCGCACGGTTCCGCCGTCGATCAGGGGCACACCCCAGCGTCGGCAGAACACGCCCAGCTCGGCGTCCTCATCCATCACCCGCAGGTCCGCCAGGAGCGCGAGCTCGAGTCCCCCGGCAACGGCATGCCCGGAGATCGCCGCGATGACCGGCTTGGACAGCTGCATGCGACTGGGACCCATCGGGCCCGATCCCCTGCCGTCAGGGTCGAGCTCGTTGCGTCGGGCCGGATCGGAGACCGCTGCGAGGTCCGCGCCGGCGCAGAACGTGCCACCCGCTCCGGTGAGCACGGCGACCCGGAGCGAGTCGTCGGCCTCGAACCGCTCGAAGGCCTTGCGCAGGGCGGTCGCGGTGGGTCGGTCGACCGCGTTGCGGACCTCAGGCCGGTTGATCGTGATGGTGCAAACGTCGTCGTCGATATCGAACAGGACAGGGCTCATGGCGCGATCACTCCAGGTGGCCAGACGGTGGTGGCAGGTTCAGTAGGGTCGAGGACATGTCGGAACTCACGATCCTGCACCACACCGGTTGCTCGACCTCGCGCCACGCAGTCGCCGAGGCGGCCTCGGCCGATGTCGAGGTCGACGTGGTGCAGTACCTGAAGACGCCGCTCGATCGGGCCACGCTGATCGACCTGATGGGCAAGCTCGAGGACGAGCCGGCCGACCTGGTGCGCCAGGACAGCTTCTTCAAGGGCCTCGACCTGGATCCTGCCGACTTCGTGACCCCGGACGCGGTGGCTGACCTGTTGGTCGAGCACCCGCGATTGATGCAGCGACCCGTGCTGGTGCGCGGCGACCGCGCGATCATCGGCCGCCCGAAGGATCGGGTGGCAGGTTTCATCGCCTGAGGTTCAGCCGGTTCTCGTTCGTTCGGCTCGTCGGCGCCTGATCGCGACGTCCATCTGGTGGATGTGGATCGCTTCGCGGTGGATGTCGCGTCGCCGTCGGTACTGCTCGATCAGGGTGCGGCCGTCGCGGCTGCTGAAGTCGAATCGTCCGTCGTCGCTGGATCGGATGGTCAGCAGGTCACGGTGGACCAGGTGATGGCATCGCGAGCACAGGCCGATGAGGTTGTCGAGGTCGGTCGGGCCGCCGTTGGACCACCACACCACGTGATGCACCTGTAGGTGGGTGTTGCGGCAGCCGGGGGCGGCGCAGCGGCCGTCTTGGCGGTCGAGGACCGCGGTGCGCTGACGGGCGGTGGCGAGGCGGTGGGTGCGGCCGACGTTGAGGATCCGGTCAATCGAGAAGTCGGGCATGTGGTGGGTCAGGATCGGGGTGACGTCGGCGGCGCAGCCGATCATCGCCAACAAGGCCGGTCCGATCGGGCCGAAGGTGGCCAGATCGGCCGGGGCCATGGGCTCGGACGTGGTGCCGCGCTGGTGGTTGGCGGCGGCGTGGACGGTCTCGGCGTCGGCGCGCACTCCCAGGTGCGGACGCACCCCGTTGTCCGACGGTAGTCCCGCGTTCAGGATCTGGTCGCACAGCTGATCAATCGCATCGCCCCGGCGCTGAGCACCCGTGCGGGTGTCGTCGGCATCGACCGGTGCGGACAGCGAGTCCACCACCGTGCGGAACTTGGCGCCCACGTGCGTGGGCAGGAACCCGTTGACAAAGGAGCCACCGCATTGAGGGCGTAGCCGCGGTGGAGAAGCCCTGGGGAACCGGGTTGACCTGCAGATCGGCCTTGTCCATCCCCTTGGCCCACGCGTCGTCGAGCTCGTCGGGGAACACCGCCTCGCGCAGGGCACGCATCACCTGCATCAGCTCTCCGGGCTCGCAAGTGGTCGCGACCCGCAGCAGCACGTCCATCATTTGCTCGATCGGTGCTGCACCCACGTGCCGCAACCCGTAGCTGAACACGTTGACGTGCGCCGAGCGCATCTGACCGGCCGCAGCAGCCTCGGCGACCTGCGGCAACCGGGCCAGCGTGGCCGCCGCACGCGTCAACGTGGCCGCCTCACGCTCCCCGATCCGCAGATGCAACCGCGCCCACGATCCGATCGACGACGCACCCTCGGACTCGAACGCCCGCGACTCGGCCAACGCCGCCAGGTGGGCGACCTTGACCGCGTCGAGCGCATCCTGCGCTCTCTGGATGGTCCGCAACGCATCGGCATCAGGCCCGCGCCCGACAAGACCCGCCGCTTCGCGCAGCGCCTCGATGGTGGGGGTCGGTTCCATGTGATCACTATACTAGAACAGGTGTTCGATTGATGGGGACTTTAGGCTCTAGTTGCAGACATTTCTGCTCAGTCAGAAGGATGGTAGGTGCGCTCGCCCTCGGCGATCCGACGGTTGAGGTCGCTGAGCCGGCGCACCAGCTCAGGGGCGTCCTGGGCCACCGATCCCGACCACCCGTCACAGTCGGCCACGGCGGCCACGACCGCTCTGACCCTGCGTAGCCCCGCCCATTGTCGGAGAACGCCCGGAGCCCGGCCTGGATCTCGGCGCCACTGAGTGCCACCGAGGTCAGTGCAGACGCAGGCTGTCGCCGGCGAAGTAGGTGTCCTGTTGAAGTCGCTTGCGCGACTTCTCGAGATCGGGAATCAAGGCAGCGAGCGCTAGCTCGGCGTTGTGTCGACGCCGTCCTTCTGCACGACCTTGAGTGCCTTCTTGGCCGCTGCGATGGAGTGCTCGAGGTTGAGCAGGACGTCGGAAACCTTCTGGGCGGAGCGCTCCATGGCCACCTGGTCGGGCGTGAGGCCGTCGATGGTGTGCTGGCCCTTGTCGGGCTCGGGAACTGCTGAGCTCATGGACTCCCCTTCGTCGGTGTTGACCGTAGTTGGTTGCCCGGACAGGGGAACCGTGGCGCGCATGGCGGTGTGGGAAACACGTCAGGACGGCCGCGGTCAGCCGCACCTCAGTCGGAGGTCGGAGCGGAGAACTGCGCCTGGTGCAGGCGCTGGTAGGCGCCACCGGCCTCGATGAGGGAATGGTGCGTGCCCTGCTCCACGATGTGTCCGTCCTCCATCACCACGATGTGGTCGGCGTCGCGAATCGTGGACAACCGGTGGGCGATGACGAAGGACGTGCGCCCCGCCCGCAGCTGCTCCATGGCCGTCTGCACGAGCGCCTCGGTACGGGTGTCGACCGAGCTGGTGGCCTCGTCGAGCACGAGGATCGCCGGGTCGGCGAGAAAGGCGCGCGCGATGGTGAGGAGCTGACGCTGACCGGAGCTGACGCCGGCGCCCTCGTCGTCGATGATCGTGTCGTACCCCTCGGGAAGCGTCCGCACGAAGTGATCCACCGAGGCGACCTCGGCGGCAGCCAGCACCTCGGCCTCGCTGGCGTCGTCGGCGCCATACGCGATGTTGTCGCGGATGGACCCCTTGAACAGCCAGGTGTCCTGCAGCACCACGCCGAGCTCTCTGCGCAGGTCGCCTCGGCGCATGTCGGCGATGTCGACGCCGTCGAGCGTGATGCGCCCACCCTGCAGGTCGTAGAACCGCAGCACCAGGTTGGTCAACGTGGTCTTTCCGGCGCCGGTCGGCCCGACGATCGCGATGGTCTGGCCCGGTTCGGCCACCAGGTCGAGGTGCTCGATCAACGGTTCGTCGGACCGGTAGGAGAAGGACACCTCCTCGAACACGACGCGACCCCTCACGGGGTCGGGCATCGGCGCGTCGAGCGGATCGGCGCTCTCCTCGGGCTCGTCGAGCAACCTGAACACCCGCTCGGCCGAGGCGACGCCGGACTGCAGCAGGTTGATCATGCCGGCCAGCTGCGTGAGTGGCTGGGTGAACTGGCGCGAGTACTGGATGAACGCCTGCACCTCGCCGATGCTCAGATTGCCCGAAGCCACCCGCAGCCCACCGATCACGGCGACCAGCACGTAGTTGATGTTCGACACGAACATCATCACCGGCGCGATGACACCGGAGATGAACTGCGCCTTGAACGCGGCATCGAACAGATCGTCGTTGCGGCGATCGAACTCCTGGGCGGCCTCGGCCTGGCGACCGAACACCTTGACCACGTCGTGACCGGTGAAGACCTCCTCGATGTGCCCGTTGAGACGCCCCGTGCTGGCCCACTGCTTGACGAACTCAGGCTGCGAGCGCCGCGTCACGAACCGCACGATCAGCAGGGCCAGCGGGATCGTCAGCACCGCGATGATCGCGAGGAGCGGTGAGATCAGCAGCATCATCACCAGCGTGCCGATGACCATCAGCAGACTGGTCAGCAGCTGGCTGAGGGTCTGCTGGAACGACTGCGCGATGTTGTCGATGTCGTTGGTGGTGCGCGAGAGGACGTCGCCGCGCTCGGTGCGGTCGAAGTAGCTCAGCGGCAGACGGTTGACCTTGTCCTCGACGTCGTCGCGCAGCGTGGCCACGGTGCGCTGCACGACGACGGTCGTCACCTGTCCCTGGAACCACATCAGCACGCTCGCGATGACGTACAGCACCACGACGCCACCGAGGACGAACCCCAGCGTGCGGTAGTCGATGCCGGCACCGGGCTGCAGGTCGACCGACCCGACCAGGTCGGCCAGGGTGTCGCGGCCCTGGTCGCGCAGCCGGGCCACGACCTCGGCCTTGGACTGTCCCGCAGGGAACAGGCCGGACAGATAGCCGGTGAACACGATGTCGGTGGCGTACCCGAGGATGCGCGGGCCCACGACCGACAACAACGTGCCGACCACGCCGAATCCGACCAGGGTGGCGACGAGGCGGCGGTCGACGAGCAGTCTGGTGGCCATGCGACGCAAGGAGCCGCGGAAGTCGTCGGCGCGCTCGTGGCCGGTCGTTCCCATGGGCCCGCGCCCGCTCATGCGACCACTTCCGAGGAGAGGCAAGGATACGGAAGCGGCCGCACGACAACTGCCTGATGGTTCACTCGCTGACGCTCGCTCATTGCGCCTCCTCCAGCGTCAGCTGGGACAGCACGATCTCGCGGTACACGTCGCACTCGTCCATCAGGGCGGTGTGCGTGCCGGTGCCCACGACGCGCCCGTGCTCGAGCACGACGATGCGGTCGGCGGACCGGATGGTCGAGACCCGCTGGGCGACGACCACGACCGACGAGTGATCGGTCTCGGCGGCGAGCGCAGCCCTCAGAGCGGCGTCGGTGCTGTAGTCGAGTGCGGAGAAGGAGTCGTCGAACAGGTACACGGCAGGTCGCTTGACGATGGCGCGAGCGATGGCCAGGCGCTGGCGCTGACCGCCGGAGACGTTGGTCCCACCCTGGGAGATCGGCGCGTCGAGCCGCGCCGGCATGCGTTCGACGAAGTCGCGGGCCTGCGCGACCTCGAGGGCGTGCCACAGCTCGGCGTCGGTGGCGTCGGGGCGGCCGTAGCGCAGGTTGGAGGCGACAGTGCCCGAGAACAGGAACGGCTTCTGCGGCACCAGCCCGATCGCCGCCCAGACGTCTTCGGGGTGCATGGAGCGGATGTCGTGACCATCGATCTCGACCCGGCCACCGGTGGCGTCGAACAGGCGCGGAATCAGGCCGAGCAGCGTGGTCTTGCCACTGCCGGTCGACCCGATGATGGCGGTGGTCTCGCCGGGCCGGGCGATCAGGTCCACCGCGTGCAGGACGTCGGCCTCGGCACCGGGATAGGCGAACGAGGCGCCGATCACGTCGACCCGGCCACCAGTGAGGGACCGTCGCTCGACCGTTCCCTCCATCAGATGGGGCGGCAGCACGCTGGGCTCGGTGTCGAGGACCTCGGTGATGCGCTCGGCGGACACCTCGGCACGGGGCCAGAGCATCAACATGAAGGTGGCCATCATGACGGCCATCAGGATCTGCACCAGGTAGTTCTGGAAGGCCGTGAGCGTGCCGACCTCGAGGTCGCCCGATCCGATCCGGTAGCCGCCGACCCAGGTCGCGACGGCCACCGAGACGTTCATGACGAGCATGACGATCGGGAAGAACAGCGCCATCAGGCGGCCAGCGGCGATCGCCACCTCCATGTTGTCGCGGTTGGCCTGACCGAAGCGCTGCGCCTCGTGGTCCTCCTTGACGAAGGCCCGGATGACGCGCACCCCCATGATCTGCTCGCGCATGACCCCGTTGATGACGTCGATGCGCTCCTGCATCTGACGGAACAGGGGTCGCAGCTGACGGATGACGAGCCCGACGCTGACAGCCAGGACCGGGATGACGAGCACGAGCAGGGCGGACAGCTGGACGTCCTGACGCAGCGCCATGAAGATGCCGCCGACCGCCATGATCGGTGCGGTGACCAGCATCGTCAGGCCCATGAACACCAGCATCTGGACCTGCTGGACGTCGTTGGTGGAGCGCGTGATGAGTGTGGGCGCGCCGAACTGCGCCATCTCGCGGGCTGCGAACGTCTCGACCGTCGAGAACACCGACGAGCGCAGGTCGCGCCCCAGCGCCATCGCGGTGCGCGCGCCGTAGTAGACCGCCACGATCGTGCACGCGACCTGCAGGACCGTGATCGCCAGCATGAGCGCGCCGGTGCGCACGATGTATCCGGTGTCACCGCGCACGACACCGGTATCGATGATGTCGGCGTTCAGACCCGGCAGGTAGAGGTTGGCCAACGTCTGGATGAGCTGGAACACCAGCACGACAGCGATGGGGACCCGGTACCGCCCAAGATGCGAGCGGAGCAACGGGATCAGCACTGTTGCAGGCTACAACCGACCGACGACACCAACAGGTCGTCCACCTGCATCAGCGACGGCGCGGATGACGCATGCGCTGTCGTCGATCGCCCCTGCTGCGCAGGTCCCGCGCGAGTCTCCGGTCGCCGTAGTAGAGGATCGCCGCCCAGTCGACGTCGCGGTCGCCCGTCACGCCCGGCTCAGCGGTCTTCGACTTCTTGGGCTTCTTCTCGACGTACAGCCAGTTGACGAAGCCCAGGCTCATGTCGACCACCGAGGCGCTCAAGCCGATGTAGGCCCGGATCGCGCCGGCGGCCAGCACCGCGTTCAAGATGGCAAAGGCGAAGTTGCCCCAGTTCTGCTGCTGGTAGTCACGCCACGCGGTCAGCAACGAGAAGGCCACGATCAGGTACGGCATCAGCACGTGCCAGCCGGGCGCCGCCGTGCGATCGCGTACCTTCGGCGTGCGCGCGAAAGGGATCTTCTCCCCCGTGAATGCCTGCTGGATCGACTTCAGGACGCCAGCGAGGTTGACCGGAAGCAGGACCAGGTTGAAGCCGTAGATGCGGAAGATGTCGGTGAACCGGTGACCCCCCTCGCGCAGATCGCTGCCCATCGCCAGAAAGTACGGCAGCGCAGCACCCACCACCAGGGGGCTCAGCAGCCGACTGTCGAACGGGTAGAACAGCAAGAAGAGCAGACCGAAGGTCGCCCACGTGATCGAGGCCATGTAGTTGACCCGAAGCGCAATCTCACTGACACGAATCCGCTCGCGGCGGAATCGACGTTGGCGTATCTGGCGCCACAGCTTGGGCAGGATCAGCAGACCGCCGTTGGCCCATCGGCGTCGCTGCACCACGAGGGATCCGAAGTCCGGCGGCGTGGCGCTGTAGCTGAGCCGCTCGGGGTAGTTGACGAGCGTCCACCCCGCGCTGCCGATGTCGATGCTTGACTCGGTGTCCTCGATGACGGTCCGGTCCTGGATGTAGGTCCGGACCTCGAAGCCCCCCACTGTCTCGACCTCGACGATGTCCTCGAGTGCCGGCTTGCGGATGACGGCGTTCGCGCCCACCCAGAATGTTGCACCGTGATACGTCATGCCTTGGTGCAGGACGTGTTGCAGATCGGTCGTCGCGCCGGCGACGCGCTCGATCCGGGTCGGTGCCCCCCGAAATGAGGAGTACGGCGTCTGGATGATCGCCACCCGCTCGTTCTCGGCCTGCTCGAGATAGTGCACGAGTCGGATGCAGTAGTCGCGCAGCAGCTGCGAGTCCGCGTCCAGCGTCAGGACGAACCCGGAATCGTCGACGACCATGTCCTCGGACAGGACGTTGTCGTCATCGACCCGCTGCAGCAGGACGCCATCTGGGGTCTCGACCGGACGCCACGTGTGGCCCATCAGCGAGAGGTAGGCGTTGATGTTCATCGCCTTGTTGGCCTCGTGGGACAGCGACGCCCACGTCTTGCGCTCGAAGTTCTCGAGACGAGCGGTGAAGATCCAGACCAGTCGTCGGTGCAGCTCCAGGATCCGTCCGGACTCCAGCATCGCGCCCTGGTCGAGGGCGGCCTCCAACGCAAGAAGCGTGAGTCGCAGCTCGCTGGCCAGTCCCATCAGCACCTGATCGACGAAGAACTCGCTGACGTGGTCGACGACCTCCTCGGCCTCGGCCAGGGCCACCAACCAGTCGGCCGCCGCGCGGTACTCCGACACCAACCGGTTGACGTCACCGACATCGGCAGCACGCGTGCCGAGGTCCTCCTCGGCCTTTCGCAGCGACGCTGCGAAGCGGTCGGCGGGAGCGGCCAACGTCGTGGCGATCTCCTGGACCATCCCACGGGTCGCCGTGAGCTTGGCCAGCACGTCCGGATCGGTCGGGGTGGGTGGATCGTCGATCAGCAGCACCACCCGGAGGTCGGGGTACTCCTGCAGCGCTGCACTCCACACCGTGAGGCGAACGACGTCCGGCTCCTCGGCGTACGACGGGATCAGCACGGTCAACGGCTCGCTGGGACCCTGTGCGAAGTGTTGGTCGATGACGGCTCGTGCTGCCCGCTGATGATCACGAAAGCGGTACAGCGCGCCCTGCCGCGCCATGAGATACATCAGGGCAGAGAAAGTCAGGAACGTCACGACCACCAGGTAGATGACCGCCTCCATCGCGAACCGGAAGCTGGTGTCGATCGTCAGGAACTGCCGGATCACCGTCGACACGATGTATCCGATCCACGACAGCACGGTCACCACGATCGCGATCCGGCCCCAGGTGAGCTTGCTGGAACTGGGCTTTGGATGAACGATCGACAAGGGTTCTGATCGGCGTTCGGCTCCCCACTGCCTGCGAGGAGCCGATTCTGCGGGCACTTCGACGTGCGTCATGTTCTGGTGTGTCGCCTTCGCGAGTCATGGGAGCTGCCGCAATCTGCGGAAACCACTTTCACATTCCCAAGACCTACGGTCATGCAGGTGGGATACTGAGTCTCGCAGCAGAGCGGGCCATCTCAAGGGGAATGCACACAGTGGGCAGATTTGACGGCCGAAAAGTCTCGATTCCTCGTGTCGGCGTGGCTGTCGTGGTTGCCGGAGCCCTCGCGTTCAGCGCGTTGTCCGGCGTGCGGTGGTTCGAGGACTCCCAGGCCGCTTCCACCGGGACGACCTGGTTCGCCGGCTACGCCGATGTCACCGTCACGCCCCAGTTCGAGTTCGAGGACCCCGCATCGCGTGCGGCACGACACGTGGTCCTGTCCTTCGTGGTGGCCTCTGCTGAAGACCCCTGCGATCCGTCCTGGGGCGGTGCGTACTCCTTGGACGACGCGTCCAAGGAGCTCGACCTGGATCGTCGGGTCGCGAGGCTTCGCCAGAGCAGCGGCGAACCCGTCGTCTCGTTCGGCGGAGCGATCAACGACGAGCTCGCCACGGCGTGCACCGACCCGGCGCAGCTTCTCGGCGCGTACCGAGACGTCGTCGATCGGTATGACCTGCGCGTGATCGACCTCGACATCGAGGGCCCCGCCCTGAGCGACGCAGCCGCTAGCGAGCGCCGGGCGACAGCGATCGCGGCGCTCCAGGCCGAACGCGCGGCAGCCGACAAGGATCTGCGCGTCTGGCTCACTCTTCCCGTGACACCCGCCGGGCTCACGATCGAGGGGCGCCAGAACGTCGCAACCCTGCTGGACAACGACGTGCAGCTGTCGGGCGTCAACCTGATGACGATGAACTACGGCGACTCGCGTGTGGCCGATCAGTCGATGGCCGAGGCCTCGATCTCGGCGCTCAACACCACGCACCAGCAGCTGCAGGCCGTGTACTCCGAGAACGGCACCTCCATCGGAAGTGCGACGTTGTGGAAGCGCATGGGCGCGACTCCCATGATCGGCCAGAACGATCTCGCCGGCGAGATCTTCGATGTCCAGGACGCACGCGAGCTCAACAGGTTCGCCCGGTCGAAGGGGCTTGCGCGTCTGTCGATGTGGTCGTTGAACCGCGATCTGACCTGTGGGGCCAACTACCCTGACATCCGGGTGGTGTCCAACTCCTGCAGCGGGGTCGAGCAGGGGGATGTGACCTTCGCCGACGTTCTCGGCGCGTCCATGAAGGACCGTCCAGGCGGGGCAGCCGTCACACCCACCGCCCCGGCGGGCGCCCCGGCCGAGGCGATCGACGACGACCCGCTCACCAGTCCCTACGCGATCTGGGATCCGGCGCAGACCTACCTCGAAGGCACGCGAGTGGTCTGGCACCGCAACGTCTACGTGGCCACGTGGTGGACCCAGTCCGATGTGCCGGACGACCCGACCGTCGACGTCTCATCCTCACCGTGGCAGCTGGTCGGCCCCGTTCTTCCGGGGGAGAAACCGATCGAGGTTCCGACCCTTCCCGCCGGCACCTACCCGGCGTGGGACGACGAGAGGGTCTACGAGAAGGGCGAGCGTATCCTCTTCGAAGGCGTCGCCTTCCGGGCCAAGTGGTGGAACCAGGGCGACAACCCCACCTCGCGAACCGGGCGGACCGAACCGAGCCCGTGGATCCAGCTGGCCCCGGCCGACCTGGCCGAAGCGGCAGGCTCACCCCGTCAGTCGTCGTCGTGACACCCCACAGGCCACACTGACGGCACGGCACGATCACGAGCACGGGAGCCCCGGACACCGAGATGGAGATCGACACTGCGACGCTGCGCCTCGCCTTCATGATCATCGCGCTGACCTTGCTGGTCCTGTTCTACTTCGCGACGTACCGCGTGACTCGGTCGCCGTACTGCGGCTGGTGGTGTGTCGCGCTCGCCGCCTTCCTGAGCGGTTCCGCGGCCTATCTGCTGGACGGAACACCTCATCAGTGGTGGGCCAACCCCGCCGGCAGCATTCTGCTGACCTTCGGCGCGACCAGCAGCTGGGCGGCAGCCCGGAGCCTGCGCACTTCATCGCCTCCGCTCTGGAGCCTGCTGACAGGTCCGGCTCTGGTCGGCGCCATGGCAGCCGCAGACAGCCCCTCGACCAACGACTGGTCCGGTGGGACCTGGTACCTGCTCATGGTGGCCACCATGTTCGGCATGGGAGCCGCGGAGCTGGTGCGTCTGGGTCCGCGGCGCCCTCCCGCAACCATGGCGATGATTGCAGCCGCCACCCTGGCGAGCGGCTTGTACTTCTTTCGTCTGATCGCGTACCTCGCGGTCGGACCCCGCGACGGCTTCTTCACCACGTACGCCGGTTCTGAGGTCACAACGCTGACCAACAGCGTGCTGCTGGTGACCGTCTCGTACAGCATGACCGCGCTCAGCACCGACCAGACGACCACCGAGCTGCGCCGCAGAGCCACGCACGACGGCCTGACGAACCTGCTCAACCACACCGAGTTCTTCTCGCGGGCAGCGGCCGGGATGCAGCAGGTGCAGCGCACCGGCACGCCCGGCACATTGATCCTGGCCGATCTCGATCACTTCAAGCGGATCAACGACACCCACGGCCACCAGGCTGGTGATGAGGTGCTCAAGGCATTCGCGGCCGCGTGCCTGGCCACCGTGCGCTCCACCGATCTCGTCGGACGCTACGGCGGGGAGGAGTACGTCCTCTTCCTGTCCGGCTCGACCGTCGACGATGCCGCCGACATCGCATCGAGCATCAGCCGCGGCCTGTCGGCGGCGAGCGGGGTGCGCGACCTCCACCCGACGGCCAGCTACGGCATCGCCGAGGTCGGACCTGACATGACCCTGGTCGAGCTCGTGGCAGCCGCCGACGCCGCGCTGTACCGCGCCAAGGAGTCCGGTCGCGATCGGTACGTCGTCGATGGCCGGCCTGACCGAACCTCACCTACATGAGGTCCCGCAGCTCCTTGGGGATCTCGAAGTCCTTGCCCTGAGCGGACTGGTCGAAGCCGAAGGCGCCGGCCCCATCCTTTCCCGTGCCGTCCTGCTGGGGCGTGGACTCCACAGCCGCCCGCTTGGCCGGGTTGCCGGACTGCCGCTTGCCCTTCTTCTTCTGCTGCGGCTTCTGCTTGGCACCAGCGCGCTTGCCGCCTCCCGGCATGCCGGGCATCCCGGGCATTCCCGGCATCCCACCGCCCTTGGCCATCTGCTGCATCATCTTGCGCGCGTCGAAGAATCGGTCGACCAGGCCGTTGACGTCCTGGACCTTGGTTCCCGAACCGGCGGAGATGCGCGCGCGCCTGGACCCGTCGATCAGCTTGGGGTTGTCGCGCTCCTTGGGCGTCATGGACCGGATGATCGCCTTGACCTTGTCGACCTCACGCTCGTCGAAGTTGGCCAGCTGATCCTTGTACTGCCCCATGCCGGGCATCATGCCGACGAGCTTGGACATCGACCCCATCTTGGACAGGGTCTCCATCTGGGCCAGGAAGTCGTGCAGCGTGAACGAGCCGCCGGCCAGCTTGGCCGCCGCAACTTCGGCCTCGTCGGCGTCGAAGGCCTTCTCGGCCTGCTCGATGAGGGTGAGCATGTCGCCCATGTCGAGGATGCGCGAAGCCATGCGATCGGGATGGAACTGCTCGAAGTCGGTGAGCTTCTCACCGGTCGAGGCGAACATCACCGGACGACCGGTGACCGAACGCACCGACAGCGCGGCGCCACCGCGCGCATCGCCGTCGAGCTTGGACAGCACCACTCCCGTGAAGTCGACGCCCTCGAGGAATGCCTCGGCCGTCGCGACGGCGTCCTGGCCGATCATGGCGTCGATGACGAACAGCACCTCGTCAGGGTCGACGGCCGTGCGGATGTCAGCGGCCTGCTTCATCAGCTCGGCGTCGATGGCCAGACGGCCTGCGGTGTCGACGATGACGACGTCGTGCAGGGTGCGGCGGGCCTCAGCGACACCATCGCGCGCGACCTTGACCGGATCACCTGTTCCGTTGCCGGGCTCGGGTGCATAGACCGTGGCGCCGGCCTGACCGCCCACGACCTGCAGCTGGTTGACGGCGTTGGGCCGCTGCAGGTCGCAGGCCACCAGCATCGGCGACATGCCCTGGTCCTTGAGCCACAACGCCAGCTTGCCGGCGAGCGTGGTCTTGCCCGCGCCCTGGAGGCCGGCCAGCATGATGACGGTCGGCGGGTTCTTGGCGTACTGCAACCGGCGTGTCTCGCCGCCCAGGATCGAGACGAGCTCCTCGTTGACGATCTTGATGACCTGCTGGGCCGGGTTCAGCGCCGTGCTGACCTCCGAACCGCTGGCACGCTCCTTGATGCGCCCGATGAACTCGCGCACCACGGAGACCGCGACATCGGCATCGAGCAGCGCGATCCGGATCTCGCGGGCCACCGCATCGATGTCGGCCTCGGACAGCTTGCCCTTGCCGCGCAGGTTCTTGAACGCCGACTGCAGACGATCTTGCAAGGTGTCGAACATGGTGGTCGCTGTATTCCTCGGCTCGGACGAAAGGTCGTGCCCAGCCTAACCGGGCTCACATCACGTCAGTGCAGTGGCGACGTCGTCACGTCAGTGCAGTGGCGACGTCGTCACGCAGCCGGGCGGCGGCGTCAGCGGACAAGGGCTCCCCGTCGGGGCTGAGCAGGTAGAGCACCTGGCGGGCCTCGTTGCCGTAGGTCGACATGTGCACCGAACGCATCGAGTACCCGGCCGTCGCGATCGCGTGGCACACCGTCCACAGCAGTCCGCGGCGATCGTGGGCGCGGACCTCCAGGATCGTGGCGGTGGCCGTGTCACCGCCCACCAGCGCCACCCGTGCGTCGACGTCACCGTCGCGCGCCGCCACCGTGAGCCTGCCCGCGAGGTCGAGGTCGCCCGCCAGAGCCGAACGGAGGCGTTCGCGCACGACAGCCCGGTCGAGACCGGAGCGCCTGACCTCGAACAGCGAGACCGCAGCATCGCCGAGCGTCACGGTGCGCGCCGAGCGGATCCCGATCCCGGCCAGGGCGAGGCCACCGGCGAGATCGGCCACGACTCCGGCGCGGCTCGACGTGACGATGGTCAGCATGGAGCCATCGAGGTGCGACTCCACGGAGACCTCGACGTCGTTCGGCCCGAACACTCCCACTGCGGGGATCGGCACGTCCCGGGGCCAGCCCTCGTACTCGGCCGCCGAGGGCGAGGCACGCGAGGCGTCCAGCTCGAGGAACGTCTTGTCGAGCAACCCCTCCACCAGTCCTCGGCGCCAGGTGCTCCAGGCCTGTGGTCCCGTAGCCCGCGCATCGCAGACCGTCAGTGCGGCGAGCAGCTCGAGCTGGGCCGTCGAGCCCACGGTGGCGGCGACGCCCGCGGCGGTGTCCGGGTCCTCGATGTCGCGCCGCGTCGCCGTGCCGGGCAGCAGCAGGTGCCATCGCACCACGTGTGCGATCGCGTCGGCGTCGCGGGTGTCGAAACCCCATCGCAGCGCGATCGCGCGTGCCATCGGTTCACCCTCGACCGAGTGATCTCCATCGACACCCTTGCCGATGTCGTGCAACAGGGCCGCCACGGCCAGCAGGTCCGGTCGCGCGACGTCCCGATCGACCTCGGCGGCGTAGACGCACGTCTCGATGCTGTGGCGATCCACGGTGAACTGATGGACCGGAGATGAGGACCCGCGCAGGCGGATCGCGCTCCACTCCGGCAGGAGCCGGTCGATCACCCCGGCGAAGTCCAGCTCGTCCCACACCGGCACGAGTCCCGGCCCCGCCGTCAGCAAGTCCACCATCAGGCGGGTCGTCGAGGGCGCCCACGGTTCGGGCAGGTCGCTCATCGACCGACCCAGCCGCGCCGCACTGCCCGAGTTGAGCGGCAGCTGCTCGCGGGCTGCGGCTGCTGCGGCACGCAGCGGCAGCTCGGGATCCGCCGCGACGTCGACGCCACGACGCACGATCACCTCGCCGCCGAGCACCCCGATGCCCTCCCCCAGGGGGCGGACGACCGGCCCCGTGGCGGTGACGGCCTGCTTGCGGGGGCTCACCGCAGCCTCGACGTTCCGCCAGGCCAGCATCGACAGGTGCGCGATGCGTCGACCCAGACCACGCGTGTGCAGGTCGAGCTCCACCGCAGTCGTTCCGAGCCGTTCGGCGACGTCGGGAATCAGCTCCGGCATGAGCCGGTCGACGCGCCGCCCTGCCGCTTCGTGCAGTGCGTCGCGGACGTCGAGCAGCTGTCCCCGCAGGCCCTCGGCGTCGGCATGGGGCACGTCGATCAGCCAGGTGGCGACCAGTGCTCGGAGCAGGACCCCGTCGCGCAGACCGCCTCCGGACTCCTTCAGGTCGGGGATGGCAGCATGTGCCAGCCAGCCGGAGCGCTCCAGCCGCTCGGTCCGACCGTCACGTGCCTGCTGCACCCGGGTGCGGGCGTCGCGGCGCCAGTCGGCCAGCACGGACGAGCGCAGCGTCGTGACCAGCTCGTGGTCGCCGGCCACGCACCGTGCGTCGAGCATGCCCATCGCGAGGCGGTAGTCGCCCGCTGCCATGGTGCGGACCTCGCTGGCGTCGCGCACCGAGTGATCGAGGTCGAGGCCCTCGTCCCACAACGGGTACCAGATCTGCTCGGCGACCCGGGCGACCTGCTGGGAGTCGACGCCTGGGCCGTGCAGCAGGACCACGTCGACGTCGCTGTGCGGAGACAGCTCGGAGCGCCCGTACCCACCGACCGCCACGAGGGCGAGGTCGTCGGGGGCATCGGACGCTCCGAACAGTCCACGGATCAGGTCATCGATCCGCTCGGCACGCTCGATGCGTGCCAGAGGTGCGCTGGTCATGACACGGTCAGAGCGCAGCCTCGTCGACCTCGCCCGTGCGCACGCGCACCACGGACTCCACCGGCATGACCCAGACCTTGCCGTCGCCGATCTTGCCGGTCTGCGCGGCCCCGGTGATGGTCGACACCACGCTCTCCACGTCGACGTCGTCGATGACGACCTCGAGGCGGATCTTCGGCACCAGCGAGACGTCGTACTCGGCGCCCCGGTAGATCTCCGTGTGACCCTTCTGCTGGCCGTAGCCGCTGGCCTCGGTGACCGTCATGCCGGCGACGCCGGCTCCGGCGAGGGCCTCGCGGACCTCTTCCCACTTGTGCGGCTTGATGACCGCTGTCACGAGCTTCATCTGGTCAGGCTCCTGTCTTGATGTTCGAACCACCGAGCAGTCCGGCTTCGTCGTACGCAGTCTCGAGGTGCTCGACCTGGTCGATGCCCAGCCGCTCGTCGTCCTCGTCGATCCGGAACCCGATCGTGAGATCGATCAGCTTGCCGATGATGAACGTGAGGACGAACGAGTAGGCCAGGACCGCCAGGGCGGCTACGACCTGCTTGCCGAGCTGCGACGCACCTCCACCGTAGAACAGACCCACGTCGCCCACAGCCAGGAAGCCGATCAAGATGGTGCCGACCAGACCACCGACGAGGTGGACGCCCACGACGTCGAGCGAGTCGTCGTAGCCGAGCTTGTACTTCAGACCGACGGCGAGCGCGCACAGCGCACCGGAGATGATGCCGAGCGCGATCGAGCCCAGCGGCGAGATCGACCCTGCCGCGGGAGTGATCGCGACGAGGCCCGCGACGGCACCCGAGGCAGCACCGAGGCTGGTGCCCTTCTTGTCGCGCAGCGCCTCGACGGCCAGCCAGCCGAGGATGGCAGCGCCCGTGGCAACGGCTGTGTTGACCAGCGCGAGCGCGGCCAGACCGTTGGCACCGAGGGCGGAGCCGGCGTTGAAGCCGAACCAGCCGAACCACAGGAGGCCGGCGCCGAGCAGGACGAATGGCAGGTTGTGGGGACGCATGGGATCACGACGCCACCCGACCCGCTTGCCGAGCACCAGCGCGAGAGCCAGGCCCGCAGCACCGGCGTTGATGTGCACCGCGGTGCCGCCGGCGAAGTCGATCGCCTCGAGCTGCGTGGCGATCCAGCCGCCGTTGTCGCCGAAGTCGAAGACCCAGTGCGCGACCGGGAAGTACACAACGCTGACCCAGATGACGGTGAACAGCACCCAGGAACCGAACTTGGCGCGGTCGGCGATCGCGCCGCTGATCAGGGCGACGGTGATGATCGCGAACATCAGCTGGAAGCCGACGAACACGTACTCGGGGATCGTGCCGTAGGCCGTCTCGACCGTGATGTTGGACAGGCCGAGGCGTTCGAAGCCGCCGAGGAGGCTGTTGCCTCCGGGGCTGAACGTCAGGGAGTAGCCGTACAGGACCCACAGGACCGGCACGATGGCCAGCGCGGCGAAGCTCATCATCATCATGTTGAGCACGGTCTTGGAGCGGACCATGCCGCCGTAGAAGAACGCCAGTCCTGGCGTCATGAGCAGAACGAGGGCCGAACAGGCCAAGATCCAGGCAGTGTCGCCGGTATCCATGAGACCTCCGAGGTCAGGGGGAGCGGACCGGTTGGCCCGTGACCTCACAGTCGCGGAGACGCATTTCGATTCACGGGCCTGCAGGTTTCAGCCAGATCACGAAGTGACTCGTGCGTTACGAGCACATGACGAATCGGAGTGCGAACGGTCAGTCGAGCAGTGCGTCCACGAAGTCGACGGCGTCGAACGGCGCCAGGTCGTCGACGCCCTCGCCGAGGCCGACGAACTTGACCGGAACGCCCAGCTCCTGCTGCACGGCGATGACGATGCCGCCCTTGGCGGTGCCGTCGAGCTTGGTCAGCACGATGCCGGTGACGTCGACGACCTCACCGAACACGCGAGCCTGGGTGAGCCCGTTCTGACCGGTGGTGGCATCAATCACCAGCAACACCTCGGTGACGGGGGCCTTCTTCTCGATGACGCGCTTGACCTTGCCCAGCTCGTCCATCAGGCCACTCTTGGTGTGCAGGCGGCCGGCGGTGTCCACGAGGACGACGTCGGCGCCGTCGGCGATACCGTGCTGCACGGCCTCGAAGCCGACACTGGCGGGATCGCCGGCCTCGGGCCCGCGCACCGTGTGCACGCCGACCCGGTCACCCCAGGTCTGCAGCTGGTCGGCGGCGGCTGCACGGAAGGTGTCGGCCGCGCCGAGCACCACCGACTTGTCGTCGGCGACCAGCACCCGGGCGAGCCGTCCGACCGTGGTGGTCTTGCCCGTGCCGTTGACCCCCACCACGAGGACCACACCGGGCAGTCCGTCGGCTCCGACCGAGGACAGGGTGCGGTCGCGCCCGGGATCGACGATGGCGATCAGCTCTTCGCGCAGCACCTCCTGAGCGCGCTGCGGGTCCGTGACGCCCTCGACCCTGAGACGGGTGCGCAACGACTCCACCAAAGCCTGGGTGGGGCCGACGCCCACGTCCGCGGCCAGCAGCGTGTCCTCGATCTCCTCCCACGCGGCCTCGTCGAGCGTCGACCGTCCGAGGATCGCGAGCAGGCCCTTGCCGAGCGAGCTGTTGGACCGGGCCAGGCGGCTGCGCAGCCGCACCAGCCGCCCCTGCGGTGCGTCGGGACGCTCGCGGTCGGACAGCTTCTCCTCGAACGGCTCGTCCTCGGACGGCAGCTGCGGTTCGGGATGCTCGGGATGCTTGATCGACTCGGCGGTGATCTCGTCGAGCACGTCGGGCGGGGGCAGCTCCCCGCTGGATCGGCGCGCCACGAGGAGCGCGACGCCGCCGCCGAGGATGACGACGGCGGCCGCGATGATCAGGACGAACAGTGAGGTGGTCACCGGTCAATCGTAGGTACCGGTTCGGCTCATGGCGTGGGCGACATGGCCGAAACGCCGACCTGGACCTCAACACCGTGTCGGCGCACGGCGGACACGACGCCCGGCTCGTGCGAGATCAGCACCACGCTGCGTTCGGGAGCCAGCGCGAGCAGGTCGGCCACCAGCGCCTGGCCGGCGGCGTGGTCGAGGTGCTCGGTGGGCTCGTCGACGATGAGGACGTGGTGCTGGTCGAGGAGCAACCGCGCCAGGCACAGCCGTTGACGTTCTCCACCCGACAACGCCGTGCCCGCCTCACCGACCGGGGTGTCCAGGCCCCGCGGCAAGGACTCCACGAACCGGCCGATGCCGGCTGCGGCGAGCGCCCGCCACAGGTCGACGTCAGAAGCGCTCGGAGCCGCGATGAGCAGGTTCTCGCGGATCGAGGTGTTGAACACGATCTCGTCCTGGGCCAGCACACCCACCACGGACCGCACGTCATTGCCCCTCAGGTCCCTGACATCGATGCCGCCGAGCCTCAGCACTCCGTCGACCGGGTCGAGCAGGCGCGCCATCGTGAGCCCCAGCGTGCTCTTGCCCGAACCACTCGGGCCGGTGACCACCATGACACCGCCGGCGGACAGCTCGAACGAGATCGGCTCGGTGTGCGCACCAGTGACGGGGTCGGGCCATCCGACCACGAGATCCTCGGCGACCAGGTCGAAGGCAGCCGGCACGGCGCGCGACTGCACCGGGTCGGCGACCGGGGTCGGCACGGAGGACAGATCGGCAAGACGGCGACGGGCCGCCTCGATCTCGGGGCGCAGTCGCTCGGCGTCGGCCAACGCCTCGAGCGGCTCGAGCATCGCCAGGGGCGCCAGGACCGCGACGCCCACCAGCACCGGGGCGATGTCGGCGGTCAGCAGCGCGCAGGCCGCCATCGCGACTCCGGTCAGCGCCGTGACGGCCGCCCCGGCCGCTGCTGCCGCCCCGACGCCGCGCTGCTGCGCGCGGCCCAGGACCGTCGTGCGCTCACGTACAGCGGTGAGCACCGGCCCCGCCGCTCCGGCCATCACGAGGTCCGGCGCGGCCCGCACGGCCTCGGCGACGTCTGCGGACATCTCGCCCCGCAGGTGGACGGCGTCGACCTGTCGACGGGCGTGCACCGCCATGCCGTACCGGACTGCGGCCATCGACACCACCGTCTGGGCCGCAACCACTGCGGCGGCGGCCGGCACGAGCCAGGCGAGGACGGCCACGAGCACCGCGGCCGAACCGAGTGCGGTGATCCACGGCGATCGCAGACGCAGCATCCGGTCGAGCACGGAGTCCACGTCGGACACCACCCGATGCACCAGGTCACCGCGCCGGCGCCGGCCCAGACCGGCCGGTGCGACGCGGTCCAGCTCGCCGTGCACCGCGACCCGCGCATCGGTCAGGGTCGCGAAGGCGGCGTCGTGGGTCAGGAGTCGTTCGGCGTAGCGCAGTGCGGCTCGGGCGAGCCCGAAGAATCGCACCGAGACCACCGCGACCATCAGGTACAGCACCGGCGGCTGCTCGGCGGCACGCACGATCAGCCAGGACGACACCAGCAGCAACCCGATCCCGGCCAGCTGGGACAGCACACCCAGGGCACGGCCCCAGCCCAGTCGGCTCCCCACGCCCTGCCTTTTGCCGAGTCTCATGCCTGCACCTCGGCAGTCAGACCCAGGTCGACGAGGCGGTCCCCCGCCTCGATGGCGCGAGGTCGGTGGCTCACGATCACGGCGGTCGCCGCACACTCACGCACAGCGGCCACGACGGCGGCCAGGACGGCGTCCTCGCGCTCGGCGTCGAGACCGGCGGTCGGTTCATCGAGCAGCAGCAGGACCGCGCCGCCAATGCGCACGCGCAGCAGCGCACGAGCGACCGCCACGCGACGCCGCTCCCCCGCCGACAGGTCGAGACCTTGTTCGCCCACATGTCGTTCCGGGGCCAGGTCCGCTGCACCGGCGGCGTCCAGCGAAGCCCGCACGTCTGCATCGGCCGGCGCTCCTGCGCACCCCAACCGCACGTTGTCGGCGATGCTGGCGCGCAGGAAGCCCGGAGTCTGGGGCACCCACGCGATCCGCTGGCGCCACTGCACGGGATCGATGTCCACGAGGTCCTCGCCACCGACCCGCACCGCGCCGCGGGTGACCGGCTGGGATCCGAGCAGGACCGACAACAACGTCGACTTGCCCACGCCGGAGGGTCCGGTCACCACGACCACCTCGCCGGATCGGATCACGACATCGTCGACCCGCAGGCTCACCTCGGTGCGATCCGGGTGCTCGACCTCGACGCCGCGCACGACGAGGTCGTGGTGGCGCAGGTCAGGGGCGGGTCGATCACCACCGTGCCGGGGGTGGTCCAGGATCGCGAGGGCTCGACCGACCGCCTCGGCACCATCGGTGCTGTCGTGGAACAGGGTGCCCAGTCGGCGCAGCGGCGCGAACGCCTCGGGTGCCAGCAGCAGGACCAGCAGGGCCGGCTCGAGGGACAGATCGCCGTGGACCACCCGCAGTCCCACGCTCACCGCCACCAGGGCCACGGCGAGGGTGGCGAACAGCTCCAGCACGAACGAGGACAGGAAGGCCAGCCGCAGTGCCTGCACCGAGGCGCGTCGGTGTCGCTCCCCCACCTCTCGAAGACCAGCTTCACTGCGACGGCCGAACACCTTCAGCACGACCAGTCCGTCGAGCACGTCGGCGAAGTACTGCCCGAGTCGCTCCAGCGCTCGCCACCGACGATCGATGCGGTCGCGGGTCAGCAGTCCCACCAGCACGAGGAAGACGATGATCAACGGCAGCGTGATCCCGACGATCAGAGCCGCCAGCAGATCGGTGATGGCGATCGTGATCAGGACCAGCACCGGGACGAGAGCCGACAGCACGACCTGCGGCAGGAATCGCCCGATGTAGCCGTCGAAGGCGTCCAACCCCGGTCCCAGCAGGGTGACCACCGATCCACTGTCCGGCCTGGGCCCGACACGCCTGGGGTCGAGGAGGTCGTCGACGATCTCGGTGCGCAGATCAGCCTTGACCCGCACAGCGGCGCGCGCGGACACCACCTGATGGGCCCACCCCACGCCGGCCCGCACCGCCAGGCACACCACGATCGCGACCGCGAAGGCCGCGATCGGGCGACCGTCGAAGCGATCGGCCACGAGACCGGCGAGGATCACTGCCTGCGCCACGATCGCGACGGCCGTCGCGAGCCCGAGCAGGACGCTGACCACCAGCAGTCGTCGCACCCCCCGCGAACGGCGCACCAAGCGTGGGTCGAGCGGCTTCACGGCGCCCGGTCCTCGGCCGGCTTCTCAGCGGGAATGTGGTGCACACCGATGCGGCGGCGGAACACCCAGTACGACCAGCTCTGGTACAGCAGCACGATTGGGGCGAAGAACACCGCGACCCAGGTCAGGATGCGCAGGGTGTACGGGCTGGCGGCGGCGGACTCGGTGGTCAGTGACCACGCCGGATCCAGCGAGGACACCATGACGTCGGGGAACAGGCCGGTGAACAGCGCAGCGACCATCAGGGCGATCGTCACGGCGGTCGCGGTGAAGGCCCAGCCCTCGGCGCGGGCGACACCGGCGGCGAACGCGAGCACGAAGGCGATGAAGGCGCCGCCGGCCAGGATCCACACGGCTCCCTGGTCCTGCATCACGGCAGTCCACGTCAGAAAGATCAGCAGTCCGGCTGCGGTGGGCAACCCCGCCCGTAGTGCCAAGGAGGTGGCCCGCTGCCGGATCGGCCCGACGGTCTTGAGCGCGACGAAGAATGCACCGTGCACCACAAAGACGGCCGCGAAGACGACGCCGGCGAGCAGGGAGTACGGGTTCAGCAGGTCGAGCAGGTTGCCGACGAACTCGGCGTCGGCGTCGATCGGAGTGCCTCGCACCAGATTGGTCAGTGCGACGGCCCACAGCACGGCGGGCACCACGGAGCCGAAGACGATGGCCATGTCGCAGCGCTTGCGCCACTGCAGGTCGGCACGCTTGCTGCGGAACTCCAGCCCGATGATGCGCACGATCAGCGCCACCAGGATCAGCAGGAGCGGCAGGTAGAAGCCGCTGAACATCGTGGCGTACCACTCGGGGAAGGCGGCGAAGGTCGCGCCTGCCGCGACGATGACCCACACCTCGTTGGCATCCCAGACCGGTCCGATGGTGTTGATCAGGACCCGGCGCTCGCGATCGTCCTGCGCGAGTGCTCCCAGCAGCATGCCGACCCCGAAGTCGAAGCCCTCGAGGATCAGGTACCCGGTCCACAGGCCGGCGATCGCGATGAACCAGAGGGTCGTGAGCTCCATGTCAGTCCGTTCTCAGCAGTCGGTGGGATCAGTAGGCGTACGAGAGGGGCGCGTCGGGGTGGTCGGCGTCCACCGGCGGTTCGGTGTCGGGCAGCCCCTTGCCGATGTAGGTGAGCAGCAGCCGCACCTCGATGACCGCGAGGACCGCGTACAGCAGGGTGAAGGTGCCCAGCGAGATCACGATCTCGGCCATCGAGGTGCCCGGGGAGACCCCGTCCGCCGTTCGCATGAGTCCGAACACCACCCAGGGCTGACGGCCCATCTCGGTGAAGATCCACCCGAACGAGTTCGCCGCCAGCGGCAGCAGGGGCAGGACGATCGCGCCCCGCAGGAGCCAGCGTCCCGACGGTCGGGCCAGACTCGGCGTGCGGCCACCGCGAGTCATCCACAGCATCAACGCGCCCATCGCCATCGCGATGCCACCGGCGGTGATCATCAGGCGGAAGGACCAGTAGGTGATCGGGATGTTGGGGCTGTAGTCCCCGGGCCCGTACAGGTCCTCGTACTCGGCCTGCAGGGAGTCGATGCCGCGCACCTCACCGTCCAGCGTGCCGGTGCCGAGCACCGACAACAGCCGGGGAATCTCGACCTGGAGCAGGGGTTCGGATCCGTCGAGCGTGCCGATCGTGAAGGCTGAGAAGGGCGCTGGCTGCGCATCCTCGTAGAGCCCCTCGGCCGCAGCCATCTTCATCGGCTGCACCTCGGTCATGACCTTGCCCTGGAAGTCGCCGCTGATCACGGTGCCGAGTCCGGCGACCAGCAGCACGACCGCTCCCAGCTTGAGGGCAGGACGGAAGGCAGCGGCGGACCCGGCCGAATCAGCTACAGCGGAGGACTCGGCCGAATCAGAGACAGCACGGTCTGAGTGCCGCAGCAGCTGCCACATCGACACGCCGGCCACGAACGCACCGGCGACCATGAAGCAGCCGAAGATCTGGTGCGGGAAGGTCGTCAGCAGCACCGGGTTGGTCAGCACCGCACCGATGTCGGTCAGCTCGGCGCGACCGCTGGCCGCGTCCAGCTCGAAGCCCACCGGGTTCTGCATGAAGGAGTTCGCGGCGAGGATGAAGTAGGCCGAGAACACCGTGCCGAGCGCCGCGATCCAGATGCACGCCAGGTGCAGACCGGGCGAGAGCCGTCCCTTGCCGAAGATCCACAGGCCGAGGAACGTCGACTCGAGGAAGAACGCGAGCAACCCCTCGATCGCCAACGGTGCACCGAAGACGTCGCCGACGAAGCGCGAGTAGTCGCTCCAGTTCATCCCGAACTGGAACTCCTGCACGATGCCGGTCGCGATGCCCAGCGCGAAGTTGATGAGGAACAGTTTGCCGAAGAAGGCGGTGAGCCGATTCCAGTGATCCTTCCCGGTACGCCACGCGATTGTCTGCATCGAGGCGACCAGCACCGAGAGCCCGATCGTGAGGGGCACGAAGAAGAAGTGGTAGACGGTCGTGATGCCGAACTGCCACCGAGCGAGATCGAGCACGTCCATGACTGCCGCCTTCTGATCTGATCCACGGTCCGGTTCCTACGACGCTACGTAGTAGATACTACGCCCCGTAGTACCACTCCTACTACCCGATGTCGTAGATTTGTCCCATGGCACATCTGGGATCGCTCGAGCGAGCGGTCATGAACGTTCTGTGGGACGCCGCCGAAGCGATGTCGGTGCGCGACGTCCAGGACCTGCTCGAGGACCAGGACCTGGCGTACACCACCGTCATGACGGTGCTGGACCGACTCCTCACCAAGCAGATGGTCCAGCGCGAGCGAGACGGGCGCGCCTTTCGCTACTCCCCCGCGCTGACCCGCGACGCAGCGACGTCGGAGGTGCTCAACGCCGCACTCAACGACGCCGGCGCCGATCGCACGGCGGCGCTGGTGCACTTCGCCCGGACGGTCGACCCGACTGAGGCCGCCGCCCTGCGCGACGCACTCGACGAGATCCTCGACCGGGAATGACTCCGCTCTGGCTCGGCCTGATCGGCCTGGCTCTGGCGCAACCCGTCCCCCTCCTGCTCGCACGCGCCACGTGGCCCACCCGGTCCCCCATGGCAGGCGTGGTGCTGTGGCAGTCGCTGGCCCTCGGTGCCGTGCTCTCGATCTCGGCCGCGGCCCTGACCACGGCGCTGTGGCTGGTCACCCAGGAGCTCACCTGGTGGAAGATCGTGCTGCACGTGCTGATCCTCGCCATGGGTCCACTGGTGTGGTGGCGATTCTGGTGGGCGTTCGGCCAGGTCTGGAGCGAGACCTCCACCCGGCGCCGGCGGCACCGCGAGCTGGTCGACCTGCTCGGTGAGCCGCACGGCGCCCTGCCCGCGGTGCGCATCCTGGCCGAGCAGACTCCGGTCGCCTACTGCATCCCACGCCTGCGCGACGCCCGCGTGGTCATCTCCCAGGGCACGGTCGACGCACTCGACGATGACGCGCTCCAGGCGGTGCTGGAGCACGAACGCGCTCACGTCCGCACCCGCCACGACCTGGTGCTGGAGGCGTTCGGAGTGCTGCACAAGGCGTTCCCGCGCGTGCTGCGCACCGACGCATCCCTGCGCCAGAGCCAGGTGATGGTCGAGCTGATGGCCGACGACGCGGCCCGCAAGGTCACCGGCGACCCGGCGCTGGCCCGCGCGATCATGGCGCTGTCGGGCGGGGCGGCCCCGGACGGCACACTCGGCGGCAGCGTCGAGGGCCTCGTGCGGCTCGAGCACGTGCGCGACGACTCCGTGCGCGCCCGTCGCTGGTCGGCCGCCGCGAGCCTGACGCTCTCGGCGATCGTCCTGGTCGCGCCGACCGCCCTGCTCGCGATCCCGTACGCGGTGCGCACGGTGCCGTTCTGAGTCACTGGCCGTTCTGGGCCACGGGCAAGCGGGCTGCGGTCGCGCTGGGTCCGGTTCGCGACGGCTGAGGACGACGGGAGTGAACCCGCCTCGGGCCTGCTCTTCGTCTCACGCAGTGGACCACATGAGTCTCTGCCATCGCATTCGACGCAGCTGCCACTCGTGTCACCACCAGCGGTGGGTGAGTGGGCCATCACAGGTGCTGATAGGACGCCAACCCACCGCCACCCACCGCTTTCGTCCTCAGCCCGGCGAAGCCGGAACAACCGACCCCGGCCTGCTGAGCCCCGCGCCTACAGGAAGTCGAGCGGGTCGAACTCGTCGATCGGGATGATCCGGATGCGCGGCAGCGTCTCGTTGAAGGCGTGCACGTCGTACTCGAGGTCGTGGAACTCCAGACCGCGCTCGAGCAGGGCGCCGAAGCCGGAGTTGCGGAACTCGCGGAACGCCAGCAGCGCGGTGCGGCGATCGGGTCCGACCAGCGGATCGAGCTGCTCGATGAAGTCGCCGTCGTTGCTGGCCAGCATGACGTCGGCATCACGCCGTCCCAGCTCGACCAGCGTGCGTTGGATGGCGATGTCGACGACCTTCTGGTCGCTGCCGCCGGACAGCGGCACCGGCCGGAAACCGATCGCGGTCAGCGCCTGCACGAACGACATCGGCAGATCGCCGTTGGCGGCCAGGAAGAACAGGCCGGTGGCGGGCTGGTCCCAGTGGTTCTGCGCGAACTGCAGCAACCGATCCCAGCGGGGCCGCTCGTGCGGCTGGGGGCGACGCCCGAGGATCGACGAGCCGAGGGTCGCGTCGATGTTCTCGCCGTCGACCAGCACGTAGGTGGTGCGTTCGGTCAGGGATGTTTCATTCATGTGCGGCTCCCACCACGAGGGGCTCGAGGACCGAGCGGATGGCATCGGGGACGGGGGTGACGGCACGATCGGCACCCGTGACGTAGACGTGCACGAACCGCCCGATCGCGGCCGGTTCGGTGCTCTCGCCCTGGAACAGACCGATCTCGTACACGACGCTCGACGTGCCGAGCCGGGTGACGCGCAGCCCCGCGTGGACGTCGACGGGGAAACGCAGCTCGCGCAGGAACCGGCAGCTGGTCTCGGCGACGATCCCGTACTCGGGCAGAGCCCGGATGTCGGTGCCCGTGGCCTCGATCAGGTAGCCGTTGACCGCGGTGTCGAAGAACGAGTAGTACACGACGTTGTTGACGTGGCCATAGACGTCCTCGTCCTCCCACCGCGTCGAGATGGTTCGCAGCACCGGAAAGTCGTCACGGCCCGGCTCGATGGTGTGGGCTTCGGTCATGCTGACTCGTCCTCCTCGCGCAGGCGTTGACTGATGACGGCCGAGACACCGTCGCCGCGCATCGTGACGCCGTACAACGCGTCCCCGACCTCCATGGTGCGCTTCTGGTGCGTGATGACGATCAGCTGCGAGCTGGCCCGCAGCTCCTCGTAGATGCCCAGCAGCCGGCCGAGGTTGGTGTCGTCGAGCGCCGCCTCGACCTCGTCGAGGATGTAGAACGGGCTCGGCCGCGCCTTGAACAACGCCACAAGGAAGGCGACCGCGACCAACGACCGCTCGCCGCCGGAGAGCAGGGACAGTCGCTTGACCTTCTTGCCCGGGGGCCGCGCCTCGACGTCGATGCCCGTGGTGAGCATGTGGTCCGGGTCGGTCAGCACCAGCTGACCCTCGCCGCCGGGGAACAGCCGGCTGAAGACGTGCTCGAACTCGCGGGCGGTGTCGTGCCACGCCTCGGTGAAGACCTTCTCGACCTTGGCGTCGACCTCGTCGACGATCTCCAGCAGGTCCTGACGCGTCTTGCGGAGGTCCTCGAGCTGGCTGGACAAGAACTGGTGGCGTTCCTCCAGCGCGGAGAACTCCTCGAGCGCGAGCGGGTTGACCTTGCCCAGCATGGCCAGCGATCGCTCGGCCGCGCGCAGCAGCTTGATCTGCTCGGGGCGGTCGAAGGGCCGCGCCTGCGGCGGTTCAGCCTCGGCCGTGTCCTCGTCGGCCGTCTCCCCTTCGAGAGGAGGCACCAGCTGCTCGGGGCCGTACTCGGCGACCAGCGCCTCGGTCTCCAGGCCCAGCTCGTCGAGGGCCCGCGCCTGCAGGCTCTCCAGGCGCATGCGCAGCTCGGCGCGCGCCATCTCGTCACGGTGCACCGAGCTGGTGACTCCGTCGAGATCGCCGCTGAGCTCGCGCAACCGGGTCCGCACCGTGCGCAGCTCTTCCTCCCGACCGCTGCGGGAGACCTCGATCGTCTGGCGCAGCTCGGTGGCGCGGGTGATCGACGCGTCGAGGCGGATCAGGACGATGTCGGTGGCCGCCACGACCGCACGTGCGGTCTCTGCCTCGCGGCGCTGGCGTTCGCGGCGTTCGGCCGCTTTCTGGCGGGCCTCCCGCTCGGCCTCGGCCGCGGCGAACAGGGCCGTGACCTGGCCCTCCAGCGCCTTCGCGCGCTCCTCGTTGGTGCGCAGGGTCAGACGCGCCTCGGTCTCGGACCGGCGCGTCGTCGAGGCGATCTCGGCGAGCTCCTCGAGGGCCGAGGTGTCGGGCTCCTCGTCGGGCACCGACTCGGCCTGCTCGAGTCGCGACTCCAGGTCCGCGAGGCCCGACAGATCGGCATCGCGTGCCTCCTCGGCGGCCACGATGGCCGCCGCGAGTCGGTCGGCCTCACCGCGCGCGGCTCGCTGCTGCGAGCCGAACGATCCCAGATCTGCAGCGATGGCCGTCATGGTGGCATCGGACTCGTGCAGACGGGCCAGTGCGGTGTCGACCCGTTCCTGGGCGGTGTCGCGACGGTTCGAACGCGCCTCCGCGTCGAAGCGGAGCCGATCCAGCGTGTGCTGGGCCTCGGCCAGGTCGGTCTCGGTCTGGCTGATCGCAGCCTGCACCTCGATCAGGCTCTGTGAGGCCGAGGACCCGCCCGAGGCGAAGAACGTGCCGAGCAGGTCGCCGTCGCGCGTGGCAGCGGTGACGTCGGGGACGTGGTCGACCAGCTCGCGGGCGCGGTCGAGGTCGTCGACCACCGCGACCTTGAACAGGAGCCGGCGCAGCGCCCCGGTCAGCGCATCGGGCGCCTCGACGACATCGACGGCATAGGTGGCGTAGTCAGGCAGACCGGGCCAGGTGGAGTCGTCGACCTCGCCGCCGCCCAGCAGCATGCCCGCTCGCCCGAGATCCTCGGACTTGAGCTTGCTCAGTGCGGTGACGGCGGTCTCGACCTGGTCGACCGCCACGGCGTCGGAGGCCGACCCGAGGGCTGCTGCGATCGCGGCCCCGTACCCGTCTCGCACCGATAGGAGGGCAGCGACCGATCCGAGCAGTCCGCTGATCTCGCCGGTCGCAGCCAGCAACGCACCGACACCGTCCTTGCGCTCCAACCCCAGCTCCAGCCCCTCACGGCGAGCCTGCAGTGCGGCCAGCGCACGCTGCGCGTCGTTCTCGGTGGTCGTGAGCGCCGACAGCTCCTGGGACAACCGGTTGAGCTCGGCCTCGGCGACCTCGAGCTCCTCGTCCAGCCCGGTCTCGCCGGCGTTGAGCCCGGCGATCTGGTTCTCCAGCGTGGTGAACTCGCGCTGTGCGGTGCTTGCACGGTCTTCGACCTCGGCGCGCGCCGTGGTCAGCCGGCCGATCTCGTCCTCGGCGGCAGTCGCGCGGCTGCGCAGGGAGTTGACCTGCCCATGCAGGCGGGCCAGTCCCTCGCGCTTGTCTGCGGCGGCGCGCAGCAGACCAGCGACCCGGCGATCCTCGGCGTTGGCGGCGTCCTCGGCCTCGGCCCGCTCGGCGATGACGGTCTGCAGGGCCTCGGTGGCCGCGGCCACGCCGGTGGCCAGCTCGGCCAGCTGTTCGCGGGCCCGGCGCGCGTCGGCCTCCAGCTCCTCGGGATCGCGGCCGTGCGACTGGTCGTCGGACTCCACCGCGGCCAGCCGGATGCGTTCGTTGGCGAGACCGGCGGTGCCACGGAAACGCTCGCGCAGACCGGACAGGGCGTACCAGGTCTCCTGGGCGGCGGACAGGCGCGGCGAGTCCTCGCGCAGCTGGTCCTCCAGCTCGGTCTCGCGGGTGCGGGTCTCGACCAGCGCGGACTCCAGCGCCTGACGGCGCTCCTTGAGGGCTGCCTCGTCGGCCAGCTCGGTGTCGATCACCGTCTGGGCGGTGACGATGTCATCGGCGAGGAGTCGGGCCCGGGCATCGCGGACGGCGGCCTGGATGCCGGCCGCCCGACGAGCCACCTCGGCCTGGCGTCCCAGCGGCTTGAGCTGGCGCCGCAGCTCGGTGAGCACGTCGTTGAGCCGGGTCAGGTTGCCCTGCGTCGCGTCGAGCTTGCGCAGCGCCTTCTCCTTGCGCTTGCGGTGCTTGAGGACTCCAGCCGCCTCCTCGACGAAGCCGCGGCGTTCCTCTGGGGTGGCGCGCAGGACGCTGTCGAGCTGTCCCTGGCCGACGATCACGTGCATCTCGCGCCCGATGCCCGAGTCGCTGAGCAGCTCCTGCACGTCGATCAGGCGACAGGTCGAGCCGTTGATCGCGTACTCGGACCCGCCATTGCGGAACATGGTCCGCGAGATGGTGACCTCGGCGTACTCGATCGGTAGCGCCCCGTCGGAGTTGTCGATCGTCAGCACGACCTCGGCGCGGCCCAGCGGCGGGCGGCCCGAGGTGCCGGCGAAGATGACGTCCTCCATCTTGCCGCCGCGCAGGCTCTTGGCGCCCTGCTCGCCCATGACCCAGCTGAGCGCGTCGACGACGTTGGACTTGCCCGACCCGTTCGGCCCCACCACGCACGTGATGCCCGGCTCGAACTGCAACGAGGTGGCCGAGGCGAAGGACTTGAATCCGCGCAGCGTCAGGCTCTTCAGGTACACAGGAGTCCTCCGATCGCGCGGCTCATGGGCAGGGGCGTGTGGCAGACACCCTAGTGCGTCGAACCGGTGCGGAGGACGAGCGCTGGACTAGTGGGACACGCGTTCGCGCAGGTCGCTGGCGGTGACCGGTTCGAGGTGCTCGCGCACTGCGGCCAGCAGACCATCGTTCTCGATCTTCAGGCGCAGGACCTCGGCCTCGAGATCGGCGATGCGGCGGCGCATCCGGGCCGTCTGGCGCTGCTCGTCTGCGGTGGGGCCACCGATGAAGCCGATCAGTGCTTTGGCCATGTCGAAACTCCACGCAGGTCGTGATTGAGAAGGAGCAGACGCAGGCTGTCTGCACCTGCGATCGTCCCACCGCGGGTCGGCTCAGGTCAACTGACAGTCTGGCGCTCTAGCATGGCGTCATGGCTCGCCACGATTCCGTTGAGACTCTGTTCGCCTCGCCGACGGGCGAGTGGCAACGCGTCTCCCCCGCCCTCGCCACCATCCACCGCATCAGCATGACCGTTCCGGCCATCGTGTTGGCCCTGGTCGCCCTCGTCGTGACCGCGCTGGTCCCCGATCTGCGCTGGATTCCCGGCATCGTCGCCGTGTTGTTGATCGCCGAGGCGGTGTTCTCGTTCATCTGGGCCGGGCGCACCCAGCGCGCATGGGGCTATGCCGAGAACGAGCAGGATCTGTTGGTGACCTCAGGCGTCATGTTCCGTCGCCTCGTGGCCGTGCCCTACGGACGCATGCAGTTCGTGGACGTCCAGGCCGGCCCGCTGCAGCGAGCCTTCGGCGTCGCGACCGTCACTCTCCACACGGCCAGCTCCGAGACCACGTCGGACATTCCTGGTCTCCCCGCAGACGAGGCGACGCGCCTGCGCAACCGGCTCACCGAGCTGGGCGAGTCCAGGGGCGCCGGTGTCTGAGCAGACCGAGCAGGTCGGGCCCGAGGCGGTCGGACTCCGCACCCACCCCCTCACCGCGCTGGTGCAGGGAGCACTGTGGGCGGCCGGTGGCGCGGTGGCCCTGCTGGGCTCGGCCATCTCCGGCGACGGATGGGGTGACCTCGGGCTGCTGGTGAGCCTCGGCATCGCCGTGGTTGCCGGGCTCGTCCTCGGTCTCGGATTCGGGTACCTCAGCTGGTTGTTCACCCGGTACGTCATCGACGGGACCGAGCTGCGCATCACCAGTGGCGTGCTGACCAAGGCCTCGCGGCGCATCCCGTACGAGCGGATCCAGTCCGTCGACATCGCCGAGCCGTTGGTGGCTCGCGTCCTCGGTCTCGCCGAGCTGCGCATCGAGATGGCCGGCGGCAGCAAGTCGCGCACCTCGCTGCGCTTCCTGCCGCTGGCCGACGTGCGAGAGCTGCGTCGACTGCTGCTCGCTCACGCGCATGGTCAGGACATCGCCGAGCCGATCGAGGATGCCGACGCCCGTGAGGACGACGAGGATCGTCGATCTCTCATCACCCGGGTGCCACCGCAGCGCATCATCATCGGCACCCTGCTCTCGCTCGATCTCGCCTTCGCGGTGTTCGGCCTCCTGGTGGCGCTCGCGGTCGCCATCTGGTTCGGTGAGTTCCTCGTCGCGATCGGCGGCCTGCTGCCATTCGGTTCCGCAGTGTTCTCCATCGTGACCAAGCGCGTGATCGAGCAGTGGGACTTCCAGCTCTCCCGCGGCGAGCGTGGACTGCGCATCGAGCGCGGACTGCTGTCGCGCACGTCGCAGACCATTCCCTACGACCGTGTACAGGGCATCGCGATCAAGGAGCCGCTGGTGTGGCGCCGCTTCGGGTGGCTGCGCCTCGAGGTCGACGTCGCCGGATATGCGGGACAGAGCAGCGAAGACGGCTCCACGTCGGTCTCGACCCTGCTGCCGATCAGCGACGCGCCCTTGGCCCACGCGATCATCGCCGAGCTGATTCCGGGCACCCTCATCACACCTGAGACCCGCACGGCCGCTCCATCCCGGGCCAAGCTGTTCGCTCCCATCGGGTGGCGCTACCGCTGGGCCGGCGCCGACGACTCGGCGTTCATCGCCTCGCAGGGCTGGATCCAACGCACCACCAGCCTCGTGCCGCACCACAAGACACAGTCGGTCGAGCTCAAGCAGGGCCCTCTCCAGCGGTGGCGCAACGTCGCGACGGTCGAGGTCCACTCCCCGCCCGGGCCGGTCAACGCCGACGGCACGCACCTCGACGCCGCGAGTGCGCGCGTCATCTGGCAAGAACAGCTTGACCGGATCTGAGTGCCGCTGCGGTCGTGCTCCGCGGCTCGCGGGCCCGGGGCGTACGTTCGCAGCATGGAGTACACGAGCCTCGGACGTACCGGAATGAAGGTCAGCCCCCTGTGCCTGGGGGCGATGATGTTCGGCCCGTGGGGCGAGCCGGACCATGACGCGGCGATCGGCGTCATCCATGCTGCGCTGGACGCAGGCATCAACTTCGTCGACACCGCTGACATCTACTCGCAGGGCGAGTCCGAGGTCATCGTCGGCAAGGCGCTGAAGGGCAGGCGCGACGACGTCGTGCTGGCGACCAAGTTCCACGGCCCCATGGACGTGCCGATGGGCGAGGAGGGCGACCCCAACCGTCGCGGCAACTCCCGCCGCTGGATCGTGCGCGAGGTCGAGGACAGCCTGCGTCGCCTGCAGACCGACTGGATCGATCTGTATCAGGTGCACCGGCCCGACGGAGTCACCGAGGACGAGGAGACCCTCTCGGCGCTCACCGACCTGCAGCGGGCCGGCAAGATCCGCGCCTTCGGCTCCTCCACCTTCCCTGCGCACCACATGGTCGAGGCGCAGTGGACCTCGCAGCAGCGCCACCTCGGCCGCTACGTCACCGAGCAGCCGCCATACTCCCTGCTGGTGCGCGGCATCGAGGCCGACGTGCTGCCGGTCGCGCAGAAGCACGGCATGGGTGTCATCCCGTGGAGCCCGTTGGCTGGCGGCTGGCTCACCGGCCGCTTCCGCAAGGGCCAAGACCTACCGAGGACGAACCGCGCCACGCTCACCCCCGGCATGTACGACGACGACGCCAAGCTGGAGATCGTCGAGCAGCTCAATCTGCTCGCCGAGGACGCGGGCATCTCGATGGTGCACCTGGCGCTGGCCTTCGTGATGCAGCACCCCGCCGTGACGGCGCCGATCATCGGCCCGCGCACCATGGAACAGCTCGAGAGCCAGATCGGCGCCACCGACGTGACCCTGAGCGCCGACGTGCTGGACCGGATCGACGAGATCGTGCCCCCGGGCCGCAACGTCTCGGCCGACGACGCCGGATTCAAGCCCGAGTCGCTGCTCGACCCGAGCCTGCGCCGCAGCTGAGTGGGGCCGCCCGGTGGGCGGTGACATAGCGTCCCATCAGCGCGTTTAGCGGTGATCTTGCGTCGTTTCGAGGGTTCGGATGGGACGCAAGGTCACCGCTGCCGGACCCCGGGCGCCCGTCGGGTCAGCCTCCGCTGGTGCCGTCCTCGGCCAGCGGGTCGAGTGGTTCGAGGACCTCACGGCTGTCGAGCCACCCGTAGGGCACCGTGACCTTCTTGGGCGTGCCCTGTCGCCCGCGGGGTGTGCCGAGCTCGCCGACCGGATACGGCTCCGTGGGGTCCAGCTCGCCCAGCAGGTCGTCCAGATCGGCAAACGACGACACCATGCCGAGCTGCTTGCGCACCGTGCTGCCAGCCGCGAAACCCTTCAGATACCAGGCGATGTGCTTGCGGAACTCGATGCAGCCGCGCTCCTCCCCGGAGATCTCGGCCAGCAGCTCAGCATGCCGGCGCATGACGGCCGCGACCTCCCCGAGCGTCGGCAGCTCCAGCACGTCCTCGCCCGAGAAGGCCGCCGCGAGATCGCGGAACAGCCACGGTCGACCGAGGCAGCCCCGACCCACCACGACACCGTCGCAACCGGTCTGCTCGACCATGCGGATCGCGTCGGCAGCCTCCCAGATGTCGCCGTTGCCCAGCACCGGGATGTCGCTGACCGATGCCTTGAGCTCGGCGATGGAGTCCCAGTCAGCCTCGCCCGAGTAGTGCTGCACCGCGGTGCGGCCGTGCAGCGCGATGGCCGCGGTGCCGGTGTCGGCGGCGATGCGACCGGCATCCAGATACGTGAGGTGGTCGTCGTCGATGCCCTTGCGGGTCTTCATCGTGACCGGCACCCCGAACGGGGCCGCGGCACCCACTGCAGCAGTGAGGATCTGGCCGAGGAGACGGTCCTTCCACGGCAGCGCCGCTCCCCCGCCCTTGCGGGTCACCTTGGGCACGGGGCAGCCGAAGTTGAGGTCGACGTGGTCGACTCCGTGCTCCTCGCAGAGAATGGCGACCGCACGCCCGATCGTGTCCGGGTCGATGCCGTACAGCTGCACTGACCGGAACTGCTCGTTGGGCGCGAACCGCAGCATCGACAGGCTGGTCGGGTCGCGTTCGACGATGCCGCGCGAGGTGATCATCTCGCAGACGTACAGCCCCGCCCCCTGCTCCGCGCACAGCTGCCGGAACGCCGCGTTGGTGACACCGGCCATCGGCGCCAGCACCACAGGGATGTCGACGCTGATCGGTCCCAGACGCAGCGGGCCCGGGAGGATGGAGGTGCTCACACCGCCATTGTTCCACCGCGACAGACATGCAGGCGTTCCCACCCGTTCATCTCGCACCGGCAGGGTCTGCCTGTGCGCATCGCCCAGCTCGCGAACTTCGTCGGCCCCTCCTCGGGCGGCATGAAGACCGCCCTGACAGCTCTCGGCCAGGGATACACCGACGCGGGAGTGCCACGCCTGCTCGTCGTGCCCGGCCCCACCGACTCGATCACGACCTCCGAGGCCGGAGACGTCGTGCAGGTCCGGGCACCCCAGGTGGGTGGCGGCTACCGACTGATCGTCGAGCCGTGGCGGGTCATCGACGTGCTCGAACGCTTCGCGCCGACCAGCGTCGAGCTCAGCGACAAGCTCACCCTGCTGCCGGTCTCGCGCTGGGCCCGCCGCAGCGGCGTCCGATCGACCCTGTTCTCGCACGAGCGTCTCGACGACATGTTCGCTCTCCGCACCGGATTCGAGACGAGCTCGCGGGTGTCGATCAAGTTGCTCAACCGCATCCTGGTGCGCAGCTTCGACTCGATCGTCGTGACCTCCGACTACGCCCGTCGCGAGTTCCAGACGCTGGCCGATGCCGCGCGGTGCCCCATGGAGCAGGTTCCGCTCGGGGTCGACCTGGCCACCTTCCGCCCCGGCCCCGAACCGACCACCACCGACACCCTGCGCCTCGTGCACTTCGGCCGCCTGTCCCGAGAGAAGTCGCCCCACCTCGCCGTGGAGACCGCCCTGGAGCTGCACCGACGCGGGACGTCGGTGCAGCTCGACGTGTACGGCGACGGGCCGCACCGCGCTGAGCTCGAAGAACTGGCCTCGGGGACGCCCGTGCGGTTCCACGGTCATGTCGACGACCGCCGACAGCTCGCCGACCACATCTCGCGAGCCGACGTGAGCTTGTCGGTGTGCCCCAGCGAGACGTTCGGGCTGGCCGTCCTGGAAGCGCTCGCGTGCGGCACCCCGGTGGTCACGGCCGACTCCGGCGGCGCGCACGAGCTGGTCGATGCCACGTCTGGTGCGTGGGCACCGGCCGACGCCGCCTCCCTGGCCGACGCGGTGCTCGACGTCGCGGCTCAGCCGATCCGGAAGCGGCGCGCCGCCGCGCGGGCGCGCGCCGAGCAGTTCCCGTGGGCGGCGTCGGTGGAGCGCATGCTGGCGGTCCACGCGGGTGAACCCCGCGAGGTGCCGGTCACCGCGTGAGCGTCTCGAGCCGCTCACGCCCCCGAGGCGTGAGCAGCAGCCCGGCTCCGAGCAGCGCCGCGAGCATGGTGACCAGCACGATCGCGAGATAGGCGCCGTGCAGCGAGGAGTCGAGCGGTGCGACGAGGCCCAGCAGCACCGCCAGCACCAGAACCGCGGTACCGACCGGGCGGGACCATCGCACGGTCGCCACGAACGGCAGCACCCACAGGAAGTACCACAGGTGCACCACCGGCCCCAGCACGACGACGGTGCCCACCGCGACGGCGACAGCACGAGTCGCCGCAGGCCGCGTTCCGGTCGGCGACCGCAGGGCCATCCAGGCCAGGGTTGCCACCGCGACGACGGTGCCGACCAGTCGTACGACGGTCACCGATCCCCATGCCTGCCCCACCACCGTGGTGATCGACAGCACCGTGTTGACCTCGCCCGGCACCGCGAGGGCTGCGATCCAGCCATGTCCCGTCCCGACCAGCACGCCGGCGAGCCACAGCACCGCCGAAGACACCCCCGCCACCGCGACGAACCGGCTCAGACGTGCCCGCATCGACGCCGCGACCGGCAGGCTCACCAGCACCACGCCGAGACAGACCAGTCCCCCGGGCGCCTTGACGCCCGCTGCCAAGCCGCCCACGACAGCGCCCCAGACCCAACCGTGCTCTGCGGCGAGAACCAGGGCGACGGCCATCAGTCCCGCCATCAGCAGGTCGTTGTGCAGTCCCCCGATGCCATTGGCCATCATCAGGGGGGACGCCAGGACGACAGCACTGGCGAGCGCCGGGTTGACCCCCGACCACTGGGCGAGCCGTGGCACGGCCCAGGCGAGGAGCGCCACGCCCAGCAGGGCCACGCCACGATGGGCGATGACGAGCAGCCACGGGTCGGTCGTGACGTGGGCGAAACCGCCTCCCAGAGCGAGGGGGATGGGCCCGTACGGCGTC
This sequence comes from Aeromicrobium sp. CF3.5, assembly GCF_051262695.1. Classification (NCBI taxonomy): domain Bacteria; kingdom Bacillati; phylum Actinomycetota; class Actinomycetes; order Propionibacteriales; family Nocardioidaceae; genus Aeromicrobium; species Aeromicrobium sp. CF3.5. The sequence continues at coordinate 185,463 of NZ_JBIMEZ010000004.1, forward strand.
ATCGTCGCGAGCCAGCGCCCGTCGACGGCTTCGATGATCGGACCGCCGAGGATGACCGGCCCGTGCTCGTACGGTGATAGGTCGGCCCGCATGAGAGCCCCCTGAGCGGCGTACGACCACCCGTCGCGCGAGAACAGCGGAGGAGCCAGCAGCAGGGGCACGGACCAGCACACCGCCGCGAGCCGTGACGACCGCAGGTCGCCTTCATCGTGGCTCACCGACCGACACAGTCCGAGCCAGGCGTGAGCCAGGAGCCCGAGCCCCAGCATCACGAGACTCAGGCCCGCCATGCGACCACCGATCCCCGAACGAAGCGACTGCAGCAGCGCCGAATCGCCCACCCAGGAGGATTCGGGTACGACGGACACGACCAACCCACCGATCAGGACCAGCAGGCTGCCGATGGATCCACGAACGAGCACGCCACGACCCTAGGGAGGCCACGTGAACCGAGGATGACGTCAGGGCTTCCAGCGCACCGCAGTTGCCGGATCGCTCGAGACCGCGTCGATGGACACGAGCGTGCGGCCCTCCGGCACCAGAAACACCATGCACAACTCTGCGGTGTCGCCGGGCAGAAAGGTCTCCGGCAGCTGTCCGCCCTGGCACGGCTCGAACTCCCCGTTGATCACGTTGGGCGCGACGATCATGTCGGTGTCGTCATGCACCACGAACGGTGCACCCAGTCCCCCGAGACCGGCCGGTCCGTCATTGGTGACGGTCGCCGTGACGTAGTAGGGCGTGGACTTCTTGCTCGCCTCGTCGAGGGAGAAGAACTCGAAGTCCTTGATCTTCCCGCGGGTGACCTTCTTCGGCATGGCCGTGATCGCGCTGGCTGCGCCGTCACCGGTCTCGAACACCACGGTGGCCGGCTTGCCGATCTCCAGCTCGGTACCGGCTGGCGTCAGCTCGACGCCTGCGGGCACATCGAACCCCTTCGGAGCGGTCGCCTCCGGCTCGTCGGCCGAGTCATCGGAACCACATCCCGACAGCAGCACGAGCGCTGCGATCACTGCGACGGCCACCGCCTTCATGGTCAGCAGCCCGGCAGCCGCGCCGCGAGGTACGACGTGACCTGGTCCAGCGCGACGCGCTCCTGGGTCATGGTGTCGCGCTCGCGGATCGTGACGGCATGGTCGGAGGCGGTGTCGAAGTCGACGGTGATGCAGAACGGGGTGCCGATCTCGTCCTGTCGCCGGTACCGCTTGCCGATGGCTGCCGCGTCGTCGAAGTCGACGTTCCAGAACTGGCGCAGCTCGGCGGCCAGGTCGCGCGCCTTGGGCGAGAGATCCTCGTTGCGTGACAGGGGCAGCACAGCAGCCTTGCACGGCGCGAGTCGGGGATCGAGCTTGAGCACGGTGCGCTTGTCGACGCCGCCCTTGGAGTTGGGCGCCTCGTCCTCGGTGTAGGCGTCGATCAAAAAGGCCATCATCGAGCGGTTCACGCCCGCCGCCGGTTCGATCACGTACGGCGTCCAGCGCTCGCCGGTGGCCTGGTCGAAGAACTGCAGATCCTTGCCGGAGTGCTCGCTGTGCGTCTTGAGATCGAAGTCGGTGCGGTTCGCGATGCCCTCGAGCTCGCCCCACGCGGATCCCGCGAACTCGAACTTGTACTCGATGTCGACGGTGCGCTTGGAGTAGTGCGAGAGCTTCTCGGCCGGGTGCTCGAACTTCCGGAGATTGTCCGGTGAGATTCCCAGCGAGACGTACCAGGCAAGCCGCTCGTTGATCCAGTAGTCGTGCCATTGTTCATCGTCCCCCGGTGCGACAAAGTATTCCATCTCCATCTGCTCGAACTCGCGAGTGCGGAAGATGAAGTTTCCGGGGGTGATCTCGTTGCGGAAGCTCTTGCCGATCTGCCCGATGCCGAACGGCGGCTTCTTGCGCGAGGTGGTCATGACCTGAGCAAAGTTCACGAAGATGCCCTGAGCGGTCTCGGGCCGCAGGTAGTGCAGGCCCTCCTCGGACTCCACCGGACCGAGGAAGGTCTTGAGCAGTCCGTTGAACATGCGTGGCTCGGTCCACTGACCGCGCGTGCCGCAGTTCTCACACGCGATGAGCTCCATCTCGACCGCGTCGGGGTCGGACAGGTCCTTCTTCTCGGCGAACGCCTCCTGCAGGTGGTCCTGGCGGTAGCGCCGGTGGCAGTTCTGGCACTCGACCAGTGGATCGACGAAGGCCGCAAGGTGACCCGAGGCCTCCCACACCGCGGTGGGCAGGATCACCGAGGAGTCGAGGCCGACCACGTCGTCGCGGCCCTGCACCATCGAGCGCCACCACTGGCGCTTGATGTTGTCCTTGAGCTCGACACCGAGCGGGCCGTAGTCCCAGGCGGACTTGGTGCCGCCGTAGATCTCACCGCACTGGTAGACAAATCCCCTGCGCTTGCTGAGGCTGATGACGTGGTCGACTGTGGTGGCCATGCGTGGGGACGTCCTGTCCGGCTGGGTGTCGGCGGGCCTGAGCTGATCGCCATGGCGGTCAGCACCCGAGATGTGACCGATTCTACGTCACTCCGGTTTGACAATGGTTCCCATCGAGAGTGAGAATCATTTCCATGAAGCGATCCGCCCTCCTGCCCGTCCTGCCCGCACTCGCTCTCCTCCTCGCCGGCTGTGGGGGCACCGCAGGGGCCGACGACGGCCGACCCAGCGTGGTCGCGTCGTTCTATCCCTTCGCATTCGTGACCGAGCAGGTCGGCGGGTCGCTCATCCAGGTCGACAACCTCACGTCTCCCGGCGTCGAGCCGCACGACCTCGAGCTCGCGCCGCAGCAGGTCGGTGACGTGCAGGATGCGGACCTGGTGGTGTTCGAGACGGGCTTCCAGGCCGCGATCGACGATGCCGTGAAGACCGCCGACCGCGCCGACGGCACCACGATCGACATCGCGGACGTCGTCGACCTGCTGCCCGCCGCCGAAGGTGAGGAGCACGACCACGAGGGTGAGGAGCACGAAGGTGAGGAGCACGAGGGTGAGGACCACGATCACGGCGATGTCGACCCCCACACGTGGCTGGACCCGCAGAACATGGTGAAGGCGACCCGAGCCGTCGAAGCCTCGCTGGCCGATCTCGACCCGGCCAACGCCGAGACCTATGCGAGCAACGCCGATGCCTTCGTCGCACAGCTGGAGGACCTGGACGCCGACTTCACCGCTGGGCTCGAGACCTGCGAGACCCGCACCATCGTCACGAGCCACGCGGCCTTCGCGTACCTGTCGGACCGCTACGACCTCACCCAGGAACCGATCGCCGGCATCGACCCGTCCAACGAGCCGTCGCCCCGCGACCTGGCCGACATCACCTCGCTGGTGCGCGAGGAGGGCATCACGACGATCTTCACCGAGGAGCTGGTCAGCCCGGCCGTCGCTCGCACCATCGCCGATGAGACGGGCGCCGAGATCGCCACCCTCGATCCCATCGAGGGTCTGAGCTCGGACACCAGCGACGAGACGTACCTGACCCTCATGGAGAACAACCTCGAGGCCCTGCGTACGGCAAACTCCTGTTCGTGAGCACTGACTTCGTAAGCACTGGCCCGCTGGTGGCCCAGGACGTCCACGTCTCCCTGGACGGCCGATCCGTCCTGCACGGGGTCGACCTGCGCGTCGGCCCCGGGGAGCTGGTGGTGCTCCTGGGCGCCAACGGATCGGGCAAGTCCACTCTCGTGCGCGCGGCCGTGGGTCTCGTCCCCATGACGTCGGGGCGCATCGAGCTGTTCGGCACTGTTCTGGACCAGTTCAAGGATCGCTCGCGGCTCGGCTACGTGCCCCAACGGATGCACGCGTCCGGCGGGGTGCCGGCCACGGTCCACGAGGTGGTGCTCAGCGGACGGCTGGCCCAGCGCCGCCTGTTCGCCCGGCGTTCCGCAGCGGACCTCGCCGCCGTCGAGACCGCCCTCGACCGCGTGGACCTGGCCGATCGGGCACTTTCCTCGGTCAATGCACTGTCCGGAGGCCAGCAGCAGAGGGTCCTCATCGCGCGGGCCCTTGCCGGCGGGGCCGACCTGTTGGTGATGGACGAGCCGACCGCGGGCGTCGACCACTCCCACCAGGAGACGCTGTCCGACCTGATGGGCACGCTGCTCACCGAGGGGACCTCCGTGCTGCTCGTCGCCCACGAGCTCGGCGCCATGCGACCCCTGATCCACCGGGCCGTCGTGCTCGACCAGGGCCGAGTGGTCCACGACGGACCGGTCGAGGAGATCGACCACCCCGGCGGCAACCACGAGTCACACACCCACCTGCACACCGGGGCTCCGGTGCGCGAGAGCATCCAGGGCGAGGGGGTCTGGCCGTGATCGAGATGCTCGACTACGACTTCATGCGTCGCGCCCTGCTGGCCGCGGTCTTCACCGGGCTCGCAGCACCGGCGATCGGCACCTTCTTGGTGCAACGTCGCCTGGCTCTGCTGGGCGACGGTCTGGGTCACGTGGCGCTGACCGGAGTCGCGCTCGGCCTGCTGACCGGCGTCGCTCCCCTGCTCACCGCCGTCGTGGTCGCCGCTCTCGGCGCCCTGCTGATCGAGCTGCTGCGCGCCGCCGGCCGCACCAGCGGGGACGTCGCGCTCGCCATGCTGTTCTACGGCGGAATCGCCGGTGGCGTCATGCTGGCCGGTCTGGCCGGAGAGAGCGCCGCGAACCTCAACGCCTACCTGTTCGGATCCATCACCACGGTCTCCAGCAGCGACCTGATCGTGGTCGGCGTGCTCGGCGCCATCGTCGTCGTGCTGTCGCTCGGTCTCGCACCCCAGCTGTTCGCGGTGTGCCAGGACGAGGACCACGCCCGCGTCAGCGGGATCCCGGTGCTCTGGATGAGCATCCTCATCTCGATCCTGGCCGCCGTCACGATCACCGTCGCGATGCGCACCGTCGGTCTGCTGCTGGTCTCGGCGCTCATGGTCGTTCCGGTGGCGGCATCCCAGCAGCTGACCCGCAGCTTTCGAGCGACCCACCTGTCCGCGATGGGAATCGGTCTGGCGGTCGCCCTGGGCGGCGTGGTCGGCAGCTACCAGATCCGCACGTCTCCGGGACCGACCATCGTCATCCTGGCGATCGCCGTGTTCGGGGTGCTGGCCGTGGTCGCGGCGCTGCTGCGGCGGTTCCGACGGGTCGGTACCGTGGGCTGACCATGGTCGAGACACAACGCAACACCCGCCAGCGCCGAGCCGTCGCCGCGATCCTGGACGAGCTCAACGGATTCGCCAGCGCCCAGGACATCCATGACGCTCTGCGCCACAAGGGCGACTCGGTCGGTCTGTCGACGGTCTACCGCAACCTGCAGGCCATGGCCGATACCGCCGAGGTCGACGTCCTGCGCAACGGCGAGGGCGAGGCCCTGTACCGCCAGTGCAGCGCCGGGCACCACCACCACCTCGTGTGCCGCTCGTGCGGTCGGACCGTCGAGGTCGAGGGCCCCACGGTCGAGACCTGGGCCGACTCGGTCGCGGCGAAGCACGGTTTCACCAATGTCGAGCACACGCTGGAGATCTTCGGCACCTGCTCGGCGTGCGCCACCTGAGACTCGGTGACATCGTGGCGACATGGCCATCTCCACGAGTGCATACGCCCACGTCCGCCTGACCGTCACCGACATCGACGTCTCGCGCAGATTCTACGAAGACGTCTTCGGTCTCCCCGTCGCCTTCGAGATGCCGGCCGATGCCGACGAGGAGACGCGCGAGCAGCTGTCGTTCCTCTTCGGCGGCGTCATCTACCAGCTCGGCGACTCGCTGCTGGGACTGCGACCGGTCGGATCCGGCACCTTCGACGAGGACGGCACCGGCCTGGACCACGTGAGCTTCGCACTGGCCTCGCGCGCCGACCTCGACGACGCCGCCACCCAGCTCGACGGTCTCGGCATCGCCCACGAGGGCGTCAAGGACATCGGTGCAGGCTTCATCCTGGAGTTCCGCGACCCCGACAACATCGCTCTCGAGCTCTTCGCGCCTGCTGGCTGAGCCGCGGTTCAGTGCTCCCGCGTCACGTGGGTGCACAGGCAGACCTGGTTGCCGTGCGGGTCGGCCAGCACCCAGAACCGCGGCGCCTGGTCCTCCGAGACCAGCGTGCCGCCAGCCGCGAGAGCCGCGGCAACCCGTGATTCCACCTGCTCCGGGGGCACCCGGAGGTCGAGGTGGAAGCGCTGGTGCGGGTGCTCGTGCGGCTCGCACCGCTGGAACCAGATGGTCGGCACCCGGTGGGAAGGATCGGTGACCTCATCGTCGCCGAACTCCTCCATCGCCAGCACCGCGGCCCAGAACGGTCGCACCTCGTCGACGTCCCACGTGTCGAGCGCGATCTCGAGGCGCTGCACCGCCGAGGGATCAGCCGACACCCCCAGGTCCGCGGCGAGCTCGCTGATGCGGCGAGCGAGGTCGGCGTCGCGCTGGGTCTTGCCTCCGACGTCGTGGCTCCTGAGCAGCACGTCGACGTGACCGTAGCGCAGCTCTATGTCGGGGTGATGGTTGGCGACCTCGGCCGCCTCTCCGATCGCGTTGACCAGCTTCAGCCCGGTCACGAAGTCGCCGGTCGCGAATCGGGCCTCGATCGCGTCGTACATCGGACGCCAGTCGTCAAGACCCAAGCGGTCGATCTGGTCACCGGACAGCAGCTCGTCAGCCATGTGCCTCACCCTAGGCTGATCTCGTGACCGATCAACCCCTCATCAGCAAGGCCGGCGACACCTTGGCCGCCTCCGACGTCTACGGCATCTGGAAGATTCGCGACGCCGTCTTCGCCGTCGAGCAGCAGTGCGACGAGCCCGATGTCGACGACCAGGACCTCCTCGAGGCCACGCACCACCTGTGGTTCGAGGACGCCGAGGGGCCCACCAGCTACGTGCGTCTCCTGACTGATCCCGACGGCGCTCGCCGTGTCGGCCGTGTCTGCACGCGCCGCGAGCACCGCGGCGCCGGTCAGTCGGGGCGCCTCGTGCAGGAGGTCACCCGGGTGTGGGGCGACGGCGTTCTGCACCTCAACGCCCAGGCACACCTCGAGGACTGGTACGGCCGCTTCGGCTACGTGCGCACCGGCGAGAACTTCATGGAGGCCGGTATCGACCACGTGCCCATGCAACGGGATCCGGGCATCATTCGCTGAGGTCGGAGATCGCGATGAGCGACTCGGTCAGGTCACCCTCGACCGCCGTGGCGTAGTTCTCGAGGGCGGTGATGCCGGCCTGGTACTGGTCGGCGTAGGTGAACGTGTAGTTCTGGTTGGCGTCGATCGAGTTGGCCAGCGCGGTGGCCTCGTCGATCACGTGCTGCACGGCGCCGGTGACCGTGTCCGCGACGTCCTGGCCGTCCTCGGGCACCGGGACCTGCGCCAGCTCGTCGCGGGCCTGCACGAACCTCGGAATCAGCCCGGTGCGCAACGACCCGCTGCTCGAGAGCAACGTGCCCTCGACGAAGTCCTCGACACGCAGGTCGAGCACCTCGCGCGCGGCGGCGATGTAGGTGAAGGACACCTCGGCCCTATCCAGCTCCTCGCCGAGCTCGATGTAGGGCTGCAGCAGCGTCTCCTCGACGCGGACCGCCTCGGTGTACGTGCTGGAGCTCTCGACCCCGGTCGACTCCTCGTCCAGGTCGGGCAGCGCGGGAGGATTCTGCACCGCGTTCTCGAGTGCGCTCGCGATGGCCGCCGGGTCGTCCTGGTCGGCCTCCTCGACCGCGGTGGCCACCTGCTTCTGGAACGTCGCCACCGCGCTCAGGTAGTCGGCGCCAGCGGCGTCAGCGCTCTCGATCTGGTCGGCCTGTTCCTGGCTCTGCACCACGACGAACCCACCCACGGCGACGGCGAGCAGCACCGTGACCGCCACCGGCAGGAACAGCAGCGCGCGCCGGGGCCGGGCGGCCCGAGCACTCATCTGAGAGGAGCGACACCGTGGTGCCGCAGACCGAAGGTGAAGGCGTCGACGAGTGCCTGCCACGACGCCTCGATGATGTTGGGCCCGACCCCGACCGTGACCCAGGTGTCCTTGCCGTCTGAGGTCTCGATCAACACCCGGGTGACCGCGTCGGTCCCGTGCCCCTGGTCGAGGATGCGCACCCGAAAGTCGGTCAGGTGGAATCGTGCGACGTCGGGGTACACCCGTTCGATCGCCTGCCGCAGCGCATGATCGAGCGCATTGACCGGACCATTGCCCTCACCGACCACCGCGAGCCGCTCACCGCCAGCGAACAGCTTGACCGTCGCCTCCGACAACGCTGAGGCGCTGCGGCTGGATTCGGCGGAGACGCGCCACGACTCCAGGTCGAAGAATGACGGACGACGCCCCTCGACCTCCTCGGCCAGCAGCAGCTCGAAGGACGCATCGGCGGCCTCGAAGGTGTAGCCCTCGGACTCCATGGCCTTGACCCGGTCGGTGACGCGGGCCAGCTGGTCCGGATCACGGGTCAGGTCGAATCCGAGCTCGCGCCCCTTCAGCTCGATGGTGGCGCGACCGGCCATCTCCGAGACCAGCAGGCGCATGTCATTGCCCACCAGTGCCGGATCGACGTGCTGGTACAGGTCCGGATCGACCCGGATGGCGCTGGCGTGCAGGCCCGCCTTGTGCGCGAACGACGAGACTCCGGTGTACGGCTGACGGGCGTGCGGCGGGTAGTTGGTGATCTCGCTGATGGCGTGCGAGATGCGGGTGGCATCGGCCAGGCGGCTCCGCCCGAGATCTGTGGCGGGCAGCAGCGACATGCCGAGCTTGAGCTCGAGATTGGCCACGCACGTGACCAGGTCGGCGTTCCCGGTGCGCTCGCCGTATCCGTTGATGCAGCCCTGCAGGTGCGTGGCACCAGCACGAACTGCCGCCATGGAGTTCGCGACGGCGCAACCGGTGTCGTTGTGGGCGTGGATGCCGAGGCGGGCACCCGCCCTCATCACGTCGGTGACGACGTCGGTGACCAGGTGCGGCAGCATGCCGCCGTTGGTGTCGCACAGGACGACGACCTCGGCTCCGGCCTCGGCCGCCGTGCAGACGACCTCGAGGGCGTAGTCGCGGTTGTCGGCGTAACCGTCGAAGAAGTGCTCGAGGTCGACGAAGACCCGCTGGCCGTTGCCGATCAGGTGCTCCACCGAGTCACGGATCATGGCCAGGTTCTCATCCAGCGTGGTGCGCAACGCCTTGAGGACGTGCTGGTCGTGGCTCTTGGCCACCAGAGTGACCACCGACGCGCCGGACTCGCGGAGCGCGGCCAGCAGGGGGTCGTCGGCCGCGGCGACGTTGGGACGACGGGTGGCGCCGAAGGCCGCGAGCGTGGCGTTGTCGAGGTCCAGCTCCTTGGCGGCGAGAGCGAAGAACTCCGTGTCCTTGGGGCTCGAGCCGGGCCATCCCCCCTCGATGTATCCCACACCGAGATCGTCCAGGTGCCGCGCGATGTGCAGCTTGTCCTGGACCGACAGGTTGAGGCCCTCCTGCTGGGCGCCGTCGCGCATGGTCGTGTCGTACACGTGGAAGTCCGAGGCAGCCTGGCGCCCGGGGCTCTGCTGTCCTGCGGTCACGATCAGTTCCTCGTCGATGGGGTGTCGCTCACAAAAAAAGCCCCCCGATACGGGAGGCGGCGCGCCGGGGAAGGGTGTTCGGATCCAGTCTAGACTCATCTGTCTATGCCCAACAACACGCAGATCGTCCTCGCTTCCCGTCCCCACGGTGCTCCCGTGCCGGAGAACTTCCGCACCGAGACCGTGCCTGTGCCCTCCCTGGGCGACGGTGAGGTCCTGCTGCGCACGCTCTACCTGTCGCTCGATCCCTACATGCGGGGCCGCCTGAGCGACGCTCCGTCCTACGCGGCACCCTTCAAGGTCGACGCTCCGCTCGGCGCCGGGACCGTCTCCGAGGTCGTCGAGAGCAACGGGTCGGACTTCGCCGTCGGCGACATCGTGCTGGGCTACACGACCTGGTCGACCCATGCCGTGGCCCCGGCGTCCCAGCTGCGCCTGATCGACCCCGACCGCGCTCCGATCTCCACGGCTCTGGGCGTGCTCGGCATGCCGGGCTTCACCGCCTACGCGGGCCTCGCCGAGATCGGCAAGCCGAAAGAGGGGGAGACCGTCGTGGTGGCCGCAGCCACCGGCCCCGTCGGATCACTGGTCGGACAGCTCGCCCAGCGTGAGGGCGCGCGGGCGGTCGGCATCGCTGGCGGTCCGGACAAGTGCGCCTACCTGACCGAGATCGGCTTCGACGCCGCGATCGACCACCGCTCCCCCACCTTCGCCGACGATCTCGCGGCCGCGACGCCCGACGGCATCGATGTGTACTTCGAGAACGTCGGCGGCGCCGTGTGGGATGCCGTGCTCAGGCGCTTCAACGACTTCGCCCGCATTCCGGTGTGTGGTCTGGTCGCCAACTACAACGACACAGACGCACCCGCCGGCCCCGACCGCATGCCGGCCCTGATGGGGCGCGTGCTGCGCCAGCGTCTGCACATCCAGGGTTTCATCCAGTCCGACTTCGCCTCGCACCTCGGTGACTTCCACCGGGTCGTGGGCGCCATGATCGCCGAGGGCTCGGTGCACTATCGCGAGGACGTCGTCGACGGTCTCGAGGCAGCGCCCGAGGCGTTCATGGGCATGCTCGAGGGCCGTAACTTCGGCAAGCTCGTGGTCAAGGTCGGCGAGCGGTCGGCGTGACGTCCGACGCGCCGGACTCTGAACGGATCGTTCCGGTTCCGCAGCGGTGTCGATCAGTCCATGGGGTGTTCACCCGCGAGCCGATCGACGGCTCAGCGGACTTCCCCGCCCCCGCGGCAGCGCTCCTCAAACGTTTTGGTGCCACCGATGAGGCGACCCACGCACTCATGCAACGCACCCACCTGCGCATGTTCATGACCGACGTTCCGCTCAGCGATGCGCGGTCTGCGGCGCGCGGCGCGCGGCGCGACGCGGGTGCTTTCGCGACCGAGCACGACGGTGTGCTCGTGGACCTCGCAGTACCGCGGATCGTGGAGGATCCGGCCGCAGCGGGTGCCGCCGCCTGGGTTGCCGTCGACGTCGACCCGATCGGCCTGACGACCCGGGGTCTCGAGGCGTTCGGGCTGCCCGAGCTGCGCGTCGACGGCGTCGAGGCTGCGCGGGCCGCCTCGACGATCGCGGTGTTGCTGGGACTCTCCCAGCGCCTGATCTCCGAGTGGCCCGCCCACGATCCGGTCGGGCCGGCCGCCGTGACCCTCCACGACATCGCCCTGGCCTATGACGACCAGATCGACCAGACCGGACCCGAGCGCAGCTCCGACCTGCTGATCGCCTTCCACGACGGTGAGCTGGTGCTCACCGTGATGGGCGATCCGATCGCCGATCTGTTCTCGTGACCGACCGCGTGCGGCTGTGCACCCTGCCGACCCCCGTCGAACCTGCCCCGCGCCTCGCGGCGGCGATCGGCCTCGCGCCGGGTGCGCTCTGGATCAAGCGCGACGACCTGGTCGGCCTCGGCGGCGGTGGCAACAAGGTGCGCAAGCTGGAACGGCTGTGCGCGGACGCCCTCGCCGCGGGCGCCACCACTCTCGTCACCACCGGCGCCGCGCAGAGCAACCACGCCCGGCTCACCGCTGCGGCCGGAGCCCGGCTCGGTCTCGACGTCGAGCTGGTGCTCGCCGGAACGGCCGACTCCCCGGTGGCCGGGAATCTCGTGCTGGACCACCTGTTCGGTGCTCGTCTGCACTGGGCCGGCCCCGTGCCACACGAGGGCCTGGAGGCAGTCGCGGCCGAACGGGTCTCGGCGCTCGCCGACGAAGGCGTCATCGCTGCGCGAATCCCGTACGGCGGCACCAACGCGTCCGCCGCCACGGCCTACGCCGACGCCGGCCGTGAGGCCGCGGCCCAGGTCGCGAACACGCGCCACCACGTGGTGGCGGTGGGCTCGGGCGGCACCATGGCCGGGCTCGTCGCAGGCCTCGGAGCGGACCTCGTGCTGGGGGTCGACACCGGCGCCGTCGCCGATCCGCACGAGCGGGTCTCCGCGCTGGTCCGCGAGCTGGGTTCGGACCCGGCAGGCCTGCGTCTGCGGACCGACCAGGTGGGGTCGGGGTACAGCGACGTCACCCCGTCGGTTCGCAATGCGCTCCGGACGGCGGCCACGCAGGACGGGCTCGTCCTCGATCCCATCTACACGGGGCGGGCGATGGCTGGCCTGGTAGCCGCCATCGCTGACGGCGACATCCACCCGGACGAGACCGTCATGTTCTGGCACACCGGCGGCCTGCCGGGTCTCTTCGGTTCACCAGCCGCCGTCGATTGGATCGCCTCGCTCTAGGTGTGGTTCTGCCGGCTCCGCCGGCGGCTGAGGACGAAGGCAGCGCCCGTGGTCAGGGTGGGGCGGTGACCTAGCGTCGCATCAGGGCTGCTGATACGACGCTAGGTCACCGCCCAATGTGACTCCTGAGCCTCATGGGGCGCTTGATGCTGATGTGACCGGTGGGTCTCACCATGCGAGAGCACCCGTGTCATCTCCCTGCCCGGCGAAGCTGGGAAAACCTCACGCCCGCGGCGCGAGGTTCGCCAAGGTCTCCGGGCGCAGGATCGCGGCCAGCTTCTCCGGCGGCAGCAGGCCCTTCTCGAGCACCAGCTCGGCCACACCTCGACCGGTGACAAGCGCCTCCTTGGCTACCTCGGTGGCCGCCGCGTAGCCGATGTAGGGATTGAGCGCGGTGACCAGGCCGATCGAGTTCTCGACCTCGGCTCGCAACAGCTCGACGTTGGCCGTGATGCCGTCGACACACCGTTCGGCGAGCACCACGATGGCCTCGCGCAGCCGCGCGATGCTGGCGGTCAGCGAGTAGCAGATCACCGGCTCGAAGGCATTGAGCTGCAGCTGTCCGGACTCGGCCGCCATCGTGACTGTCATGTCGTGCCCGATGACCTGGAACGCCACCTGGTTGACGACCTCGGGGATCACCGGGTTGACCTTGCCCGGCATGATGCTCGACCCCGCCTGCACGGCCGGCAGGTTGATCTCGTTGAAGCCGGCCCGCGGTCCCGAGGACAGCAGCCGCAGGTCGTTGCAGATCTTGGACAGCTTGACCGCGACCCGCTTGAGCGTGCCGGACAGCTGCACGAACGAGCCGCAGTCCTGCGTCGCCTCGATCAGGTCGAGCGCGGTCTCCAGGGGCAGCCCGGTCAGCTCCGCCAGGTGACCGCACGCCGACGGCACGTAGCCCTGCGGGGCGTTGAGCATCGTGCCGATCGCCGTCGCACCGAGGTTGATCTCGTGCAGCAGCAGCAGGGCCTCGCTCAGGCGCGCCCGGTCCTCGGCGATCATCAGCGAGTAGGTGCGGAACTCCTGGCCCAGCGTCATCGGGACGGCGTCCTGCAGCTGCGTGCGCCCCATCTTCAGGACGTCACGGAACTCCTCGGCCTTGGTCGCGAAGGACAGCTCGAGGGTCTCCATGGCGTCCAGCAGCGCCTGCGCCTCCAGGATGATCGCCACCTTGACCGCGGTCGGGTAGACGTCGTTGGTCGACTGGCTCAGGTTGACGTGCTCGTTGGGGTGCAGCACACCGTAGTCACCCTTCTCGTGGCCCATGATCTCCAGCGCGCGATTGGCGATGACCTCGTTGGCGTTCATGTTCGACGACGTGCCGGCGCCCCCCTGGATCACGTCGACCACGAACTGATCCAGCAGTGCCCCGCCACGGATCTCCTCGCAGGCCTGCGTGATGGCGGCATGCCGTTCGTCATCGAGCAGACCGAGGTCGTGATTGGCTGCGGCTGCGGCCTGCTTGACGGAGGCGAGTGCCTCGACCAGGTGCGGACTGGCGCCGATCTGGATGCCCGTGATGGGGAAGTTCTCGAGCGCCCGCAACGTGTGCACGCCCCAGTAGGCATCGATCGGAACCTCCCGGAAGCCGATCAGGTCGTGCTCGGTGCGGGTGGTCCCATCGGTGGTGACGTCGGTCATGCCCCGATGCAATCACAGACTTCAGCTGGTCGGGCGGACCCAACCGTGGTGGTCCTCGGCCCTTCCGTACTGCAGGTCGATCAGGGCCGATCGGATCGCCGTGGTGACCTGGCCGGCATCGCCGTCGGTGCTCACGACCTCGCCGCCGTCCCACTTCAACCGGCCCACCGGCGTCACGACTGCGGCGGTGCCGCAGGCGAAGATCTCGGTGATCGTGTCGTCAGCAACACCCGTGCGCCACTCGTCGAGGCTGACCCGACGCTGGACGACCTCGTGACCGAGATCGCCGGCCAGCGTCAGGATGCTGCCCCGGGTGATGCCCTCGAGGATCGAACCGGTGAGCTCGGGGGTGACGATGGTTCCGTCGGACTGCACGAAGAACAGGTTCATGCCGCCCAGCTCCTCGATCCAGGTCTGCTCGATCGAGTCCAGGAAGACCACCTGGTCGCAGCCGTGGGCGATGCCCTCCTGCTGCGGCAGCAGGCTGGCGGCGTAGTTGCCACCGCACTTCGCCGCGCCGGTGCCGCCAGCGCCAGCCCGGGTGTAGGAGGTGGACAGCCAGATCGAGACCGGCTTGACGCCGCCCTTGAAGTAGGCGCCCGCGGGTGAGGCGATGACGCTGTAGGTGACCTTGGCCGAGGGCCGCACACCGAGAAAGGCCTCCGAGGCGTACATGAAGGGCCGCAGATACAGACTCTTCTCCCCGCCCGAGGGCACCCACGCCCGGTCGGCGGCGATCAGCGCGTCGATCGATCCGAGGAACCACTCGTCGGGCAGCTCGGGAAGCGCGAGGCGTCGCGCCGAACGTCGCATCCGCTCGGCGTTCTGGTCCGGCCTGAACAGCGCCACCTCGCCGGAGGGGTGGGCGTAGGCCTTGAGCCCCTCGAAGATCTCCTGGGCGTAGTGCAGGACTGCCGAGGCCGGATCCATCAGGATCGGGCCGTACGGCACGACCCGGGCGTCGTGCCAGCCGTCCTCGAGGGTCCAGTCGGCCACGAACATGTGGTCGGTGAAGCTGGTGCCGAATCCGGGGTCGGCGAGGATCGCGTCGCGCTCGGCGTCGCTGCGTGGGTTCGGGTTGAGCTCGGTGCGTGCGGTGAAGGTCATGTCGTTCACGCCAATCGTCCGATGATGGCTTCGCCGACCTGCTCGGTGCTGCGTGACTCGACTCCGCGATCGGCGATGTCGGCCTCGACCGCCTTCGCGACCTGGGCCGCAGCGTCGTCGTGGCCCAGGTGCTCCAGCAGCAGGGACGCTGACAGGATCGCTGCCGTGGGGTCGGCCTTGGACTGTCCAGCGATGTCGGGCGCAGAGCCGTGCACAGGCTCGAACATGCTCGGCGCAGTGCGATCGGGGTTGACGTTGCCGCTCGCCGCGAGGCCGATGCCTCCCGTGATCGCCGCAGCCAGGTCGGTCAGGATGTCGCCGAAGAGGTTGTCGGTCACGATGACGTCGAACCGTGCCGGATCGGTGACCAGGAAGATGGTGGCCGCGTCGACGTGCAGGTAGTCGACCGTGACGTCGGGGAACTCCGTCGCCACGGCGTCGACCGTGCGCTTCCACAGGTGCCCGGCGTGCACGAGCACGTTGTTCTTGTGCACGAGGGTGAGTTTGCGCCGCGGACGCCCCTGCGCTCGGGTGAACGCGTCGCGAACCACTCGCTCGACACCGAAGGCCGTGTTGATGCTGACCTCGGTGGCCATCTCGTGCGGTGTGCCGACGCGGATGGCGCCGCCGTTGCCGACATACGGCCCCTCGGTGCCCTCACGCACCACGACGAAGTCGATGTCGCCCGGCTCCGCCAGGGGCGTCGCGACACCGGGGAACAGCCGCGAGGGACGCAGGTTCACGTAGTGGTCCAGCTCGAAGCGCAATCGCAGCAGCAGCCCGCGCTCGAGCACGCCGGACGGGACCGACGGATCGCCGACCGCGCCCAGCAGGATCGCGTCATGGCCCCGGATCTCGGCCAGCACCGCGTCGGGCAGGGTCTCGCCCGTGGCGTGGTACCGGCGCGCACCGAGGTCGTACTCGGTGCGCTCGAACGACAGGCCGTGCTGGCCGGCGACGACGTCGAGCACCCCGAGGGCCTGGCCGGTCACCTCGGGTCCGATCCCGTCACCGGGCACGACAGCGAGCGAATAAGAGTTCTGAGGCATGAGCCGATCCTAGGAGGCGCGGATCAGTTGTCGTCGGGACGGTCGGTCGGCTCGACGTCGAGCGCGACCGCGTCCTCGCGCAGGTGAGCCGGGCCCCACTCGATGCGACCCCCACCGAATCGGCTGGTGTGGGTGGGTGATGTCTGGGTCTGGAACATGATGATCTCCTCGATCGTGGGAATGACAGAACGGGTGCGGGTGCTGTGTGAGACAGCGCACCGAAACATCCCGGAGATCATCCGGACAGGCAACGGGGTGAGGAGATCAGATCGTGATCGAACCCGGTTGTGACGAACCTGCGGCGAGCTGTCGGGCCACCTGGTGACACCAGGATCGTGGCGTCATCGACGAGCACCGCGGCAGGGTGTGGCCCTAGAAGGCCCCGCCGCGGCGAGCAATGAGTACTACGAGCAGCTTCCGCATGGTGACGACAGCTTAGCGGCAGGGTGGTCACCTGTCCATGACAGACTGGCCGCATGAGCGCACCGGCCGACCTTCCCCCGTTGGTCTCGACCACGCTCGACCTGTCACGACAGCGCGGATTCATCACCTCGATCCGCCACGAGACCGGCCGTCTGCTCGCTTCGTTGGCGGCTTCGCGCACCGGAACGCTGGCTGAGCTCGGCACCGGCTGCGGCGTCGGATCGGCGTGGTTGTCCAGCGGAGCGGTCGAAGGAGCCCGCATCGTCAGCGCCGAGCTCGATCCCTCGCTGGCCGGTGACGTGCAGAAGATCTTCGCCGATGTCGACAATGTCGACGTGGTGGCCGGAGACTGGTCGACGCTCGAGCAGTACGCACCGTTCTCGATGCTGTTCGTCGACGTGCGCGAGGTCATGGAGGACATCGACGTCCTGGCCGACCTGCTGGAGACCGGCGGCATCGTGGTGCTCGACGACTTCACGCCGTCACCGTTCTGGCCCCCGATCGTCGACGGTCAGGTCGACTCGGTCCGTGAGCGGTGGCTCACCGACGACCGCTTCACCGCCGTCGAGATGCTGATCGACCCGCACGCCTCCCTGCTCATCGCCACGCGCCGCTGAGCTCCGCTCGATCTCCGCGCGGCGCGCGTCGGGCGTCCTGTCGGGCAGCAGCCCGGTGAACAGCTGGACCAGCGGGCCGATGGCGAGCGCGTACAGCACCGTGCCGACGCCCACGGTGCCGCCGAGCGCGAACCCGATCGCCAGCACCGTGATCTCGATCGAGGTGCGCCAGAACCGGATGCTGCGCCCGGTGAGGCGCACCAGGGCGAGCCACAGGCCGTCGCGTGGCCCGGAGCCCAGGTTCGCCGAGATGTAGAGCGCCCCGGCGAACCCATTCCCGACGACACCTCCGACCAGCAGCATCGTCCGCCAGAACAGGTGATCCGGCTGATCGATCAACCAGATGCCGAAGTCAGCGGCCAACCCGATGATGACGACGTTCAGCACCGTGCCGATGCCGGGCCGTTGGCGCAGCGGGATCCACAGCAGGAGAACCGCCGCACCGGTCACGATCACCACCTGACCGAAGGTCAGCGGAACCCGGTTCGCGACGCCCTCGTGGAACACGTCCCACGGATCGAGGCCGAGGGTCGACTCGACCAGCATCGCCATCGTGAATCCGTACAGGAACAGCCCCGCGAGCAGGACCACCAGGCGACGGGCGATCATCGCTGCACCCGAGCGGTCACCGCGAGGAACGCGCACAGCACGACGCAGGCTGCACCGGTGACCGTGGCGATCGTCAGGGCATCGCCGAAGAACGCCGCGGCCCAGATCAGCGTGAACACACCCTGGGCCAGCTGGATCTGGCTCACCGAGGAGATGGGACCGATCGCCAGGCCCCGATACCAGGCGAAGAAGCCGAGGAACATGCTGAACAGACTGACGTACCCGAAGGCCACCCACCCGGAGAGGTCCGCCGACACGGGGTGCGCCACCACCGAGCCGATCGTCATGGGAACCATGATCGGGAGCGCCAGGACCAGCGCCCAGCAGATGGTCCGCCACGCGCCGATCTGGCGCGCCAGGAGCCCGCCCTCGGCGTAGCCGATCGCAGCAGCGACGACGGCGAGGAGCAACAGGACGTCCGCGCCCGCCAGACCGGTCGGGCCGCCACCGATCAGCACGAACCCGATGACGCTCGCGGCACCGGCCCAGGAGGCCACCCAGAAGGTCGCGCTCGGACTCTCCCGGCCCCGCAGCACCGCGACGACTGCGGTCGCCGCCGGAAGGATGCCGATGACGACCGCACCGTGGCTCGCCGGCACCTCGCGCATCGCAAGGCTCGTCAGGAGGGGGAATCCGACCACGACACCCCCTGCGACGACGAGGGCGCTGCCGACATGACGACGCGTCAACCGTGGGGATCGGGTGATCACGAGCAGCAGTGCCGCGAGCGCGCCCGCGACCACCCCACGTCCAGCGCCGACGAACACCGGATCCAGGGTCCTGACCGCCACGTGGGTGAAGGGCAGCGTCAGCGAGAAGGTGATCACGCCGATCAACCCCCACAGCACGCCGCGGGCGGGAACGCGGTCCGACGTGGGCGACGCGACGGACGACTCGATCGTTCTCATGGTTCCACTGTGACCACGATTGGCCCCTGTTCATAGAGCCAATTGTGAGACAGTGGCCATGTGATCCTCTCCGCCCACCGGCTTGCGCACCTGCTCGGACACGCCTCGCCCGCCTCAGGCCCCGCCTACCGGGACATCGCTGATCGGCTGCGGCTGCTCGTCATCGACGGTCGCGTCATCGACGGCACCCGCCTGCCGTCCGAGCGCGACCTCGCCACCGCCCTCGGCGTCAGCCGCACGACGACCACGCGCGTGTACGCCGAACTGCGTGACGCCGGGCTCGTCCGTTCTCGCCAGGGATCGGGAACCGTGGTGCAGGTTCCTCGGGCCGCCTCCTCCGTGAGCAGCCTCATGGCGACACCCGACGACCCCGACACGATCGCGATGACCTACTCGGCGTGGCCCGGCCCGCCGGGGCTCGGGCGTGCCTTCGAGCTGGCCGCCGAGAAGCTTCCGGGACTGCTGGCGACGACCGGCTACCTCCCTGACGGACTGCCACGGCTGCGCGCTCTGATCGCCGAGCGCTACTCGCGCGACGGTCTACCGACCGATCCCGACCAGATCATCGTGACCAACGGCGCGATGGGCGCCATCTCCCTGGTGGCTCGCACCATCGGCGGCACGGGATCTCGGACCATCGTCGAGGGCATCACCTATCCGCACGGCGCCGACGCGTTCGCCCACGTCAGCGGCCGACTCAGCGCCCTGCCGGTGAGCGATCGCCCGTGGGACGGGCTCGACGACCTCCTTGCGTCCGGACGCCACCGCGCGGCCTACTTGATCCCCGACTTCCACAATCCCACCGGCGCCGTCATGACCGGCGAGGAGCGGGGGCACTGGGGACGCTCCCTGGCGCGCCACGACGTCGTTCCGGTCGTCGACGAGTCGTTGCGGGACGTCAATCTCGATGGCATCACCCTGCCGCCGAGCCTGGCCCACCACAACCCGCAGGCGATCGTGATCGGCTCGTCGTCCAAGGCCTACTGGGGCGGACTGCGGGTCGGGTGGATCCGCGCGCCACGCCCAGCGGTCATGCCGCTGCTGCAGGCTCGCATGATCGACGACCTCGGCACCTCTGCCTTCGACCAGCTGGTGCTGTGCGAGCTGTTCGAGGACGGGGGCCAGACCCTGGCCGCGTCGCGCTCTCGCGCTCGAGCGGCACGCGACCACCTGTTGGGCGAGCTCGCAACCCAGCTGCCCGACGTGCGCACGACGTGTCCGGCCGGCGGTCTCAACCTGTGGCTGACCCTGCCCGAGCGCGTGTCGACGCCGCTGGTCGCGGACAGCACCGACCACCAGCTCCTGCTGACCGCCGGGCCACGATTCTTTCCGGGCGCACCGGCGGCCGGGGAACGGCACCTCCGCCTGCCCTACACGCACCCGCCGGAGGTGCTGACCGAGGCCGTCCGTCGCCTGGCTCTCGCATGGGACTGCGTGGCGTCCGGGACCGCCACGGCCGGAACGAAACCGACGATCGATCTGATCGCCTGACGCGCTGGTCAGGCGTCCAGCACGTCCTGCACGAGCTCGGCGTCGCGCCTCGCCCCACGGGCGATCAGGTCGAGCACGTCACGCAGCTCGTCGACCAGAGCCTCGCGACCGGCGCGGGTGCCCGGTTCGAGGAGCCCGCGATTGGCCGCAATCTGCCACGCACCGTCGTAGAGCTCGCGCGAGATCGAGTCCGGGTCGTGCAGACGTCCCTGCAACAGCTGCTGCTGTCCCACGCGCAGACACTCCGCGAGGAACTCCTTCTTGTTCGGAGCGTCACCGCCCTCGTCGTGCTCGAGCAGCCGTTCGGCGAGCATCAGCTGCGCCTCGAAGATGGGGCGGAGCGCGCGCGGCGCCACCAACGTCTGACAGCGGTCGAGCAGGTGCGTCGCTGCGCTGCCCGCGTCACCGAGATCGCGCCACGCGGGGTCGATCAGGGTGGCCTCTCTCTCCAGATCGCCGCGCAGCGTCGCGCGGTCGGCGAAGAAGAACTCGAACTTGAGCAGGTCACGCAACTCGGCCGAGCCGTCCGACCCCACCTCGTCGATCGGTCGAGAATCCAGGTCACGCTCGGCGCGCAGCATGCCGATCTCGAGCATCGCGCGCACCAGCAGGTGGTGCACCGCTCCGTTGCGGTAGAAGGCTGCGACGTGCGCCTGTGCGGACGGGATCGACCACACGGCCTCCTCCCCCGCGTCGTAGCAGCTGACCACACCGGCGCCTGTGAGCAGGTCGATGGTGTCCCGCATCGTCTGCTCGTCGCGCAGCTGGGTGTGCGGCCCCGGGATTCCTCGCTCGTCCAGGTACTCGATCAGCGGCTCGGTGATCGCGATGATCTGCGAGAAGGTCAGCGCACGGCCGCCGGTACCCAGCAGGGCGAAGGTGACCACCGACGTCGCCATCACCGGGGTGGCGGAGTTGATGCCGGCACAGACGCGAAAGGCCACCTTCTCCAGCTGGGCCGATCCGGGCCCCGCCTCGGTCAACGCCTCACGCAGGCTGAACGGCTCGCCGAAGCTGACCTTGGCGTCACCGATGTGGTGGTTCTGCTTGCGCATGTACTCCACCATCCACCGCAGACCCTCGGCTCTCTTGGTCGCGCCGGTCTGCTCGGCCACGACGGCCACGACCTCGGACTGCTGCTCGTACATGATCGACGTGGGGACCAGCACCGCGTCTCGCTTCTCGTCCGGACCCAGTGCGTCCACCAGATAGCGCAGCAGGCCGTACCGGGGATGCCGCAGCTTGCCCGTGCGGGTGCGCCCGCCCTCGATGTACCACTCGAGGTTGAACCGTTTGGCCATCAGGTGACCGAGGTACTCCCGCATGGCGAACTTGTACGCGGCGTCCTCGCCGAAGCTGCGTCGAATGAACACGACGCCTGCACGTCGAGCGAGCGCGCCCACGGGCCAGAAGCCCAGGTTGTCGCCACTGAGCACGTGATTGCGGGGGAAGTCGTGGCGGTGCAGCACCTCGTTGAGCACGAGCGGGTCGACGTAGGAGCGGTGCGACGGCAAGAACACGAGGGCGTGGTGCCGGTTCAGCTCACGCAGCTGGTCGATGCGGTCGGCGTCGCCGTCGACGTCCCAGGCCCGGGTGTGGAACGGGGACGTGAAGGCGCGGAACACGTCGATGGCCAACGGACTCAGCACGGCGGTCATCTCGGTGAGCCGCTCCCCTGCGCGGGTCACGAAGTCGTCCGGGTCGTCGCCGACCTTCTCCGCCGCAGCCTGCGCCCGTTCGTGATAGCTCGCGGACGCGGTGATCTGCTCGACCATCAGGCGCGGCACCTTGTACCGGTCGCCGGCGAGCCGACGTTCGGCCCGGTCGCACGCCACGAGCGCACGCCGACGCACGAACTCGACGAACTCGGTGTCGTCGTCGCGCGCCCCGGCGCGCACCTCGGCCTCGAAGTCCGCCCGCAGGTCGGTCGTGGTCGCGGCGTCCCCGGTCACGACGGTCGTCGCTCCGGACACCGCAGTCATCAGCGGCTGGTGAAGGATCGGCCACGGCGCCCGTCGAAACGGCGCCACCACCAGATCACTCAACCGCGCGACGGGATCATCGCCGGACGGCAGATTCCACGCGACCCGGACCGGGATGATGTCCCGGTCCGGAGTCAGGTGGCGGGTCAGACCACGATCGGCGGCACCCAGCAGCGCTGCGTCCGGCCACGCCGTGCGTGCCCACTGCCGCAGCAGTCGCCCCTCCGCACGCGATCGCGCGTGCAGCAGGACGATCGGAGTGCCGCCCCCGGTCAGCGAGCAGCCTGACCGTCGGTGTAGTCGGCGTCCTGCTGCTTCCAGGAGAAGTGCGAACGCAGGACCTTGCCCGTCTTCTCGATCGAGTGGCCCGCCTCCTTCTCGCGCAGCTGCAGGAACTCGGCCCCACCGTTGTCCTGGTCGTCGATGAATCGCTTGGCGAAGGTGCCGTCCTGGATCTCGGCCAGCACCTCGCCCATGCGCTCCTTGACCGACGCATCGATCACGCGCGGTCCGGAGACGTAGTCGCCGTACTCGGCGGTGTCGGAGACGCTCCAGCGCTGCTTGGCGATACCACCTTCGAACATCAGGTCGACGATGAGCTTGAGCTCGTGCAACACCTCGAAGTAGGCGATCTCGGGCTGGTAGCCCGCTTCGGTCAGCGTCTCGAAGCCGGCCTGCACCAGGTGCGACACGCCGCCGCACAGGACGGCCTGCTCGCCGAACAGGTCGGTCTCGGTCTCCTCGGTGAAGGTGGTCTTGATGACACCGGCGCGGGTTCCACCGATGGCCTTCGCGTACGACAGGGCGATGTCCCAGGCGGTGCCGCTGGCGTCCTGCTCGACCGCGATGATGTCGGGGATGCCACGGCCGTCGACGAACTCGCGGCGCACCGTGTGCCCGGGGGCCTTGGGCGCGACCAGCAGCACGTCGACGCCAGCCGGCGGGGCGATGTAGCCGTAGCGGATGTTGAACCCGTGGCCGAACAGCAGCACGTCGCCGTCGACGAGGTGGGGGGCGATCGACTCGGTGTAGACGTGACGCTGCACCTGGTCGGGCGCGAGGACGACCACCGTGTCGGCCTCCTCGACGGCCTCGGCCACGCTGAGCACACGCAGACCCTCGGCCTCGGCCTTGGCCTTGGACTTGGAGCCCTCGAGCAGGCCGACGCGCACGTCGACACCGGAGTCGCGCAGGTTCAGCGCGTGGGCGTGGCCCTGGCTGCCGTATCCGATGACCGCCACGTGGCGGCCCTGGATGATGGACAGGTCTGCATCGTCGTCGTAGAACAGTTCAGCCATGGGTGTGTCTCCTCTGAGGTGAAGGGGTTTATGCCGTGTGCGAGCCGGGCACGGCGCGCAGGGTTCGGTCGGTGATCGATCGGGGACCGCGGCCGATGGCCACGCGCCCGGACTGGGCGATCTCGCGGATGCCGAAGGGCTCGAGCACGTTCAGCATCGCAGCCAGCTTGGCGGCATCGCCGGTCGCCTCGACGGTGACGGCGTCGGTCGCGACGTCCACCACCTTGGCGCGAAACAGCTGCACGGTCTCGAGCACCTGGCCGCGGGTCTGCGGGTCGGTCTTGACCTTGATCAGCATCAGCTCGCGCTCGACGGCCGACGAGGACTCGAGCTCGACGATCTTGAGCACGTTGATCAGCTTGTTCAGCTGCTTGGTCACCTGCTCCAGCGGCAGCTCCTCGACGTTGACCACGATGGTCATGCGCGAGATCTCGGGAATCTCGGTGGGGCCGACGGCGAGAGAGTCGATGTTGAACCCGCGACGCATGAACATGCTCGAGACGCGGGCCAGGACACCGGGAGTGTTCTCCACCAACACGCTCAACGTGTGCGTACTCATCGCGGTCCCCCCTGCGTCAGAAGTGCACGGTACGCAGATGCGACCGCGAGGTCTGGATCGTTCGCTCGCTGGCGCTCGCTCATACCTGCTCCTCGTCGTCCCACTCCGGCGCCAGGTCCCTGGCGATCTGGATGTCGTCGTTGCTCGCGCCGCCGTGGACCATGGGCCACACCATCGCGTCACGCTCGACCACGAAGTCGATGACGACCGGACGGTCGGTGATCGCCATGGCCTGCTCGATGGTCGCGTCGAGATCGGCTTCACTGTCGCACCGCAGGCCCACGCATCCGTAGGCGTCGGCGAGCTTGACGAAGTCGGGGATGCGGCGCGCGCCGATCGACTCCGGCCCGGTGTTGAGATCGGTGTTGGAGTACCGCTTGTCGTACAGCAGCGTCTGCCACTGCCGCACCATGCCGAGCGAGGAGTTGTTGATGACCGCGACCTTGATCGGGATGCCCTCGATCGCGCAGGTCGCCAGCTCCTGGTTGGTCATCTGGAAGCAGCCGTCACCGTCGATGGCCCAGACGACCTCGCCGGGCAGACCCACCTGGGCGCCCATGGCGGCCGGCACCGCGTAGCCCATCGTGCCGGCGCCACCGGAGTTCAACCACTGACGCGGACGCTCGTAGTCGACGTAGTGTGCCGCCCACATCTGGTGCTGACCCACGCCGGCGACGTAGGTCGCCTTCGGGCCGGCGATGGCGCTGAGGCGCTCGATGACGGTCTGGGGCGCAAGACCCTCGGCGGGCCTGTCGTAGCCCACCGGGAACTTCGCCTTGACGCCCAGCATCTGGCTCGTCCAGGTGCTGCAGTCGAGCGTGATCTCGTCCTGATCGACCTGCTTGCGCAGCGTTGTGATCAGGTCGGCGATGACCTCGCGGCAGTCGCCCACGATGGGCACGTCGGCGGTGCGGTTCTTGGAGATCTCGGCCGGATCGATGTCGGCGTGGATGACCTTGGCCAAGGGCGCGAACGAGGACAGCTGACCGGTGACCCGGTCGTCGAATCGGGCGCCGAGCGAGATCAGCAGGTCGCTGCGCTGCAAGCCGGCCACCGCGGCCACCGTGCCGTGCATGCCCGGCATGCCCAGGTGCAGCTCGTGCGAGTCGGGGAACGCCCCCCGGGCCATCAGCGTCGTGACGACGGGAATCTGGGTTAGCTCGGCGAGCTCGAGCAGCTCGGCCGACGCTCCGGCCTTGATGACACCTCCGCCGACGTACAGGACGGGACGCTCCGCCGAGGCGATCAGCCGAGCCGCCTCCCGCACCTGCTTGGCGTGCGGCTTGGTCGTGGGCCGGTAGCCCGGCAGCGCCAGCTCGCTCGGCCACACGAAATCGGTGTCCGCCACCAGCGCATCCTTGGAGATGTCCACGAGGACCGGTCCCGGTCGGCCCGTCCCCGCGATGTGGAACGCCTCGGCGATGACGCGCGGGATCTGGGCAGCATCGGTCACCAGGTAGCTGTGCTTGGTGATCGGCATCGTGATGCCACGGATGTCGGCCTCCTGGAAACCGTCGGTCCCGATGAGGTGGGATGCCACCTGGCCGGTGATCGCGACGATAGGGACCGAGTCCATGTAGGCATCGGCGATCGCCGTGACCAGGTTGGTGGCACCGGGGCCCGAGGTCGCCATGCAGACACCGACGCGGCCTGTGACCTGCGCATACCCCTGGGCCGCGTGTCCCGCACCCTGCTCGTGGCGGACCAGGATGTGCCTGATCGAGGAGTCGAACAGCGGGTCGTACGCCGGCAGGATCGCACCTCCAGGAATACCGAAGATGGTGTCGACCCCGGCGTGCTCGAGCGCCTGCACGAGGCTCTGCGCTCCGGTCATCGTGTCGGTCATGGCTGGTTCCTCGTCATTGCTCGTATCAGGTGGGTGGGACGGCTCGCTCGCATAAAAAAATCCCCCGGCCAGTGGCAAACGAGGGAGACGCGGCGCCGGGAAGGCGTTCGCGTCATACGACTACTACGAGGAGGTACACGCACACATTGCAAGTCTCACCCGCCGCCCCGACGTGGTCAAGTCGTGAGACGACTTGTTCCACGATGTGGTCATCTCAGGCTGGGCTGCCTCGCTTCCGGCTCCCCTCACTGGTTGGATGAGGTCATGACGAAGATGCTCGCCACCCTCTGTGCCGTGGCCGCCCTGACCCTGACGTCCGCCTGCGGCGGAGGAGGCGGGCGCCCTGCCGCGGACGAGATCTCCACCGCGCTGCAGGCCGAGGGCAATGTCCTTGGCACCGCGCTGCCGGCTGAGGCGGCCGACTGCGTCGGAACTGCGCTCGAGGGCTCCGAGCTCTCCGACCAGACCCTGCAGGCACTGGTCGACGGCGACGAGGACTACCAGAACAGTGATGACGAGGACGTCCTCCTGGGCGACCTGGCCGCAGAGGTCAGCGAGTGCGTCGCCCCCTGAGGCTCACCAGGCTGAGGCGGCGTAGTCCTTGAGGAACACGCCGTGCACGTCCTCGCCGGCCTCGCCACGCACGATCGGGTCATAGACCCGGGCGGCGCCGTCGACGAGGTCGAGCGGAGCCTTGAATCCCTCCGCTGCCAATCGCACCTTGGTGACGTGCGGACGTTCGTCGGTGATCCAGCCGGTGTCGACCGCCGTCATGAGGATCCCGTCGGCCTCGAGCATCTCGGCGGCGCTGGTGCGCGTCAGCATGTTGAGCGCCGCCTTGCTCATGTTGGTGTGCGGGTGGCCGGGTCCTTTGTACTGGCGGGCGAACTGCCCCTCCATCGCTGACACGTTCACCACGTAGGTGCGACGAGCGGTCGAGCTGGCCATGGCCGGACGCAACCGGCTGATCAAGATGAAGGGCGCCGTCTGATTGCACAGCTGCACCTCGAGCAGCTCCAGCGCGTCGACTTGGCCGAGATTCTGCGTCCAGCTGTTGATCGTGACCTCGTCGGGCACCAGTCCCCCGGCGTCGATGCGCGACAGGTCGGCCGAGCCGGCCGTCATCGCCTGCTCGGTCAGTTCGTCTGCTGAGCGCGCGACGCTGGCCAGGACCGGCGCGGCCTCGACGGACCCGACCAGCGCAGCGGGGTGCAGGTCGCTGGTGTGGCCGAATGTCTCGATCTCGGGCATCGGTCCGGGTGCCAGGGGCGTCGTCTCGGCCTCGGCCAGCGGTGCGTAGGCGCCTGGGGTGCGGCGGACGGTCTGCGCGGCGTTGTTGATGAGGATGTCAAGCGGTCCGGCAGCTGCGACGGAGTCGGCCAGGCCGATCACCTGGGCCGGGTCGCGCAGGTCGATGCCGACGATGCGCAACCGGTCGATCCAGTCGGCACTGTCCGGAACTGCGCGGAAGCGCCGCACCGCGTCGTGCGGGAAGCGGGTCGTGATGGTGGTGTGCGCTCCATCGCGCAGCAGGCGCAACGCGATGTACATCCCGATCTTGGCGCGTCCGCCGGTGAGCAGTGCCCGCTTGCCCGTCAGGTCGGTGCGGGCGTCACGGCGGGCATGGTTCAGTGCCGCGCAGTCCGGGCACAGCTGGTGGTAGAAGGCATCGACCACGGCGTACTTGGACTTGCAGATGTAGCAGGGGCGGGCGACCTGCAGCGTGCCTGCGCTGGCTCCCGCCGCCGAGGAGGCCAAGGCGATGCCAGCGGTCTCGTCGTCGATGCGCGAGGCGGACCCGGTGGCCGTGGACTCCACGACGGCCCGGTCGGCTGCCGCGATGGCGTCACGCTTGGCGATGCGGCGCTGCTTCTTGACGTCCTTGTAGAACTTGCCGCACGCATGCCGGAGGGCCACGTAGGACTCGTCGTCCTCGCCGAGGAACTGGGCCTCGCCGAGAACCTTCAGGGCGACTGCGAGCTCGTGCTCGTCGAACCCTGCTTCACGGTGCGATGGCATGGGCTCATTGTTCACCGACGCCACGGCCACGACCGTCGGCGGGCCGGCGCGAGCGCCGCGCGCACCTCCTCGGGAAGGTCGCCGGGCTCGAGCACGTGGACGATCGCGGCCCCGAGAGCAGCGGGTTCACCCCAGGCCGACAGCGCCGCCTCGACGGGGCCGGGCACCCCCGACGTGTGGACCACGCACCCCATCATCGGGCTGTCGTCGACGGTGTACCCGAAGGAGTGCACGTCACCCAGGGCGTCGAGCAACGCCTCGGGCAGGTCCCAGTCGGCCAGGCGCACCTCCGAGCCAGCGGGAAAGGGCGCGACGTACGGCTTGAGCTGCCCGACATAGGACGCCGACGCGGTCATGCCCGTCGGACGTTCGGGGTCGACGACGACGCCGACACCGCCCGGCAGCAGTGGCAGCAGGTCACGCACGGCGATCGGCAGCAGGTCCCAGGACTCCACGTGCAGGGCATCGGTGGCCAGATCCATCTGCGACCACACGCACACCATCTGTCGTCCCGGCACCGTCTCGCTTCCCGAGAACACCCCGGTCGCACGGTCGACACCGATCACGACCCGCGCGAGGAGGAAGTCCCACCGGGTCGCGAAGACCGGTCCGCTCATCGTGGTCAGCCGGTGACGGCGCCCTGCGAGGCGCTGCCGACGAGCTTGCGGTACTTGGCCAGCACACCGGTGGTGTACTTCGTGGGCAACGGCTCCCAGCCGACCTTGCGAGCCTCGAGCTCATCGGGATCGATCTCGACGTCGAGGGTCTTGTTGGCGACGTCGAGCGTGATGGGGTCGCCGTCCCGGACGAACGCGATCGGGCCGGCGTCGACGGCCTCGGGGGCGACGTGGCCGACACACAGCCCGGTGGTGCCACCGGAGAATCGACCATCGGTCAGCAGCAGGACGTCCTTGCCGAGACCGGCGCCCTTGATGGCTCCGGTGATCGCGAGCATCTCGCGCATGCCGGGGCCGCCCTTGGGACCCTCGTTGCGGATGACCACGACGTCTCCAGCGGCGATGGTGCCGTCCTCGAGCGCGTCCATGGCGGCGCGCTCGCCGTCGAAGACCCGAGCGGTGCCGGTGAAGACGTCGGAGTCGAAGCCGGCGCTCTTGACGACGGCCCCGTCGGGTGCCAGCGAGCCGTGCAGGATCGTGAGGCCACCGGTCTTGTGGATGGGCCGGTCGAGCGGGCGGATGATGTCCCCGTCGAGGCCGAGCTCGATGTGCGCAAGATTCTCGGCCATCGTCTTGCCGGTGACGGTCAGGCAGTCGCCGTGCATCAGCCCCGCGTCGAGCAGCGCCTTCATGATGACCGGGATACCGCCCACCTTGTCGACGTCGTTCATGACGAATCGGCCGAACGGCTTGAGGTCGCCCAGGTGCGGGACCTTCTCGCCGACACGGCTGAAGTCCTCGAGTGTCAGGTCGACCTCGGCCTCTCGGGCGATGGCCAGCAGGTGCAGGACGGCGTTGGTGGAGCCGCCGAGGGCCATGACCACGGTGATGGCGTTCTCGAACGCCTCCTTGGTCAGGATCTGGCGCGCGGTGATGCCGTGCCGCAGCATCTCGACGACGGCCTCGCCGGACTTGACGGCGTACTCGTCACGGCGCTTGTCGGGACCGGGAGGGGCCGCCGAACCGGGCAGGCTCATGCCGAGGGCCTCTGCGGCCGAGGCCATCGTGTTGGCGGTGTACATGCCACCGCAGGCGCCCTCGCCAGGACAGATCGCGCGCTCGATCTTGTCGACCTGCTCGCGACTCATCAGCCCACGCATGCAGGCACCGACAGCCTCGAAGGCGTCGATGATGGTGACGTCCTTGCCGTCGACGTTGCCCGGCATGATCGATCCGGCGTAGAGGAAGACGCTGGCCAGATCGAGGCGGGCCGCGGCCATCAGCATGCCCGGCAGACTCTTGTCGCAGCCGGCCAGCAGGACCGACCCGTCGAGGCGCTCGGCCATCATGACGGTCTCGACCGAGTCGGCGATGACCTCCCGGCTGACCAGCGAGAAGTGCATGCCCTCGTGGCCCATGCTGATGCCGTCGGACACGCTGATGGTGCCGAACTCAAGCGGGTATCCGCCGCCGGCGTGCACACCGGTCTTGACCGACTTGGCCAGCCTGTCCAGCGGAAGATTGCACGGCGTGATCTCGTTCCAGCTCGACGCCACACCGATCTGGGGCTTGACCCAGTCGTCGTCGCCCATGCCCACGGCGCGAAGCATGCCGCGCGCGGCAGTTGCCTCCAGGCCATCGGTCACGGTGCGGGAACGGGGCTTGATGTCGATGGGATGATCGGGTGTCTCGGCCATGGAGCCAAGATTACGACTGGACTCCGTCCCTGACCGACCCGGGCACATCTCGACCTCGCTCTCGCGGGGTGGCCGCGTCGCCGTCCTCGGCCGCGACGAAGTCGGCCGGACGGCGCTGCATGAAGGCACTGCGTCCTTCGGCGAATCCTGGCCCGGCGAGCAGGTCGAGCTGTTCGGCGGCCTCCGCAGCCAGCACACTCTCAAGATCCTGCTCGGCGGCGGACAGGATGCGGCGCGTCGCAGCGACGGCCGTGCGGGACAGGCGCGCGAGATCATCGGCCAGCTCGATCGCTCGAGCCAGAGCAGCTCCGTCGTCGACCACCTCGTCGACCAGACCGATCCGCTCGGCCTCGTCGGTCCGCACGGTGCGTGCGGTGAGCATCAGCGCACGAGCCCGCGCGGGTCCCACCCGCAGCGGGAGGGTGTGCAGCAGGCCGGTGTCAGCGGTCAGGCCGATCCGCAGGAAGGACGCGGCGAAGACGGCGCTCCGCCCGGTGACCGAGAGGTCGCACGCGGTCGCGAGCGCGAGTCCGAGTCCGTGGGCTCCGCCCTCGACCGCGGCCACGACCGGCAGCGGTCCGTGCGCGAGCGAGCGGGCGATGCGGTTGACCAGGTCGAGCCGTACGCGACCGACCTCGGGATCAGGCGACATCGAGCGGATGTCGCCCCCGGCGCAGAAGGTTCCCGCGGCGCCGGTCAGCACCAGGGCGCGGACCGAGGGCGCAGCGGCCGCGGCCTCCAGCGCCGCGATCAGCTCACGCCGGTCGTCCAGGTCCAGCGCGTTGCGCCGCTCGGGACGATTGAGTGTCAGGACACGGACGGGGTCGTGATCCTCGACCAGGACGGCAGGATCGGTCACGTCGACGCTCCTCGAATCATCTGGGTGGCGATGATGACGCGCTGGATCTCGCTGGTGCCCTCGTAGAGCCGGAACAGACGCGCATCACGGTAGAACCGTTCGACCGAGACCGATCGGATGTACCCCATGCCGCCGTGGATCTGGACGGCTCGGTCCGCGACCCGGTCGACCATCTCCGAGCAGTAGAGCTTGCAGCTGGACGGAGCCAGCCGCCGGTCGCTGCCGTCGTCGTAGGCCCGGGCGGCCTCGAGGACCATCGCCCGGCCCGCATACGCCTCGGTCTGGCTGTCGGCGAGCATCGCCTGCACCAGCTGGAAACGGCTGATCGACTCACCGCCCTGCTTGCTCGTGGTCGCGTGGGTGAGGCTCTCGTGCACCAGACGCTGCGCCATGCCGACACAGATGGCGGCGATGTGCAGACGTCCCTTGGCCAGCGACCGCATCGCGGCGGAGAATCCCTCCCCCTCGACCTCGCCGACCAGATGATCGGCCGGGACGCGGGCACCGTCGAGAAAGATCTCGCAGGTGGTCGAGCCCTTCTGCCCCATCTTGACGTCCCGCGGTCCCAGGGTGACGCCGTCGGTGTCGGTGGGCACGACGAAGACCGAGATGCCGTTCGCTCCGCTGCTGGATTCGCCGGTGCGCGCGAAGACCATCAGGACATCGGAGTTCTCGGCATTGGTGATGAAACGCTTCTGGCCCGAGATCACGTAGTCGTCGCCCTCGCGTACCGCCCGTGTCCGCATGCCGCTCGGGTCGGAGCCCGCCTCGGCCTCGGTCAGTGCGAACGACGCGACGAGAGCGCCGGCGGCCAGGTCGGGCAGCCAGCGCCGCTTCTGCCGCTCGGTACCGCAGTTGACCAGCACCTGGCCGGCGATGCCGTTGTTGGTGCCGAACATCGAGCGGAACGACGGAGTGGTCCACCCGACCTCCATCGCGAGCCGGACCTCCTCGCTCATCGTGAAACCGAGGCCGCCGTACTCCTCGGGGATCGCGTAGCCGAACAGTCCCATCTCGCGGGCCGCGTCGCGGATCCGTTCGGGGATCGCATCGGTCTCCTCGATCTCGTCCTCCGCGGACACGACGTCCTTGCGGACGAAGGTGCGGACGGCGTCGAGGACGGCGCTGAAGTCGTCGTGATCCATGTGGCTCTCCTTGCAGGGGCGGTGGTGGGTGGGATCAGCCGACCGGGGCAGGGGCGACGGCGGGGACGCCGACCACGCCGGCCTCGATCATCGCGGCGGTCTCGGAGCCGAGTCCCAGCTCGTCGAGCAGCGCTCGGGAGTGCTCTCCGAGGTCCGGGACCGCGCCCATCGGCAGCTCGACGTCGTCGAAGATCATCGGCGGCAGGAGGCCGCGGATCGTACCGGCCGGGGTCTCGACATCGCGCCAGCGGTCGCGGGTGCTCAGCTGGGGGTGGTCGACCAGACCGTCCATGTCGTTGAGCGACGCGGCGGCGACACCGGCGACGGCGAGGCGGGCGTCCAGCTCGGCGGTCGTCAGCGTCCGGGTCAGCGAGGCCACGGCTCCGTCGCACTCCTGCCGGTGGTGCACTCGGGCCTGGTTGGTCGCGAAACGTGGATCGGTCACCAGGTCGGGCCGGTCGAACACCTGGGTGACCAGGGCAGTCCAACCACGATCGTTCTGCACGCCGATCAGGATCTCTCCGTCGGACGTCGGGTAGGAGTCGTAGGGCGCGATGGCGGCGTGGCTCAGTCCCATGCGCGGGATCTGACGACCGCCGTACATCTGCATGTACATCGGGTGACCGAGCCACTCGACCGTCGCATCGAACATCGAGAGATCGAGCGTCGCGCCCCGCCCGGTGCGCTCTCGGCGCAGCAGTGCCGCGACGACGGCGTTGCAGGTGTACATCGCGGCGGCGATGTCGGCCGTCGGGATGCCCGTCTTGGTCCCGGTCTCTGGTGTTCCGGTGATCGAGACCAGACCTGACTCGGCCTGGATCAGCATGTCGTAGGCCTTGCGGTCGCGGCGTGGGCCGGCGGTGCCGTACCCGGAGATGCCGGCCGTGATCAGCTGCGGGTCGCTGGACCGCAGCAGGTCGGCACCGAGGCCGAGCCGCTCGGCTGCTCCGGGTGCGGAGTTCTGGACGAAGACGTCCGCGTCCGCGATCAGGCGCCGAGCGACATCGCGACCCTCCGCGGACTTGAGGTCGAGCGCGACCGACTCCTTGCCGCGGTTGAGCCACACGAAGTGCGACGCGAGCCCGTGGACGGCGTCGTCGTAGTTGCGCGCGAAGTCGCCCTCACCGATGCGCTCGAGCTTGATGACCCGGGCGCCCAGGTCAGCGAGGTGTCGAGTCGCCAGCGGTGCGGCCACGGCCTGCTCCAGCGTGACGACGGTGTAGCCGGCCAGCGGCAGGGCGGACGTGACGTCGGTCATGTGATCAGCATCGCGCGCCGATAAGGTCTGGTCCAATACTCAATACCGAACCGATTGTTTCGGTCTTGGCAAGAATCAGGAGCTCATCCCATGGAGATCGCCCAGCTGCGGGCCTTCCTCGCGGTCGCCGAGGAGCTGCACTTCGGCCGTGCCGCCGAACGCCTGCACATGGCACAACCCCCGCTGAGTCGCGCCATCAAGCAGCTGGAGCGCGATCTCGGGACCGAGCTGTTCGAGCGCACGACCCGAAAGGTCCGGCTGACGACGGCCGGCGAGGCCCTGCTCGGACCGGCGCGCGACGTGCTCGAGTCGATGCGGGTCGCCCGGTCGGCAGTGACCTCGGCCGGTGAGGGTGAGACCGGCACCGTGCGCCTCGGTTTCGCCGGCCCCTCGACGTATCTGCTGATCGGCCACCTCGGCCGCCTGGTGCGAGAACGCCACCCCGGAATCGAGCTCAACCTGCAGAGCACGACCTACGTGTACGAGGCACTTCGGCAGGTCATCGCCGGCGAGCTGGACGCCGCGATCGTGCGCTGGGAACGTGAACCTCCCGGCATCGCGCACCGCATCGTGGCCACGGAGCACTACGTCCTGGTTGTCCCCAAGGACCACCCGTTCGCGGGCCGCGAGCTGGTGTCGATGGCTGAGTGCCGCGACGAGGCATTCGTGGCCCTGCCCGCCGACCCCGGGTCGAGCGTCCGCGACGCGTTCATCCGCACGGCGTACGACGCCGGGTTCGCGCCCGACATCGTCCAGACCGCACCGGACTCGTGGACCGTCATGGCCCTCGTGGCAGCGCGGGTCGGCATCACGTTCACGATCGACACCGCGCTCGACGGCGTCCTGCAGGACGGCATCGCCATGGTTCGCCTCGCCGAGGGCCTCTCCCCGGTGTACGCGCGACTCGCGTGGCGCCACGGCGACCAGAATCCCGCCCTCCGCGAAGTTCTGCGCGCCTCGGTCGAGGCCCTGCCGACCCCGGCCGGAGTGACCGCCAGACCCGGCCCGCCTAGGCCCAGTCCGGCGTGATCCCAGCTAGCTTCACCAACCCGAGCTGCGTGGCACTGACCACGTGACGCCCCTGGTCGTCGAACAGCTCGCCGATCCCCAGACAACGACCGTGCGTCATCGCGTCGATGCGAGCATCGACCTGGTGCCATCGCCCGAGGTCGACCTCGCAGTGGAAGATCATCGCGTGGGTCAGGCTCAGGATGCGGCTGTCCGGCGCGTGCCGGGCGGCGCCGAGCGCTCGGAACGCCGGCTCGAGGATGGACATGTCGCTGACGTACGCGATCAGTCCGGCGCGCACCACCGGGTCCGCGGGCAGCGGGCCCGTGGTCCGCACCCAGGCGCTCTGCGCGTCGCCGCCGGGTGCGACCGGCTCCACATAGGCCGGCGGTTCCACGTGCCGGAACTCGACAGGACGCTCGATCCGCCACCAGGCGGGCACGCGAATGTCATCACCGAACCGGTCGACCAACGTCGACAGACCGTCCGGTGACGGCGCCGAGCGCGGCACGCGCGGGGCATGACTCGGCAGGTCCGAGCGCGTCGTCGACCATCGGGTGGTTGCCGTGAATCGCACCGCGCCGTCGTCGTCGCGCAGGGTCGAGCGACGCGTCGACAAGGACGTCGCTTCGGACAGCGGTTCGACCTCCCACGTCAGGTCCCTGCCTGTGGGGACTCCGGCGAGGAAGTCGGCCTGCAGGCTGACCACCCGTTGCGCCGGGTCGACGGTACGTCCGGCCGCGACCAGCGACTGCGCGAGCAACAAGCCGCCGAAGACCCGGTCCTCCGGGAACGTCTGGGTGCCGCCGCGCCAGCGGGTGGTCCGACGCCTGGCGTCGAGACCCGGATCGAACGGCTCCAGGTCCAGTGCCTCGAGCAGGTCGTCGAGCGTGACGGCGGGCGCGCGAGTCGCGTGCGGGGAATCATCCATGATGCATAGTTTGGGTGCACTCGACGCAGACTTCGACCCCTCATTGATGCGCACTGGAAAACAATTGATGCTGAAACCGGTATTGGAGTTTTAGGCGTGATCAAGGGCACAGTGATCCGGACCACACCACTGGAGGCACCACATGTTCCATCCGCTCGCCCGGGCTCCGCAGTCGCCACGACCGACTGATCGGACGCGACCCCGCCGACGGTCGTCCACCACGCTCATCGCGATGGCGGCCACGGGCGCCCTGGCCGTCGCCGGCTGCGCCTCACCGAATGCGATCGGCGCGAACGGTCTGCCCGAGCAGATGGTGTGGACCACCTACGGCACCGGGACCTCGACCTATGCCGACGTCGCTGCCGTGGCCGATGCGATCACCACCGCCGAAGGCACGCCCGTGCGCGTCATCACCTCCGACACCGGCATCGGGCGCCTCGCCCCGCTCCGCGAGGGCCCGGCCCACTTCGCGCGCACCGGAGACGAGTACATCTACTCCTTCGAGGGCGACGAAGACTTCACGACCGAGCGCTGGGGCCCCCAGGACGTGAGCGTCGCCTGGGCGCCGGTCGCGCCGCACGACCTGATGGTCCGCGCCGACTCCGGCATCGAGAACTTCGAGGACCTCGCCGGCAAGAAGTTCCCGAACGTCACCGCCAATCCCTCGGTCAACAACAAGCTCGAGGCATTCCTCGCCTACGGCGGACTGACCTTCGACGACGTCGAGCTCGTCGACGTCAGCTACGGCGATCAGCCCGCGGCCCTCCAGTCCGGAAAGCTCGACGTGCTCTTCCAGCAGGTCTACGGCTCCTCGCTGTACGAGCTCGAGGCATCGGTCGACGTGCGGTGGTTGAGCATGGACGACACGTCGCCCGACCGAGTGGCGAAGGTCTCTGAGATCTCACCGTCGGTCGACATCGGCGAGTTCGCCGATGCGCCCGGCCAGCCGGACGGCAAGCCCGACAAGGGCCTCCTCTACTCGGTCCCGGTCGTCACGTACACCGACACCGATCCGGACATGGTCTACGCGACGGTTCGCGCCATCGCCGACAACTACGAGAAGTACGCCGACAGCACGGCGACCACGGACCTGTGGTCTCCCGAGGCCGTGCTGCACGCACCCAAGCAGGTGCCGTTCCACGAGGGGCTGATCCGCTACCTCGAGGAGGAGGGCCTGTGGACCGACGAGGCACAACGTCTCAACGACGACCTCGTCGAGCGCGGCGAGCAGCTGCGCGCCGGGTGGCAGGACGTCGTCGACGAGAACGACGAGGACGAGCTCCCCGCTGCATGGAGCGCCTGGAAGTCCAGTCTGCCCGCCCCCGAACCCATCAACACCTCCGACACGAACGAGGAGAGCGCTCGATGAGCTCAGCCACTCTGCCCCCTCCCGCAGACACGACCCCGGACCACGTTCCCGATGCCCCGCCGGAGACGCGCGGGACCGCACGCTGCGGGCCGGTCGTCCGCGGCATCGTCATCGTCCTGACCCTGGTCGGGATCACCCTGACGGTCAGCCAGACGTTCTTCTGGAATCCGTTCAGCAACGGCACCCTCCTGGCCAGCGCCTTCCTCTACTTCGTGCTCGCCTGCTTCCTGCCGGTCGTGTTCCTGGCATTCCCGGCCACGAGTCGCCACGGCCAGACGTCCGTGCCGACCTACGACGTCGCGCTGGCCGTCGTCGCAGGTCTCGTGCCGGCCTACCTCGGCCTGCATGCCGAGCAGATCCTCACCGAGGGCTGGGACTACGTGGC
Organism: Aeromicrobium sp. CF3.5; assembly: GCF_051262695.1. NCBI lineage: Bacteria > Bacillati > Actinomycetota > Actinomycetes > Propionibacteriales > Nocardioidaceae > Aeromicrobium > Aeromicrobium sp. CF3.5. The sequence continues at coordinate 222,518 of NZ_JBIMEZ010000004.1, forward strand.
TCCCACCCTCGCCCTCGTCGCGAGCTTCGCGCTCTGGGCGCTGGTGCTCGAGACCCTGCGCCGCACCGCCGGTCTGGTCGTGACCGTCATCGCCGGCGCCTTCTCGGTGTACCCGCTGGTCGCCGGTGGCGTGCCTATCGGGTTTCTCGAGGGCATCCAGTACGACCTGGCAGGCACCGCGACCAAGCACGCGCTCGGCGTCGAGTCGATCCTCGGTCTGCCGCTGCAGACCGCCGCCGGCATCCTGATCGGCTTCCTGCTGTTCGGCGTCGTGCTCCAGCACACCGGCGGCGCCGGTTTCTTCCACGACTTCGCCCGGTCGCTGTTCGGCACGGCGCGCGGTGGATCGGCCAAGGTCTCGGTCGTCAGCTCCGCGTCGATGGGCATGATGAGCGGCAGCGCCGTGTCGAACGTGCTGACCACGGGCCCGATGACGATCCCTGCCATGAAGAAGTCCGGCTTCTCCGGCGAGTACGCGGCCGGCGTCGAGGCCACCGCATCCTCGGGCGGATCCATCACGCCGCCGATCATGGGCACGGCCGCCTTCCTGATGGTCTCGTTCCTCGGCGTGCCGTACACCGAGATCGCCATCGCCGCTGCGATCCCGGCGTTCTTGTACTACGTCGGCATCTACACCCAGGTCGACGCCTACGCGGCCGGCAAGCGGCTGCGCGGCGAGGCACGCGCGAGCCTGCCCAGGCCCGTCCCCACCCTTCTGGCCGGCTGGCCGTACCTGGCGGCACTCGGTGGGCTTCTCTACCTGCTGGTGGCGGTCGGCCAGGAGGCCCAGGCGCCCTTCATCGTGGCCGCAGCGCTGCTGGCCTACGCCGTGCTGCGACCGCGCAACCGGTTGCGCCTCTCGGACCTGACCACGCTGCTGTTCAGCGCCGGACGCACCCTGGCCGAGATCCTCGGCATCATCGCGGGTGTCGGCCTGATCATCGGGGGCCTGTCGATGACGGGCGTCTCCCTGTCCCTGGCCCGCGAGCTGGTCAACTCCGTCGGAGGAAGCGTCGCGCTGATCCTGATCGCAGGTGCCGTGACGTCGTTCGTGCTCGGCATGGGCATGACCGTGTCAGCGGTCTACGTGCTGCTGGCCATCGTCATGGCCCCTGCCCTGGTGACACTCGGCATCGACCCGATCGCTGCACACCTGTTCGTCATCTACTGGGCGACCGTCTCCTACATCACGCCGCCCGTCGCGCTCGCCTCGTTCGCAGCGGCCGGAATCGCCGGGACACGCCCCATGCGCACGAGCCTGACCGCCATGCGCCTGGGCATGGTCAAGTACGTCATCCCGTTCTGCTTCGCGCTCAATCCGGCGCTCGTGGCGCAGGCCGGGCTCGGCGAGGTCCTGCTGACCCTCGCCTTCGCGATCGTCGGCGTCGTGGCGATGGCCTGCAGCTTCGAGGGCTATGCGATCGGGATCGAGCGGCGGCTGAGCCCGGCCTTGCGTGTCATCGGCCTGGGCGCTGGATTCGCCACCCTCCTGCCCGAGATGACCAGCAGCCTGATCGGCCTCGGAGTCGTCGCGGTCGTCGCGGTCGTCGCTCGCTTCACGGCTCCGGCACCGGAGCCCGTGCTCGAGCAGGACGTCGCCGAGACCGACCGAGCCGCCTCAGAGCCCGCCCGATGACCGTCACCGACCTGCGCACCGCGGTCGCCGAGTACGTCGAGGACGGCATGACACTGGCCCTCGAGGGCTTCGGCCACCTCATCCCCTATGCGGCCGGCCACGAGATCATCCGACAGGGTCGCCGTGACCTGACCGTCTGCCGCATGACCCCGGACCTGATCTTCGACCAGATGATCGCGGCCGGGTGCGTCAGCAAGCTGGTGGCGTCCTTCTTCGCCAGCGGATCCGCGGGAGGGCTGCACGAGATCCGGCGTCGGGTCGAGCACCATGATCCCGAGCCGCTCGAGGTCGAGGAGTACAGCCACTACGGCATGGTGTGTCGCTACCAGGCCGGGGCGTCGTCCCTGCCATTCATGCCGCTGCGTTCCTACGCCGGCAGCGACCTGCCCGAGCTGAACGACCAGATCCGTCTGGTCGCCGACCCGTACGGCGGCCCTGACATCTACGTGGTCCCCGCGCTGCGCCCCGACGTCACGTTCGTGCACGCCCAGCGCGCCGATGCCGACGGCAACGTGCAGATGTGGGGCATCGTCGGTTCACAGCAGGAAGCGGCCTACGCCGCTTCGAAGGTCGTCGTGACGGTCGAGGAGATCGTCGACACGGCGGTCGTGCGGGCCGACCCCAATCGCACCGTGCTGCCCGCGCACGCCGTCGACGCCGTCGTCGAGTGCCCTGGTGGCGCACACCCGTCCTACGCCCAGGGCCACTACGACCGCGACAACCTTTTCTACCGTGACTGGACCGCCATCAGCCGCGACCGCGACCGCCTGCTGGGTTGGCTCGACGAGTGGGTCCACGGGGTGCCTGACCGGGCCGCCTACCTCGAGAAGCTCGGCCCGCAGCGCTGGAGCGACGTGGGCGTGGCCTCTCGTCTCTCCGGTGGTCGACTACGGTCGGCGTCGGACGACGCCCGCCGGTGCCACGGACGGAGCAGCACCATGACCGCCACCGACCTCGATCTCCTCAGCGACGTCGACGCGTCCAGCACCGAGTTCCTGGCGACGGTCGCGGCCCGCGAGCTGGTCGGCGTCCACCGGGTCTTTGCCGGAGTGGGCCTCCCGACCCTGGCCGTCGACCTGGCACGACGCACCGTCAGCCCCGACGTCGAGCTGATCTACGAGTCGGGTGTGTGCGGCGCCGATCCCGAGGCGATGGCCGAGGGCATCGCCGACTCCGTCCTGGTGTCGGGGGCCGCCTCGGTCCTCTCCGTCCAGGCACTCTTCGGCTACGTGCTGCAGGGCGGCCATGTCGACGTCGGCTTCCTCGGCGCCGCACAGGTCGACCGTTGGGGCAGTCTCAACACCAGTGTCATCGGCGACTGGCACCAGCCGACAGTTCGTCTGCCCGGGTCCGGTGGGGCTGCCGAGATCATCGCCAGCGCCGGCGAGTGCATCGTGGTGATGCGGCGGCACGACCGCGGCGCCCTGCCCGCCGAGCTCGACTTCTGCACGTCACCGAGTCCGGTGCGGGCGCATGCGCAGGATCCACGGATGGTGCCGCCCGGACATGGACTCTCCACCCTGATCACTCCGCTGGGCGTGCTGCGACGGCCCGACCCGCTCGGTGAGCTGGAGCTGACCCAGGTGCACCCCGGGGTGTCGGTCCAGCAGGTGCTCGACGCGACCGGGTGGCCGTTGCGTGTGGCCGACGAGGTCATCGAGACGCCCCGCCCGCGCATCGAGGACGTGCGGCTGCTGCGCGAGGAGATCGACATGGTCCGCCTCTACCTGCGGTGATCACGTCCCGATGACCCTCCCGACCGCCACGACCAGCCCCGGCACCGGCCGGACGGCCTATGTCGCGCTGCTCGCACTCTCGACCCTGGGCACCTTGTCGAGCACGATCATGACCGCACCCATCAACGAGATCGCGCGGTCCCTGGACGCGACGCCGAGCCAGATCGTCGTCGCGGTCAGCGCGTTCACGCTGGCGATGGTCCTCGCCTCGCCGCTCGCCGGGTGGACCTGCGAGCGCTTCGGCACCAAGAGGGTGCTGCTGGCGGCGCTGGTCCTCATGGTGGTGGCCCAGCTCGGCGCCTCGACGAGCGGGTCGCTCGTCGAGCTGGTCGCCTGGCGGGCGCTGCAGGGCATCGCGTGCTCCGCGATCCCGCCAGCAGTCCAGCAGACGCTCGCGAGGCACTGGGCGCACCGCCGCGCCCAGGCGATGGCGGCGTGGGCCTCGGCGATCGGCGTGGGTCAGGCACTCGGTCCACCGCTCGGCGGCGCTGTTGCCGACCTGCTCGGATGGCGAGCGGTCTTCGCGACCCACGCCGCACTCAGCATCGTGCTGTTCGTCCTCGTGGTGTGGCGCGTACCGACCGTGCGGGCCGGACGTCCACCGATGCACGTCACGGGCATGACGACCCTCGTCGTCGGCGTCGGTGCGCTCGTGGTGTCGTTCACCTGGGCCGGGCAGGGCGGCAGTGCCGTCGTCGGCGCGAGCCTGGTGGGTGTCGGCGTCGCCGCCCTCGTGGCGCACGCGGTGCTGGCTCTGCGCAGTCCGCGGGCCTTCGTGCCTGCCCGGCTGCTCATCGAGCGGCGATACCGACGATCCACCGCCGCCGCGGCCACCTCGATGGCCTGCCTCGGCGTCGTGATCGTGTCGACCCCACTGCATCTGGGACGTGACTGGGGTCTGGGACCCGGCGCGATCGGAGCGACCACCCTGGCCCTGGCCGCAGCCATCACGGTCTTCGCCCCGTGGTCCGCACGGCTCGGCCGCCGGTGGAGCCCCCGCAGCGTGCTGGGCGGCAGTCTCGGAGTGCTGGCCACCGGAATGCTGCTGCTCGCCGCGGTCGGCAGCCATGAGTACCGGGCCGTGGTCCTGGCCGGCACCGTCGTCGTCCTGGCCCTGACCGGCGCCGCGATCGGGATCGTCCAGGCCGGGTCGGCGCTCGGCGTGATGCGCTCGGATGCGGCCTCCGGCACGTCCAGCGGAGCAGCCCTCGGGATCCACAACATGATGCGGTTCTCGGGCCTTGCGGCCGGGTACGCCTGGGTCGCCACCACGTGGCCGACCGGCAGCCTGTGGTGGGTCTACGGCGGACCCGTGGTCCTCGTCGGTGCGACGCTGATGGTGCTCGCCGGACCTCCCGCCGCTCCGACCGAGGACGCCACGAGCACGGCGGGGCTCACCCGATGAGGCCGGGTCGTCTCAGCCAGCGCCGGTCATTCCGGCAGCTCGGCGTGCTCGGCCAGCAGTCGACCGGTGTTCTGGATGTGCTCGATCATGGCTGCTCGGGCCGCTTCGGCGTCGCGGGCGCGCAGTGCGGTCAGCACCTCGACGTGGTCGCTGCGCGTCGCCTCGGTCCACCCACTCACCCGGTGGTACGAACGCAGCGGCACGTAGCGCGTCGCCGTGCGCAGGAACCACTGCAGCTTGGGAGCGTCGGCGGCCAGGTTGATGGCGCGATGGAAGGCGTGGTTGTGGCGCTCCACCGCGTCGAGGTCGTGTGCGTCGAGCGCCACGGTCAGCTCGTCCTGCAGCCGCCCGAGCTCGGCGATCTGCTCGTCGTCGAGCGAGACGGCCGCTCGGGCGGCCAGCTCGCCGGCCAGCTGCGCCTGCACCCAGAACAGGTCGGTGAGGTCGCCGATCGTCAGCGGCGCCACCGCGAACCCGCGTCGGGGTTCCAGACGCAGCAGCCCCTCACCCTGCAGCAGCAGGAGACCTTCGCGGACCGGGGTCACGCTGATGCCGAGCTGGTCGGCCACCGGCTCGACGCGGACGAACTCGCCGCCTCGCAGCTGCCCGGTGAGCACGAGCTCGCGCACGTGGGCCGCGACTTCCTCGCTGAGCTGGGATCTCTGCACGGCCACACCCTAGCCTCTGTCATGAATCATGCATCATATATGATGCATGGGAAGCCCTATCACTCTCCGTCTCTCCCTGTGGAAGGACTCGGCCCATGACCGCCGCCCACCCGTCGCCGCCCCCCGGGCCCTTGGCCGGACTCCGCATCGTCGAGCTGTCGGCCTTCGTCGCGACACCTCTGTGCGGCATGACACTGGCCCAGCTGGGCGCCGAGGTGATCCGGGTCGAGCCCCTCGGTGGTGCAGCCGATCGCGGCCGCTGGCCGCTCGCCGATGACGGCAGCTCGCTGTACTGGACCGGGCTCAACCGCGGCAAGCGGGCACTCGCGGTCGACCTGACCCGGCCTGAGGGACGCCAGTTGGTGGCCGACCTGGTGACCGAGGCGGGCGTGCTGGTGACCAACACCGAGCGATGGCCCGAGCTCGCTCCTGCCCTGCTGCGCGAGCGACGCCCCGACCTGATCCACGTGCTCCTGACCGGCCGTCACGACGGCAGCACGGCGGTCGACTACACGGTCCAGGCCTCGACCGGCTTCCCGCTGATCACCGGTCCGGACGCCCTCGCCACTCCGGTCAATCACGTGCTCCCCGCGTGGGATGTCGCCGCCGGGCTCTACCTGACCACGGGCCTGCTCGCAGCCGACCGCGAGCGGCTGCACTCCGGTGTCGGACGCGACGTGCGGGTCGCTCTGGAGGACGTGGCGATGGCGACCGCCGGACAGCTCGGCTATCTCGCCCAGGCGCAGCTCGACCCCGAGAACCCTCGTGCACGCGACGGCAACCACGTCTACGGCACCTTCGGCACCGACCACGTCACCCGCGACGGTGCCCGATACATGCTGGTCGCGCTCACCCCCCGTCAGTGGAGCGACCTGCTCGCGATCACGGGGCTGGGTGACGTCGTGGCATCCATCGCAGCAGCTCTCGGAGCCGACCTCGACGACGAGGGCGAGCGGTACCGCCACCGCGGCGTGCTCGCGCCGCTGGTCTCCAGCTGGTTCGGCCGCCTGAGTGCCGACGAGGTCGAGAGCGCACTCGCATCCACTCGGGTGCTCTGGTCCAGGTACCGCAGCTTCGAGGACATGGTCGCGCCGTCTGGCATCGTCCACGATCATCCCTTGTTCAGCACCGTCGACCAGCCCGGGGCCGGTCGGTACCGCGCTCCCGGCTCTCCTGTCGTGCTCGACGGTTCCTACGCTCCCCCGCACGCTGCGCCGGTCGTCGGGCAGGACACGGCCCAGGTGCTCGCCGACCTCGGGATCTCCTCCGACGACGCCGCCTCGCTCATCGCCGACGGCCTGGTCGCCGGCCCTGCCGTCGAAGGAGGAGCAGCATGACCAGCGCCCTCCGTGTCGCGACGACACTCCTGTTCGTGCCCGGAGACCGCCCCGAGCGGTTCGCGAAGGCTGCTGCTGCCGGGGCCGACGTGGTCGTGATCGATCTCGAAGACGCCGTGTCCCCGGCCGCCAAGGACGAGGCCCGCACCGCTGCGCTCGACTGGCTGAGTGCGGCGGGGGCCGCCGTTCGCATCAACGCGACGAGCACACCCTGGTACGACGCCGACGTCGCCGCTCTGTCTGCTGCCGGGGTACCCCGGCAGGTCGTCGTGCCCAAGGCGGACCGGGCCGCCCTCACCGCGGTGACTGCGGCCCTACCCGACGGCACCGAGCTGATCGCGCTGATCGAGACGGCCGGCGGAGTCCTCGACGCAGCCGCCATCGCGACCACGCCCGGTGTCGTCCGACTGGCGATCGGCACGTACGACCTCGCTGCCGAGCTCGGCGTCGACCCGGACGACGCGATGGCGATGGCGGCAGCCCGCGGCGCGCTGGTGCTCGCCTCGGCCGGGGCAGGCCTGCCTGCCCCGATCGACGGCGTCACCGGCGACGTCCGGGACCCCGCACGCCTCGAAGCCGACGTGACCGCCGCACGACGACTCGGCTTCGGCGGCAAGCTGTGCATCCATCCGACCCAGGTGGCACCGACCGCGAATGGCTTCGCCCCCGAACCCGAGGAGATCGACTGGGCACGCCGCATTGCCGACGCCGCAGAAGCGTCCACCGGTGGGGTGTGCACGGTCGACGGCCGGATGGTCGACGGCCCCGTTGTCGCCCGCGCGCGCAGGATCCTCGACCACCACCACCCAGGAGAAGAGACCCATGAGTGAGCTCACCACCGACGAGCAGGCGATGGTCCGTCTCGTGACCGAGTTCGTCGACGACCGGGTTCGCCCGGCCGTCCGCGAGCTCGAGTCGACCGACACGTACCCCGAGGACCTGATCGAGGAGATGAAGAAGCTCGGCTTCTTCGGACTGCTGATCCCCGCCGAGCACGGCGGTGTCGACGTCAGCACCACGTGCTTCGCCCGGGTCACCGAGGAGCTGGCGCGCGGTTGGATGAGCCTGGCGGGAGCGATGGGCGGCCACTCGGTCATCAGCTACCTGGTGCGCGAGTTCGGCACCCCCGAGCAGAAGGAGCGGCTGCTGCCGCGCATGGCGGACGGAAGCCTCCGCGCCACGATGGCCCTGACCGAGCCGTCCGGGGGCAGCGACCTGCAGGCGATGCGCACCCACGCCACGCGCGACGGCGACGACCTGGTGATCAACGGCTCGAAGACCTGGATCTCCAACGCCCAGCACGCCGGCCTCATCGGGCTGCTGTGCCTCACCGACCGCGACGCGTCGCCCACCCATCAGGGCATGAGCGTCGTCCTGGTCGAGGCCGGCGAGGGACTGCACGTGTCGGGCAAGATCCCCAAGCTCGGCTACCGCGGCGTCGAAGCCTGCGAGCTGACCTTCGACGGGATGCGCGTACCGGCCGACGCCGTGCTCGGCGGCGTGCCGAACCTCGGCTGGGGTCACATGATGCGCGGCCTCGAGGTCGGTCGCATCCAGGTGGCCGCTCGCGCCGTCGGTGTCGCCCAGGCGGCCTTCGCAGATGCGCTGTCGTACGCCCAGCAGCGTGAGTCGTTCGGCAAGCCCATCTGGAAGCACCAGTCGGTCGGCAACCTGCTCGCCGACATGGGCACCAAGGTCCGCGCCGCGCGACTGATGACCACGGACGCAGCCGTTCGGCTCGACGAGGGCAAGCGGGCCGACCTGGAGGCCGGCATGGCCAAGCTGTTCGCCTCGGAGGCGGCCATGGAGGTCGCCCTCGACGCCGTGCGGGTGCACGGCGGCTACGGCTACAGCAAGGAGTACGACGTCGAGCGCTACTTCCGTGACGCCCCGCTGATGATCGTCGGCGAGGGAACCAACGAGATCCAGCGCAACGTGATCGCGGCCCAGCTCGTGGCCCGCGACCAGCGCCCGAGCAGCAGGAGCTGAGATGAACCTTCTCGACCAGAAGACCGCCGTGATCACCGGCGGCGCCCAGGGCATCGGGCTCGCCATCGCCGAGGCCTACGTCGCCGCCGGCGCGCGCGTCGTCCTGGCCGACCTCGACGGCGAAGCCGCGGCGTCGGCGGCCGCCAGGCTGAGCGCCGACGTCGGTGCCGACATCGCGACCGGCGTCGCGTGCGACGTCGTGGACTCCGACGCCGTCGATGCAGCACTCGCCGCAGCGGTCGAGACCTTCGGCAGCCTCGACATCATGGTCAACAACGCCGGCATCACCCGCGACGCCACCATGCGCACCATGACCGAGGACGCCTTCGACCAGGTCATCGCGGTCCACCTGAAGGGTTGCTGGAACGGCACCCGTCTGGCGTCGACCCGGATGCGCGAGCAGAAGTCCGGTTCGATCGTGAACATCTCGTCCCTGTCGGGCAAGGTCGGCATGATCGGGCAGACCAACTACTCCGCCGCCAAGGCCGGAATCGTGGGCCTGACCAAGGCCGCAGCCAAGGAGATGGCGCACCATGGCGTGCGGGTCAACGCGATCCAGCCAGGTCTCATCCGGTCCGCGATGACCGAGGCCATGCCGCAGAAGGCCTGGGACGCCAAGATGGCCGAGATCCCGATGCAGCGCTCCGGCGAGCCCGATGAGGTCGCCTCGGTGGCACTCTTCTACGCCTCGTCGCTGTCGTCGTACATGACCGGCACCGTCTCCGAGGTGACCGGCGGGCGATTCATGTGACGTCCCCGTCCTCTGATCTCGTGACGCTCGAGCACGGGCCGGTGGCCGCACTGACGGCGCTGCTCGACTCGGGCGCCGGGCCCCTCGGCCCGGGTGACCCGTTGCCGCCGCTGTGGCACTGGGTCGCGCTCCCCCAGTGGCCGACCTCGTCGATGTTGTCGACCGATGGTCACCCGGACCGCGGGGCGCTCCTGCCCGCGATCGACCTCCCGCGCCGCATGTTTGCCGGTGGGAGCACTGTCCTGCACGCACCGCTGACGGTCGGCGCAGCGGTCCGACGCGAGGAACGTGTCGTCTCGGTCGTCCCGAAGCAGGGACGCAGCGGTCCCCTGGTCCTCGTCGACGTCGAGTCCAGGCTCCATGACGCCGAGACCGACACGCTGCTGGTCGAGGAGCACCGTCACCTCGTCTTCCGCGAGCGCGCGACCGCATCCACCTCGGCCGCCGCTCCCCCGCTCGACCAGGACCCCGCGGGGCCGCCTCTGCGGTCGACCGGCCCGGGCACGTGGGACGTCGCGACCGACCCGACGCTGCTGATGCGCTTCAGCGCCGCCACCGCCAATCCGCACCGCATCCACTACGACTGGCCCTACGCCACCGGCATCGAGGGCTACCCCGGACTCGTCGTCCATGGCCCCTTGACCCTGCTGATGCTCATCGAGGCCCTGCGGCTGCACGGCACGCCCATCCCACCCGGCACCGCGCTGGAATTTCGCAACCTGTCACCGCTGACCTGCGGCGAACCGGCCGAGATCACGCTGTCGCCCGACGGCACCTCCGTGACCCTCAGCACTCCCGGCGAGCGGGTCGTGACACGGCTCGACATCCGCACACCCACCGACCACCAGCCCGACCCCCACCAGTCCGATCCCCACCAGGAAGGCACCCTGTGATGAGCACGCCCCAGTTCCGTGAAGCCGTTGTCTGCGAACCCGTCCGCACCCCCATCGGCCGATACGGCGGCCAGTTCCGCGACCTCACCGCGGTCGACCTCGGTGTTGCCGCACTGCAGGGCCTCCTGACCCGTACCGGCATCGACCCCGATGAGATCGACGACGTCATCCTCGGGCACTGCAACGGCAACAGCGAGGCGCCGGCGATCGGCCGTGTCGTCGCGCTCGACGCCGGTCTCCCGGTCACGGTGGGCGGCCAGCACCTCGACCGGCGCTGCGGCTCCGGTCTGCAGGCCGTCGTCAACGCCGCGATGCAGGTCCAGACGGGCGCATCGGACATCGTCGTGGCCGGCGGCACCGAGTCGATGAGCAACGCATCGTTCTACTCCGTCGACATGCGCTGGGGCGGAGCACGATCCGGCGTGACGATGCACGACAGCCTGGTCCGCGCCCGCTCGACGGCCGGTGGTCGTCACCACCCCGTCCCCGGCGGCATGCTCGAGACGGCCGAGAACCTGCGCCGCGAGTACTCCATCTCCCGCGAGGAGCAGGATCGGCTCGCCGTCTCCTCGCACCACCGCGCCGTCGCAGCCCAGGACAGCGGCGTGCTTGCCGAGGAGATCGTCCCCGTGACGGTGTCGTCGCGCCGGGGCGACACCGTGATCGACCGCGACGAGCACCCCCGCGCCGACACGACGATGGAGTCGCTGGCGAAGCTGCGTCCCATCCTCGGCGCCTCCGACCCCGACGCCACCGTCACCGCCGGCAACGCCTCGGGACAGAACGACGCGGCCGCCATGTGCCTGGTGACGACCCCCGGACGGGCCGAGCAGCTCGGGCTGCGTCCCCTGGTGCGTCTGGTCAGCTGGTCGGTCGCCGGTGTTCCGCCGAGCACGATGGGCATCGGCCCCGTCCCCGCGACCGCGGGTGCGCTCCAGCGAGCTGGGCTCGGCCTCGACGACATCGACCTGATCGAGCTGAACGAGGCGTTCGCGGCGCAGGCGCTCGCCGTCATGCGCGAGTGGAAGTTCACCGACGACGACCATGCACGCACCAACGTCCACGGCTCCGGAATCTCGCTCGGCCATCCCGTCGGGGCGACCGGCGTCCGCATGCTCGGCACGCTGGCGCGCGAGCTGCAGCGCCGCGAGGCGCGCTACGGACTCGAGACCATGTGCATCGGTGGCGGCCAGGGGCTGGCCGCCGTGTTCGAGCGGGTCGCCTGATGCCGCGCCGCTTCACCAGCGTCGAGGAGATCCGCGCTGCACTCGGGGAGCCGCTCGGCCAGACCGACTGGGTCGAGATCGATCAGGACGCGGTCGACGCGTTCGCCGACCTGACCGGCGACCACCAGTGGGTGCACGTCGACGTCGAGCGCGCGAGCGAGTCCGCCTTCGGCGGCACGATCGTGCACGGCTACCTGACGCAGTCGATGCTTCCCGGGTTCGGGGCCCAGCTCTTCGAGCTGAGCGCAGGTTCAGCCCGGCTCAACTACGGCTCGGAGCGCGTGCGCTTCCCGTCGCCACTGCCGGTGGGCTCGCGCATTCGTGCGTCGGCGTCGTTCGTCGAGGCTGTCGACGTACCGGCCGGCACCCGGGTCACGACCCGCTGGACCGTCGAGCGCGAGGGCGGCACCAAGCCGGTCTGCGTCGCCGACACGATGACGATGGTGGTGTCGTGACAGCCTTCAGAAGAGCGGAACGAAAACCAGTGCCAGCCCCCAGCTGACGAAGCTGCCGACCAGCACATACTCCGCCTTGAGTCCTGACGCGGCGTCACGGCTGATCTCGGGAAACCGCAGAATTCCCTTGGCTGCGATGATCGCGCTGATCGCGGCCACGTTGCCGCCGAGTGCCAGCGCGAAGATCGCGAGCCGCTCGATCGGGCCGAGTACCCGCCCGCCGCGCAGCTGCTGCTCCTCCTCGATCACTCCAGGACCGACGTCGGTCAGCACCCGACGCACGACCACGTTGGCCGACTGCACCAGGAACATCGCCACGGCCAGAGCCAGCGCCGCCTCGGGGATCGGCACCCCCGAGAGCGTCCCGATCTCGAGCGATGAGTACCACCCCGCGATGGGCGGCCGTCCCCGCGGAACCTGCTGGCCGGCCAGCAGGGCGAGGACGCCGGCCACGGGAAGCGCCCACCCCCACGAGGGCTGATCTCTCACCGACCACGCGACGACGACGGCCGCCACGACCGGCACCAGCCAGACGACGTGCCACCCGTAGCCCAGTGCGGCGGCGACGACCGCAGCAACTGCGCCACCCACCGCAGCGGCCCGCGTGAGGTCGAGGTTTCGGGCCAGCTGTGCCGGCTTCAGCCGGACCAGGTCAGCAGCGCCGACCGCAGCCAGCAGCACCGCGAGAAGGCTCACCGGACCGGTCCCACGAGGGTGACGCCGTGCAGCACCTCCACGGCGCCGCTGCGCCGCAGACTCTGCGACACCGCCGAGGCCGAGATGCCCTCGCGCTCGGCCAGGTCGGCCCGCGTGACGCCCTGCAGCACCCCCAGGACCAGGCGTCGCTGACGTCCGTCGAGACGCGTGACCACCGCATCGCGGGTGGCGAGGTATCCGTTCATCCACTTCTCCTGCTCGACGGGGCCGTCGGCATGCACCACGGCTGTCCTCAGTCCGGGTAGCCGGCGCTCGTCGTCCTTGACCCCGATCACCGCCTCGCGCGCACTCCACCACGCCGGCCCGTCCTGGGTCAGACCGTAGGCCGACTGACCGACAATCTGGATGGCACCGACCCCCAGACCTGCCCGGGCGTCGAGCTGTTCGGGCAGGGCGAGACGCACCACCAGCGCGGCAGTTGACGCGGCGGCCACCGTCTCGTACACGCCCTGGAACTCATCGCCAATCGTGGCCGCGAGCGGCTGCAGACCGGGGAGGAGATCATTGGCCGCGGCCAACGCGGTCACGAGAGCCGACTGCACCTCACCGCGAGACGGTTGGCTGCGAGATCCTACGAGATCACCGATCAGCGCCACCGCTGGTGAAGCCGTCGAATTCATTCAGTCATAATGAAGTCAAGTGCTTCATATGTCAAGAATGAAGTCAGAACATGTCGGATAGGATCGATGGATGACCATCACCTTCGTCACCGCGAGCTCCACCGGGGTGCGCGACACCGACCTGCCGAGACTCGTCGCGGCGGCCGACCGCGCCGGGCTCGCGGCCGACATCACCGTCTGGGACGACCCGGAGGTCGACTGGTTGTCCTATGACGCGGTCGTCATCCGCTCGTGCTGGGACTACACCGCGCGGGCTGGGGAGTTCCTCGGCTGGGCCGCCTCGGTCCCCCACCTGCACAACGGCATCGACGTGCTGCGGTGGAACACCGACAAGACCTACCTGCGCGACCTCGAGGCGGCCGGTGTGCCGATCATCGAGACGCGGTGGGACGTGCGGGACGGCGACGACCTGGGCGATCACGACGAGTGGGTGGTCAAGCCGACGGTGTCGGCGGGATCGAGGGACACGGCCCGGTGGACGACTGCCGCCGAGGTGCACGCTCACAGCACCGATCTGCTCGCGGCAGGACGACACTCCATGACGCAGCCCTACATCGCCTCGGTCGATGACGAGGGAGAGACCGCGATGCTGTTCTTCGGCGGCACCTTCTCCCACGCGATTCGCAAGGGCCCGATCCTGGCGCGCGGCGAAGGGGTGCGCGACGACCGCAACGGCCGCGGCGACAACGTCGCGCGCACGCCCACCGACGCGCAGCACGAGGTCGCTGCGGCCGCGCTGGCCGCGCTGCACGACCGATTCGGTCAGGTGCCGTTGTACGTGCGCGTCGACCTGGTGACCGATGCCGATGGCGCATCGCTGCTGATCGAGCTGGAGGCGGCCGAGCCGTTCCTCTTCCTCGACATGGCTCCGGACTCTGCGGCCGACCGGTTCATCGCATCGTTGGTGCACCGTCTGGGTGACGCTCCAACCACCTGAGACCCGCCGTGTGACCGGCTTCGAACAACGACTGCTGCTGCGCAGGCGTCAGGTCGAAATCGGTCCAGCGCACGCCCTTCGGCTTGGCGAAGATGCTGCGCTCGACGTTGATGGGGTCACTGACGTGGCGCACCTGGGTCGAGTCGACGGTGGTGTAGATCAGGCTCGAGATCAACGAGATCGGACCGGTCACCGGCTTGGCCAACGCCTGCTCGTCCCACGGTGAGCTCAGGCGGACCCCGATGGTGGGCCACCGGCTGGGCCGCCCGTCGTCGCGGTCGAAGATCTCGATCGGGTAGCTGCGCAGCAGGGAGCCATCGGCCAGCGTCGAGACGCCGTGGCGCCCCCGCAGCGTCGACGGCTCGAACATGAACGGAATCGCCGAGGAGGCACGCACGGCCCTCGCGACGCGAAAGTTCTCCGGTGCGATCCCGTAGGCAGGCAGGTCCCAGGGCAGGAACATCAGCCGCTGCCGCGACAGGTCACTGGCCGTCACGACCAGACGGAACGACTGGTTCACGTCGAGGGCCGAGCCCGGGTCGTCGAAGACCAGATCGCCGAAGGACCGCACACCGAGGTCGGCCAGCACGCCACGCGTCCAGTCCTCGAGGTGCTGGCCGCGGTACATGCCCCGGTGCAGCACGATCCCGAGGCCGTTGGCCAGCGCGGGCCACCACGAGAAGGCCTTGCTGATGCCCCGCCGGTCGAGCATGTCGGTGTAGTCGAGGGTCCGCATGATGTCGTCGACGCGGCTCAGCGGTTCGCCCGCCTGCTGCATCGCCGCGATGATCGCGCCCACCAGGGATCCTGCGGACGATCCGGCGATCCGGGCGAACGTGTAGCCGTTCTCGGCCAGCGCCACGGCAGCACCCACCAGGGCGATTCCCTTGACACCGCCACCCTCGAGGACGAGATCGGCGATGCGGGGGCCGGGGCCGCTCGAGAGGCCCGCCGGTGAGTCCGTCATGCCGCAACCCTACGAAAGTGCCAGACTCTGCGGTTGTGACCTCCACCGCCGCGCGCGTGCGCTTCCACGACGTGACCAGCCCCGACGGTACTCGTCTGCGCGCCTGGTCCAACGACGCCGACGGACCCACGGTCCTGATCTCCAATGGTCTCGGCACCAACCCCTACGCCTGGCCGTCGCTGCTGAGTCCTGACTGCGGGGTGCACGTCATCGGTTGGAACCATCGCGGCGTCGGAGGTTCCGAGCGTCCCGTCGACGGTCGGGTCGACCTGGACTCCTTCGTCGAGGACGCCGTCGCGGTCCTGGACGACGCAGGCGTCGAGTCCGCGGTCGTGGTCGGCTGGTCGGTCGGCGTGACCGTCGCGTTCGAGCTGGCGGTGCGTCACCCCGAGCGCGTCCGCGGCATCCTCGCCGTGGCCGGGGTCCCGGGCAACTCGTTGTCCACGATGCTCGCGCCGCTGCGCGTCCCCGGCCCTCTCGCCCGCGCACTCGTCAGCACCACGGCGCGGATCGCCACCGTGGCCGGACATCCGTTGGCGCCCGTGACGCGCAAGCTGCCGTGGACCAACCTCACCACGAACATGGTGCGTCGCAGCCGCGTGATCAATCCGGCGGCCGACACCGCCGAGCTGCGCGATCTCCTGCAGGAGTTCTTCACCACGCACCCGGCCTGGTACGCCAAGCTGGCGCTGAGCGTCAGGAAGCATGGTCGGGTCCCCCTGTCGAGCATCCGCGTCCCGGTGACGTTCCTGGCCGGTTCGTTCGACCTCCTCGCAGGATCCAACGACATGCTGACCGCGTCACAGCGGATCCCCGGCTCGCGCTACGTGCGCCTCGAGGCGACGCACTTCCTGCCGGTCGAACGCCCCGACGAGGTGCTGCGCGAGCTGCTCGGCGTGATCGCCCGGACCGGCCGGGACGTCAGCTGAGCTTCTCCATGATGAGCTCGCGGACCCGTCCGGCGTCGGCCTGACCGCGCATCTCCTTCATGACGGCGCCGATCAGCGCGCCGGCGGCGGCGACCTTGCCGTCCCGAATCTTCTGGGCGGCGTCGGGATCACCGGCAATGGCGCGATCGACCGCGTCGCCCAGCGCACCGTCGTCGGACACGATCTCGAGCCCACGTGCGGTCAGGATCGCCTCGGGGTCGCCCTCGCCAGCGACGACACCGTCGAAGATCTGACGGGCCAGCTTGTCGTTGACGCGGCCGTCGTCGATCAGCTGCTGCGTCTGTGCCACCTGCAGCGGTGTGATGCCGACGTCGGCGACCGCGACGTCGGCCTCGTTGGCCCGGCGGGTCAGATCGCCCTGCCACCACTTGCGGGCGGCCTGGGGGCTGGCACCTGCTGACACCGTTGCCTCGAGGAGGTCGAGCGTCCCGGCCGCGACGATGTCGCGCATGTCGGTGTCGTTGAAGCCCCAGTCCGACTGCAGCCGCGCGCGGCGCACCGAGGGCGGCTCGGGCAGCGTGGCCCGCAGCTCCTCGACCCACTCGCGCGACGGGGAGACCGGCGCGAGGTCGGGCTCGGGGAAGTAACGGTAGTCGTCGGCGTCGGACTTCTCCCGACCCGACAGCGTGCTGCCGGTGGTCTCCTGGAAGTGCCGTGTCTCCTGCAGCACCGATCCTCCGGCGTCGAGGATCCCCGCGTGGCGGGACACCTCGTACCGAACTGCACGCTCGACCGACCGGAAGGAGTTGACGTTCTTGGTCTCCGAGCGCGTGCCCAGCGTCTTGGACCCCGCCGGCTTGAGCGAGAGGTTGACGTCCGCGCGCAGCGATCCCTGGTCCATGCGGACGTCGGAGACGCCGAGCCCACCGATCAGGTCCCGCACGTGCGACACGTAGGCCCGCGCCACGGCGGGGGCCTTCTCGGCCGGCACCTCGATGGTGCGCGTGACGATCTCGATCAGTGGGATGCCGGCGCGGTTGTAGTCCACCAGCGAGTGATCGGCTCCGTGGATGCGACCCGTGGAGCCACCGACGTGCAACGCCTTGCCGGTGTCCTCCTCCATGTGAGCGCGCTCGATCTCGATGCGGAACGTCTCGCTGGGGCCGTCTTCACTGGGCACCTCGACATCGACGTAGCCGTCGAAGGCGATCGGCTCGTCGTACTGCGAGGTCTGGAAGTTCTTCGGCATGTCGGGGTAGAAGTAGTTCTTGCGCGCGAACCGGCACCACGACGCGATCTCGCAGTTGAGGGCCAGACCCATGCGGATCGCCGACTCCACCGCCTTCGCGTTGACGACCGGCAGGGCGCCCGGCAGCGCCAGGCACACGGGGCAGGTCTGCGTGTTCGGCTCGGCGCCGAATCCGGTCAAGCAGCCACAGAACATCTTGGTGGCCGTGTTGAGCTCGATGTGGATCTCCAGACCCATCACCGGGTCGTAGCGACCGATGGCCTCGTCGAAGGGAACGAGCGTCTCGTCGGCGTGCGAATTCTGGGGGCTCATGCGTGGACCTCCGGTGCCCGATCGATCAGTGGTTGGCCCCAGGTGTCGACCAGCAGACGCTCGAGTCCGGCCGCGGCGTTGTAGAGCCGGTCGTCGGCCTGCTGGGGTGCCAGGAACTGCAGACCCACGGGCATCTGGTCCTCGTCGGCCACGCCGATCGGTAGCGACAGACCGGGGATGCCCACGAGGTTCGCGGGCAGAGTGGCGATGTCGCCCAGATACATGGACAGCGGGTCGTCGAGCTTGTCGCCGAGGGGATACGCGGTGGTCGGGACGGTCGGCGAGGCGAGCACGTCGAGACCCTCGAACGCCGCCGCGAACTCGCGGGCCAGCAGCGTGCGGACCTTCTGCGCCGACCCGTAGTAGGCGTCGTAGTAACCGCTGGACAGTGCGTAGGTGCCCACGATGATGCGGCGCTTGACCTCATCACCGAAGCCGGCGTCACGCGTGGCGGCCATGACCTGCTCGGCGCTCGGGTCGTCGACGCCGTCGGGGCTGACCCGCATGCCGTAGCGCATCGCGTCGAAGCGGGCGAGATTGCTGCTCGCCTCGCTCGGCATCACCAGGTAGTAGGCGGCCAGGGCGTGCTCGAGGCTCGGGATCGAGACCTCGACGACCTCGGCCCCTGCTCCGGTCAGCAGCGCGATCGACTCGTCGAAGCGAGCGCTGACACCCGCCTGGAAGCCACTCGAGAACTCAGTGCTGGCACTCAGCTCGCGGATCACGCCGACGCGCAGTCCCTTCAGCTCGCCGCGGCGTGCGGCCGCCACGACTGGCGCGGACGGGCCGTCGATGCTGGTGGAGTCCATCGGGTCGTGCCCGGCGATCAGCTCGTGCAGCAGGGCCGCATCGAGGACGGTGCGGGTGACCGGTCCGGCCTGGTCCAGGCTGCTGGCCATGGCGACCAGCCCGTAGCGACTCACCGCGCCGTAGGTGGGCTTGACGCCGACCGTGCCGGTGAAGGCGCCCGGCTGACGGATCGAGCCGCCGGTGTCGGTGCCGATGGCCAGGGGCGCCTCGAAGGCGGCGACGGCCGCGGCCGAACCGCCTCCGGAACCACCGGGGACGCGACCGATGTCCCACGGGTTGTGCGTGGGTCCGTACGCGGAGCGCTCGGTCGACGAGCCCATCGCGAACTCGTCCATGTTGGTCTTGCCGAGGATCGGCAGGCTGGCGCGCCTGATGATCGCGGAGATCGTGGCGTCGTAGGGCGGGATCCACCCCTCGAGGATCTTCGAGCCGCAGGTCGTGGGCATGCCACGCGTCGCGATGACGTCCTTGACCGCGATCGGCACTCCGGCCAGGTGGGCCAGCTGTTCGCCTGCGGCGCGGCGGGCATCGACGTCAGCGGCCGTGGCGAGGGCGCCCTCGCGATCGACGTGCAGGAACGCATGGATGGACGACTCGACCGACTCGATGCGGTCGACGTGGGCCGTCGTCAGCTCGGTGGAGGTGATCTCGTTCGACGCGAGCGCCTGGGCCATCTCGTCGGCCGTCAGGCGGGTGAGGTCGCTCATCAGTCCTCCCCGAGGATCTTGGGCACCAGGAACCGCTGCTGGTCGGACGCGGGTGCGCCGGCGAGCGCGTCCGCGGCCGACAGGCTGGGCCGGACCACATCGGGCCGGAACACGTTGTCGACCGGCACCGGGTGGCTCATCGGCTCGACGTCGTCGCCCACGTAGTCGGCGATGGACGCGACGTGATCAAGGATCGCGGGCAGCTGGGTGGCGAGGTGGTCGAGCTCGACCTCGCTGAGGTCGATACGGGCGAGGCCGGCCAGATGGGCGACGTCCTGGCGCGAGATACCCGTGACGGGCTCAGACATGCGGATCCTTGCAGCAGTGGGGTCGAGGGGTACGGAGCCATCGTAGTGGCCCCTCTATGTCGGATAGCCGGGGCGGGACGGCTCACCGGAGTGGGAGCTGGCGCCCCGATTGGAAGGACCGCTGACTGCCGTCGATCGGGTCGGTGAACGCGAGCTCGGCGGCGAGCAGCTGGAGCGGCGAGCTGAAGTCGCCGATCGCGACGTCGAGAACCTCGGGGTAGAGCGGATCGTCGACGATCGGGATGCCGAGGCCCAGCAGGTGCACCCTCAGCTGGTGGGTGCGGCCGGTGCGAGGCGTGAGTCGGTAGACGCCCAGCCCGTCGAGAACCGACTCGAGCTCGACGACGGTCTCGGCATTCGGGGTGGCCCCTGGTCGCACCTCGGCCTGCCACACGGCGCGCTGCTTGGCGAGGTGGTTGCGCACGGTCACCGGCAGCTGCAGGTCGGGGCGCACCGGCGCCAGGGCTCGGTAGGTCTTGCGGACCGTGCCGGCCTGGAACATCGACTGATAAGGCCCACGCCAGCGACGCTCGGTGGCCAGCATCAGCAGGCCCGACGTGATGCGGTCGAGCCGGTGCAGCGGTGACAGCTCGGGCAGGCCCAGCTCGTCGCGCAGTCGGACCACGACGCTCTCGCGGATGTGCTGGCCGCGCGGGATCGAGGACAAGAACGCGGGCTTGTCGACCACGAGCAGTCGCTCGTCCCGGTGCACGACCTCGATCTGGCCTGGTACAGGCACCTCGTCGGGGAGGTCGCGGTGGAACCACACGAAGGTGTGCGGCGTGTAGGTCTCGTGCTCCAGCACGGCCGACCCGTCGTCATGCACGAACCGTCCGGCGGCCAGCATCGCCGCGATGTCGACCCGCTCCGGAAGACGGTGGCGCAGCCACGTACCCATCGTGGGCCAGGGGTCGGGATGAGGAAGACCTCGATCCGGCGTGCGCAACCAAGCCGCCGCGAGCCCATGGCGGTGAGGCAGTGGAGATCGCGGCGGCACGCTGCAAGGTTACGACGGTCAGTGAGTCAGGCATCCGCGCCGACGACGATTTACCCCCGAGTCGGGCGCGCGATCTGAGACGATGGCGTCATGACTCGCCTGACTGAGTACTCCCGGGGCCCTCTGACCTTCGACGTCATCGACTCCGGCCCCGAGGACGGCGAGCCCGTCGTCCTGCTGCACGGGTTCCCGCAGCGGGCCACTGCCTGGAACCAGGTCAGCGAACGACTGCACGCCGAAGGACTTCGCACCTATGCGCTCGACCAGCGCGGCTACTCGCCGCGGGCCCGGCCGACGTCGCGCTTGGACTACCGCGTCTCAGAGCTGGTCGGCGACGTCGTCGAGCTGATCGAGCAGATCGGCCGACCGGTGCACCTGGTGGGTCATGACTGGGGTGCGATCGTCGCGTGGGCCGTCGCCGGTCAGCATCGCGATCTCATCGGGACCCTGACTACCGTGTCGGTGCCGCACCCGGGCGCCTTCACGCGCTCGATGCTGAACAGCTCGCAGGGTGCCAAGTCCTGGTACATGGCCATGTTCCAGCTGCCCATCGTCCCCGAGCGGATCCTGGGCAACCGGTCCTCGGCGGAGAAGTTCTTGCGCGGTGGCGGAATGACCGCCGAGATGTTCGATGACTACATGACGAACATCGTCGAGGACGGCGCGCTGCGCGGCGGCATCGGGTACTACCGTTCACTGCCGCTGAGCCTGTCCGAGGGCATGGGCCAGATGATCCGCGTGCCCACCACGTTCGTCTGGAGCGATCGCGACGCCTTCCTCGGCCGCAAGGGCGCCGAGAACACCCGCAAGTGGGTGACGGCCGACTACCGGTTCGAGGTCATCGAGGGCGGAACCCACTGGCTGCCCGAGCGCAACGCCGACGAGCTGGCCGCCGCGATCACCGCCCGCGCCGCCTCGGTCTAGGTGCCCAGCAGGTCCGAGACCTCGTCGGAGGCGTAGAACGGGGCCAGCTCGGCGCGCAGCAGGCGCTCCAGGTCGCCGGTGTCGGTCATCGCCTGAACGACGGCGGGGGCGAAGTGCGCCACGTCGGCGATGAGGTCGGTGCGGTCGAGATTCAGCTCGTCCAGCAGCTCGGCCGGCGTGTAGCCGCCGAACGACTCGAAGAACCCGTCCACCACCGCATGGCCGATCGCAACGATCTGCGGGGTGGCGAGCGTCGTGACGACGAGATCTCGGGCGGCGTCGAGGACGCCAGCCACCTGGTCGTCGTGGGCGTGATGGTCAAGCCCGTCGAACGGCTCGGCGGCGATGAGGTCCCACACCTGGAGGACGGCATCGCGCGTGACGGGGTCCTCCAGCGTCTCGACGATGATGCGGTTCAACCGGCGCACGGCGACGGTGCCGCCCTTGCCCGCCGTGTCGGCGAGCAGCCCGCCCAGCTGCTTGTCCGCGGCGCCCACCACGCCACCCGCAGCGCGGGTGCCGAACGACATGATCGACCCGAGCCCGGGGACCTTGTCCGCCATTGCCTGGTTGGCCGCCAACGCCTCCCCCACGACACGGCCCATGAACCGAGTCGCGGTCGCCCCGACGAGCGGACTGGCAGTCAGCCGCTCCATCGCACGCCCGAGTGCCGGAGTCAGCTCGAGCGCCCCGTCGAGCACCCGCTCGACCTGCTCGCGATCGACCACGTCAGCCAGTGCGAATGGCTCGACGGGCCCGACCTGGGCGATCTCGCGTGCCAGCTCGACGAAACCGGCCACCGCCGGACTGCCGGGCACCTCGACCAGGGCCCGGCTGACGATGTCCTTGATGGTCGACGCATCGACCAGATCCGCGATCTGTCGGTCCCCGGCCGAGTCGAGCACTCCCTCCGCGACCCGCGTGACGGTCGCGGTGAGCTCGTCGCCGGTCAGCCGGGCGAGGTGGAACCGCACCTGGGCTTCGAGCAGCTGCTCGCCCAGCGTGGAGGAGGTTCTGACCATCAGGACGTCAGACCGGCACGCAGCTCGGCGAGCGCATCGTCCAGCGTCGTGGTGGGTGTCCATCCCCAGGCGTGCGCACGGTCGGCGACGATGCTGCCCGTCCAGACGGCGTCATCGTCCCAGACCGGCTCCACTCCGACTGCTCCCGCGACGGTCGAGTGGTAGTCCTGAACACGCGCGGGAGCGGCGGCGACGTTGAGCGGGGTGCATGCGCCGGACACGGGCCCGGTGGCCGGGTCGTCCGATGACGCGACCTGGCCGACCGCGACGTCCGCCGCCAGTGCGGCGAGGTCGGTGACATGGACCCACGCGAAGGACTGGTCGGCCACGGCGTGCCGCTGCGACTCGTGCTCACGGACTGCAGAGGGGCGCAGCGTGTTCCAGACCGACGACTCCCCTGCACCCAGGATGGCCGGCGGTCGCAGCAGGATCCGGGTGATGCCGTCGACCTCGGCCAGCGCGGCGTCGGTGTCGCGCTTGGTGACGCTGTAGTCGTTGTCGTCGTCGCTCACCAGTGCACCGCTCTCATCGACGTCACCGGTCTGCGGCGAGCGCTCGTAGACGGCGGCCGTCGAGATGTGCACCAGCCGGTCGACGCCAGCATCGGCTGCGGCCTGAGCGATGGTCGTCGTGCCGACCACGCCGATCTGCTCCTGGACGTCGCGGCTCGAGCCCATCGGGTGCACCGTGGTGACGACAGCGTCCGCACCGGCGACGGTCTCGGCGGCGAAGGCGGGATCGGTGAACTCGCCGACTCGTTCCTCGATGTCAGTGCCCTGCGGCGCGGTCCCGGCGGTGCGCACGATGGCCCGCACGCTCGCTCCGCGCTCGGCCAGTGCGGCACAGACGTGCGATCCGACGAGCCCGTTGGCTCCGGTCACGACGATCACGGGTCGATTCGAATCGGTGGGGGTGGGTGCAGAAGTCATACCTCCACTGTGTCACTGAGCCCGAGCCCCCGCTGGGACTGACCGAACAGCTCACTCGGTCGAGGACGGGCCGGTCAGCAGCTGGTTGAGCCCCGGGCCGCTCAGTGAACCTGCCGCGCCGGCTCGACCCGATGCCACCATCAGCAGCGCAACGGCTGGGCCGTACACCTCGGGTCCGCTGCCCACGACCATGTCGATGTCGGTCGCTCGCAGGGTCAGGCCTTCGACCCGTTGCTTGGCTCCGCCCATACCGGCTGAGGTGCGGGCCTGGTAGCGCAGCGCGCGGTCGATGGCCTCGGGCACGTAGTCGTGCGCGATGCCCAGCGGGCCGCGGATGTCCTGTCCGTGCACGATCTCCTCGACGAGACGGCTGTCGGTGGACACTGGCGGGCCTGTGGTGCGGGACACGACGGCGCGCAGTCGATCGAGCGTCACGTCGGGGGTTTCGCCGCGCTCGCGATCGACCCCCTGCTGGTTCTGCCGATCGAAGTCGAACCGCGCTCTGGCCATCGCGACGAACAGACCCCACGAGGTGGCCTTGGCGTTGTCGACCAGATGCGCCGCCACGTCGTGCACGGTCCAGCCGGGACACCACGACGTCGTGTCCCACTCGGCGGGTTCCAGAGCGGTGAGGTCGTCGACCAGCGCCTGCCGCTCGATGCTGACCCAGGGCCACACGTCACTCATTCGGTCACCGGCCCTTCGACCAACAGCTTCTCGAAGCCGGCCTCGTCGAGGATGGGGCGCCCCAGCTGCTCGGCCTTCTCGGCCTTGGTCCCGGCATTGTCGCCGACGACGACGTAGTCGGTCTTCTTCGACACCGAGCCCGACGCCTTTCCGCCGCGGCTGATGATCGCCTCCTTGACCGAGTCGCGGGTGAACCGCTCCAAGGAACCGGTGACCACGATCGTCAGGCCCTCGAGCGTGCGGTCGATCGACGCGTCGCGCTCGTCGGCCATGCGGACACCAGCACCCGCCCACTGGTCGACGATGGCGCGGTGCCAGTCGACGGCGAACCACTCGACCACGGCGTCGGCGATGGTGGGGCCGACGCCCTCGGCCGAGCCGAGGTGCTCGCTCGACGCTTGGCGAATCACGCCCAGGTCGGCGAACTCGGTGGCGAGCGCCCGGGCAGCCGTGGGGCCGACGTGCCGGATCGACAACGCCACGATGACGCGCCACAGCGGCTGGCTCTTGGCCGTCTGGAGATTCTTGAGCAGCGCTATGCCGTTGGCGCTGAGCACCCGCTCGCTCGAGCCGGCCTCGAGCTCGGACTTCTTGGCGGTCCGCGTGTACAGCGGCACCGTGAGCAGCTGGTCGTGAGTCAGCGCGAACAGGCCGCCCTCGTCAGTCAGCACTCCGGCATCCAGCAGGGCGGTGGCGCCCTCCCAACCGAAGACCTCGATGTCGAAGGCACCCCGGCCGCCCACGTGGGTGAGTCGTTCACGCAGCTGCGAGGGACACGACTGCGTGTTGGGACAACGAAAGTCCTTGTCGGCCTCCTTGCTGGGGGCGAGCGTCGTGCCGCACGCGGGACACTCGGTGGGCATGACGAAGGCGCGCTCGGTGCCGTCGCGCAGGGCCACGACCGGTCCGACGATCTCGGGAATGACGTCGCCGGCCTTGCGCAGCACGACCATGTCGCCGATCAGCACTCCCTTGCGGGTGACCTCGAACTGGTTGTGGAGCGTGGCCATCTCGACGGTGGACCCGGACACCCGGATGGGCTCCATGACTCCGTACGGCGTGGCCCGACCGGTGCGGCCGACGTTGACGCGGATGTCGAGCAGCCGCGTGTTGACTTCTTCGGGCGGGTATTTCCAGGCGATGGCCCAGCGTGGTGCCCGTGACGTGGAGCCGAGCCGGCCCTGCAGCGCGACCTGGTCGACCTTGACGACCACCCCGTCGATCTCGTGCGCGACGTCGTGGCGGTGCTCTCCGTAGAACTCGATGAACTCGGTGACACCGGCGATGTCCGACACGACCTTGGCGCGATCCGACGTGGGCAGACCCCACGCCTGGAGCGCCTGATACGCCTCGGACTGGGCCGCCGGGCTGAATCCCTCGCGATAGCCGATGCCGTGGCAGACCATGGACAGCGGCCGTGCGGCCGTGACCGACACGTCCTTCATGCGCAGGGTGCCGGCTGCCGCGTTGCGGGGGTTGGCGAACGGGTTGTTGCCGGCCTCGGCCCAGGCGGCATTGAACTCGTCGAACGCAGCGGTCGGAAAGAAGACCTCGCCGCGGATCTCGACCACCGCGGGCACCGGGTACTCATCCGTTGCGGTGAGCCGGTGCGGGATGACCGAGATGGTGCGCACGTTGTTGGTGACGTCCTCACCGACGCGACCGTCGCCGCGGGTGACACCGCGGGTGAGCACACCGTCGGTGTACGTCAGCGAGATGGCCAGGCCGTCGACCTTGAGCTCGCACAGGAACGCGGCGTCGTCGACGCCCTCGCGCAGGAGTCGGCCGTGCCAGGACTCCAGCTCCTCGGCGCTGAACGCGTTGTCGAGGCTGAGCATGCGCTCGCGGTGCTCGTAGGCCTCGAACGACGACGACGGGCGGGCCCCGACCGTCTGCGTGGGCGAATCGGGCGTGCGCAGCTCGGGCACGCTGTCCTCGAGTGCCTCGAGCTCACGCATCTGGTGGTCGTACTCGGAGTCGGAGACCGTGGGAGCGCTCTCCACGTAGTACCGCTCGCGATGCTCGAGCAGGATCTCCGACAGCTCCTTGTGCCGCTGGCGGAGCTCGTCGTCACTGGCCATGACGTGACTGTATCGCCGTGGCCAGACAGCGCCGACCGGTTGCTGTGGCGAGCCAGAACTGTCGACGTGTGTGTCTCAGGACATCGGTGACTGTGCAGACACTTGGGCGTCCTCCGCGGGGTCTGCCGTGGCCCACATACATGACCCCCTGGTGCGGCTTGGTGTGTGATGAGGAGCTCGCGGTCCAGGTCGGCAACGGTGATCTGGTCGCCGCTGAGGCGCATCCTGGGGCCACTGCGAGATAGCGAGACGGACACGGGGGATCAATCGGTTCACTGCAGACACCACCAGAGCCTCGCGGACGAAGTGTCACTACCAAGACCACGTCAAGTGTCACCCATGTCCTGATACAGAACTGTCACCGAAGTTCTGCGACATGACAACAGAATTGTCCCCGAGAATCCTTGCGAATCGAACGCGTGTTCGATATACTTGATGCATGACCACCCGCCCCGAACTGTCGTCTCTGGCGACGTTGTGCGCGCAGGCCGAGTTCGCGAAGTGGCAGGGCGTGCTGGCCTACCGCGATGAGCAGATCGCTGCCCTGGACCGCGGCGATCACAGCTCGATGTACCGGCGGATGGGCGTCAACGCGGTCGCGTTGAAGATCGCGCAGACGCTGCGGATCAGTGAGCAGCAGGTCTGGCGGATCGTCGAACAGGGTGGCCGGTTGCGCGAGCACCTGCCCAGCGTGTGGGCTGCGTTCGGTGACGGGGTCATCGATGCGCAGAAGGCCTCCACGCTGGCCGTCGCCGTCGACCGTCTCACCAACCCAGCCAACAAGCAGCGCCTCGACGAGGTGGTCGTGGAGTACGCCACCACCCACACCCCGTCCGAGCTGCGACGCTGGACCGACAAGCTCATCGACCGCCTCGAACCCGTGACCATCGACGCCGCCGAAGCAGAACGCGCCAAGCGTCACGTGCGCCTCGACACCGGCCACCACGGCATGAGCTACCTGGGCGTCTACCTGTCCTCCCTGGCAGGCCAGGCCGTCATGACCCGACTGCACAAAGCAGCAGCCGAGCTCCCTGACGACGGACGCACCCTCGAGCAGAAGAAGGCCGACCTGGTCGCCTCGTGGCTCACCAACGCCGGCGGCACCGACTGCGACATCCACGCAGAAGTCGCCATCATCATCGAAGCCGCCGCCCTCGCCGGAGTCACCGACACCCCCGCCCACACCACCACCGGCGACGCCCCCATCCCACCGGCATGGATCTTCGGACTCAACCCCGACACCACCCTCTGGACCCGCCTGATCACCGACCCCGCCGGCCACGTCCTCGACGTCACCCACCTGGGCTACCAACCACCCACCGCACTGCGCGAAGCCGCGCAGTGGCGCGACATGACCTGTCGCATCAGCGGCTGCAACCGACCGGCCACCGACTGCGACCTCGACCACCGCACCGCGTTCGAGGCAGGCGGCGAGACCACCGGCACCAACCTCGACGCGCTCTGCCGAAGACACCACGGCATCAAAGGCCACGGACTCCTACCACCAGATGCGTATGCGCCACCCGAAGTCCACCTCGTCAGGCTCCCCACCCCCGACATGATCATCGAGTACGTCGAGGCTGCCTGACTCAGGTCGGGTCGAGGCGTGCTGCCAGCTCGCGTGAGTCGATCAACAGCTGACGTGCTCGGCTCGGAGTCGCTGCGGCCAGCCCGCACGCGGTGCTGACGACCAGTCGGTCGGCGACGGCCTCGGGCGAGAATCCGAGCCGGTGCACGAACTCGCGCACCTTCTCGGCGCCGTTGACGACACTCATCGCCCCCTCGATCGGCAGGACGCCGATCCACAGGTCCATGCCGCCGTCGAAGGCCTCGGCCCACACGTCATCGGGTCGCGCCAGGGACAGGTCGAACGACAGGGCAGAGAATCCGAGCCCACGCAGCAGCTCGACCGGGACTTCGGGGCCACACGAGTGCAGCACCGGCGTGGCACCGCCCTCGACGATGACCTCGACGACCCCTCGCAGCAGGTCATCAGCCTCCGGCGGATCGACCCGGCGGTGGGTGGCCCAGCCCGAGGCGGTGGGGACCCGTCCCTCCATGACCAATCGAATCGCCGGCTCGTCGACCTGGACGAGGAGATCGACCGCCGGGAATCGGCGTCGCAGATCCGCCACGTGGGTCGCGAGCCCCCCGGCCAGCACCCCCGCCAGCTCGCGGCGTGCGCCGTGGTCGGCCAACATCTTGTCGCCGCGCGGACGCTCGACGGACGCCGCCAACGTCAGCGGCCCCGTCACCTGCACCTTGAGCGGGCCCACGTACTCGGACAGCGCCTCCTCGGCGACGTCGAGATCGTGAGCCAGCAAGGAACGGGCTCGCCGCTGGTCCAGCCCCTCGCCCACGCCGATGCGCCATCCGTCGGGTTGAAGGTCGGCGCCCAGATCCGTGATGAGACCCAGGGTGCGACCGATCATGCCGGCGTGCGGCCCGCGCGCCGGCAGCTCGGGGATGAAGGGCAGGTCGGGGGTTGCCTCGGTGGCGATCTTCAGCGACTCGACAAAATCTGTGCCGGGCATCGAGCCGATTCCGGTGGCGCGGGCCATCAGGCGCGACGCGTGGAGTTGATCGTGGCGGAGCCGACCACGCGGGTGCCGGCGTAGATGACGCAGGCCTGCCCGGGCGCGATGCCACTGGCGGGATCGCGCAGCTCGACCTCGACGGTGTCACCGTCGGCGACCACCACGGCGCGGTGCTCGTCACCGTGGGCACGCAGCTGCACCGAGCACTCGAGCGGTTCGATCGGTGCGACGCCGCACCACAGCGGCTTGATGCAGCTGAGGTGGTCGACGGCCAGCGCCTCGCGCGACCCGACAGTGACAGTGCCCGAGACCGGCTCGATGTCGAGCACGAACCGCGGCTTTCCGTCGTCGGCGGGGATGCCGAGCTTGAGCCCGCGCCGCTGCCCGATCGTGAAGGCGTAGGCGCCATCGTGCTCGCGCAGCACGTCGCCGGACTCGTCGACGATGCTGCCGGGCTTGGGGCCCAGCTTGTCGGCCAGCCAGCCGGCGTTGTCGCCGTCGGAGATGAAGCAGATGTCGTGACTGTCGGGCTTGGCGGCGACCTGCAGACCACGGCGCTCGGCCTCGGCCCGGATGACGGGTTTGGTGGTGTCGCCGAGCGGGAACAGCGAGTGCGCCAGCTGGTCCTGCGTCAGCACGCCCAGCACGTACGACTGGTCCTTGGCCATGTCCTCGGCACGGTGCAATTCAATTCTGGGCATCTCGATCGTGCCGTCGACTGCGGTCTCCAGCTGCGCGTAGTGCCCGGTGGCCACGGCGTCGAATCCCAGCGCCAGGGCCCGGTCGAGCACCGCGGCGAACTTGATCTTCTCGTTGCACCGCAGGCACGGGTTGGGGGTGCGACCGGCCTCGTACTCGGCGATGAAGTCGTCGACCACGGTGTCGGCGAACTCATCGCTCATGTCCCACACGTAGAACGGGATGCCGAGGGTGTCGGCGGCTCGGCGCGCGTCGTTGCTGTCCTCGATCGAGCAGCAACCGCGGGCACCGGAGCGGTACGACTTGGGGTTGCGGCTGAGCGCGAGATGCACCCCCGTCACGTCGTGGCCGGCGTCGACCACGCGGGCGGCCGCCACGGCGGAGTCCACTCCCCCGGACATCGCAGCAATGATCCTCATCAGTCAGGACCTCGCATGGGCGGCACGGGTGGCCCGTTCGTGCACCGCGGGAAGCGCGGCCAGCAGCCGGTCGACGTCGGCCTCGGTGCTGGTGTGGCCGAGGCTGAATCGCAGGGAGCCACGGGCAGCCTGCTCGTCGTAGCCCATCGCGAGCAGCACGTGGCTGGGTTGCGGCACCCCGGCAGCGCACGCCGATCCGGTGGAGCACTCGACGCCCTGGGCGTCGAGCAGCATCAGCATCGCATCACCCTCGCAGCCCGGAAAGGTCACGTGGGCGATGTTGGGGAGCCTGTGGTTGGACCCGGGCTCGGGATCGCCGTTGACGACGGAGTCCGGCACGATCCGGCCAATGCCCTCGACCAACCGGGTCCGCAGGGCCTCGACGCGGGCCACAGTCTCGGCCTGGCCGCCCACGGTGATGTCGACCGCGCGGGCGAACGCTGCGATCAGGGCGACGCCGATGGTGCCGGAGCGCACGTCGCGCTCCTGTCCACCGCCGTGCAGCAACGGCACTGCATCGATCTCGCGACGCATCACCAGCGCCCCCACGCCGACCGGGCCACCGAGCTTGTGAGCGGTGACCGTCATGGCGTCGAGTCCCCGGGCGGCGAAGTCGATCGGCACGTACCCAGCGGCCTGGACCGCGTCGCTGTGCACCCAGATGCCGTGCTCGCGGGCGATCGCCACGACGTCGTCGATGGGCTGGATGGTGCCCATCTCGTTGTTGGCCCACATGGTGGTGATCGCGGCCACCGAGGCGGGATCGGCAGCCACGCTGTCGCGCAGCTCATCGACCAGCACCCGCCCCTGACGGTCGACCGGGGTCATGTCGACCTGCGCACCCTCGTGCTTGGCCAACCACGTGACCGGATCCAGCAGCGCGTGGTGCTCGATCGAGCTGAACAGCACACGGTTGCGTACCGGATCCTGGCCACGACGTGCCCAGAACAAACCCTTGATCGCGAGGTTGTTCGCCTCGGTGCCGCCCGAGCAGAACACGACCTCGCTGGGACGGGCCCCGAGCCGCTCCGCGATCAGCTCGCGCGACTCCTCGACCACACGGCGTGCCGCACGGCCCGACGTGTGCAGGGACGAGGCATTGCCGAGCCGTCCGAGCTCGGTGGTCATGGTCTCGATCGCCTCGGGGAGCATCGGTGTGGTGGCCGCATGGTCCAGGTACGCGACGGGCAGGTCGTTCATTCTTTCCATGGTAGGCCCGAGGTGTGCGGCGTCGCCGACCGAGGAGAGATCAGCCGAGCCGTCAGCCCAGATCGACCCTCACCTCATGCGCATGAGGCGTCCTCCGTGAACTCCAGATCAGTGACGATCCAGCTCCCGTCACGGTCGGCCAAGGTGGCCTTCATGAGACCCGGAGTCGAGTCCTCGGCGTATCCCGGCACAGTGGTTCCATCGCTCGTGGCTCCCCAGGGACGTTCGTCGTAACAGACCTCGGACGTGGCAGAGTCGCCGTCGACCGTTGTCGTGAACTCCCCGAACTGCGGTTCTCCGACTCTCCTGACGCCGGCTTCCGCCTGGTCGCCGAGCAGCTTGAGGTCCAGCTCGACGACGGATCCATCCGCCACACCCTCGAAGAGTGCTGGATCGACCTCGCCGGAGTTCGACATCTGGATGTAGGCGTCCCAGTACTGCTCGTGGACCTCGCTGGCCATCTCTTCCGCGCTCGGTTCCGACGGGGCCGCAGACGGCACTGGGGTGCTTGATTCCGGCTCGTCGCCGCTGCACGCCGACAGGCCCACCGCGGCAACGAACAGCAGTGCCGCGCACCGCGGCGCAGCGGGTCGTCTGGTGGTCTTCATGTTTCTCCGGTCGTAGTCGGCGTACGGTCTACTCCTCAGCCGCTGCTCGGCATGGAGCTGGTGTCGGGGAGCAGCTCCTCGACCAGCGCCTCGGTCTCAGCCTCCAGCGCGATGCCCTGCAGTGCCGTGCTCATCTGGTCGAGCGTGCGGTGGATGCCAGCAGGACCATTCTCGGCATAGCTGGCTCGAATCAGCTCACGCCACAACGGCTGGCTGCCGGGGCAGATTAGCAGGCCCGCCTGCGCCGCCGACGCGGCGCGGCCCGGATCGTCGTCGTTCAGGTCGCAGAGGCGTTTGGCGGCGTCGACCAGCACGCGCGACATGGTGCGTGGCATGTCGTCGCGCGCGACCCAGCCGTACCGGCCTTCGGGGACCGCCGTGAACGCCTCACCGCGCACCAGCCCGAGCGCCCGTGAGAGCGCATCGGTCTCGTCGCGGGGGGTCGAGGCCCGCCGCGATCGCTGCAGCAACGTGCAGACGACGTCCCAGTCGCACACCACCTCTTCGGCAAGCGCCTGACGGCCGGCGCCCACCAACGAGGCCAGCCGCTGCGCCACTGCGTCGTCGGGTTCGCTGCCAGCCACCAGGACGTGCGAGGTGACGCGTCCGTGACGGCTCATCCGACCGGTGAGGACGTCGGCGCGCAGAGCGCCGATCTCCTGCTCGAACCGGTCCAGCTCGCCGCCCAGACCGGTCACCAGGCGGATCCGGTCGTCGCCGACCTCGTCGAGGCCTTCGGGCAGATCGGCTGCGGTGACCTGGACGTCACCGGACCACGGGCTCGTGGCGCACTGGATGGCGAGTGCTGCGGCCACCTCACCGGCGGCCGTCGAGTCGCCACCGATCGACACGATGCCGCCAGCGGCTTCCAGGTCGAGCATGACGTCGCTGCCCTCGTCGTCGAGACCGACACCGTACAGGGCAGCGTGGATGCCGTAGGCGAGCTCGGCCTCCTCGGACTGGTCCGGGGGCGTGCGTCCAGCGGTGATCTCCGAGCGCGCATGGGACTCCAGCACGCGGGCGATGACGGCTCGAGCGAACTGGCGCTCGTCCTCCGAGCTCATCACGGCGACACCGCTGGAAGCATCCTCGCATCGCTGTGCGTACCTGCGGCGACAACGTCCACAGCGGACTCGGCTCCCCCCTCGACGCGATCGCCACCCCCATCGCCTGGCGCGGTATCTCCTGGCCCCGCGCCTGGGTGCACCGCCACAACTACTGATCGGAGGGGCCTCACCGTGACCAAGGTCGAGATCGACATCGAGAAGCTCGGATCGCCATCAGCGCCGCCGAGACGCTAGCGCAACACATTGGCTCGCAACGTCACACGGCCAGCAGCGCAACCCCGATTGAGTTGCCGACGCTGCGATCTCGCGCTGCTTCTGGACCGCGACCAGACGGGGCACGCCAGCTACGAAGTCACTTCGGACTTGCCAACGTCAAGGACCGACTCGGACAGCAGCCCCGAGGCCCCGTCGGGAGCATGGCGATCGCGTCATCGGGTCGCGGCGGCAAGGTGCGCGACGACCTCGTCGAGCCGTTCAGCGGTGATGCCCCGGCCGAAGGTGAAGCGGACCGCGGTCTGCGCGACCTCCTCCGGATAGTCCATGGCGGTCAGCACATGGCTGGGGTCATCGCTACCGGCAGCACACGCTGAGCCGCTGGAGCAGACGACACCGCGACGCTCGAGGTCGAGCAGGATCGACTCGCCGCTGCGTCCAGGGAAGACGAACGACGCACTGCCGGGCAGTCGCTCGGTGGGGTGGCCGGTCAGCTCGGCGCCCGTAACCTGCTCCAGGACACGACTGATGAACACGTCCCGCTGGGCCACGACGTCGTCGTTTGAACCACTCGCGAGCCTCAACGCGGCAGCCATGCCGACGGCCGCCGCGACGTTCTCGGTCCCCGATCGGTGACCACCCTCCTGCCCTCCCCCGTGGATCAGCGGCTCGAACGGCGTGCGGCGCGACACCCACAGCACCCCCACACCCTTGGGGGCGCCGATCTTGTGCCCGGAGATGCTCAGCGCCTGCACGCCCAGGCGCGCGACGTCGAGATCGAGCCAGCCGGCCGTCTGCACCGCATCGGTGTGCAGCGGGACGCCTCTGTCCGCACACGCTGCCGCCAGCGCCGCGATCGGCTGGATCGTGCCGACCTCGTTGCTGGCGTGCTGGATGCTGACCAGCGCCGTGTCGTCCCGGAGGGCCGCAGCAAGGTCGTCGGGGCGCACCAACCCTTCGTGGTCGACCGGCAGCGTCGTGATCTCGAAGCCGATGCGGCCCAGCCAGGCGGCTGACTCCAGCACCGCCGGGTGCTCGATCGCCGACACGATCACGTGCCGACGTTCGGGCCCGGCGGCCAGGGCGATTCCCTTGACGGCCGTGTTGTCGGACTCGGTGCCACCTGAGGTGAAGGTGATCTCCGATGACCTGGCACCCAGCACGGTCGCGACGTCGGCGCGCGCCCGGTCGAGTCCGGCCAGGGCCGCCTCGCCGACCTCGTGGTGGCTCGACGGATTGCCGAACTGCGGCCCGAGGTAGGGCCACATGGCCTCCATGACCTGGCGCTTGACCGGCGTCGTGGCCGCCTCGTCGAGGTAGATCACACCGATCTCACGAGACCCGGATGTCGAGCCCGAGGTCGAGCACGGGGACGCTGTGGGTCAGCGCGCCGACGCTGATGAGGTCCACGCCGGTGGCGGCGATGCCCGCAATGGTCTGCAGGTTCACTCCCCCGCTGGCCTCGACCAACGACCGACCGTCGATCTGGGCGACGCCGGCGCGCAGGTCGACGAGGCTGAAGTTGTCGAACATGATCGTGTCGACCACCCCGGATGCGAGCACCGCGTCGATCTGGTCGAGGCGGTCGACCTCGACCTCGAGGTGCGTGGTGTGCGGCAGCTGCTGCGCGGCAGCCTGCAGCGACGTGGTGACATCGCCCATCACGGCCAGGTGGTTGTCCTTGATCATCACGGCATCGGACAGCGAGTACCGGTGGTTGTGGCCGCCACCGCACCGCACCGCGTGACGCTCGAGCGACCGCAGCCCGGGGGTGGTCTTGCGGGTGTCGACGACCCTCGCCGGGTGGTCGCCCACGGCCGCGACGTACTGCGCCGTGAGCGTGGCGATCGCGCACATGCGCTGCACCAGGTTCAGGCCGATCCGCTCGGCCTGCAGCACCGCGCGGGCCGGACCGACCACGTCGGCCAGCACGTCGCCGGCGGAGAACCGGTCGCCGTCGAAGACGTGGAGCGTCACCTCGACGAACGGGTCGAGGCGAGTCATCGCCACCCGGTACACGTCGGCGCCGGAGAACACCCCCGGCTCGCGGGCGACCAACCGAGCGTCGGCCACCGCGCCGGGCGGCACGACGGTCTGGCTGGTGATGTCGCCGAAGGGCGCGTCCTCGGCCAGGGCCAGGTCGACGATGCGTTCGATGTCACGGAAATCAAGCACGTGCCATCACTCCTGAGTGGTGAACGGCCGAGTGGCGGGCCTGCGCCGGATCGGTGTCGGGATGGTCGGTGCGGAAGTGGCCGCCGCGGGATTCGCGACGAGCCAGGGCACTGGCCACGACGGCGCGCGCGACGATCAACAGATTCGCGTCCTCGGCAGACTTGGCATCGCTGACCGCCCCGGCTCGCCACGTGGCAAGCTCGGCGGCCGCCTGCTGCAGATCAACCTCGGTGCGCGCGAGCCCGGCGGCGTCCCACATCAGCTGCTGCAGGTCTGACCGGTTGACCTCGCGGCCGTCGACCGGGTCCGCAAGATCGAGCGCGACGGACGGCTCGATCCAGTCGTCGCCGAATGGCTGCGCGGGGGCAGGATCGAGCAGACCCTCGATGACGCGAGCGCCATAGACCGCACCCTCCAACAGCGAGTTGGAGGCGAGCCGATTGGCGCCCTGCAGGCCGTTGCAGGCCACCTCGCCGACGGCGTAGAGGCCTCGCACCGAGGTGCGGCCCCACTCGTCGGTGCGCAGACCACCCATGTAGTAGTGCGCTGCGGGGGTGACGGGGACCGGCTCGACGCCCCAGTCGAATCCTTGGGCCCGGCAGGCCGCGTCGATGTTGGGGAACCGCGTGGCGAGGAACTCCGCGCCCAGGTGGGTGGCGTCCAGACGGACCGGCGCACCGTTCTGCGACTTCATCGTCTGCGCGATCGCCCGGGCGACGACATCACGCGGCGCCAGCTCGGCATCGGGGTGGAGGTCGAGCATGAAGCGGCGACCCTCGGCGTCGATCAGGTGGGCGCCCTCGCCACGCACGGCCTCGGAGACCAGGAAATTGCCCGGGGCGCTCAGGGACGTGGGGTGGAACTGGTAGAACTCCAGATCCGACGCGACTGCACCGGCGCGCAGGCCCATGGCGATGCCGTCGGCCGTGGCCACCTCGGGGTTGGTGGAGTACGGGAACAGCTGTCCGGCCCCGCCGGTCGCCAGCACCACGGCATCGGCCCCGACCTTCGATCCGTCCAGCAACCTGACCCCGACGCAGTTGCCGTCCTCGACCACCAGATCCACGACGGTCGTTCGTTCGAGAACCTTCGCACTGCTCTCGTGGAGGCGGTCGATCAGCGCGTAGGCGATCGCGGCACCGGTGGCGTCGCCGCCGGCATGCAGGATCCGCTGGTAGGAGTGTGCGGCCTCCAGGCCGTGCGACAGCTGGCCGTCGTGACGGTCGAACGCGACCCCGCGGGCGATCAGCTCGTCGATGGCCCCCGGTCCTTCGGCGCACAGGACCTGCACCGTGTCGGGGTCGCTGAGGCCCGCGCCCGCCGTGAGGGTGTCGGTGACGTGCGACTCGACGGAGTCGCCCAGCCGGGGCGCCCCCGGGTCGACCATGGCGTCGATGACCACGGCCACTCCGCCCTGGGCGTAGCGCGTGTTGCTCTCGGCGAGGTCCGCCTTGCTGATGACGGTGACCTGCAGGCCCGCCTCGACGGCGTCGAGGGCCGCCGTCATGCCGGCCACACCACTGCCGACCACGATGATGCTGTTCATCGGTCCTGCCTCACTCGGTGATTGTCATCGGGGAAGCGCGGCGAGCATCCGCTCGAGCGCGACCTTGGCGTGGGTGGCGATGTCGTCGGGGACGATGATCTCGTTGACGACCTCACCGGCGACGAGATTGTCGAGCGTCCAGGCGAGGTAGCCGGGGTGGATGCGATACATCGTCGAGCAGGGGCAGACCACCGGGTCGAGGCAGAAGATCGTGCGGTCGGGGTACTGCGCCGCCAGCCGATTGACCATGTTGATCTCGGTGCCGATCGCGATGGTGTCGCCGGGGCTGGAGGCCTCGACGAACTTCTTGATCGCGTCGGTGGAGCCGGCCGCATCGGCGGCGTCGACCACCGGCATGGGGCTCTCGGGGTGGACGATCACCTTGACGTCGGGGTGGTCGATGCGGGCCTGCTTGATCTGGGCGACGGTGAATCGCTTGTGCACCGAGCAGAAGCCGTTCCACAGCAGCACCTTGGCGCTGGACAGCTCGGCCTCGGTGTGGCCACCGAGAGGCTTGCGAGGATTCCAGGTCGGCATGTCGTCGAGGCTGATTCCCATGGCCTTGGCCGTGTTGCGGCCCAGGTGCTGGTCGGGGAAGAACAGCACGCGATGGCCCCTTTCGAAGGCCCACTCCAGCACCGTGGTGGCGTTGCTGGACGTGCACACGATGCCGCCATGGCGGCCGCAGAACGCCTTGAGTGCCGCCGAAGAGTTCATGTAGGTGACCGGGATGACCGGCTGCTTGCCGTCGGCGTCGAGCTCGTCGAGTGGTCCGTAGACCGCCTCGAGCTGCTCCCAGCAGTCCTCGACCGAGTCCTCGTCGGCCATGTCGGCCATGGAGCAGCCAGCGGCGAGGTTCGGCAGGATGACGTGCTGCTCGGGCCGAGCGAGGATGTTGGCGGTCTCGGCCATGAAGTGCACGCCGCAGAACACGATGGTCTCGGCGTCGGGCTTGGTCAGCGCCGCATTGGCCAGCTGGAACGAGTCGCCGACGAAATCGGCGTACTGCACGACCTCGTCGCGCTGGTAGAAGTGACCGAGGATGACCAGCTTGTCGCCCAGGGTCTGCTTGGCAGCGCGAATCCGCGCGTGCAGGTCGGCATCGTCCATCTTCTGGTACTCGACGGGCAGCTGGCCGGGACGCACGACCGGCTCGGGGATGACGTCGTCCTCTGAGCAGCCCGGTCCGTAGCCCGGGACCGTGTCGAACTCCCAGGGGCCCTTGGTCAGCTCGACGTCACAGGTCTGGCTGGGGGCGGCGACGACGAGGTCGTTGACAGATGCAGTCATGAGGACTCCTCGGTGAGAGTGGTGCGTCGGTACAGCGCGGGAGGTCGGTGGCTGGTGCCCTGCACACAGGCACCGGTGGGTTCGACGGCGCCCGTGGCGAGCACCTGGCGACGGAAGTTGGCGGGGTCGATCTGCACGCACCGCACGGCTTCGTGCACCTCGCGCAGCTCGGCGAGGGTGAACTCGTCGTTGCAGAACGCGTACGCGATCGGCGAGTAGGTGATCTTGGCGCGCAGCCGCTGCAGGGCGTGAGTGAGGATCGTGTTGTGGTCGAAGGCGAGCTGGGGGGCTTCGTCGGCGACGAACCACTGGACGTTCTCACCACCCTGATCCGCATTGGCGGACTCGGCCTTGGCGATGGCCTGTGCGATCTCGTCGGGCCGCACCAGCGCCCAGTACACGATCGAGACGACACGCTGGTCGGCCTCGGCGGCCGGGTACCGGTCGACCGCTCCGAAGGAGTACAGCTGCTCGAGGTGCCGGGGCTGCAGGTCGGTGGTGTCCTCCAGCGTGTGGCGTGCCGAGCCGGTGAGATCCTCGTGCGGCTCGAGGGGTCCGCCGGGCAGGGCCCACGATCCCTCGAACGGTTCACGAATCCGTCGCACCAGGGGCAGCCAGAGGGTCAGGTCGCCCGTGGAGGGATGCGGACGCAGGGCGAACACGACCGTGGAGACCGCCAGCGAGATCCGCTGGTCGACTGCTGCTGGTGTCATCGTCATGGCGCGCCTCCTTCGTGTCCATCCGACACTAACCCCACCTTAGGGTCACGTCAACACTAAGGCGGAACTGAGAGACGATGGACCCATGCAGCTGGCAGACGTGGTCACGACCTCCGACGAGGTGGGCGCGACCCGCTCACGCAAGGCCAAGACGGTCGCGCTCGGCGCCTTGCTGTCACGACTGACGGACGCTGAGCCGGACGAGATCGCGACGGTGGTCTCCTACCTCGCCGGCTCCCTGCGCCAGCGGCGCACCGGCCTGGGCTGGCGATCGCTGCAGACCCTGCCCGATCCTGCGTCGTCCGCCAGCCTGAGCGTGCTCGAGACGCACGAGGCGTTCGAGCGCATGGCTGCCCTGTCCGGCCCGGGATCGCAGCAGGCACGAGCCGACGCCACGACCGAGCTGTTCGCGCGCGCCACCGCCGAGGAACAGCGCTGGCTGCGCGGGCTGGTCACCGGCGAGGTCCGCCAGGGCGCGCTCGACTCGCTGGTGCAGGAAGGGCTCGCGGCCGCAGGTGGAGTGCCCCTCGCAGCGGTTCGCCGGGCCGCGATGATGGCCGGTTCCAGCGTCGCAGTGGCGACCGCGGCGCTGACCGGCGGCGAACCGGCGCTGGCCGAGTTCGTGCTCGAGGTCGGGCGCCCCATTCAGCCCATGCTCGCGTCCTCGGCCCCCACCGTCGCTGAGGCCATGGTCAAGATCGATGGAGAGGTCGCCATCGACACCAAGCTCGACGGCATCCGCTTCCAGGCGCACAAGCGGGGCGACGACGTCGTCCTGGCCACCCGTTCGCTCGACGACATCACCGCCCGGCTGCCCGAGGTCGTCGAGATCGTGCGTGCTCTGCCCGCCACCGACGCCGTGCTCGACGGCGAGGTGCTGGCGATCGGCCCGGACGGTCGGCCCCGACCCTTCCAGGAGACGGCGTCGCGCACGGCGCAGTCGACCGGGACCCTCATCACTCCGTTCTTCTTCGATCTGCTGCACCTCGACGGCCGCGATCTGGTCGACTCCCCCGGCGCCGAGCGCCACGCAGCGTTGGAGTCGGTCGCGTCGCCGGCCCATCTGGTCCGCCGACTGGTGACGTCGGACCCGACCGAGGCCGAGTCGTTCGCCCGACAGGCCGTCGAGTCCGGCCACGAGGGCGTCGTCGTCAAGGACCTCACCGCGTCGTACGCCGCAGGTCGGCGCGGAGCGGCCTGGATCAAGGTCAAGCCGGTGCACACGCTCGACCTCGTGGTGCTGGCCGTCGAGTGGGGCTCGGGCCGGCGCACGGGGAAGCTGTCCAACATCCACCTCGGCGCTCGCTCGGAGGATGGCTTCGTGATGCTCGGCAAGACGTTCAAGGGCATGACCGACGAGACGCTCGCCTGGCAGACCGAGCGCTTCCTCGAGCTCGAGACCTCGCGCACCGACCACGTCGTGCACGTGCGGCCTGAACAGGTCGTCGAGATCGCGATCGACGGCGTGCAGCGCTCCACTCGCTACCCCGGCGGCGTCGCCCTGCGTTTCGCTCGGGTCATCCGCTATCGCGACGACAAGACCCCGGCCGAGACCGACATGATCGAGTCGATTCGTCAGATGTTGTGAATGTGATCCGGCAGGTCGAGTGGTGGGCGTGCCGGTGGGCCGCCGGACTGGGGTAGTCAGGCGGCTCGGGTGAAGCTGACTCTTCGCCGTCGACGCAGCGGACGTCCGGACCTGTTGGTGAATCGGAAGCCGTCGGTGGCGTTGCCGGTGATGTGGAGCCGGCCGCGGTGCAGGAGGTGGTGGCAGCGGGTGCAGAGTCCAACGAGCTGGTCCAGGTCAGTCTTGCCACCCAGCGACCACCAGATGACGTGGTGGATCTCAAGGTGGGTGTGCCTGCAGCCCGGAGCCGCACACACGCCTTCTTGTCGGGCGATGACCGAGCGGCGTTGCAGCTGATTGGGCTGGTAGCGATCGCGCCCGGCGTTGAGGACTTGCGCCTGTCGGTCACCGTCTCCCTCTTTCATGAGGAAGGCGGTGAAGTCACTGATGCACAGGAAGTACATGAGCAGGTTCGGGCCGATCGCACCATGGCCGGCGAGCCTGGCGGGTTCGACTGGTGGCATGGGCTCGGGGACGAAGCCGGGGTTCTCGGTGGCCTGCTTGACGTGCTCGGCAGCCGCCTGCAGTGTTTCGGCGTCGACGAAGACCGACATGTGGGGTTTGACGCCCTTGTCCGATGGCAACCCATTAGCCAAGATGCTGGACAGCAGGTCGTCGAGGCCCTGGACCCGGCGCTGCGCACCGGTGCGGGTGTCGTCGGCATCGCGGGGTGCAGAGACCGAGTCGATGACCTTCTTCAACTTCGCGCCGGTGGTGGTGCCCAGGAACCCATTCACGTGCCAACCGTCAGGAACGGCATTGACCTGGAAGTCTTCTTTGTCCATGCCCTTCTCCCAGGCATCATCAAGGTCCTCGGGATGCACGACGTCTTTGAGGTGTTTGACGGCCTCGAACAGATCAGCCGGGTCACTCTCCAGCGCCACAGCGACGAACAGGTCCTCGAACTCACGCATCTTGGCCAGGCCGACGTGCTTGATGCCGTAGACGAACACTCGAACGTGCGCCGCGCTGATCCGACCTGCCACGGCTGCTTCAGCAACCAATGGCAGCTCATCGAGCGCGGTGATGTTACGGACCAGCGCGGTGGCCTGGCCGGCGTTCAGACGCAGCTCGTTGCGGACCCATGTGTTCAGCGTCGAGGCTCCGTCGAGCTCGTGATCGCGGCTGATCTCCAGCTCGGACAGCGCCACGGCTTTGGCCGCGTCGAGGGCATCGGTTGCGACCTGGATGGCCCGGGCACGATCACGGGCATCACCGGTTCGTAGCGCGTGCGCGGCCTGGCGCATCGCGTCGATGGTGGGCTCCGGATTCATGCCCCTATCGTACTCGAACACGTGTTCTATTGCAAGCAACATTTACTGCGGTTCCAGTAATTTAGCGAACTTGAACCTGTGTCCGAGGCACCTGCGAGACTGAGAGGTTCCGCCCGTCGGCAACAGGTTTCCATTCAGATCTGCTCAGATCAGCGAAGGCACCCGCGGCATTCACGCACGGGGCACGAATCGCACCTGGGTGAACAGGTCGGCGCCGGCGGGCCACGAGCTCACCACCGACGTGACTGCCTCGACCTCGGTCGTGCCTTCGGGACCGAACTCGAGCACCAACGCCGGGTCCGGCGTGCTGTCTCCGCGCTTGACGCGGAAGCCCGCCACCGCGAGCACCCTCCAGCCAGCCGCCAGCCGCGCCTCGATGATGGGCAGAGCCGCCGCAGCGGGCACGAAGATCTCGGACTGCTCGGCCATCTCAGTGCCCCGTGCGTCCGTCGATGCACTCACGCAGCAGATCGGCGTGGCCGCAATGGCGGGCGTACTCGTCAATCAGGTGCACCAGCACTTCCCTCAGCTCAATGTCCTGGCCGTGCACCTGACCGGTGACGTCGAGGGACGGCGCCGACTCGACCCAGCTGCGTCCGAACGCCACCTGGGACCGCCATGTCCCCCACGCCTCGGCGACCATCCGGTCGTCGGCGACCGCGTCGTCGAAGTCGGCGTCCCGGCGCTCGTCCTTGCCCCACAGCTTCGGCAGGTCGACCTGTCGGTCCATGACGCGCCGCCACCAGTGCTCCTCGGCGAAGGCGAGGTGGCGCAGCAGTCCGAGCAGGGACAGCGTCGAGGGAGGCACCGCCCGGCGGGCCAGCTGCTCGGCGTCGAGGTCGGAGCACAGCTGCTCGAAGGTCTCGTGAAAGTGCTGCAGGTAGTCCGTCAGCACGGCGAGCTCACCACGGAGCACCGGGTCGGCCATCTCAGGCGTCCCGACGCTTGCGCACGTAGATCTGGCGGCGCTGGACCGCGACGACCGAGCCGTCTTCCGCCAGGAGCGGAACCTCGAACCAGCGCAGCAGCTTCTCGCCGTGGGCGGTGGCAGCGCGTACCTCCTCGACCACATTGGCCGGCATCTCGACGATTGCCGTGACCGGGCCCGCGCCGGGTCGCACGAAGTCGATCTCGACGACCTTGTCCCACACCGTGAAGTCCTCGCCCATCTGGTTGGCCAGCAGAATCACCACGAACGGGTCGATCATGCTGAACAGCGACCCTCCGAACGCGGTGCCGAAGTAGTTGGAGTTGTCCTCGGTGAGGTCGAGGCGGATGACCGCGCGGCTCCAGTCGTCGGCGATCTCGAGGACCTCGATCTCCTGGGTCGCGAACGTCGGCCAGGAGTTGATGCCCTGGCGCAGCTGTTCGGGGGTCTGGTCTCGGGAGAATGGAGGCACCACTCGACGGTACCGTCGACCGATGGTGTCGCTGCAGCAGATCGACGACGTGCACGCGCGCCTCGGCACCGCCGAGCTGCTGGTCGACTACGTGCGTGCTCTCGCCGCGCTCGGCGTCACCCACTACGACTCGTTCGTCATCGACGGCCACACCGAGTACCGGACCGTCGAGGGCACTGACCTCGTGGGGCCCCCGCACCACGACCGGTTCGAGATCGCCGAGTCCGCCGACCCCGAGGCGTTCCATGCCGTCATGGCGCAGGTCGAGCTCGGCGCGCTGGACTACACACAGATGTCGTCGGCACTGGCCCGCTGCGGGGTGGAACGGTGGTCGGTCGACACCGCCGCGTTGACCATGGCCTATTGCGACACCACTGGCGGCAACCTGTTGATCGAGCAGCTCACCTGAAAGGCCGCTACACCTCCTTCGGCTTCAGCAACTGACCCCGGTACGATCTGCTCCACAGCGTTCGAGCCGTCATCAGCGGCGAGCAGCCGGAAGAACGGGACCGCACCACGGGTCCTCAGTAGAACCGGACGGATGGGTCCGTCATCGCCTTCACGAAGTGGTCGCCCGCACGTCGGGCGGCAATCGAGGTGGTACCGCGGCTCCCGGCGATCGGGTGTCGTCCTCGTCCCAGAGACGAGACGACGGAGCCAGCGATGACCTCATACCCCCGCACCGACCCTTCGGGTAGCGGCGTTCCCTCGAGCCCTCGCTTCCCCGAGATCGAGGAGCGCGTCCTCGACTTCTGGGCCACCGATGACACCTTCCGCGCCAGCATCGATCAGCGCGACGGGGGACCCAACGGCGAGAACGAGTTCGTCTTCTACGACGGTCCCCCGTTCGCCAACGGCCTGCCGCACTACGGTCACCTGCTGACCGGATACGTCAAGGACGTCGTGCCGCGCTTCCAGACCATGCGCGGCCGCCGCGTCGAGCGCCGCTTCGGCTGGGACACCCACGGCCTGCCCGCCGAGCTGGAGGCCATGCGCCTCAACGGCATCAAGACGACCGACGAGATCGTCGAGATGGGTATCGACAAGTTCAACGAGGCCTGCCGCGAGTCGGTCATGAAGTACACCGGCGAGTGGCGCGACTACGTCACCCGCCAGGCACGCTGGGTCGACTTCGATAACGACTACCGCACCATGAACCCCGACTACATGGAGTCGGTGATGTGGGCGTTCAAGCAGCTGCACGACAAGGGCCTCATCTACGAGGGCTTCCGCGTGCTGCCGTACTGCTGGAACGACGAGACGCCGTTGTCGAACCACGAGCTGCGCATGGACGACGACGTCTACCAGAACCGACAGGACCCGGCGGTCACGGTCGGCTTCGAGATCAACACGCCCGGCGAGCTCTCCGGTGCCAAGCTGATGATCTGGACCACGACCCCGTGGACCCTGCCGAGCAACCTCGCGGTCATGGTCGGCACCGACATCGACTACGTGATGGTCGGTCCGGACCGGCTGATCTTCGCCGAGGCACGCCTGTCGGCGTACGCCCGCGAGCTGGGCGACGATCCCGAGCTCGTCT
This sequence comes from Aeromicrobium sp. CF3.5, assembly GCF_051262695.1. Taxonomy (NCBI): domain Bacteria; kingdom Bacillati; phylum Actinomycetota; class Actinomycetes; order Propionibacteriales; family Nocardioidaceae; genus Aeromicrobium; species Aeromicrobium sp. CF3.5. The sequence goes on from NZ_JBIMEZ010000004.1 coordinate 267,094, forward strand.
GGAGCGGCACGGGCGCCGACCTGCTGGGGCTGACGTACACCCCGGCCTTCACCTATTTCGAGGGTCACGAGAATGCGTTCCGCGTCGTGGCCGCTGACGACGCCGTCACCACCACCGACGGCACCGGCCTGGTGCACAGCGCCGGCGCCTTCGGTGAGGTCGACAAGGAGGTCACCGACCGCGAGGGCATCGAGGCCGTCATGCCTGTGGGCAAGGACGGCCGGTTCACCGCGCCGGTCACCCACTACGAGGGCATGCAGGTCTTCGACGCCAATGCGCAGATCATCGACGACCTCAAGGCATCCCCCGAGGACCGGGCGAGCAGCGCCGTCACCGCGGGCACCGTGCTGCTGCGCCGCGAGACCTACGACCACTCCTATCCGCACTGCTGGCGCTGCCGCGAGCCGCTGATCTACAAGGGCGTCTCGTCGTGGTTCGTCGAGGTCACCGCGATCAAGGCGCGCATGCTCGAGCTGAACCAGACGATCGAGTGGGTGCCCGGACACATCAAGGACGGCCAGTTCGGCAAGTGGCTGGAGAACGCCCGCGACTGGTCGATCACCCGCAACCGGTTCTGGGGCTCGCCCGTGCCGGTGTGGAAGAGCGACGACCCGGCCTACCCGCGCATCGACGTGTACGGCTCGTTCGAACAGATCGAGGCCGACTTCGGTCGCCTGCCCACCAACGACGGCGAGCCCGACTTGCACCGTCCGTACGTCGACGAGCTGGTCCGCCCCAATCCGGACGACCCCACCGGACAGTCCATGATGCGCCGCGTCAGCGACGTGCTCGACGTGTGGTTCGACTCCGGCTCCATGCCATACGCCCAGGTGCACTACCCGTTCGAGAACCGCGAGTGGTTCGAGGGCCAGAACGGGCAGGCGCACTTCCCCGGCGACTTCATCGTGGAGTACATCGGCCAGACCCGTGGCTGGTTCTACACGCTGCACATCCTGTCGACCGCCTTGTTCGACAAGCCTGCGTTCGAGGCGTGCATCAGCCACGGCATCGTGCTGGGCTCGGACGGCAACAAGATGAGCAAGTCGCTGCGCAACTACCCCGACGTCTCGGAGGTCTTCGACCGCGACGGCGCCGACGCGATGCGCTGGTTCCTGATGGCCTCGCCGATCCTGCGCGGCGGCAACCTCGTCGTGACCGAGCAGGGCATCCGCGACAGCGTCCGCCAGGTGATGATCCCGCTGTGGAACAGCTGGTACTTCTTCAGCCTCTACGCGAATCTCGCCGGCAGTGCTGGATCAGGGCGGGATTTCGAGGCGCGAACGATCACCGACCCGAGCGACCCGGTGGATCGCTACATCCTGGGCAAGCTAGGTCGCTTCGTCGACGACATGACTACCCAGATGGACACCTACGCCGTCGCCGACGCGTGCGAGACGACGCGCGAGTTCCTCGACGTGCTGACCAACTGGTACATCCGTCGTTCGCGCGACCGGTTCTGGCTGGCCGACGGAAACCCGGCGGACGAGCACACGCGTCAGCCGTTCGACACCCTGTTCACGGTGCTCGAGACGGTGTGCCGGCTCACCGCTCCCCTGCTGCCGCTGACCACCGAGGAGATCTGGCGCGGACTGACCGGGGGGCGGTCGGTGCACCTGACCGACTGGCCGACCGCCGAGAGCCTGCCTCACGACGACGCGCTGGTCGTCGGCATGGACCAGGTCCGCGAGATCTGCTCGACCGGATCGTCGATCCGCAAGGCCTCGGGTCTGAGGACGCGCCTGCCGCTGGCGTCGTTGCTGGTCGCCGTGGCGGAGCCGGATCTGTTGTCACCGTTCGCCGGCATCGTCGCCGGCGAGCTCAACGTCAAGGCCGTGCGATTCGTGGACGTCACGTCCGAGGAGGCGCGGGCCTACGGCCTGAGCAGCAGGCTGACAGTCAACGCGCGGGCTGCCGGTCCTCGCCTGGGCAAGGACGTGCAGACCGCGATCAAGGGCTCCAAGTCCGGCGACTGGTCGGTGCACACCGATGATGCGGGCGACGTCACCGTCACCTCCGGCGGGCTCACGCTGGTCGAGGGCGAGTACACCCTGGAGCAGGTGGCCGAGTCCGCCGACGGGGCCGAGGTGGCACTGATGCCTGCGGGCGGCTTCGTGGCGCTCTCGACCGAGGTCACGGCCGAGCTCGCCGCCGAGGGGCTGGCCCGCGACCTGGTGCGCGGCGTGCAGCAGGCCCGCCGCGAATCGGGCCTGGACGTCTCGGACCGCATCACGCTGGTGATCGGCGGCAGCGACGCCGTCGTGGCCGCGGCGACGACGCACGCCGACCTGATCGCCGGCGAGACGCTCGCGACCCTGACGGTCGACGCCTCCGTGGGCGGCCAGCCGGTCGAGGTGGCCGACGGCGAACGGGCCGTGGTGTCACTGGCCAAGGCCTGATCCGCGCCCTAACGTCGGGTCCATGACCGTGCGACTCGCAGCCGTGACCTTCGATGTGCCCGACGCCCGAGTGGCAGCGAACTTCTGGGCCCAGCTGCTCGGGCGGGAGGCTCGTGAGCACGACGGCGGGCTCCTCCTGCCCGGCGACACCACCCAGGTCGGCCTCCGGTTCGTGACCGACCCGTCGACGGTGATCGCAGGAAACCGCGACGTCCACCTGCACGTCACGAGCGCTGCCGCACCGTCGCAGCAGCACGTGGTCGACCGGGCGGTCGCGTGCGGCGCCTCACCGGTCGATGTCGGGCAGCTGGACGACGAGGGACACGTGGTGCTGGCTGCTCCCGACGGGCACCCCTTCTGCGTGATCGAGCCGGGGAACTCCTACCTCGCCGGAACCGGTCTGCTCGGCGAGGTCGCGTGCGACGGCAGCCGTGCGGTGGGCACGTTCTGGAGCGCGGCACTCGGTTGGCCGCTGGTGTGGGACCAGGACGGCGAGACTGCGATCCAGTCACCGGAGGGTGGCACCAAGGTGGCGTGGGGAGGAAGGCCGGTCACGCCCCTCATCGGCCCCCTGCGCCAGCGATTCGACCTCGCCGTGCCCGCCGACGACCTGGCTCCCGAGATCGATCGCCTCGTCGCGCTGGGCGCCACGCATCGCGCCTCCGGGATCTCCGAGGTCGTGCTGGCCGATCCGGAGGGCAACCAGTTCGGACTTGCACAACGATGAAACGAAGTCGTACTCTCTGATGGAACGAAACAGTTTCGTTCCATGCGCCGTCAGGAGTACCCATGACCCCGGCAGAATCAGCAGCCGCCGCCCGACCTCGGGTGGAGGGCGAGCGTGAGCGGGAGATCCTCGAAGCCGCCCTCGACGTGCTCGCCGAGGTCGGCTACGACCGGCTGACGATGGACGCGGTGGCCTCGGCCGCCAAGGCGTCGAAGGCCACGCTGTACCGCCGGTGGGAGACCAAGGCCAGTCTCGTCCTCGAGGCCGTCCTCGCCCAGAAGGGACCGATCGGCGACCTGCCCGACACCGGCACCCTGCGCGGGGACCTCATCGCCTCGCACTGCGGCCACGGCGGACTCACCGACGAGCGACAGATGGCCGTGTTCAGCAGCATGCTCACTGCCCTGACGCGTGACGCCGAGTTCGCCGAGGGCTTCCGCACCCAGTTCCTCGGTCCCAAGACCGAGCTGACCCGGCAGCTGTTCACCCGGGCCCGCGACCGCGGCGAGCTGCGCGATGACGTCGACATCGACGTCATCGGCCCTGCGCTCGCCGGCATCATCTTGCATCGCCAGTTCGTCATGGGCGAACAGCCCAGCCCCGAGACCATCACCACCGCGGTCGACCAGATCATCCTGCCCGCCGTCCTTCGATCCTCCCCCTCTCAGAAAGACCTCTCATGACCGACATCACGACCAACGACACGATGGACGGAGACGGCGAGAAGATCGTCGACCCCGCCGCGGTGCCGCCCGAGACCTCCCGCCGCCTCGGCTGGGCCCTGGTCATCATCTGCATGGCGCAGCTGATGGTCGTGCTCGACAGCACCATCGCCAACATCGCCCTGCCCTACATCGCCAGCGACCTGGACATCGGTCCGGCCAACCTGCAGTGGATCGTCACCGGCTACGCCCTGGCCTTCGGTGGCCTGCTGCTGCTCGGCGGCCGCCTGGCCGACCTGTTCGGTCGCCGTCGCATCTTCATGATCGGACTGCTCGTCTTCTCCGCCGCGTCCGCACTCGGTGGCATCGCGCAGAACGAAGCGATGCTGCTCGGATCGCGCGGACTGCAGGGCGTGGGTGCGGCCATGGCCGCCCCCGCAGCACTGGCCCTGATCACCACGACCTTCCCGGCCGGCCCACTGCGCAACCGTGCCTTCAGCATCTACGCCGCCCTGTCGGGAGTCGGAGCTGCCATCGGCCTGATCCTCGGCGGCTGGCTGACCGGGCTGGAGATCTCCGGGCTCGAGGGCTGGCGCCTGACGTTCCTCATCAACGTCCCGATCGGTCTGGTCGCTGCCTGGGTCGCGCCGCGCTTCCTGCCCGAGAGCACGCCGCGACGCATGTCGCTGGACATTCCCGGCGCCGTCACCGGCACCGTGGGCATCAGCGCCCTGGTCTACGGACTCTCGCGAGCCGGCGACGAGCGCTACGGCTGGAACGACACGTTCACGATCTCGGCCCTGGTCCTGGCAGCCGTGCTGCTCGTCGGGTTCGTCGTGCTCGAGTCGAGGATCAAGAACCCGCTGCTGCCGCTTTTCATCTTCGCCAACCGCGCCCGCGCCACCGCCTTCCTGGCCATGATGATCACACCGGCGGCCATGTTCGCGATGTTCTTCTTCCTGTCGCTGCTGGTGCAGAACGTGCTGGGCTACAGCCCCCTGCACACGGGCTTCGCATTCCTGCCCTTCACGGTCGGCATCATCGCCGGTGCCACGTTGTCCTCGAAGCTGATCGCTCACATGGATCCGCGGTTCATCGCCGGAACCGGCACGATCCTGTCGGGCTTCGCCCTGCTGGGATTCTCCCGGATCTCGGTCGATGACAGCCCGGCCAACCTGATGCAGGTGGCGATGGGGAACGGGACGCTGAGCGACAGCGTCAACTACTGGACGCAGATCGCCCCGTTCATCGTGCTGATGGCCTTCGGCATGGGCCTGGTGTTCGTGACGATGACCCTGGTCGCCGTGCACGGCATCCCCGCCGAGGACTCGGGCATCGGCTCGGGCGTGCTCAACACGATGCAGCAGGTCGGTGGCGCCATCGGACTCGCTGGCCTGTCCACCGTCGCGCTGCACTTCAGCAGCAACCGGGGTGAAGAGGTCGGCGCCGCAGTCCAGGCGGCAACTCCCGCCGGCGGAGTGCCGTCGGCCGACTTCGGCGAACGGCTCGAGGCCCTGATCGGCCAGGCGGCCTTCGCCGAGGGCGCGACGTCAGCCTTCCTCGTCGGCGCCTTCATGGTCTGGACCGCCTCGGCGATCATCTGGATCATGCTGAACGTCAAGCACGAGGAGCTCGCCACCGACGGCGCCCCCGTCTGACCCAAATTTTGTGACGTAGATCGTCAGTGGCTTCGCACCCACTGCCGAACTACGTCACAAAATTTGGACCCTAGACGAACGCGCCCTCGCCGGTGATGGCGCGGCCCACGATCAGCGTGTTGATCTCGCGCGTGCCCTCGTAGGAGTAGATGGCCTCCGCATCGGCCACGAACCGGCCGACGTGGTGCTCCAGCAGGATCCCGTTGCCGCCGAGCACCTCGCGGGCCCAGCCGACGGTCTCGCGCATCGTGACCGTGCTGTGCACCTTGCACAGTGATGCGTGCTCGTCCTTGAGCACCCCGGCGTCCTGCAGCTGTGAGGCCCGCACGTTCATCGCGATGGACGACGTGACGTTGCTGAGCATCCTGACCAGCAAGTCCTGCACCAGCTGGAACGAGCCGATCGACTTGCCGAACTGCTGGCGGTTCGTCGTGTACTGCAGGGCATGCTCGAAGGCGCCGCGTGCGCAGCCGGTGGCCTGCCAGGCCACGTCCATGCGGGTCACCCGCAGGACCCGGGCGGTGTCGGCGAACGAGTTGGCGTCCTGCAGCCGATTGGCCTCGGGCACCCGCACGCCGGACAGGTGGATCTCGGCGTTCTGCACGACGCGCAGCGCGATCTTGTCCTCCTGCTTGGTGAAGGTCATGCCCTCGGTGCCCTTCTCGACCACGAAGCCCTTCACCTGCTCGTCGGCCTCGTCGCGGGCCCAGATGATCACCAGGTCGGCGAACGCGGCATTGCCGATCCATTTCTTCTCACCATCGAGGATCCAGTCGTCACCGTCGCGGCGAGCCGTGGTCGCCAGTCCCCCGGCGATGGCCGAACCGACCTCGGGCTCGGTCAGGCCGAAGGCGCCGATCAGCTCCATGCGCGCCATGGCCGGCAGCCAGCGCTCCTTCTGCTCGGCCGATCCGCACAGGTCGATCGATCCCATCGCCAGACCTCCGTGCACGCCCATGAAGGTGCCGATCGACGGGTCGATGCGCCCCATCTCCATCGCGACCATGCCGTTGACCAGACCGCCGCGGTTGGGGCAGCCCGGACCGTCGTAGGACAGGCCCGCGATGCCGAGCTCGGCCATCGGCTTGATGATCTCGTGCGGGAACTCCGCGCGCGTCCAGTAGTCGTTGATGATCGGCTCGATCTGGCGGGTCATGAACGATCGCACGCCGCTGAGCAGCTCGCGGTCCTGCTCGGGCAGCATCAGCTCAAAACCGAGGAAGTCGGAAAAGGGAGTGTCGGTCAGGTCCATGCGACCAACCTAGACGGCGATGGGCCGTCCGGCCCGCTGCCGCTGACCGGGTCCGAATTTGGCACGATCAGACCATGGCGACCATCCGACCTCTCGAAGTCCGCGACGACGAACCCATCCGACGACTGTTCGTCGAGGGGTTCGGCGACTGGGACGACCCTCACCCGCGCATCCCCTTCTCCGAGCGCAAGGGCCGCAGCACGTACGTGACCGAGGTCGACGGGCAGCTGCGGGCCGCCGTCAGCGAGCGGCACTACGACAGCTGGTTCGGCGGAGCCCAGATCCCCACGGCGGGCGTGAGCAGCGTGACGGTGCAGGCAGAATCGCGGGGCCACGGCCTGCTGAGCCCCTTGTTCGAGGCGATGTCGAACGGCGCCCGTGAGCGCGGCGCCCTGCTCAGCACGCTGTACCCCACCTCGCCGGGCATCTACCGACGCTTCGGCTACGCCCCGATCGTGGACCTGATGGAGCTGCGGGTGCCGACCCTGGCCCTGGCCGTTCCCGGCGACACCGTGCCGACGCGGCGCGCCACCGCCGCCGACCTGCCCGGGATCCGCGAGGTCTACCGTCGCTGGGCCGCCGACCACAACGGACCCCTGACCCGCCTGGGTGAGTCGTTCCCCGACCCCGACCAGACGGTCATCTCATCGGTCACCGGCTTCACGGTGGCCGAGTCCAGTCCCGGGGCCATCTCGGGCTACGTGGCCTGGGACCGCGGCAGGGGTTACGGCGCCGAGGCGAGCATCAAGGTGTGGGACCTGCACGCAGACGACCCTGCCAGCCTCGTGTCCCTGATGAGGTCGATCAGCTCGTTCAGCTCGGTGGCCGACACGACGGTGATCCGCACGTCGGGTGACCCGGAGTGGAGACAGCTGCTGCGGCAGGGATCGATCCAGCAGGTGCATCGCAGTTCCTATGCGATGGCCGTGCTGGACGTCGGGGTGCTCGAACGGATGCACTACCCCGACGGCCTCGAGGTCGGGATGCCGTTCTCGTGGAAGGGGACGGGCCACGTGCTGGAGGTGTCCGCGGGGCGGGCCCAGGTGCAGTCCGCCGACGTCGGCGCCGCACGGTCGCTGGACGCAGCAGGGTTGGCCCTGACCATCTCCGGAGCCCAACGGTCCGCAGCGCTGCGACGTCTGGGCCACCTGACGGGCGATACCGGCGACGATGAGTTCTGGGACTTCCTGTTCGGCAGCCGCCAACCGCACATCCGCGACTACTTCTGATCGTCAGGTCAGAAGAACGACCGCACGACCAGCACCACGGCCGAGGCGCCGCTGATCAGCAGCAGCGCGGGGCGCATCACGCTGAGTGGCAGCCGCGACCGCAACCGGGTGCCCGCGAGCACCCCGATCGCCAGCACCGGGACCAGGACCGCGGCGGCCTCGACCTCGTCGCGGGTCAGCTCACCGGCGATGCCCAGGCCGATCAGGCTCAGGATCGCTCCCACCGTGAAGAACACTGCGATCGTGGAACGGATCTGGTGCGGTGGCCGGTGCTGGTAGAGCAGGGCGAACGGTGGTCCACCGATCGACGTGGCGGTTCCCGTCACACCACTGACGAACCCCGCCACACCCAGGGTTCCCCGGTTGATCGGGACGACCACCGCGCGTGCGGTCAGCAGGACGCCGAGAAGCACGACGACCCCCACGATGCGTTCGAGATTGCTGGTCGTGACCTGGGTGATGATCCAGACTCCGGCGACCGTGCCGACGACGCGCCATGGCATGGCCCAGCCGAGACCGAACCAGTCGATGTCGCGGTGCTCTCGGACCAGGGTGAAGAACGGCAGGGTCGCGGCCAGCATGATGAGCGCACCAGGCATCAGCGACGGGGTCGCGATGGTCATGAACGGGGCTGACACCAGGCCGAGACCGAGGCCGACCGAGGTCTGGGTCATCGCGCCGATCAGCACGGCCATCGCGACGACGAGAAGCGCCCCGACCCCCACACCTGCCACCGCCCCACCCTAGCCGCGCGCCGATTGGCCCAACCGCCCAGTGGGTACTCCTGCGCCATGACCAAGATCAGCAGGACCTTCACCGTCAAGCCCGCGCCGGCCACCGTCATCGAGTACCTCAAGGATTTCTCCCACGCGACCGAGTGGGATCCGGGCACCGAGGCGTGCGATCGCAATGGATCCGGCCCCGTGCAGGTGGGCAGCACCTGGCACAACACGTCGAAGATCGCGGGCGTCTCGACCGAGCTGACGTACGAGCTCACCGAGCTGACCGACTCGCGCGTGCAGTTCATGGGCTCGAACGAGACCGCCAGGACGACCGACACGATCGACATCGTGCCCAGCGGCTCGGGCAGCGAGATCACCTACGAGGCGAACATCGAGATGTCGGGCGCCGCCAGGCTGGCGACCCCGTTCGTCAAGCTCGTCTTCGAGAAGATCGGCTCCGACACCGAAGAGGACATGGTCACCGTCCTCAACCGTCTGTGAGCACCGTCGACTGGGCCAACCTGCGCACGATCGCGGGCCGGTCCGCCGTGGCGGTCACGGCACTGCAGGCCGTGACCGCGACGTTGGGCATGCGCGACGGCCGCCGCGACTACGCGGACGCCGCGTGGGGTCCTGGCCTGGCAGGGATCGCGCTGATCAGCGCCGCCACGGGTACCGGTGACGCATCGCGTCGCTGGGGCACGGCCGCGCTGACCGGCGCGTGGGCGATCCGCCTCGAGCGCCTGATGACGGGCCGGCTCCGCGGCTCGGACGAGGAAGACCCCCGCTATGCGGACTTCATCGAGGGCGACTCGGCCCCCAAGGTCGTCACCAAGGTGTTCGTCACCCAGGGTCTGGCGCAGCTGCTCGTCTCCGCTCCCGTGCAACTGGCCGCCGCCAGCACGCTGCCGCGCTCTGCGCGCCGCTGGCTCGTTCCGCTCGGTCTCAGCGTGGCTGCGACCGGCGCCGTGGTCGAGGCACTCGCCGACCGTCAGAAGGCCGCATACATGGCGCGCGACCGCGACGAGCGGCCCGACGTGCTCGACACGGGTCTGTGGGGCGTGACCCGTCACCCCAACTACTTCGGCGACTCCCTGATGTGGGACGGGGTTTGGGTGGCCTCGGCGGCCTCCCCCGGCGCCTTGTTCACCCTGCCTGCGCCCGCCGCGATGAGCTACTTCCTGATGTACGCCACCGGAGCCAAGCGCACCGAGGACCACATGGCGGAGCGTCCGGGCTACCGCGACTACCAGAAGCGGGTCGCGTTCTTCTTCCCGTGGATCAAGACGGGCTGAGGTGCTCAGGCGCTGATCGTCAGCCGTCGGATCAGGCCGTGCTCATCGAGGCTGAACACGTGCTCCAGGTCGACCTGACCGCCCGGAAAGTTGCCGGTGAGACGATTCGTGACTGTCGTGGTGTGCTCCGTGGTCTGCACGGACAACCGGCTCGAGACGTACTCGAACGCGGTGGCCGCGCCGGTGAGCCAGGCCAGGATCTCGGCCCGGCCGCGATACGTGGTGCCATCGTCGGTGACCAGGGCATCGTCGGTGAACGAGTCGACCGCCTTCTCGGGGGCATCGCTGTCGATGACGGCGAAGTAGGACTCGACGGTGGCGGGCACGTGCGTGGTCATGGTTCTCCTGAGGTGGTGATGCGTGGATCGTCGCTGCGGTCCCACGCTGGCCCCTGCTCCAAGGGGAAGGTCAAGAATGGGGTGGTGACCTCGATGATGAACATCGGCGACTTCAGCCGTGCGACGCGCCTGAGCGCCAAGGCGTTGCGCCACTACCACCGGCTCGGGCTGCTGGAACCGGCGTTCGTCGACGACGTCACCGGGTACCGGTCGTATGCCGCCGAGCAGGTCACCCAGGCGCACCTGATCCGACACTTCCGATCCTTGGAGATGCCCCTCGACATCATCGGCCGGATCCTCGCCGCGGACTCCCCCGACCACAGATCGCAGCTCATCGCGCAGCATCTGCAGGTCATGGAGGAACGCCTCACCGAGACCCGCGACGCCGTGACGGCGCTGCGGAGCCTGCTGGATGCCGAGCACGTGACGGCGGTGATCGAGCGTCGACAGGTCGGTGAGACACCCGCACTGGTCCTCCGAGACCACATCAATCTCTCGAATCTGGGGGTCTGGTTTACCGATGCACGGGCAGAACTCGATCGCGCCCTGACGTCGACCAGGGCAGCCCCGTCGGGGCCGATGGGCGGCCTGTGGTCGACGGACCTGATCCTCGACGAGGCCGGCGAGGTGGCTCTGTTCCACCCGGTCAGCGTCGACCCGCAACGAGATGATGCCGGACGGGTGCGCTTCGAGCTTCTCCCAGCCGTGCTGCTCGCAGTCGCCACGCACTCCGGCCCCGACGCGACGGTTGGGCAGGTCTACGCCGACCTCGGTCAGCACGTCGCTCGACACGAGACGGGCGCTGACGGTCCCGTGCGGGAGATCTACCTCGCCGGAGTCCCCGGCGGCGAGGGCGTCACGGAGATCGGCTGGCCGATCCAGGACTGAAAAGGGTGATTTCGTCGGTGGTCGGGACCAGACTGCGAGCATGAGCCTCGAACTCCAGATCACCTTCGACTGTGCCGATCCCGATGCGCTCGCCCACTTCTGGGCGGATGCGCTGGGGTACGTGCTGCAACCGCCGCCCGACGGTTTCGACTCCTGGGACGCTGCCCTGCAGGCTTGGGGCGTCCCCGAGGAGCAATGGAACAGCCGCTCGGCCCTGCTGCCGGCCGACAGCTCGGGACCCCGACTGTTCTTCCAGCGCGTGCCCGAGGGCAAGGCCAGCAAGAACCGCCTGCACCTCGACGTGCGCGCCGCGCCCGGTCTGACTGGCGACGAACGCATGGCGGCACTGGGCACGGAGGCCGAGCGGCTCGTGGCGCTGGGCGCCGAGGTGGCCTACCGCGTCGAGCCCGACGGCGGCATGGAGGCTGGGTTCATCACGATGCACGACCCCGAGGGCAATGAGTTCTGTCTCGACTGACGGCTCCTCCCGCCAAGTCCGCCAGGTCTCGTCGTCACGCGCAGACGGCTATGAGGTCACAGCCGTCTGCGCCTGCTCTGATGAATCGCGTTGACTCCTTCGTCACGGCGACGAAGTGTCCGACGCCAACAAGCGTCTCTTCGCCATCGATGACGACCCAGCCGCCACCGCGAACGATCGCGTAGACGTCTTCCACCCCGTCATCGAAGTGGTCATGGGGCTCGGTGGTCCCGCCCGGAGGCAGCTCCACCTTGTAGATCTCGAAGTTTCGGATGCTCAAGAGCTCGCTGATGCGCTTGTCGAACGGACTGGCGGCCGGGTGAGGTCCGCGACCGGTCGGTACGTCCGCGTCATGAATCACGATATGCGACATCGACTCAGGCTACGGGGATGATCGGGCCACGTGCGCGGCTCGTGGAGCGCACACGCTGGTCAGGCCAGCAGCTCGTCGGTGGCTGCGTCAGCCTCGCCACCGAAGAACCTGTCCAGCACCTCGACGAACACGGGATCCTCAGGAGCAGCCCGGGCGAACAGCGTCATGGAGGACCGTAGCTTGATCGCGTCCACCGAGCCGAACACCTGCTCGGCCGTCGAACCTTCGAGGGCGAGGACGGCTGCGCAGCACTGACGAAGTCGAGGTCCGAGCACCGGATGGGCCAGGTACTCGCGGGCCTCCTCGAGACCGGAGAGGGCGTACGTCCGGGCGATCGCGCTGTGGCCGAGACCTTTGATCTGCGGGAAGATGAACCACATCCAGTGACTCGACTTTTGCCCCACCTGGATCTCGGCGAGGGCCTGCGCGAAGATCCCTCCGTCGTCCTGCGCCAGCACGAAGCGTTCCAGATCCGGCGCAGTCACGACGATTTCTCCGGCGCCGAGTCGCCGAGCGCCTCAGTCAGGCTCGCTCTCCGGCTCAACAGCTCCGTCCCGCGTTCGTAGTCCTCATCGCGCTCGTGGGTGAGCACGCCGACGACCTCACCACCTGCGTCGGCGTACCAGACGGTGAAGGCCTCGTCCGGGTGCTCGACGACCCGAAATTGCTCGAAGCCGTCGCCCCACGCGGAGTACTTCAGCGTGTGTCCGCCGATCTCGCTCCAGAAACCAGGCGGGTCCGTCCACTCAGCCGAGGATCCGGAGCCGTCCGGGCCCTGGGCTGCCGCGTTGCTACCGGCCAGCTGGCCCATCGTGATCGCATCGCCCCAGTGCTCCACGCTCAGCGATCGACCGAGCACCGCATGGCGTGCCCGGGCCACGTCTCCGGCGGCCCACACGTGCGGGTCGCTGGTCCGCAGCTGCGCATCGACGGCAAGGTGATCATCCTCGACCAGGAGTCCGGACTCTGCGAGGAACCCTTGGGACTGCGTCACTCCTACGGCAGCCAGGACCAGGTCGGCCTCGATCACCGATCCGTCCTCCAGATGTACCGAGGCCGGCTGCTCGACCTTGTCGACCTTGACGCCAGGCCGCAGCTCGACGCCCGCCGACTCCAACCACTCCGTGATCCGGGACCCCACCCAGTCCCCCAGCCGCGCCGCCTGAGGCACCGGTTCTGGCGTGACGAGGATCGGGCGAAGGCCGCGGCTCGCCAGCGAGGCAGCCGCCTCGCAGCCGATGAAGCCCGACCCCACCACGACCACGGACCGTGCACCCTCCACCGCGTCGACCAGACTTCGGGCGTGCTCGAGGCTGCGCAGGGTGAACACCCGCGAATCGGGATCGGCGCCCGGCAATGCGCTTGGCCGCGATCCCGTCGCCACGATCAGCCGGTCGTAGCTCAGCTCGTCACCCTGAGAAGTCCGGACCTGACGTCGGTCAGTGTCCAGTGCCTCGACGTAGGTGCCCAGCCGGCGGTCGATGCGCGACCAGACCGAGTCATCGTCGAGAATCGGCGAACCCTCGGCAGGCTCCTCACCGGCCAGCACGGTCTTGGACAGCGGCGGGCGCTCGTAGGGCGCGTCCGCATCGTCCGAGACGAGGCAGACCCGGCCCGGCCCACCTGCTTCGACGTACGACGCGGCTGCGTGCACACCCGCCGGCCCGCTGCCGATGACGAGAAGGCCGAACGGCTTATTTGCGATTGATTCCATACTCGTTCCGTACCCACATTCACTGACTCGCCACAGGCGAAGCGATCAGATCGCACACGCAACGTTGCCACCCTGACGCGGAGCACGGACGCGCCCAAGCGCTCGTCGGACCCTCGGTAGGGGTTTTCCGTGGCGGACTCGATCAAGCGCCTCCTGATAGCAGGGCTCGCGCTTCTGGCCCTATCGGCTGCTCTCCGAGGTTTCTCCGGATGGCTCCTCGCCCGCGCCACTGACGCCCCGCCCGGGAGATGACACGCATCTACAGGTCACTCGGAGCGGGGTGTGAAGAGCATGACCCAGTGGTCGCTCTCGGGGTCGTGCAGCATCTCGGTGTCGAAGGCCAGCACACCTCTGGTCGGATGAGTGACCCGCTTCGTCGCGGACCTCCACGTCCCAACCTCTCCTCGCTCCCAGTGCCGGCTGAACTCAGGACTGCGCGTGGACAGATCGCGGAACACGGACCGAAGATGTTCGTCGTCTGGATAGATGCTGAGGGCCCTGCGAAGCTCGGCGGCGGCCACCCGGGCCAACTGCTCCGCTCCCTCCTCTCCGAGCACGTCGCGGAGTCCTGCCGACATGAACGCCTGATAGACGATGTTGTTGCCAAAGAGTCCGTCGCTGAAGATGGGCCCGAGCAGGTCCGCCGCGGCCGCGTTGAACGCCAGCATGTCGAGTCGGCCGTCGTGGACGGTGACGGGCATGGTGTCGTCCAGGCCGTCGAGCAGCTGGCGTATGCCGGGTCGGATCTTCGCGGCGGGGGCACGCGGTTGCGGGGGTAGCTCACCGGCGAGCCGGAACAGGTGCTCGTTCTCGACCGTGGAGAGCTCGAAGGCTCGTCCCAACGCACCGAGGATCTCCCGCGAGGGTCGGGGCGCGCGGCCCTGCTCGAGGCGGGTGTAGTACTCCACCGAGATCGCGGCGATGTCGGAGAGCTCTTGGCGGCGCAGACCCGGCACGCGCCGCGCCGAAACGCGCTCCCTGCCGGGCCGGTCAGGCGGAGTCATCAGGGCTCGCCGGTGGCGCAGGAACTCCCCGAGCTCGGGTCGACCCTTCGCCTCCACGGGTCTATGCTCCCACGGCTCGAGCGTCCCGAACGTTGGTTGCTTGGCCCTGTCGGTGCCAGCCTCAGCAGGGCCTTCCTACCTCTGGTGCCCACCCACAGGATCAAAGACATGGGGCAAAGCGCCCCGGAAGCCCCGACGGGGTTTCTGGCGCCGCCCATGCGACGACCGACCCTTCCCACGACACAGAGGCATGAGATGACCACTGCAATCCGAACCATCGTCATGACCGGCGCCACCCGCGGCATCGGTCTCGAAGCGGCACGAGAGATCTTGCGCCGCCAACGCGACACCCATCTCGTCGTCCTTGGACGAGGGTCGTCCGCTGCTGAGGTCCTGCCGGGTCTGCTGGACATCTCGCCGCACGTCTCGACGGTCGACGTCGATCTATCGAGCAGGGCGAGCGTCGCCGCTGCAGGGGCAGCGCTGGAGGATCTTCTCGACTCGGGTGACCTGCCCGCACTGAACGGGCTCGTCTTCAACGCGGGCGTTCACCTCTCCAACGCGATGCAGAGCACCGTCGACGGATACGAGAGGACCTTCGCCGTGAACGTCATGTCCACCCACCAGCTCCTACGGCAGCTGCACCCCCACATCCAGGCACCGGCGCGCATCATCGTCACGGTCAGCGACGCCCACTTCGGCGACCTCCGGCACACCGCAGGGACCATGCCCGCACCCCGATGGGCCATCCCCGAGATCTCCCGACCCGGAGCGTTCGACCGCTCCGAGACCGTCCGAGCCGGCCGACGCGCGTACGTGACGAGCAAGCTCGGCGGCATCCACCTGGTCCACGAGTGGGCCCGCCAACTGCCCGCCGGGATCGATATCGTCTCCTACAACCCCAGCCTCGTGGTGGGGACCGGGCTCGCGCGCGAGACCGGCGGAGCCTTCCCCTTCCTGATGTCCAAGATCATCCCCATGCTCACCGTCACGCCGCTTGTGGACACCCCGGTGCCCGCAGGCGCGAAGCTCGCCGACGCCATCCTCGGCGGCACTCCGGCCGAGACCGGCTCCTACCTCCACCGGAGGAAGACCATGGCGTCGTCGGCCGAGTCCTACGACACCGACCGCGAACGCGCCCTCTGGAGCTGGCTGGAGCAAGTCCCGCAGAGCACCAGCTGAACGATGTCGGTGGCGAGGCTGTGGCCAGGACGATCGCAGTGGAACAACGCGAGCGGTGCGGTTCACCGGCGAGGTCGGTTCAGAACGCGAATACGGACCAGCAGATGTCGTTGCGCCGGCGCTGATCTTCTAGGACGAGGTCTCGAATGTCGTCGGTGAGCTGATCACGTTGCCACTGACACTCAAGGCGTCCTGCTTCATCGTTATCGCGAGCTGGGACTGACGCGCGGACGGATTTGATTGCATATGCGGCTGCACCCAGATCGTGCTCGGCAACGTGCGCGACGACCGCTGCCTGGCCCGCCGCGTAGGCGGCAAAGCGGGCAGCTCCGCGCATATCGCGAGCAGCGCCCATTGCATGTCCGCCCGCTTCGCGTGTCTCCATCATCGCGAACTCACCTCGCGTCCACGCACGAATGCGTTCGATGGCATGCCGTGGTCGCCAGTCGTTGGGGTTCTCCGCCTCGAAGAGCGGAAGAACGCGTTCGGCACAAGCGGCAGCCCACAACGCGAGAGCCCTGTGAGTCTTGTCGGTCATCGTGCCGCCGCGCCTAACGGTCACAAGGCGAGGATCGCGAACTTTCGGCAGGATCATCGAGAGCCTTTCGAGTCTTGTGTCCTAGACATTCTGCCGTCCCGGCGGCGAAAGGCGTATTCCGGCCGGAACTGAAACATCCTGGACGTGGTGGAATGACACACCTTGGTCGCTGCGCAGCGCCGTGACAGTAATCGGCGCTCGTTGGGCCGGACACGTTTGACTCAAACGAGACCGGGAGACCTTCGAGAACTGAACACCTGCGCGGGACCCTCGCTCCGGACCATGATGGAGAGATGACCGAACCAATGGCGTCGATTGCAGGATCCCTGTCCGTTGCTGACGTGATGGGCAGGCTCTCTTTGCGTCGGAAGGTGTTCCATTCTGAGGCGGACCTGCAGTTCGAGTTCGGGCACACATTACAAGAGCTTGATCCGGCGATTGAGGTTCGTCTGGAACGGCCCGTGCGGCTAGACGGCACCTCTACATATCTCGACATGCTTTGCATCAAGGGCGACGCTAGAACCGCCATCGAGTTCAAGTACTTCACTCAACGATGGTCGAGTGACGGCCAAGTCGACGGCGACGAGTTTGTTCTTCGTAGCCACGCAGCGCGGGACCTCGCGCGGCGCAACGTCGTTCGGGACATCCGACGAGTCGAGGGGTTTACGCAGGCCTTGGACGGAAACGGCATTGCGATCTTGCTGACCAACGACAAGGCGCTCTGGGAAAAACCAGGCAGGGCGTTGACTACTCGCGATCGAAACTTCCACCTGCACGAGGGACGGTCGCTTGGCGGTCATCTTGTCTGGGGTCGCGAAGAGGAGAACAACGCGTCGAACCTCGATCTCACCGGCTCCTACAAGCTCCTGTGGCGCGTCTACGCGCAGATTGCTTCGCCGCACCTGGACCTGCGGTACTTGGCTGTTGAGACCCGCTGACAGCGATTGGACTCGGCGCCCATCAGTGTCATGGCAGCGCGCCGTATCGCGGTGGAGTGACGCAACGCCAGATCGTCGTGCTCTCAGGGCGGGCAGGGCCTTGGCTCAGTCAATGGGTGTATCGACCCAGCCGACGAACCGGCTGCCAATCCCCGGCATCTCCGTACGATGTGCGCCGTGGAGCGGGCTCGGTAGGTCGGAGGGCTGATGGGAGTCGCAACTGACGTACGTGAACGCCGGCCACCACTTCTTCGGCCGGGCCTTCTCGGCAAACCCGCAGACGTCGCACACCAGATCGACCCACACCGGCTTCTTGCCGGTCCGGTTGGCGCGCGACTGAACCAGCCACGGTGGCGGGCTGTCCTCGATCTCGGCCAACTCAGTGTGGGTGAGCGTCGCAGGAAGGCCGTGCCGGGTGGCCATCTCCAAGGGGATGTCCAAGCGTTGGGCAGCGGCGCGGCGGGTGATCATCGCCCCCAACGATAGTCAGTGTCGCTTGCAGAGCGGCTGTTGGACTTCGCACG
>NZ_JBIMEZ010000005.1:0-279192 GCF_051262695.1 Aeromicrobium sp. CF3.5
GGACGACTGGTTGCCGCTGATCCGTGTCGCGACGTATGATGTAAACATGTCTTACGTCGACGGTAGGAGCACACCATGACGATTTCGATCCGGCTGACCGAAGACGAAGAAAACCGACTGGACAGCCTCGCCCGCCGCACCGGACGCTCGAAGAGTTTCTACGTCAAGACGGCTCTTCACGAGTACCTCACAGACCTCGAAGATGCCTATGCTGCCGATGCCGCGATCGATGTCTTCGAGGCCGAGGGGCGACGAAGCCGCCCGCTCTCTGCTCTTGAGGCCGAGATCGACACGTGACCTCCCGGTGGAGGCTGGAGACCACCGACCAGTTCGATCGCGAGTTCAAGAAGCTTGATCGCGCCGTGCAGCGGCGCGTACTGGCATACCTCCACGACGTCGAAAGCCTCGATGATCCACGACAGCGAGGAAAGGGATTGACAGCGAGCCATGCCGGCGTCTGGCGGTACAGAGTCGGTGACTACCGAATCCTGGCCCAGTTCATCGACAACACCCTGACCGTCGTGGCCCTGCGCATTGGTCATCGACGCGACGTGTACTGAGCAGCCGAGCTAACCGGTAGCCGATCCCGCACTGGCACGCTCCGCGTGACGATCCCCTTCCGAACTCCCGTGATCTCTCGATTGGTCGGCGAGGCTCATGAGTGGGGTTCAACCTGTCTCGTTAAACTGGGGGAATGGGGCGGGGTGAAGATGAAGAATTGGGCGGCCGCTTCTTCGTGCTCCTCACCTCGTCGGCGAGTTCGAACCTGGCCGACGGGATCGTCAAGACCGCTCTTCCTTTGATCGCTGTGCGGTGGACTGACTCACCGGTCCTCGTGAGCGGCATCGTCGCGGCCACGACGTTGCCCTGGCTCTTGTTCGCCTTACCAGCAGGGCTGTTGGTCGACAAGCTCGACCGAAGGCGCTCGATGCTCGTCGCCAACACTCTGAGGGTCCTCACACTGGTGATCGTCGCTTGGGTCATCGTCTCCGGCGGTGAGTCCATCTGGTCGCTCTATATTGCCGCGTTCGCCCTCGGATCCGCTGAAACGGTGCACGACACCGCAGCGCAATCACTCCTGCCCAGCGTCGTGGACAGCAGTCTGCTCGAGCGGGCCAACGGACGACTCTCCGCAGCCGAGATCACGACCAACACCTTCATCGGACCACCACTCGGCGGCTTCCTGGTTGCCGGCGCGGTCGTTCTTGGCGTGGTTGGCCCTGCGGGCCTGTGGGCGCTCGCGGTGGCCGTGCTGCTCGCGCTGCGCGTGCAGCGAGCACCCCGTCCGCAGGAGCATCAACCATGGCGCCGCGAACTAGCAAGTGGGATTCACTTCGTCTGGTCAAACCTTTCGCTTCGCTCCATGGCGCTGATGGTGGGAATCGTCAATCTCGCCACCAGCGCCTTCCTCGCAACGTTCGTCATCTTCGCAGTGGGGCCCACGTCGATCCTTGGAGCCTCAGATGTCCAGTACGGAGTGTTCCTCGCTGCGGCCGGCGCCGGCAGTCTTCTCGGGGCGCTTGGGGCATCACGAGCCGCAGCAGTAATCGGCCGCGGCAGGCTACTTGCTGCGGCCCTGCTCGGGATGGCGATTTTCGTCGGTGCACCCAGCACCACCACGAGCCTGCCGTTGCTCCTGCTGACCTTTCTCGTTGGCGGCGTCGCGGTCGCAAGCTGGAATGTCATCACCATCTCGTTTCGCCAGCGGATCACCCCTGACCACCTCCTTGGCCGCGTCAACAGCTTCTACCGCCTGCTCACCTGGGGCACCATCCCTTTGGGCGCACTACTCGGTGGAGTGGGCGGAGAACTGGTCGGGCTGCAGATGATGTTCGCGATCGCCGCCGTGGCGGCGGCTCTTCCGCTGATCGGCATCGTGTGGGTCAACGAGACCAACATGAGCCACGCAGAGGGACCCAACTAGCGCGACCGCTGGCGTCCGCGAAGCAGCCCGCAACACGATCGTCAGGTGGGACGGGTGCCACTCGTTCGGTTTGTCGTCACACGGGCAATGGCACTTTCAGAGTTCAGTCAACCGCTGCCTGAGCAGGCAGAACTCATTGCCTTCTGGGTCGGCAAGGACATGCCATGATTCCTCGCCCGTCTGGCCGACGTCGGCTTCGCGTGCCCCAAGCGCCATCAGGCGTTCCAGCTCGGCGTCCTGGCTGCGGTCCACCGGGTTCACGTCCAGGTGAAGTCGCAGAGGTGTGATCTTCTGATCGGTCACGAGCGCGAGCACGATGGTCGGCTCGGCGCCGCCGAAGCCTGACTTGGGACCAATCTCGATGTCAGCACCTTCGCGACCCAGCTCGACGTAATCGAGTACCTCACACCAGAACCGGGACAGCAGTTGGGGATCGCGACAGTTCAACACCTGTTCGGAAAGTCGGCAGCTCATGGGCCGAATCTAGGACAACAGCCGGTATGAACGCGACGCCAGCCTGAGCCACAAGAGGATGGGTTGTCGGGACGGGGTGATGCAGGTCTGGTCGTCATGCGTGCGACGCTAGAAGTTGAACCATGGTTGAAGTCAACCCATGTCGGCAGGACTGCCGATCTCGCAGAGCCTGGCGTCGCCTCCGAGCGCATCGAGGGTCGCGCGCAGGCTGGCGATGCGCTCCTCGGCCTCTCCGATCAGGGTCTGGCAGACGACGTTCCAGTCCTTCGGCTGTGCGTCACTGGGCAGGACGGCCAGGATGTCGGCGATCTCGCGCACGGACAGTCCCACACGCTGGGCGACCTTGGCGACCTTGATCCGGCAGGCTGCGTCGACCTCGAACCGTCGGGCGTCGCCAGAGGTGCGCGTCGCCTGCACCAGTCCGTGCCTCTCGTAGAACCGCACGGCCGAGGTGGCGACGCCCGCCGCGCGGGCGATGTCGGCGACCGACTCGGTGAAGGTCGTGGTGGTGCCGGCTGCATCGATGCTCACGACTGCACGGTGTCACGCAGACCGCTTGACTTCAACCAAGGTTCAACCCGCAGCCTCGAGGCATGACACCCACGACGACCCCTCAGATCGATCCTCCTTCAGCGCCGGTCCGGGCAGCTGCACCGCTTCGGCTGACCGTCATCTCCGGCAGCGTGCGCGACGACCGGATCGGGCCGATCATCGCGGGCTGGGCCGCCGGTCGCGTCGGCGCCTCCGGTGCGGACGCGCGGCTCATCGACCTTGCGAACGTGAGCCTGCCCGACGACCGACACCTGCAACCGGGGGGTGGTCCCCGCTCCGAGATCGCCGACACGATCGACGAGTCCGATGGCTTCGTCATCGTCACTCCGGAGTACAACCACAGCTACCCGGGGTCGCTCAAGCGTGCGATCGACTGGCACCACTCCGAGTGGATGTTCAAGGCAGCGACGGTGATCTCGTACGGTGCGCGCGGAGGGCTGCTGGCCACCGAGCACCTGCGAGGCGTGTTCGCCGAGCTGCACCTGGTCACCACGCGCAACGTCGTGGGGCTGTCCGCGCCGTGGAACGACATCGAGTCCAATGAGTACCACGCGCCGGAGGGGGTCGAGGACGCCGTGGACGCCGCGGTCACCGAGCTGACCTGGTGGTGCGAGGTGCTGCGTGACGCGCGCGAGCAGCGGCCGTTTCGCTAGCGGAAGAACGCGGCCCAGGCGATCGCCGCGCCGTTGGCGACGACCGTGGACCAGAAGATGCTCCGGAACGGCTGCTTGATGGTCTTGTGCCGGAAGACCTGCTGAGCGACGAGTGCGCCCGGCCACCCCCCGATCAGCGCGATCGTGTGGAGGGTGGACTCCGCGACGCGGCGACGGCCCCGCCTGGCCGAGGACTTGTCCGCGCCGTAGAGACCGAACGACACGACGCTGAAGGTTCCGGAGGCGATCAGCACCACCACCGGCAGATCGCCGATGGCCACGAGGCCCACCACGACGACGAGGAACAGCGCCGCGAGAGCACTGGCCGTCACGACCCCCATCGCTCCCGAGGTGGTGGCGGGAGCACGCCCGCGATACCGCACCTTCTCGGCGCTCGGTCGATTCCGCTCGTCACGGATCACGACGTAGGTGACCTCGCAGCCGTCCACCGGGCGCCGGCCGCTCGGGAACGCACTCACGTGGACGAACACCCGCGATCCGTCACCCGCCGGCTCGATGAAGCCGAAGCCGCGGTCGTCGTTCCATCGCGTCAGGACGCCGTGGTGGCGACCGGATCGCTGCTCGGACGTCACGTCACCGCTAGCGGGTCACGCGTGCTGGATGCACTGCAGGGCCCAGGGGCGGGCCTCGAGCCGACCAGCCGGGATCGGCTCGCCGCAGACCTCGCAGACTCCGTAGGTGCCGTCGACGACGTGCTGTCTGGCCTTCTGCACGTCGGCCAGCATCGCCATCAGCTGTTCCTGCGTGGACACGGCAGCCAAGCGATCAACGGCCATCGAGGTACCTTCGCCGACCCGCTTGCCGAACGAGATCGAGCCGATGTCGCCCGATGCCTTGGTCAGCTCGGCGAGCTCGGCCTCGAGGTGCTCCTCCTGCTCGGACAGGACACGATCGATGTCGACGGTCATCGGTTCACGACCGGGTGGCCGAGCGCCTCGGCCAGGCCGTCGACGTCCGCGACGGTGAGGGTGGCGCCCGGATGCTTGATCCGCTTGGTCGGGTCGATGCCGGGGACGGGCTGGCCGAACGCGACGCACAGTCCGCGGCGACTGTTGGTGGCGAAGGTGATGCCGCGGTCGCTCATCGACAGATGAGGTGGGCCGGCCGTCTTGAGGAAGGCGTAGGAGTCCGTCACGGTGACGCCGGTGATGTTGCTCCGCGCGGACCGCAGCGTCCAGGAGCCGAAGTGGACGTGCAGCTCCGACGGCGTCACCTCGACCCAGGTGCGTCGGGGTGTGACGCCGAAGAGGAGACCCGCGATCCGATAGGGGCGCTCCCAGGCGAAGTCGAAGCGATCCACGGAATCAGGCATGGTCACAGCGTGCGCGCGAACCGCGGTCCCCGCAACGTGTGGGGTCGCATCAGGCGAAGCGGCTGGACTCGAGGCGGTCGAAGCAGTCGAGCACCGCGTCGACCGTGGGAGCCGGAGTGTGGACCGCTTCGACGGTCACGGCGAGCTCGCGCGCCTCACGACCGCGGCGCAGGTGGCGCTTGACCGTCGACGTGGAGCAGCCCAGGCGTTCGGCCAGCTGGTGGCAGGTGTCATGGGGGTGGCTCTGACGCAGGGCCAGCACCGCCTCGGAGCTGACAGGGCCACCGGTCCGGTTCTGCACGCCGAAGCCCTGCGTCGTCGAGAGCTCGTCGTCGATGCCGAGCTCGCGACGGATGAGGCGACGATCGCGCTCGGTCGTGCACGCCACGAAGCCGGACACGTCCACCTCGACGACGGCCCGGTACAGGCAGTCGATCATCAGGGGGCATCCTGCGCACTGGCGGTGCGCGACGTCTCGACCCGCGGTGAACTGGCGCCACTGCGCAGCGGTCAGCTCGCGCCGAGACGGCGGATGGTGCAACGGCTCGAACACCTCAGGCTCTGAGGCACACGGCGGCATGATCGTGGTGGCCACGATGGTCATGGGGCTCCCTCTCCCGTTCACATCGGGGCAAACACTAGAGGTACATGCCTCCTGATTCAGGTGTTTGCGAAGAAGTGTCCGAATCGACACCGTTGGTGTCGTTTGACCCCGGCAGAGCCAGCCTCATGTTCTGGATTTGGCTCTGCGCCTGCACCTGCTGGGCGTAGAGGGCGGCCTGGATGCCGTGGAACAGCCCCTCGAGCCATCCCACCAGCTGGGCCTGCGCAATGCGCAGCTCAGACTCCGACGGCGACTCGCTCTCGAACGGAAGGCTGAGACGGTCCAGCTCATCGACCAGCTCAGGCGCCAATCCGTCCTGGAGCTCCTTGATCGACTGCAGGTGGATGTCCCGCAGACGCGTGCGGCCGGCCACGTCGAGCGGAGCTGCCTTCACCTCGTCGAGCAGCTGGCGGATCATGCTGCCGATGCGCATGACCTTGGCAGGCTGCTCGACCAGGTCGCCCAGCGTGGTGCCCTTGGCGACGACCGCCTGACCGTCGGGGCCGATGACCTGCGGCGCTGCGTGTTCCCGGGATGAGCGCTCGTCTGATCCTTCGTTCGATGACGTCATGCGTCCAGCCTAGAACGACCGATCAGAACGTGAGCAGGACCTTCCCGGAGTGACTGGAGTCCTCCAGCACCTGGTGGGCGTCGCGGACCTGCTCGATCGGCAGGGTCGCGTGCACGATCGGGCGCACCGAACCGTCGGCCACCAGCGGCCACACCTGGGCCACCATGGCCGACACGATCGCGGACTTCTCCGAGCTGGGTCGAGCACGCAACGACGTGGCCATCACGGCGGCGCGCTTGGCCAGCAGCCTGCCGAGATTGAGCTCACCCTTCACGCCACCCTGCATGCCGATGACCACGAGACGCCCGGCCGTGGCGAGCGCTGCGATGTTCGACTCGAGATACTTGGCCCCGATGATGTCGAGAATCACGTCGGCGGCCAGATCGTGCTCGCGCATGACCTCGACGAAGTCGCTCTCGCGGTAGTTGATCACGAGGTCCGCCCCGAGATCACGGCAGAAGTCGGCCTTCGCGTCGGTGCCGACCGTGGTCACGACCGTGGCGCCGAACGCCTTGGCCAGCTGGATGCCCATCGTGCCGATGCCGCTGGATCCTCCGTGGAACAAGACGGTGTCGCCGGACTTCAGCTTGCCCATCATGAACACGTTCGACCACACCGTGGAGGCGACCTCCATGAGCCCGCCCGCCTCGAGCAGGCTGATGCCCCGGGGCACGTTCGCCACCTGACCGGCTGGAACGACCACCTGCTCGGCGTACCCGCCACCGGACAGCAGGGCGCACACCTGGGTGCCGAGCGGAAAATCGGTGACTCCCTCGCCGACCGCGGCGATCTCGCCAGAGCACTCGAGACCGAGGATGTCGGTGGCGCCCGGCGGCGGGTCATACATGCCCTGGCGTTGCAGCAGATCTGCCCGGTTCACCCCCGCCGCAGCGACGGTGATGAGGACCTCTCCGGGTCCGGGCTCGGGAGCGGGGCGATCAACGACCTCGAGGGCGTCGACTCCACCGGGCTCCGTGACGACGACGGCACGCATGTCGATCACGGTAGCGCGACCCGTCGCTGTGCCTGTGACGCGACCCGTCGCGGTGCCTGTGACGCGACCCGTCGCGGTGCCAGCCGGTGACCTGTCAAGATGGACGTCATGCGTGTCGCGATGATCCAATTCGCCGCCGGTCTGGATTCGGCGGTCAACCGTCGAGAGATCGCAGGTCGACTCGAGTCGCTGCCCGAGGACCTGGACCTGGTCGTCCTGCCTGAAGCCGTGATGCACGACTTCGGCGACACCCACCACGACCTCGCCTCGGCCGCCGAGGAGCTCGACGGGCCGTTCGTCTCGTTCCTGGCCGAGCACGCTCGGCGCCTCGGCGCCACGATCGTTGCCGGCATGTTCGAGGTCGCCGACGATCTGCCGTTCAACACCCTCGTCGTGGTGGGCGCGGACGGCCACCTGCGGGCCACCTATCGCAAGGTCCACCTGTACGACTCGTTCGGGTATCGCGAGTCCGACCGCATGGCACCCGGGGAGGTGGCGGCCACTTCCTTCGACCTCGGAGGTGTACGTATCGGTCTGATGACCTGCTACGACCTGAGATTCCCCGAGATGTCTCGCGCTCTCGTCGACGACGGTGCCGAGGTCCTGCTGGTGCCCGCGGCCTGGTTGGCCGGCGAGCACAAGCTGCACCACTGGAGCACGCTGCTGGCTGCGCGGGCCATCGAGAACACGGCCTTCGTCATCGCCCCCGCCCAGAGCGGCGAGCGCTACACCGGTCACTCCCTCGCACTGGACCCGATGGGCCTCGTGCTGGGGGAGGCCGGCTCGGACGACGACATCGTGATCGTCGATCTCGACCCGGATCTGGTGGGCGCCGTGCGCGACATCAACCCCTCGTTGGCCAACCGCCGGATGATCTGATGTCGACTCACCAGGACATGATCTGATGTCGATCCAGCAGGACATGATCTGATGTCGATCCAGCAGGGCGGCCGCCGACGCCTCGACTCCTCGGTGCCCGCCGACTACGACGTCCCCACGCGCACTCCGCGGCTCTCGTCGCCGACGGTGGCGGGTGCCGCGATCACGGTCACCTTCGCAGCGTGGGTCGTGGGTACGGTCGGTGCACTGACCGCCGTGGTGGCCGTGGGTGCGCCCGAGTGGATCCAGCGACCGTCCGCCGCCGTGCTGATGGTGGTGTTCGTGGTGGCGCTGGTGCATCGCGGCGGCGGCCACATGCGGTTGTGGGTGCCTCCTGCGGTGATGCTCGCGGCCTTCACCCTGCTGCTGGAGAACAACTCCCTGCTCGCGTCTGCTGCGGTGCTCACGGCAGTGACCGCCGCCGTCTGGTCGGTGATGGTGACTCGGCCGGCCGCGTCCGTGGTCGGTTCGCTGGCGGAGTTCGGGGTGACCATCGTCGTGGCGTTGAGCGGCACCGTGGCCGTCGCGGCCTGGAACGCGCCGGTCAACTACCAGCGCTTCAACATCCTCGTCCTCGGCGCAGCCCTGGCTCTGGCCATCACGCTGGTGTGGCGTCTCGGCGCCGGCCTGCACGGCATGGGACGTCAGAACTTCGCCATCCTGGTCGGCGTCGCGGTGGTGGTCATCCTCCTGCTGGCTTACAGCAGCTTCGTGCGCACTCACGGCTCGCAGACCCTGACCGATCTCTTCACCGAACTGGTGATCTGGATGCGCGAGACATTCCGCGGTGTCCCGCGACCGGTCGAGGTGTTCCTCGGCTTCCCCGCACTCATCGTGGGGGTCTCCTTGCGATCACAGCGTCGCGAGGGTTGGTGGATCCTGGTGTTCGCCGTCATCGGCACCTCGGTGCTGACGACCTCGTTGGTGACGCCGGGTGCGTTCCCCAGCTACATCGCCTTGTCGAGCCTGTACTCGATGGTGCTGGGCGTGGGGCTCGGACTGATTGTTCGTTCGCGGGTGCTGGCGCGGCGCACCTCTCGCGCGGCCCGCCAGGTCGAGCCGCCCAGCCGGGTCGAACCGGGCCGATTGGCGCCCTTGAAGTAGGTCGTCACCACGAGGTGGAACAATGGCCATGTTCCTGCGGGAACGAGGAGGGGTGCCGGAGCGGCCGAACGGAACCGCCTTGAAAGCGGTCACTGACAGAAATGCCAGTCGCGGGTTCAAATCCCGCCCCCTCTGCCACTGATCTTCACTGCTTTCGTCTGGGGCCGACATGATCTACCGACTCGATCGGCGCTTCGTCCTTCAGGCCGTCGGCGTCAACCTGCTGATCGCCGGTCTGGCGCTGTGGCTCGCGCTCGTCGCGGGCACCCTGTGGTTGGCGCTGCTGGGGGTGGCGGTGGCTGTCGCGATGATGGGCCGCGCCGTGCTGCTGTGGGTCCGCCCGCCCGCCGTGGCCCGCACGACCGGCGAGGGCATCGTGCTGGGCGGTCCGTTGACGGTCAAGCAGGTCGAGGTCACCTGGACCGAGGTCGAGGGGGTTTCCTTCGACGAGCAGCGGTTCTACCTCGATCGCGGCGAGAAGGTGCTGGCCTTCCCGATGGCCTATGCCGGTGCTCGAGGGCCGGAGTTGTTGCGCGACGTCTACGACCGGCTCAACACCGCTCACGGGTACGAACGCTTCGAGCTGGGCTGATTCCGAGGGCGTTGGCATGGGCCGATTCGCTTATGCCCCTTCACGGTCGGTATCCTGCTCAGGTTGCCTGTTGCAGTGGGCGACGAGGAGATGTCGCATAGTGGCCTAGTGCGCCCGCCTGCTAAGCGGGTTGAGGTTTAAACCTCTCGCGGGTTCAAATCCCGCCATCTCCGCCGATTGAGTCACGTTGGAACCCTCGACAGGGTTAGATCTGTCGGGGGTTTTTGGTGCTCTTCGCCGGGCTGGCAGCGTACATGCCGGAACGGGACCTATTCCAGATCGCCGGCGATGCTGCCCAGCAAACTCCGCATCGTCTTCCTCGCGGCATCTGTGGGTTGTGTGCCGAGCGGTAGCCGGACGTGTTGTCCGCTCGAGTAGGAAAGGTCGGCGTAGCAGT
Organism: Aeromicrobium sp. CF3.5; assembly: GCF_051262695.1. Classification (NCBI taxonomy): domain Bacteria; kingdom Bacillati; phylum Actinomycetota; class Actinomycetes; order Propionibacteriales; family Nocardioidaceae; genus Aeromicrobium; species Aeromicrobium sp. CF3.5. Next base: position 10,078 of record NZ_JBIMEZ010000005.1, read on the forward strand.
CACGCGGCCACCAATCTTCGTAGTCTTCTGACCACTCCTGGTCCGGATTTTTCCAGGGCTCGGTGCTTGAGAACAGGTCAACACGGCGCAACTCAGAGCGCCCCCAGGTCGACGCCTCGACGGACATCGTGGTGGCGGAGCTGGCGGACTGGGGCCCGTTCGGGGCATCCTTCAGACGCGCATGGATCACTCGGGTTGGCGTGAACACGATGATTTCGCCGGTAGTAGTGCCGCGGTCGCCGGGCTGCAGGTCAACGTCTGCGAACGCAATTTCCTGGCTGCCTAGCAGGGCTTGGACTCGTCGCATGGCGTGCACGGGTACTCGAGTTCCGCCGTTTGCGTGCTTGGTCAGCAGACTCATCAGTTCACGGTCGTTCATAAATGGGGCCTTCCTCGGACGTCGTTGGTCATGCCCGAGTGTGCGGGGGTGCGCAGACAATTCTGTCGACTGAGCTGCCACCCGAGTCACTTCCGGACAGAGGTGACCGTGGCCGCTGCAACGCCCTGCGTCGGCGCGGGGTCCCGTATCGGGCCCGAGGCGGCGAAGCGGAGAGTGCCGCCGCACCTCGGGCTGACTTCACCATCGGAGGAGTAGATGCGAGCGAGTGGAGCCGGGCGGTTCATTCTGCCGCTGATTGCGACCTTCGCAGTGAGTTAGTGAGGACCAGACTCGAATCTCAGAAGTTCCGCGACCGTGTCGATACGGCCTGAGGTTCAGGCAGATTCGTTCGCGGCGTTGGTGGAGCGACTAACTCCCCTGGACGTCAATCCTGTCCTGGAATGGCCGAAAAAAATTTCATGGCTCGAAACCGAGACAAGAACTCTGTCTACCTGTCATTATCATCTCAATCTTATCGGGTGAGTGAAGCGGGAGTCACATGAACGGCGTTCGGGGTGGGCAGTCAGGTGCGCTCAAAATGGGGTTGGCCCTTGTGGTCTCGGGTGCCTTTGTGGCTGCCCTCGCCATGCCGGTCCAACCAACTCGTGCCGAGGCGGCCGAGGACGTTTCGGAATTTGCGCAGGCCGCTGATTCTGGTGTGCCGGTGGAGATCGAGGAAGCGCGAACGGCGACGGACACGGTGTATGCGAATCCGTCGGGTACGTACACCCGTGAGATTGCGTCTGCTCCGATTCGTGTTCGTCAGGATGGTGAGTGGGAGCCGGTCGACCTGACCTTGGAAGCCGTTGATGGGGTCATTCGGCCGAAGGCGTCACCGATTGCCGCTGAGCTCTCGGCCGGTGGCGACGAGGTGTTGTCGACGGTGGAGTTTGCCGGCGTGTCGACGCAGACGTCGTGGATCGATGAGTTGCCGGCGCCGGTGCTCGATGGCGCTACGGCGACCTATCGAGAGGTCCTCGATGGGGTGGATCTGCGGATGTCGGTGACCGATGGCGGCGTGACTCAGGTGTTGGTGGTGCGCGACGAGCAGGCGGCGCGTAGCGCTGAGCTGGCTGAGATCGAGCTGCCGGTCGAGGTCGATGGTGGAGAGCTGATCGATCGAGATGGCGGGTTGGCCGTGGTCGATGAGGTCGGTCGCGAAGTGGGAGTCTCGCCTGCCCCGACGATGTGGGACTCGAGCGGAACGGTACTCGCCGACGACGAGGTCGCTGTCAGCGACAGCAGCGGAGAGGCGATCGACCAGAGGACCGAGGGACCAGCGGCCGGTGATGAGGTGTCACCGGTGGATCTGGAGGTTGGAGCAGATGACTTGGTGCTGATGCCGCGACCCGATGCGCTGACGGGGCCCGAGGTGTCGTATCCGGTGTTCATCGATCCCGCCTCGTCGCCGAGTACGTACGCGTGGGGAATGGTGTTCCAGCAGTTCCCGACGACGTCGTTCTACAAGTGGACGAACTCCAACGGCGAGGGTGTGGGATACCAGAACTACAACGGCGTGTCGCGCAAGCGACAGTACTTTCGATTCAAGATCGATGGGCTGAAAGGCGTCGATGTCCTGGCGGCACGGCTGCGTGGTCGGATGGAGTTTTCGTCGTCGTGCGCGATGCGGGGAACGCGTGTCTACAAGGTCGGAGCGTTCGACTCGTCCTTGACGTGGAACAAGCAGCCGGGGGTGTATCGGCATTTGGCGACCACGTCGCAGGTTGCATTTTCGGGTTGCAACCCTGGCGGTGCAGATGTGTCGTGGAACGTCACGTCCGGTGTGCAGGAGTCGGCCGACGATCGACACGAGACGGTTGCGTTGTCTCTGCGCGCGGCCGATGAGTCCGACCCGTTGGCGTGGCGGCGTTTCCGGCACACGATGAGCCTGTCGATTGAGTACAACCGGCCGCCGAGCGTGCCGACGGGCACGTCGATCAACGGGCTGCCGTGCACGCTGACCAAGAACCCTTTGCTGGGTCGGATGACGAAGCTGCCGCAGATGCGGGCGGTGATTTCGGATCCTGATACTGAGGACTCGGTGAGGGCGCGAATCGGGATCAGTACGGGTTCGGAGATCGTGGGGTCATTGGGATCTCGGGGCCGGCCGATCACCTCCAACATGCCGATCACGAGATCGTCGACGGGGGTGGTCCCTTCGGGCGAGTATCGGTTCCACTTCCGCGCCCAGGACAATCACGGGTCGATCGGCGCCTACGCGCAGAAGTGCAAGTTCTTCGTTGACGCCACGCTGGCCGCTGTTCCGGGACTGGTGACGTCGCTAGATGAGCCCCTGCAGCGCGGCGAGTCGCACCAGGTCTTGGTCGATGCAGGTGGCGGGACGGACACGACCGGATACGCCTTCACAGTCGACAGCTCGACACGACCAGGGGCCAAGCAGGTCCCAGCGACCGGTGTTGACGGCGAAGCGACGGTGACGATTCCGCCGAACGAGCCGGGCCTGCACACGTTGCGGGTGTGGGCCTATGACGCGGCGAACAACCCCAGCGAGGTCCCGCTGGAGGTCCCGTTCGAGGTCATCGACAGCAACGCTGTGTGGGACTTCAGCTTCAACGAACCTTCTGGGCCATCCCTGGCCGCGGACGGGACATCGTTTGACGTTGGATCCGCGCAGCGGCAAGTGCGCGCGGAGTACATCACGGACGATCCCGATGTTCCTGTGATCGACAGAATGCTGCAGCTGACGCCGCAGATTCAGGGTCTTCCGTCTCTGACGGATCGCCTGATCGACTTGTCGGGCTCGTTCACGGTCGCGGCTTATCTCGATCCTGCAAAGGCCGAGGCTCCGACTGTTGGGCCGATGACCGCGATCTCGCTGAGCGATGGGTCGACACCGGTCCTTGAGGTCAACGCTGTTCCGGCCGGTGAGGGCGAAGGGTTCGAGTACGTGTTCCGGTTGCGCAGCGCTGATGGCACGTGGCGCGAAAGGCGCACCGACGGCGTAGCGGACGACGGGGGGCCAGGGACCAGGCTGGTCGCGGTCTCGTATGACGTGATGACCGAGCGGATGCGACTGAGCGTTGGATCTGGGGACGGTGCGGCCATCGACGTCGAGGGGCTTGAGCTACCGTTCGCTCCCGCCCCTGGGACGACCGGGACGTGGACTTTGGGCTCGGCCTCGGACGGTTCGCAGCGTTGGAACGGCTTTGTCGACCAGCTCCATCTGGCGCAGTACAAAGCGAACGAACAACAGATCGACGATCTGATCAATGCTGGCCACTTCAACGAGGAGTGTGTCGTCACGACGGAGGGGTGCCAGTCATGAGGATCGTCAAGCGAGGTCTGATCTATGCCGCGAGTGTGTCGGTGGCGGCGTCGTTGCTGATGCCGATCAACTCTCCGGCTGCTGCTGCGGTGGAGAAGGCGCCGGTGCCGGCGAAGGAGAAGCCTGTTCCGGTGCAGGCGGTGGGTGTCAAGGGTTCGCCGAAGCAGTCGAAGGCGTCAGCGGTGCCGACGGTGGAGCTGCCGAGTCCGTCGCGTGCGAAGGAGGCGCAGCTGCCGGCTGCGGCGTGGTCTGAGCCTGTGGCCGGGTTGTCGGTCAAGCTTCCACGTTCGGCAGATCCGACGGCGGCCACGGTGCAGCGCGTTGGCGTGACCAACGATGATGGCGCAGCTGGTCTCGGTCCGGTGTTCGAGATCGAGGCCACCGAGGTGATCGAACCCGAACCAGAGACCCCGACCACGCCTCAACCGTCACCGTCGCCCGCCCCGGATGCCACCGCGACTCCAGAACCCGGCGCAGAGCCCACGAGCGATGTGCCTCCCGGTGAGGGTTCGGATGTGAACGGTCAGGCCACGCCGGTCGAGCCAGCCTCTGTTGGAGTTCCCGCGGCTGATCCCACGGTCGAGCCGACGTTGAAGGGCGCGCAGATCCAGGTCGAGTACGCCGATTTTGCGGAAGCGGTCGGTGGCGACTGGTCAGACCGGTTGCGTCTGGTGCTGCTCGAGGACTGCGACACCGTCAAGGGCACAGTCGACTGCACCAAGGCGACTCCGCTGAAGACCAAGAACGACACCAAGCAGCAGACCCTGACCGCCCAGGCACCCGCCAGCGCGTCGACACAGTCGATGACGGTCGCGGCGACGTCGTCATCGAGCGGGTCCAGTGGCGACTACACAGCGTCGTCGCTGGCGCCGTCATCGACGTGGTCCGCCGGCGGACAGACCGGCGACTTCACCTGGTCGTACCCGCTGGCCACGCCTCCGGGCATCAACGGTCCCGAACCGGACCTGGCGATCGACTACTCCTCGGGATCGGTCGATGGGCGTACGTCGAGCACGAACAACCAGACGTCGTGGATCGGTGAGGGTTTCGACCTCGATCCGGGCTTCATCGAACGCAGCTATGAGCCGTGCGAGCAGGTCTCCGGCACCCCCGAGAACGTGGGCGACCTGTGCTGGCGCGACGACAACGTGAACATCACGCTGAACGGCAAAGGCTCGACGTTGGTGCAGGACGGGTCGAGCAACAAGTGGAAGATGAAGTCCGACGACGGCACCCGCATCGAGCTGTTGACCGAATCTGGCGTCAACGCCGACGGTGATGGTGAGTACTGGCGCGTGACCACCTTGGACGGCACCAAGTACTACTACGGACGCAACAAGCGATGGGCCGGCGATGACCGCCGCACTGATTCTGTCTCGGCTATGCCGGTCTACGGCGCCCGCGCGGGGGACCCGTGCCATGAGTCGACGTATGCGGCCAGCTCGTGCAGTCAGGCGTGGCGGTGGAGCCTGGACTACGTCGTGGACCCCAACGGCAACTCGATGTCGCTGTTCTGGGACCAGGAGAAGAACTCCTACGGTTCGAACAAGAACGAGACCGTCCGCGGATACGACCGGGCCCCGCTGCTCAAATCGATCGAGTACGGAACCCGCCACGGCAACGACGCCCCGGCTCCGGCGAAGGTCGTGTTCACCAGCGCCGAACGGTGCGTGACGACCAGCACGTTCGACTGCACCGGACTGGAGAAGTCAAACGCTTCGAAGTGGCCGGACGTGCCGTTTGACCAGATCTGCTCAAGTGGCACCTCGTGTGCGGATCGCACTGCCCCGACGTTCTTCAGCCGCAAACGACTGACGCAGATCACGAGCCAGGTCCTTGGATCCGGCGGCGACTACACGTCGGTGAACGAGTGGAACCTGGGCCAGTCGTTGGCGAACACCCACGAGGACTCCGTCGACCCGGACAACCCGGGCGACTCGCGCACTCTGACGCTGGAGTCGATCCAGCAGACCGGCAAGGTCGGCGAGGACATCGCGCTGCCTGCCGTCACGTTCTCCAAGGCTCTGATGGACAACAGGATCGAGAACTACAACGGCCTACCCACCTTCCAGCGGTATCGGGTGACCTCGATCGCCAACGGCACCGGCGGTGTCATCAGCGCCAACTACTCCGCCCGCGACTGCACCGCCAGCAGCGTCCCGTCTGCCTCGGCGTTGGATTTGAACAGTCGCCGCTGCTTCCCGGTCTGGTATCAGCCGTGGTGGTCTGAGGATCGGCAGCTGGAGTTCTTCCACAAGTACCGGGTCGACTCAGTCGTAGAGTCCGACCTGACCGGCGGAGCACCCGAGGTCACCACCGCCTATGGGTACGGCGGCGGCGATGGGTGGCACTACACCACCTCGACCATCGACGAGTCGGCCAACCGGTCGTGGAATGAGTGGCGCGGCTACGCGCGGGTCTCGACCACGATCGGCGGGCAGTCGGCCAAGACGTTCGAGCACTCGCTGTACATGCGGGGCATGCACGGCGACCGGACCGCCAGCGGCGGTACCAAGTCGGTCACCGTGACCGATTCATATGGTGACAGCACGAACATCGTCGACTACGACGACCTGGCCGGCTTCCCACGCCGCACCCGCACCCAGCTCGGCAGCGGCGGCGCCTTGGTCGAGGCGACAGTCAACAATCCGTGGCGCTCGGCAGTGACCGCATCGTCGGGTGGGCGTGAGGCGCGGATCGTGCAGACCGCGACCACGCAGGCAACGACGCCACTGGCCGCAGGTGGACAACGCGTCACCCGCGTCGGCACGACCTTCAACAGTCTTGGTCTGCCTACGAGCGTCCACGACGAGGGCGACATCGCCTTGTCGACCGACAACCGGTGCACCACGACGACGTATGCGACGAATCCTAGTGCTGGCATGTATGCCTATCCGGCCCAGGAAGTCACGACCGGCTTGGCGTGTGGGTCTGCGCCGACTCAAACCGCCCAGGTCATCTCGGCCAGTCGCACCGGGTACGACGGCGGCACCCTCGGTGTCGTGCCGACGCGCGGCAACCCAACCCGGGTCGACACCGCAAGCGGACTGTCCGGTTCGACGATCAACTACCAGCGCGACGCCACGACCACCTACGACGCCTACGGGCGGGCCACGTCGGTGGCGGACGCGAAGAACCAGACAACCAGCACCGCCTACGCTCCGGCCACGGGACCGGTCGACACCGTCACCACGACCAACCCGCTCGAGCAGTCGACGGTCACGTCGTTGAACCGGGCCTGGGGTGAGGCGAACCGCGTCACCGACATCGCTGGCGCCAACACCGACACCACCTACGACGCGTTGGGACGTACCACCGCGATCTGGGGTCCGGGCCGGATCAAGGGCACCGACACCGCCCACGCGACATTCGCCTATCGAGTCTCGGCCACACAGGCCAACGCTGTGACGACCAAGACCCTCAACCCTGCCGGGGACTACGTCACTTCGGTGGCGTTCTTCGACGGGCTGATGCGCGACCGGTCGACCCAGAGCCCGTCGGCGAACGTCGACGGCGGCCGCTTGGTGTCCGAAACCACCTATGACGACCGCGGGTGGGTCTCATCGAAGATGGGCCCCTACTACTCCTCCGGCGCGGTGGACACCACATTGGTCAGCGCCGCCGAGAACCAGGTCGACTCCTACACGCTGCTCGGGTACGACCAGACCGGACGCGTCACCCGCGAATCGCTGGCATCCCTGGGGGCGGTGAAGTGGTCCACGACCTACCGCCACGACGGCAACGGAACACGGACCACGCCGCCAAGCGGTGGAACTGCGACCTTCGCGGTCGAGGATGCTCGTGGCCAGACCGTGAAGCTTCACCAGTTCCTTGGCGCAGCAGCATCAGGTACCAACGACGAGACGAACTACACCTATACGCCTGCCGGCCAGATCGCGACGGTGACCGATTCCTCGGGAACGTCGTGGCGCAAGACCTATGACATCCGCGGCCGCCTGATCACCGACACCGATCCCGACAAGGGCGAGTCAACGTTCACCTATGACGAACTGGACCGTCAGGTCACCAGCACCGACGCCCGCGGGGTCACCTTGTGGACCGGTTACGACAAGCTGGGCCGCAAGACTGAGCTGCGGGACGACACCGCGACAGGCACCCAGCGCGCCGGATGGCTCTACGACACCGTCCGCCCAGGAGCACTGACGTCCTCGACCCGGTACGCCGACGGCCAGGAGTACACCTCAGAAACGCTCACCGCCGACGACGCCGGCAGACCCCTGACATCACGGGTGCTGATCCCCGAATCCGAAGGCCTGCTCCACCGGGCAGGCGGGCACCTATTCGGCAACACCTACAACCCAGATGGATCGGTCAAGACCGCCAACCAACCTCTGGTGTACGGCATCACCAACGAGAACCTTCGTTACACCTACGACGCACTCGGGAACGTGACCCGCCTCGCTGGATCGGGCCACATGGTGTGGGACACGATCCGCACCGCCAAGGGCCAGGTCCTGCAGCGGACCCTGGGGTCGACCTCGGGCAAGCTGGCCTACGCGACGAACAGTTTCGACCCGGCAACTGACCGCCTCACACGGCAGACGTACTCGCTGCAGGGCACAGCAACGACCAACCGGATGGACATGCGGTACACGTTCGACCCCTCTGGTCAGGTGACTCGCCGCGACGACGTCGCCGCGGCCGACACCCGCCGCGAGTGCTTCACCTACGACTACCTGCGCCGGTTGAAGCAGGCCCGGACCACCACCAGCACCACGTGTGCGGCGCTGACTGATGCCACATTGGGCACCCAAGCTGCCTATGCCGACACCTACACCTACGCCAAGAACGGCAACCGCACCCAGGTCGAGACCAAGCGCAAGACCGGCTCCACGGTGAGTAACCGAACTGACGTCTCAACCTTCCCCACCGCGACCACCGCCCGCCCGCACGCGGTCGCCAGGACGGTCCGTACCGGGGCGGGTGCGGGCACCGAGTCGTTCGTCTATGACCAGATCGGCAACATGACCAAACGGTCCAAGTCGACCACTTCGGGCAAGACGTATGAGTGGGACCGAGAGGGCCACGTCAAGAAGATCACCGACCTGGCCACCGGCAAGACCATCGAGTACCTCTACGACGCCGACGGAAACCGCCTGATCGAACGCGACGGCACTGACTCCTCAACCACCATGTGGCTCGGCACCGCCGAGATCACGGTCAAAGCCGGAGTCCGTTCGACCGTCCGCACCTACACCGTCGATGGAGTGCCCGTCGCGATCCGCGACAAAAACGGCATCCAGTCCGTCGGCGCCGACCACCAAAGCACCCCGGTCATCACCTCGAGCGCCACCACCCAAGCCTGGACCAAACGCCGCTACTCACCGTTTGGTGAACAGCTCCAGAACCCGACCACTGCCTGGCCGTCCGACCGCGGTTACCTCAACAAATCCAACGACACCTCTGCTGGCACCGTCCACCTCGACGCCCGCGAATACGACCCCGCAGCCGGGCGGTTCATCTCCGTTGACCCCATCGGTGACCTGAGCAACCCGCAGCAGTTGAACGGCTACGCCTACGCCAACAACACTCCTGTCACGTTGGCGGACCCGTCAGGGCTTTACGTAGACGGCGGAGTCCGCACCAATCGAACAGCACCGGTCATCAAGAAGCGTGGCGGACGCTCCTACGCCCAGGCAGGCGACAACTACGTCCGCAAGGGCGGCTCGATCCAAGGCTCGTACCGCCGCTCCAAGCCTTACGCGATGTCACAGGCAAAGAGCGATTTTAGGGCGGGCGTTGTTCACGGTGCGGGTGCGACAGTTGACCTTCTTGGACAAGGAATCACGAATCGTGCGGCACCGGGACACACGTTCAACTACGGGGGCAGAGCCGCGAACTGGGTGAACCGGAGCCTCGGGGCGAACCCAAACTCGCTGGCTGGAATCCTCGGGCAGATCGCCTTCGCATTCATACCAATCGGAGGCGGCGCATCTGGATTTGGCGGAACTAGCCGCGCGCTCACCGCTTCACTGGCGCTGAAGGCCGAAAGGGCCGCCGCAAACGGCGCGGACAACGCAGCCAATGGCGTGCGGCTTGGGCAGCAACTTGCGCGCGAGTCCGCTGACTCGGCATTCGCCCCGTCCGGCCAACTGAGCTCCGGAGCCGTCCAGGAGTCGCAGCAGATCATTCGCGGTAGCGATTTTGGGAACAAGCAACTCGTCCGACGCCTGACATCGGACGGCAGCAATATCGCGGACTGGGGCAAGTTCCAGACGCGCTCCCACCAGAGTCCATCCGGAAGCTTTAAGGCACACTTCTACATGAACCGGAGTACCGGAGCCATCGACTACGGCTACGACTACAAGATCGTCTTTGACGGGGTGTCGCGATGAAGGTGCTTTGCATACGAGTTCCAGCGCCGATAGACGGCATGCAGTTGGATTCAAGTCCTTGGATCACTCTTCACCGCGAGTATGTTGTCGCCTCTGTCGGTGCCCAAGCCCCGGGTCGGGTGCAGTTGCAACTCGTGAATGACACAGGGAGTCTCGGCTGGTTCGATGCGAACTGCTTCTTGACCGTTGATTCTGCGATCCCGGAGAACTGGTCCGCGCGGGTGGTTGAGGGTGGCGCGCTTGAGTTGGCCCCCCAAGCCTGGCTCGCCAGCGGGTTCTGGGAAAAATATTACGATGGAGACCCCGATGCGCGCGAGTCTGTTGACCAGGAGTTGACGGTCATGTCGGCCGCGGCAGGGAGTGACAAGTGACCGCTCCGGACGCACCCGTATCGTTCGACCCGAGACTGGAGGGCCCAAGGCCCATTACTCCTTCGATGAGGCCGGCAACTACGAGGGGCCTGGTGACGGTGCCGACGACTCCCGAATCGCGCGGCGGTACGCGAACGAATTCTTGATCTCATCGCGGGTCGGCGGCCACGTGAGGAGATTGCGGATTGGGCGAGGGTCAGGATGGCAGATCCGCCGATCAACGATCCGGTTGTCTGGGTTGCACTGCGCGAGCTATCCGGCACCGACCTAAAGACCAGCTCGGTCGACTACCTGCATGATGAAACCAGTTTCCGGGAGTGGCTCGACTGAAGCGCCCCAGGTTCTCTGCCGCTCCTATGCGGGTTGCGGCTCTTGGTTGAGAGCAGCGTAGTGGGCTTGCTCGTACTCGATGGGTGGGACGTTGCCGAGGGTGCTGTGCAGGCGTCTGTTGTTGTACCAGTCGACCCAGCCGGCGGTCGCGAATTCGACGTCCGCGATCGTCCGATACGGGCCTTCGTGGAAGACCGTGGTGCGGATGCACTCGGCTTTGTAAAGCCCGTTGATCGTCTCCATGAGGGCGTTATCGTATGCGTCGCCGACCGACCCGATCGAGGGCCGGATGCCTTCGAGCGCGAGGTGCTCGGTGAAGAGGATCGACGTGTATTGACTCCCGGCGTCCGCGTGGCAGATCAGCTCGTCGGCGACGGTCGGCCGCCCTTCGCGGTCTCGTTCCCACAGCGCCATCCGCAGCGGGACCATGACGAGGTCGGTCTCTTTAGACGCCGAGGCGTGCCAGGCCACGATCCGTTGGGCGAAGACGTCGACGATGAACGCGACATAGACCCACCCGGCCCAGGTGCGGCATTACGTGAAGTCGGTGACCCAGACCCGGTTTGGTGCAACGGCGGTGAAGTCGCGGTCGAGCAGGTCGCCGGCACGTTTGCCGTCCTTGGACGGGATCGTGGTCCGGATCCCCTTGTCCCTGCGAACACCGGACAATCCCAGGATTCGCATGGCCCGGTCAACGGCCCCGGCTGACACGTCCAGCTGCGTGGTCCGTCGCAGGTGGGCTGTCATCTTGCGCCGTCCATAGAGGCCCTCGGGTGTCATCTTGGGTCGGCCGTGGACGTCGGTGGTCCAGGCGACGGTGCGCACTGCGTCGACGACGAAGGCGTCGCTGACCGTTCTGGCCGCAGGGGCTGCTGTTCGCCAGTCGCGATAGGTTCTCGCGGCGATCTGCACGCCCTGCTCACGCAGGACCCGGCAGGTCGACTCGACCGCGTGACCCTCGGACCTCATCGTGTCGATGAATCCGGACATCATCGGTTGCGGGGGTCGAGTTCCCCCGCGAAGAAAGTCGTCGCTGCTTTCAAGATCGCGACGTCTTCGCGCAACTGCCGGTTCTCGGCTTTGAGCTTCTTGATCTCAGCCAACTCCGCTGAGCTGAGGCCGTCGCGTTGGCCGCCGTCGATCTGGGCCTGCACGACCCACCTGCGGACGGTCTCGCGGCCGACACCGACCTGCTTGGCGACCGAGGCTGACGCCGCGGTCAATGACGGGTACTCGCCGAGATGGTCATTGACCAGACGCACGGCTCTGGCCTGGACCTCGGGATCGATCTTCTTGGGCATGTGCTCATCCTTTCAACTCAAAAGGATGCGGCGGGAAACCTGGGACGCTTCACAGCAGTTCTCGTCATCACCCCAGCATCAAGCCGAAACCACGCTCAACATTGGAGACACGCCCTAGTCGGATCTGGTGCTGTCGCCGCGTAAGAACGGGGCGCGAAATGCCGTTTGAAGCGATCTGAGCTATCTGTTCCCAGAGATCTAGGTTCCAACGTTCGCTCAGTTGGACCGCTGCCACGCAAGGGAACCGACGCAGAGGCAAGCACGAGGCGTCTCGCGTTGGTCCCGGCCCGGGTTCGCCCAGAGGAGCTCGCTCCGCCCTGAGCGTGCCGGCTCGGGTCCGCCACGAACGTGAGCATTCGCCACGAACGTGAGCAAGGGCCCGCCCAGAGGAGCTCGCTCCGCCGTGAGGCGTGGGCTACTGGAGGTCGTCAGTCACCCGTGGGCGGTTTCTTTCGCGAACAGGGGCCGCAGCGCACGAGACACCACCACCAGTCCCGCGCCGATCGCGGCACCCATCGTGTTGGCGACGACGTCCTGGCCCGACGCGGTGCGCCCGGACAACAGGCCCTGCAGCAGCTCGAAGGTGCCGGACACGACGATCGCGAGCATGACGGTGTGCCACCACCGCAGAGTGGGCACCATCGCCATCGCGAAGATCCCCAGCGGCGCGTACAGGGCGACGTTGGACCAGAACTCGACCAGCCAGTACGTCTCGGCGTTGGTGAGACCGCGGTCGAGCAGCCACTGACCGGCAAGCGTCTGGTTGACGTCGAACGCCGAGTCGACGCGGTTGGGCCACAACGCGATGACCACGAGCGCCAGTGCGTAGGCGCCGGCCCAGACCAGGAGGGGCCGCGTCAGTCGAGTCACCTGGTGAGCCTAGTCGTGCGACGGTGAGCGGCCTGTGTCACGCTCGCGAGGTGGATGCCGACCTGACGCCCCTGCAACGCTGGGGAGTTCTGGCGTGGGCCGTGCGTCCGGCCTACCTGGTCATCGAGGTGCTCGTCGCGATCATCAGCGTGGGCGGCTACAGCTTCGTCGACGACACCGTCAGTGATCTCGGCATCTCGCGGTTCAGTGATGTTCCAGCCGTGATGAACGCGTCCTTCATCGTGTTCGGTGCGTTGATGGCCTTCGGTGCGGTGGCCCTGTTCGGACGCTTCGGTCGCGGACCGATGGGGGTCGCCGCGAGCGTCCTGCTGGTCGTGTCGGGAATCAGCTCGATCGCGGTCGGGCTGACTCCGCTTGACCAGTACCCCGACGGCCACGTGCTGGCTGCCACCCCGCTGTTCATCGCCCAGCCGGCCGCGCTGGTGCTGCTCGGGCTGGCGGTCCGGCACCGGCGCCCCACCACGGGGGTGGTCGTGGTCGGCACCGGTGTCGTCTGCGCCGTGGCGGCGCTGGCGTTCATCGCGGTCGATGATGCAGCCGGCCTGACCGAGCGCATTGCCCTGTGGCCGGTCTTCGTGGTGTTGGCGGTGCTGGGGCTGCAGGAGCGCCGGTCCCGATGAGTCGCGACCTCGACCTGACCAGCCGCGGGGTCCGTCTGGGGGCGACCTGGTTCCCGGCCGGCTCGGACGACCTGGCCGGACCGAACGGGCGGCCCTGCGTCGTGATGGCGCACGGCTTCGGTTGCACACGCGATGGTGGCCTCGCTGCGTTCGCCGAGCGTTTCGCGGATGCCGGATGCCAGGTCGTCACCTTCGACTACCGCGGTTTCGGCACCTCTGACGGCGAGCCCCGGCAGCGGGTGTCCTACCGCCGACAACGGCAGGACTACGCGGCCGTGGTGGCGGCGGTGCGTCAGATCGACGATGTCGATCCCGACCGCGTCGTGGTGTGGGGCACCTTCTACTCCGGCGGCCACGTCGTCGCCGTCGCGGCAGGCGATCACCGGATTGCGGCGGTCATCTCCCAAGGTGCGGCGGTCGACGGGCTCGCGATCCTGCGCAAGCAGGAGTTGGCAGATCCGAGGACGCCGCGGTCCAAGGGGCCGCGGATGCTGGCCGCAGCGTTGCGTGATCTGTCGACCGTGATCACCGGGCGCGAGCCGGTGCGGGTCGACTCCGTCGGGGCTCCGGGCGACTTCGCCCTGCTGACCGCTGACGACTTCGCCGACTACCTCGGCCTGATGGGCCCCACGTGGCGCAACGCCGTGTGTGCGCGGAGCCTGCTGGGCCTGCCGTTCAACCGAGCCGTCCTGCGGGCGGGGGACGTCAGCTGTCCTGCGCTGTTCGTCATCGCCGAGCAGGACAGCATCGCACCGCCGACTGCCGTGCGTGAGGCGGCGAGGCGGGTCGGGCCGCTGGCCGAGGTCGCGGCGTACGACTGTCCTCACTTCGACATCTACGGCGGACAGGTGTTCGAGGAGTCCGTTTCGGCCCAGGTGGGCTTTCTCACGCGCATTCTGGGTGGGGCGTCTGGATCCGCCCCGTAGAATGCTTGCATCATGCAACCAGGATCCCGCGAGCCTCAGATCTCGGGCTCGGGGACCCCGGACGCTGCTCGGACGCACTACCTGCTGACGTACGCGATTCTCGCGGTCGGCGTTGCCTCTTTCGCCCTGATGCAGTCGATGACGGTGCCGGTGCTCCCGCGCATCGAGGAACAGTTCGACTCCACTCAGTCCACGACCACGTGGGTGCTGACGGCCTACCTGCTGTCCGCCTCGGTGTTCACGCCGATCATCGGCCGACTCGGTGACACGTACGGCAAGCACCGCATGATGGTTTTCTCCCTGCTGTGCCTGTCGCTCGGCTCGCTGGTCGCCGCCCTCGCCCCCACCATCGGCGTGCTGATCGGCGCCCGCGTCATCATGGGCGTCGGTGGTGGCGTGCTGCCGCTGGCGTTCGGGATCGTGCGCGATGAGTTCCCCGCCCAGCGCGTGGGGGGCGCCGTGAGTCTGGTGTCGTCCCTGATGGCCGTGGGCTTCGGCGCCGGCATCGTGATCGCCGGACCGATCGTCAACACGTTCGGCTACGCGTGGCTGTTCTGGTTGCCGTTCATCATCACCGGGATCGCTGCCCTCGGCGCGTGGCGCTTCATTCCCGAGTCGCCGGTCAGGACCCCCGGACGCATCCCGGTGCTGCCGGCCATCCTGCTTGCAGGCTGGCTGGTCGCGCTGCTGCTCGGTCTGAGCCAGGCGCCCCAGTGGGGATGGACCTCGCCGGCCGTGATCGGTCTGGTCGGGGTCTCCGTGGTGCTGGCCGCGATCTGGGTCCGCGTCGAGCGCCGGATCGCGGTCCCGCTGATCGACATGAAGATGATGCGACTGCGGGGTGTGTGGACCACCAACCTGGTCGCGCTGCTGGTCGGTTTCGGCATGTACGCGGCGTTCGGCTTCCTGCCGCAGCTGCTGCAGACACCTGAGTCGACCGGCTACGGCTTGGGGGCGACTGTGACGTCCTCGGGCCTGTTGATCCTGCCGATGGCGGTCGCCACGTTCGTGTGTGGACTCGTCGCGGCACCGTTGTCGGTCCAGTTCGGCGCGAAGAAGGTCGTGGTCAGCGGCTGCGTGATGGCGTCGGCCGGGCTCGCCCTGCTGGCCGGATTCCACGGGTCGCGGATCGCGCTGCTGGGCATCAACGGCCTGATCGGGTTCGGCATCGGACTGGCCTTCTCGAGCCTCGCTGCGCTGATCATCGCTGCGGTTCCCGCCGAGCAGACCGGTGTCGCGAGCGGCATGAACGCCAACATCCGCACGATCGGCGGATCGATCGGGTCGGCTGTGATGTCGACGATCGTCACCTCGCAGACCGACGCCAGCGGCCTGCCGCTGGAGAGCGGCTACGTCATCGGCTTCAGCGTGCTCGCTGCGATGATGCTGATCGCGGCCTCGGCGGGTCTGCTCATCCCGGGGTTGGCCGAGCGCCGTGCCTCGCGACGTGTCGTCGCGGAGCCGGCGCGCGTCTGAGCGCTGCCGGAACACGCTGCGTTCGTTTGGCGTTGAACCGGACATGAAGCATGTCGGATTCCTGTCCTTCGGTCACTACCAGGCGGTGCCGGGGTCGCAGACCCGCACGGCGAGCGACGTCCTGCTGCAGTCGATCGATCTCGCCGTCGCGGCTGAGGAGCTGGGGCTCGACGGGGCGTTCTTCCGCGTCCATCACTTCGCCCGACAGCTCGCCTCGCCCTTCCCCCTGCTGGCCGCCGTCGGTGCGCGCACGAGTCGCATCGAGATCGGCACCGGCGTCATCGACATGCGGTACGAAAACCCACTGGCGATGGCCGAGGACGCCGCTGCAGCCGACCTGATCAGCGAGGGTCGCCTGCAGCTGGGCATCAGTCGCGGATCACCGGAGACCGCACTGCGCGGCTACGAGTCGTTCGGGTACGTGCCGGCCGACGGCGAGTCCGACGGCGACCTCGCCCGGAGGCACGCGGACGTCTTCCGGCAGGCGATCGACGGCGCAGGTGTCGCGCGCTCCGATCCGCGGATGACCGGCCAGCAGGTCGCGCTGCCGATCATGCCGCAGGCCCCGGGCCTGTCCGATCGCATCTGGTGGGGTTCGGGCACCCGGGCGACGGCGGAGTGGGCCGCGGCGCAGGGCATGAACCTGATGAGCTCGACCCTCCTCACCGAGGACACCGGCGTGTCGTTCGACGAGCTGCAGCTCGAGCAGATTCAGCGCTTCCGTGCAGCGTGGGCCGAGGCCGGGTGGGAGCGAGAGCCGCGCGTGTCCGTCAGCCGCAGCGTGATCCCGATCCTCGACGAGCAGGACCGTCGGTGGTTCGGCGAGCGTTCTGGCGACGACCAGCTCGGTCACCTCGACGGTGGCCTCGCGCGCTTCGGCAAGTCCTACGTCGGCGAGCCCGACGCCCTGGCCGAGGAGCTGGCCAAGGACGCCGCCGTCCGCGAGGCCGACTCGCTGCTGCTGACGGTCCCCAACCAGCTCGGCGTCGCCTACAACACCCGCCTCCTGTCCGCCCTCGCCGACCACGTCCTCCCCGCCCTCGACTGGACCCCCCGCCGCTGACGCGAACCTCACCCGTCCCATGATTCCCAGGAGAACCCACGAACCTGACGCCTCACCCCTGTAGCAACGAGGGTGAAGTGCCAGCTTTCGGGGTTCTCCTGGGAATCTTGAGCACTCCGACCGGGGCGAAAACATGGGCGCAACATTCGGTGGGCACACTGGTGGCGTGACGCCATCGAATCGCCCGACCACCGATGAGATCCTCGCGTCAGACCGCCGCGAGCTGGACCCGGCACGATTCGGCGGGGGTTTGTCCTCGGACACCGAGCACGCCTCGCTGCGGTCGTCGGTGCGCTCGCTGTCGACGCTGCTCGGGGAGGCGCTCGCGAGACACGAGGGCGAGGACCTGCTGGCGCTCGTCGAACAGGTGCGCCACCTCGCGCGGCAACCGGACGACGAGCTGCACCGCCTGCTGGACGACATCGAGCCGCAGACCGCTGTCGTCCTGGCTCGGGCCTTCACCGCCTACTTCCAGCTGGTGAACACCACCGAGCAGCTGCATCGCTGGCAGGAGCTCGCCACCGCCGACGAAGGCCCCCTCGCCCAGACCGCCGGTCGCATCGCCCAGGCCCTCGACGACGGAGCTCTCACCCGCGAGCTGCTCGGCGAGGTTCTCGAACGACTCGAGTACCGGCCGGTGTTCACCGCCCACCCCACGGAGGCGAGCCGGCGCTCGGTCATGCGACTGCTGCGCAAGGTCGCCGAGGCCGTCAACGACCTCGAGGACCCGCGCCGCCCCGCGGCAGCGCGCACCGCTGACGAGCGGCGCCTGGCCGAGCTGGTCGACCTGCTGTGGCAGACCGACGAGCTGCGCGTCGTGCGCCCCGAACCGGCCGATGAAGCGCGCACCGCCGTGTACTACCTGCGCTCGATCGCCACCGAGGTCGTGCCCGGACTCCTCGACGAGCTCGACCGCGTGCTGGCCACCCTGGACGTCGCCATCCCCGCGACGGCGAGGCCGCTGCGCTTCGGCACCTGGGCCGGCGGCGACCGCGACGGCAACCCGAACGTGACACCAGCGGTCACCCTCCAGATCCTGCACCTGCAGCACACGTCCGGTCTGTCGCAGCTGGTCGAGACGGTCGATGAGGTCCTCACCGAGATGACCGCCTCGACCCGGGTCGTCGAGGTGACCCAGTCCCTGCGGGACAGCCTGGACGCCGACGCCACCGCGCTGCCGATCACGTGGGAGAGCATTCGACGCCTCAACACCGACGAGCCGTATCGACTCAAGCTCAGCTTTGTGCGCGTGCGGCTCCTCCGCACCCGCGACCGGTTGGTCAACGCGACCGCGCACGAACCCGGCCGCGACTACCTCGGGGTCGACGAGCTGCTCGAGGACCTCGTGCTCGTGCGCGACTCGATGCTCGAGCACGGCGACGAGCTCACCGGCAACGGGGCGATCCTGCGTCTCATCCGAAGCGCCTCCGCGTTCGGCGCGGGGCTCGCCACGATGGACGTGCGCGAGCACAGCGACAAGCATCACGCCGCGCTCGCCGACCTGTACGACCGGATCGGCAAGATCGACTACGCGAGCCTGGATCGCGCTGATCGCATCACGTTGCTGTCCAGGGAGATGGCCTCACCCAGGCCCCTGACCGGCGTCGGCACCGCCGGTCTCGGCGAGGCGGCGACCGCGTCGCTGGACCTGCTCGGCGCCATCCGGGACGCCCTCGACGCCTACGGACCCGAGGTCGTCGAGACCTACATCGTGTCCATGACCCACGACGTCGACGACCTGTTCGCGGTGGTCGTGCTGGCCAGAGAGGTCGGCCTCGTCGACCTGGCCGCTGACGAGTGCACAGCCCGCATCGGTTTCGCTCCGCTGTTCGAGACCGTGGCCGAGCTCGAGGCGGCCGGCCCGCTGCTCGATGCGTTGCTCAGCGACCCGACCTATCGACGACTCGTGACGGCGCGCGGTGACGTGCAAGAGATCATGCTCGGCTACTCCGACTCCTCCAAGGACGCCGGTATCGCCGCCTCGCAGTGGCAGGTGCACCGGGCGCAGCGGGCGCTGCGCGACGTCGCGCGCGAGCACGGTGTGGTGCTGCGGCTGTTCCACGGCCGCGGCGGATCGACCGGTCGCGGCGGGGGCCCCACGGCCGAGGCGATCATGTCCCAGCCGTATGGAAGCCTGGACGGACCGATCAAGATCACCGAGCAGGGTGAGGTCATCTCCGACAAGTACGCACTGCCCGGTCTGGGCCGGCAGAACCTCGAGGGAGCGCTCGCTGCGGTGCTCGAGGCCTCGGTGCTGCACCGTTCGTCGCTGCTGCCCCAGGAGCTGCTCGACGGATGGAACGGCACGATGGACGTGGTCGCCGCCGAGGGGCAGAAGGTCTATCGGGCCCTGGTGCGCGACGACGACCTCGTGAAGTTCTTCGTGGCCGCCACACCTGTCGACGAGCTCGGCAACATGAACATCGGTTCGAGGCCGGCCAAGCGACCCGGCGGCGAGGGCGGACTCGACGATCTGCGGGCGATTCCCTGGGTGTTCGGCTGGACGCAGTCCCGGATCATCCTGCCCGGTTGGTTCGGCGTCGGGTCGGGTCTCGCCGCAGCCTTCGACGACGGCCGGGAGGAGACGCTGCGCGAGATGTACGGCTCGTGGGCGTTCTTCCGCACCTTCTTGTCCAACGTGCAGATGACGCTGTCGAAGACCGACCTCGACATCGCCGAGCAGTACGTCGAGGCGCTCGTGCCCGACGGTGCCAGCGCTCTGTTCGAGACGATCCGCGCCGAGCACGCCCGCACCGTCGAGCAGGTCCTGCGCATCACCGGCGAGGACACCCTGCTGGACTCGGCCCCCGTGCTGCGCCGCACGCTGGAGCTGCGCGACTTCTACCTCGCGCCGCTACACGCCCTGCAGGTCTCTCTGCTGGGCAAGGTGCGCGCGACGCCCGAGGGCGAGGACCCAGATCCTGACCTGCAGCGCGCACTGCTGCTGACCATCAACGGCATCTCCGCCGGCCTGCGCAACACCGGCTGATCGCCGGCTCGTGACCGGTCTCAGGTGTGTCGACGCCGCACCCAGGCGGCCACCAGCGGCAGCGCCACGATCACCAGGAGCAGCCGCAGGAGCTGGACCGCCGAGATGAAGGTGATGTCTCCACCGGTCTCGGTTGCGGTCGCGAGCACCACGGGCAGACCGCCCGGTGAGGTCGCGAGGTAGGCGTCGAGTCGGCTGGTCCCGGTGAGGGTCGCCAGCGGAATCGCGAGGGCGCCGCAGAACACCAGCAGCACGACCACAGAGGCCAGGACGGTCACCACCATGGTGCGCAGCACTCGGATCGTCTCGCGGGTGAAGCCGATGCCGGCCTGCGTGCCGATCACGACGAAGGCGGCCGCCTGGACCAGCGGCGGGACCGCCGCCTGCTCGAAGACAGGGACCACGCTGAGCGCGAGGCCTGCGACCAGGGCACCGAGCAACGCGGGCGAGGGAAGACGGGCAAGGAAGCCGATCAGGGGCCCTGCCGTGCAGGCGATCGCGACATAGCCGAGGTTGACCACGGTCAGGCCCGACGTGAGAGGAGGTGCCGCTGTGGTTGCCGTGTCGGTCGCGAACACCTGACCCACGACGATCGGCAGCGTCACCAGGATCACCAGGACGCGCACGTACTGGACCACCGCGACGATCCGCGGGTCGGCACCGGCGTCGCGGGCGAGGGCTGTCATCGCCGACGCCCCTCCGGCCACCGACGCAAAGGTGGCCGTGGTGGCCGAGACGCCATCGCGGCGCAGCAGCTGACCGAGTCCGATCGACGCCGCCAAGGTCGCAACGATGACCCCGAGTACCGCCGGCCAGGCCCACCCGAGCGATCCGAGCGCCGCGACATCCACCTCGCTGGCGACGAGCACGCCGATGGCCGCCTGTGCTGCTCGCGGCACCACGGAGGGCAGCACGGGCGGTCGGGGCAGGACCAGCGCGACCACCACGGCACCGATCAGTGCGCCGAACAGGGTGGGTGTGGGGGCGCCCAGGGCGACCAGCGACACGACGGCGAGTGCAACGGCGCCGACCAGCGCCACCCAGGGGCCGAAGAGTCGGGCCATCGTCAGGCGGCGAAGACGTCGGGCCGGTTCGTTGCAGCCATCAGGTGACCGAACTCGGCAGGGACCAGCCAGAGCAGGGTGAGGAAGAGGCGCATCACCGCAAATGTCTCACGACGCGACACTGCCCCGACGAAGACGTCGGGGCAGTGTCACGTGGCGGGTGCTCTCAGACGTCGAGGCGCGCCTTCAGGCCGTCGAGCTCGGTCCAGAGCACGGCTGGCAGGGTGTCGCCGAACTTCTCGAACCACTCGGTGATCTGCGGGATCTCGGCCTTCCACTCCTCGGCGTCGACCCGCAGGGCCTGCTCGAGCTGCTTGTCGGTGACATCGAGCCCGTCGGTGTCGATCGAGCTGGCCGGCGGCACGAGGCCGATGGCGGTCTCGCCAGCCTCGACGGCACCGTTGACGCGGTCGATGACGTACTTCAGGATGCGGCTGTTCTCGCCGAAACCGGGCCACAGGAAGCCGCCGTCGTCATCGCGGCGGAACCAGTTGACGTAGAAGATCTTGGGGAACTTGGACTCGTCGTTGTTCTTGGCCATGTTGATCCAGTGACTGAAGTAGTCACCAGCGTCATAGCCGATGAACGGCAGCATCGCCATCGGGTCACGGCGGACCACGCCGACCGCGCCGGTGGCGGCGGCGGTGGTCTCCGAGCTCAGCGTGGCGCCCATGAAGGTGCCGTGCGCCCAGTCGCGGGCCTCGGTGACCAGCGGGATCGTCGTCTTGCGACGCCCGCCGAACAGGATCGCGTCGAGCGGCACCCCGTTGGGGTCGTCGTACTCGGCCGCCAGCGTCGGGCACTGCTTGATCGGGGTGCAGAACCGGCTGTTGGCGTGGCTGGAGAGCTGATCGCTCTCGGGGGTCCAGTCGTTGCCCTTCCAGTCTGTGAGGTGCGCGGGCGGCTCGTCGGTCATGCCCTCCCACCAGACGTCGCCGTCGTCGGTCAGGGCGACGTTGGTGAAGACCGAGTTGCCCTGCTCGATGGTGCGCATGGCGTTGGCGTTGGTGTCCCAGCCGGTGCCCGGCGCGACACCGAACAGGCCGAACTCGGGGTTGACCGCGTACAGGCGGCCGTCGGCGCCGACGCGGATCCAGGCGATGTCGTCGCCGATCGTCTCGACCTTCCAGCCGGGAATGGTCGGCTCGACCATCGCGAGGTTGGTCTTGCCGCAGGCGCTCGGGAACCCAGCGGCGATGTACTTGACGTCGCCCTCGGGGCTGGTGAGCTTGAGGATGAGCATGTGCTCGGCCATCCAGCCGTTGTCGCGGCCCATCACCGAGGCGATGCGCAGGGCGTAGCACTTCTTGCCCAGCAGGGCGTTGCCGCCGTAGCTGGAGCCGTACGACCAGATCATGCGCTCCTCGGGGAACTGCACGATGTACTTGGTGTCGTTGCACGGCCACGGGACGTCGGCGGCGCCGTCGACCAGGGGAGCGCCGAAGGAGTGCAGCGCTGGCACGTAGTCGGCCTGCAGCTCCTCGATGCGATCGAGCACGGGCCTGCCGATGCGGGCCATGACGCTCATGGAGGCCACGACATAGGCCGAGTCGGTGATCTCGACACCGAACATGGGCTGCTCGGCGTCCAGATGGCCCATCACGAACGGGATGACATACATGGTGCGCCCGGCCATGCAACCGTCATACAACGCAACCATTGTTCTTTTCATCTCATCGGGCGCCATCCAGTTGTTGGTCGGGCCGGCGTCGGCCTCGTCCACGCTGCAGATGAAGGTGCGGTCCTCGACGCGTGCCACGTCGGTGGGGTCGGAGGCGCAGTAGAAGGAGTTGGGCTTCTTCTCCGCGTTCAGTCGCTTGAAGGTGCCGGTCTCGACGAGCTGGTCGGTGACCTGGACCCATTCCTCGGGCGATCCGTCGACCCAGTGGATCGAGTCGGGCTTCGTGAGGGCGGCCACCTCGTCGACCCACTGCTGGAGAGAGGTGTGGCTGGAGCGGTACGTGGAGCTCGTGGTGTCTGAAGACATGTATCGACTTTTCCTTCTCGCGCATCGCGGACCCAGCGCATGGGCCCGCACCCTCGGTCCTGTCAGGGATCCCGAGCAGCTGATGGTTGATGGGCTCGCCCGGTTGGACGATCTTTCGACTCTAACCGGGCTGCACCGACTGGCGCCAAGGGACGCGGGCACGAATGCGTCACACCGAGGCTGAGAGGTCAGTCCCGCCCGTAGATGTCGCGGGTGTAGACCTTGTCGGCGACGTCGGCCAGCACGTCGGTGCGCCGGTTGGCGATGATGACGTCGGAACGGCTCGTGAACTCGGCGAGGTCGTTGACGACGTCGGAGTTGTAGAACGTCGCCTCGGTGAGCACGGGCTCGTGCACGATGACCTCGACACCCTTGGCCTTGAGACGCTTCATGACGCCCTGGATGGCCGAGGCCCGGAAGTTGTCCGAGCCGGACTTCATCACCAGGCGATAGATGCCGACTGTCTTCGGCTCGCGACGCAGGATGTCGTTCGCGATGAAGTCCTTGCGCGTGGTGTTGGCGTCGACGATCGCGCCGATCAGGTTCTGTGGTACGTCCTGGTAGTTGGCGCGCAGCTGCTTGGTGTCCTTGGGCAGGCAGTAGCCGCCATAGCCGAAGGAGGGGTTGTTGTAGTGCGAGCCGATGCGCGGGTCGAGGCCCACACCCTCGATGACCTGGCGGCTGTCGAGCCCGTGCACGGCGGCGTAGGTGTCGAGCTCGTTGAAGTACGCCACGCGCAGGGCCAGGTAGGTGTTGGCGAACAGCTTGATCGCCTCGGCCTCGGTCGCGTCGGTCAGCAGCACGGGCACGTCGTCGTCGAGCGATCCCTCCAGCAGCAGGTCGGCGAACAGCTGACCGGCCGGCGTCCGCGACCCGACCACGATGCGCGACGGGTGAAGGTTGTCGTGCAGTGCGCGCCCCTCGCGCAGGAACTCCGGGGAGAAGATCACCGAGGCGCCCGGGTGCTGGGCGTTCATGCCCTCGGTGAAGCCCACGGGCACGGTCGACTTGACCACCACGATGGCGCCGGCGTTGATCGCCAGCACCTGCGCGATGACGCTCTCGACGGTGCTGGTGTCGAAGTAGTGCGCAACGTCGTCGTAGTTGGTGGGCGTGGCCACGATGACGACGTCGGCTCCCGAATAGGCAGCGTCGCCGTCGGTGGTGGCGGTGAGGTCGAGCTGGTGACTGGCGAGGTACTCCTCGAGCTCGGGATCCTCGATCGGCGAGACGCCGCGATTGACCTGGGCGACCTTGTCCTCGTCGATGTCGACGGCGACCACCGTGTGGTGCTGCGCGAGCAGCACGGCGTTGGACAGGCCCACGTATCCGGTACCAGCGACTGCGATCTTCACGACGTCAGCCTAGTGCCGCTGCCGCCCGGATTTCCTCGGGGCGGGCGCGCGCGCTAGAGTGTCGTGGTCCCTGCGGGGACGGGCGCCCGTAGCTCAACGGATAGAGCATCTGACTACGGATCAGAAGGTTAGGGGTTCGAATCCCTTCGGGCGCACCACAGCGGCGGGTCGGTGACCTGCACAGATCGATCAAGGCCCCGCGAGATATCGGCTCGCGGGGCCTTGGTCGTGCCATGCGTGCGGCGCCCGCGTGAGGGTCGTCAGCTGGCAAGGCTGTCGAGCCACGAGTACTGCAGGCGCAGGGCACGCTCGGTGCTTCCCAGGACAGCCCCGGCGCCCAGAGCGATGACAGCCCACAGCGGCAGGTCGACGGGCGAATCGAAGGTGCCGAATCGCGAAGCGAGCGGAGGAACTTCGGAGATGGGCTCGATGATCTGAAGGATGGCGAGTCCTCCGCCGACCAGGATCAGGATCACTGAGACGATCCCGACCCAGCGGCTCGCAGATGGGTGGTTGCGCTCGAATCCGGCGCGGCGGCCTTCGGCGGATTGCGGGTGTGGGGTCAGATGACGTTCGGTGCCGCTGTCGGAGACGAAATGACAGCGCTTGAGTCCGAAGGTCGTGACCTCCACCTCGATCACCCCGCCGGGGACGGGGAGCCGAGCGGGAATCTTTGACTCGGCGTGGTGCAGTCCATCCATGTAGAGGTGCGCTTTCACCTCGCCGTTCTTGTCACCCCACACCTGCACGTCGACCGCGTAGACCTTGGACTCACCGCCGCCGCCGGCCGGCAGCTCGATGGCGAACAATGCGCGACGAAACATCTGCCACCATCGGTAACGGCGGGCAGCGTGCCCGTCTCCAGGCTTGACGCGCTTGGCCGCTCGTTGCGTGCGCCATCGGTCGAACACGACGCCTCCTCGGCATCTATCACAGCGTAATGGAGTGATCGTCGCCGAAACTATCACAGCGTGAGGTTACGATGGATTCGGAGGTGCGCAATGAGTGGCTCGAAGAGCGCGGAGCCGAGTTCTCGGGACAAGATCCTGGCTGCGGCTGCTGCCATGATCGGTGAGGATCCCGCAGCGCGGCTGAGTGTGCGTGCCGTGGCGGCTCGAGCGGGGGTCAACACGGGCTCCCTGCGCCATCACTTCCCCACGCAGCGCGACCTGTACGACAGCGTCTTCTCGGGGATCTTGGGCCTCGTGGCGCCCGGTGATCCGATCCGCGACACCACGATGGACCCCCAGGTGCGTCTCGTCGAGTGCTTGCGCCAGGTCCTGGCCCTGACCGGAGTGGGCAGTGAGGCCAGACAGACCTGGCGCCGGATCTACCTGGCCTTCATCGCAGATGAGCCGACCGAGAGCACGCGGTCCGCGTTCATCGCCATGGAGCATGCCGGTCAGGCTCGCATCGAAGCCTGGCTCGATGTGCTGGTGGCCGATGGTTCGCTGCCAGCCGGCGACAACCACGAACGGGCGACCTTGTTGAACACGGTCGTCGACGGCTTGTCCATCGGGCGGGCGCTGCCGACCTCGAGTGAGCGCACCTCGCTCGAGACGCGGGTGCTGACGGCAGCCGTTGCTGGTCTCTTCGACTGATGACGCCTTGCGCGACCGGGACCAAGAGCTCCGCCGTATAGGCTGGTTTGGATGTCCGACACCCAGCCGCTCGCGATCGTGATCGTGACCTACAACCGGTCGAGCTATCTCGCGGACCTGTTGCGCAGCGTCACCACGCTCACCACCGCGCCCTGGCGCATCATCGTGGTCGACAACGCCAGCACCGACGACACCCAGGACGTGCTGGCCGACGCGGCAGGCCTGTTCGACGACGGCATGCTCATCAACCATCGACTCAGCCAGAACACCGGTGGGTCGGGCGGATTCTGCGAAGGCACGCGGGTGGCGCTCGAGATGGGCGCCGAGTGGGTCTGGCTGATGGACGACGACGTCGAGATCCTGCCGGAGGCGCTCGACCGGTTCGCTCCGGCGATGCGACGCTTCAAGGTCATCCACGGCCGGCGGTACGACTTCGACGGCTCTCCGTTCTACTGGCAGGCCAAGTTCAACCAGTTCCTCGGTGTTCCTCTGCCCTATGGGCTGCGCAGCACCTTCGACGACGAGGGCTACGCCATCACCAACTCCGGCACGTTCGAGGGCATGCTCATTCATGCCGATGTCGTGCGACTGATCGGCCTGCCGGATCCGCGCTTCTTCATCACGTGGGACGACGCGACCTACGCGTGGCTGGCCGCCCAGCACACCGAGGTCGTCTACATGGACGCCTTCGTCCTGCAGCGCAAGCGCGAGCAGCAGCAGATCAACCTCGGGGTGCGCCATCTCAATGACGGCAGCCCCCTGTTCCGCTTCCACGTCATGCGCAACCGCGCGTACGTGGGGCGATACTTCGCCGAGCACGGCAAGCTCAACAAGCTCGGTTTCGCACTCGGCACGCTGCTGACCTTCGCCAAGGAGGTCTTCCGTCTGATCGTCGTGCAGAAGACCCTGCGCGGTCTGGGCGATCTGCTGCGCGGATCCCGCGCGGCGCGCCGCATCTGGGCCGACGACACGTGGCGGCCCATGGATCCGGCCGAAGTTCCGCCATCTGGTCCCGATCAACTAGCCTGAAAGAACCATGTCCCACATCTTGCAGAACGTGCTCTTTCCACTGGAGAGAGATCCTGACATCCTGCCGCTCTACGCGGACCCAGAAACCTGGACCGTGATCCGTCGCGAACCCGTGCAGGTCAGCTCCGAGGCGCACGTCAACGACATCGTCTCGCGCACCAGCT
The DNA here is from genome assembly GCF_051262695.1 of Aeromicrobium sp. CF3.5. Taxonomy (NCBI): domain Bacteria; kingdom Bacillati; phylum Actinomycetota; class Actinomycetes; order Propionibacteriales; family Nocardioidaceae; genus Aeromicrobium; species Aeromicrobium sp. CF3.5. The sequence continues at coordinate 37,266 of NZ_JBIMEZ010000005.1, forward strand.
ACCGGGTGCGTCGCGGTCAGCGCGTCTCGTTCGCCAGCTACTTCAACGCCTTCCCTGCGGCCTACTGGCAGCGGTGGACGGTCGTCGACACGGTCCGCCTCACGCTGAACACCTCCGGCGAGGGCAACGTCATCGTGTACCGCTCGACCGCGCAGGGAGTGCAGCAGCGCATCGACTCGGCCGCGGTCAAGGGCTCGCAGGAGGTCTCCTTCGATCTGCCGATCACGGCGTTCGGCGACGGCGGCTGGTACTGGTTCGACGTCGTGGCCGGCGACGAGGACGTCCGGGTCGAGGGCGGCAACTGGTCCACTGACGTCACCCCGGTGGTCACGGGCAAGACCTCGCTGGGCATCACCACCTTCAACAAGCCCGACTACTGCGTCGAGACGCTGGCCACGCTGGCTGCGGCCGCCGACGTGCTCACCGAGATCGACACGATCTACGTCATCGACCAGGGCAACCTGAAGGTCGCCGACCGGCCCGAGTTCGCCGAGATCAGCAAGAGCCTGGGTGACACGCTGCAGATCGTCGACCAGCCCAACCTGGGGGGATCGGGCGGGTTCTCCCGTGCGATGTCAGAGACGCTCGACGCGGGCCGCAGCGAGTTCCTCCTGCTGCTGGACGACGACGTCCAGATCGAGCCGCAGAGCATCTTCCGCTCGGTGCAGTTCTCGCGGTTCTGCCGCACCCCCACCATCGTCGGCAGCCACATGTTCGACCTGATGGACAAGCCGATCCTGCACGCGTTCTCCGAGACCATCGACATGCCGTACTTCTTCTGGCGCTCGCCGTTGCCCGAGCAGATGCGGCACGACTTCCGCCGCGCCAACCTGCGGCAGACACCGTGGATGCACCAGCGCCTCGACCCGGACTACAACGGCTGGTGGATGTGCATGATCCCCACGTCGGTCATTCGTGACATCGGACTGTCGCTGCCGGTCTTCATCAAGTGGGACGACGCCGAGTACGCGCTGCGCGCCCGCGAGCATGGCGTCGGCACGGTGTCGCTGCCCGGCAGTGCCCTGTGGCACGTGTCGTGGGTGGACAAGGACGACTCGCAGGACTGGCAGGCGTACTTCCACGCCCGCAACCGGTTGCTGGCCGGGTTGCTGCACTCGCCATTCCCCAAGAGCGGCAAGCTGCTGAGCAACAGCGGGCGCATCGACCTCAAGCACCTGCTGACGATGCAGTACTACGCGACCACGCTGCGGCACCGCGCGATCCGCGACCTGCTCAAGGGTCCCGCGCACCTGCACCCCACGATGGCCTCGACCATGCCTGAGCTGCGCGCCGCCACCAAGGACTTCGTCGAGACGCAGATCATCTCCGATCCCGAGAAGCTGCCCAAGACCTGGGAGGGCAAGCGGCTGTTCCCCGCCAGGTTCGACTCCGAACCTCGCGGTGCGCGGCTGGCCGCCTTCACGGCCAAGGCAGCGGCCCGGCACTGGCGCCAATCGGTCCCACAGGGCAACATCGACCGTCCCCAGGTCGAGCTCGCCAAGGCCGACGCCACCTGGTGGCGCGTGCCGGCCTACGACTCCGCGCTCATCTCGACCGCAGACGGCCGCGGCAAGTCGGTCTACCGGCGTGATCGTGCAACCTTCCGCCGCCTGCTCCGCGAGAGCCGTGCGCTGCATCGAGAGCTGGAGGACAACTGGGACCGGTTGGCTCGCGAGTACAAGGATGCCCTGCCCGAGTACACGTCGCAGGAGGCGTGGCGCAAGACCTTCGGCGACTTCTGACGATCGCTAGGAAGTCTCGAACAGGGTGGGCAGTGCCGCCCTCATCTGCTGCTCGAGTGCCGGTGCCAAGGTTCGGACGAACGCAGCGGTGAAGTGTTGTTGGTCGCGGTTGGTGACCAGATTTCCCAGGACCACCGGGCAGACCCCGGCGGGGCAGTAGAAAGGCACGAGGTCGAGTTCGTGGAGACGGTCTGACCTCGCGGCGACGGCTGCGGAGGGGGACACAGGAGCGAACAGCGCGCTCGCGTCTTGATCGCAGCCACTACTGGTGTCGCCTTCGTCAAGCTGCGCCGCGCACTCTGGAGGCGGGTCGAGAAACCGCGGAGAAGCGCGCAGCGCGAACACGTCGATTCCGGCCTCGGTCAGACGCTTCCAGACCACACCGTCAGGATCGAAGGCGTATTCGGCCTCTTCGACGGACGTGGACACGTTGGTCCCCTCGATCACCACGGCGGTCGGTCGTGTCCGCACTAGCTCGGAGATGACCATCTCCGTCCAGCGGTCGCAGCCCTCGAACCTCGATTCTCCAGTGATGGGGCAACCGCCACGTCCGGTGACCCGCAGGGACCACCCGTTCTGCTCGGCAATCTTTTGCAACGCAGGCTGCCAGACTTGAGCACGTGAGCTGCCGACCAGAGCCACGGTCGATCCCGACACCGAGATCGGATCATCGCACCACGTGATCGGGCGGGCCGGGGAGTTGACCGGCCCGCCCTGCCAGCAGGGCGAGTCCATGGCAGGCTCGTAGTCCGCGGCTGCGAGCTCCACCGGCGGACCGATCGGTAAGGGAAACGATCGTTTGGCCAAGGACGGATCTCGGACCGACTCGGCACCCGGGTAATCGGTCAGGGTGTAGGACGAAACATCGAGCGATTTCTCCAGTGTCTGATCTGACTGCAGGGCGATTGTTGTGGTGAGTGCGGCTGCCGATGCCAGGACGGCCCCCATCGGCCACAGGATGCGTGTCGGGCGCACCGTCTTCGCGCGAGAAAGAGGTGCGGAGATGAATGTGTGGGTTAACCATGCTGCTATCAGCGCGATTCCGACGATGAACAACCCGGTCCGCAATCCCACTGCATCTCGGTCCTGCAGCACGAGCGTGAAGACAAGAAGGGGCCAGTGCCAGAGGTAGAGCTCGTAGGCGATGTCGGCCAGGCGAATCAGCGGTCGTGTCTGCAAGATTCGACTCGGTCCACGGATGGCGCCAGCTCCGAGGAGTACGCATGCTGCGCCAGACAGGGGAAGCAGCACCCATGGTCCTGGGAAGACGTCGCCGCCGTCGACGACGAGGCCCCCGGCGACGATGATAACCAGTCCGGCCCACCCAAGGGCCGGTCGAAAACGGCCGGAAGGAGCCCATCGCATCATGACCAGCGCAAGGACACCACCCAGGGACAGCTCCCACCAGCGCGAGAGACTGTGGAAGTAGGCGACCGACTGGTCTGAGTTCACCATGAATTGTGCGACGGTGAATGAGATCAACGTGACGGCGGACGTTCCGGCGACCGCGATTTTCCATGGATCCTGCCTCGCGCGCAATGCGAACGCGACGAGTGCGACGACGCACCACGGCCACAGCAAGAAGAACTGCCCCTGCAGCGATAGCGACCAGAAGTGCTGGAGCGGGCTCGCATCCGGGCCGGCCGCGCCATAGGCCAGCTGGGAGGAAATGAGTTCCCAATTCTCGTAGTACAGAAGAGACGCGCGGACCTCGCGCAGATCCTGACCCTGGGACGTGAGTGGTCGAAGGAGAAGGATGGCGATCACGACAGCAGCAAGCACAGTGACAGCGGCCGGCAGGAGCCGAAGCAACGTCCTCGTATAGTGGCGAATCACCCGTCCGTCCTGCTGGGCGACCGAACGGCGATACAAGCTCCCGGTCAGCAGGAAGCCGGAGAAGAACAGAAAGACGTCGACGCCGCCGGACACGCGACCCTGACCGAAGACGTGGAAGAGGACCACCAGTGCCAGGGCGATGCCTCGAACCCCGTGCAGCTCGGTGATGAACCCGGTACCGACCGGTTCGTCGACGCCGGTCGACACCCTGCGGCGAGGCGCGCGGTGCTGACATGCTGTTGCGCCCACGGGAATCCTCACTGTTGCTGCGACGACACCAAGCAGGATTCGTCATCATCCCGGAGGCAGACCCGGGCCCGACGACCCTAGTGGAATCAGAACGGTCTGTCACACCGTGATGCGGGGCCAGCGGCGCTCCGTCAGGCGAACATCGAGCTGAGCTCGTTGCGGTGCATCGTCAGGGCCGAACCGATCGCCATGTGCATGTCGAGGTACTGGTAGGTGCCAAGGCGGCCGCCGAAGAATACGTTCGTCTCGCCCTCGGTCAACGCGCGGTAGGCCAGCAGGCGCTCTCGGTCGGCATCGGTGTTGATCGGGTAGTACGGCTCGTCCGCGCGCTCGGCGAAACGGGAGTACTCGCGCATGATGACGGTCTTGTCCGCGGGGTAGTTCTTGCGCTCGCGGTGGAAGTGCCGGAACTCGTGGATGCGCGTGTAGTCGAAGTCGGCGTCCGGGTAGTTCATCACCGGAGTGCCTTGGAAGTCGCCGGTGGGCAGGACCTCGCGCTCGAAGTCCAGTGTGCGCCATGACAGCTCACCCTCGGAGTAGTCGAAGTACCGGTCGATGGCCCCGGTGTAGACGACGGGAATCTGTCCAACGACCGACTCCTTGTTGATGGGCTGGTCGGTGTCGAAGAAGTCGACGCCGAGGCGCACGTCGATGTTGGGGTGGTCGGCCATCCTCTCCAGCCACGCGGTGTAGCCGTCGGTGGGCAGGCCCTCGTAGGTGTCGCTGAAGTACCGGTTGTCGTAGGTGTACCGGACCGGAAGGCGAGCGATGACCTCGGCGGGCAGCTCGGTGGGATCGGTCTGCCACTGCTTGGCGGTGTAGTCGCGGATGAAGGCCTCGTACAGGGGACGCCCGATCAAGGAGATGCCCTTCTCCTCGAGATTCTGGGCCGTGGCCGTGTCGAACTCCTCGGCCTGCGAGGCGATCAGGGCACGTGCCTCGTCGGGAGAGTGCGCAGCGTTGAAGAACTGGTTGATCGTGCCGAGGTTGATCGGCAGGGGGTACACCACGTCCTTGTGCTGGGTGTAGACCCGGTGCTGGTACCCGGTGAAGGTCGTGAAGCGGTTGACGTACTCCCACACGGTCTCGTTGGAGGTGTGGAACAGGTGCGCGCCGTAGCGGTGCACCTCGATCCCGGTCTCCGGATCGTTCTCGGAGTACGCGTTGCCACCGATGTGGTCGCGGCGGTCGATCACCACGACCTTGCGGTCCTGTTCACGAGCGATGCGCTCGGCGATGGTGAGTCCGAAGAATCCCGAACCAACGACCACGAGGTCGGCGTCCATGCGGTGCTCCCTTGTAAGAACGGCGAAAGAATCGCTCGCAGTCTATCGAGGAGGGTTCACTGCCCGAGGGCGCCCGACGAGGGGGTCATCCCGAGCCGGTTGTCGGCGGCCAACTCGTTCTGGACGGGCCCGGGCAGAACCCACACCCTGAATCCGTAGTTGGTGGCGTCCTTGATCGCTCGTGCACCGAGATCGCTGGCTTGCGGCCAGGCGTCGCACGCGATCACCAGATCGCCGGTGGGTCGGTCGAGGGACTCGACCTCTCGCGGAGAGAACCAGAAAACGATCCAGTTGAGAGTGAGGTTCCTGGCCGCTCCGGGAGGCTGACACGACAGATCGAACTCCACGGTGGCCTGGGCCGTCCCGCTGAGGTTCTCGTACGTCTCGACGCCGGAGAGCATCGCTCGCGGGGGATCGCGGAACTGGCTGGGGTTGGCCGCGATGCCGGCCAGCACCGCCGTCGCGAATGCCGCCGCGAGGACCACTGTGGATCGAGTCCGCAGGAACAGCAGGGCCACCAGTGATGCTGCGAGCACCAGGGAGGCGAGCAGCCAGAAGTTGTTGGCGTTGGTCAGCGACGGGACCAGCGGGGCGTTGAACGGCTCATTGGTTCCCCAGAAGCGCGACCAATGCAGCACTCCTGCGGCGTTGCCCGGACCGCGCCGAGAGCCCCACGTCGGCACGTTGGGCGAGACCAGCAGGACGACCGGAACACAAACCACGGCCGTGCCCAGCATCGCCGTGACGATGGTGCTTCGCCGCAGCCCCGTCACGATGGCCGCGAGCGCGATCGTGACAACAATGGCCGCAACGGGGTCGATATAGCGGGTGTAGACCCAGACGTCGAAACGAGGACTGTCCGACTCAAGGAAGCGGGGCCCTGACCACCACAGGAATGAGACAAGACAGGTCGACACGGTCAGCCCGAGCAGCAGCACCCAGGGACCAGCACGTCGCGAGCGCAGCTCAGGCAGGGCGCGGATCACCAGCACCACGGAGCCCACCGCGAACATGCCAAACGTGGCGGTGAGCTGGGCGAACATCTGAGTCAGGCTGACCTTGGCGAGCAGGGCCGGAGTGGTGGTCGAGATCGCAGTCGACATCAACTCCTCCTTGCCGAAGTCGCCGACCAGAGATGGCTCGGTGATCGCGGCCACGGCGGCCTGCACCACCAGGTAACCCACGGCCAGTCCGACGAACCCGGTCAGAGCCTGGCGAGGCCTTGAGAGCAGAAGCAGCAGGAGCCAGACGGCGAGCGTCAGCATCACCGCAACTGCTCGGGCGTGAACCAGATACGCGGCAGTTCCGGCCAGCACAACCAGCAGAACCCCCACCGACGTGGGACGCCGAGACCAGGCGAAGACGGCGACGGCCATCCAGGCCACGGTGAACATCAGCAGCGGCTCGCTCAGGACGTAGTCGGCGTGCACTGATCGAGCGGGCAGAGCCATGACGATGGCGGCGATCACGACACCCTGGGCCCCGGTGGTGCCAAGGTGGCGGCAGAGCTTGGCGAGCGGCCAGATCGTCGCTAGCGCGATCACGATGTTGAGGACGATCGCACCCCGGTAGATGACCTCGGGGTTGTTGCTCAGCCACCACAGTGGCGCCATCAGGAAAGACCAGCCGGGGTAGTAGCCGGACGACAGGGACGGCGAGACGTCCTGGCCCGCAATGAGACGTGCCATTTGCAGCACGCCGTTCTCGTCGTACGGAGTACGGGGTGCCACCGCTGATTGAGCGATCACCACGTACAGGGCTGCCGTAACGACAGTGGCCAGGCCAGCTCCCGCGCGCCACCATCGCTCGTGTGCGGGCGGAACAGGTTCTGGGGTTGGCGCCCTCAGCGGGTCGGTCGTCGCCGTGGACATCTCGCTCCCCTGCGTGGGTGGGATCGGTTTCGGTCACACAGTACTGACCGGCATCTGGCGGTCAGGGACCGGAAGGCACTGTCAGGTCGACCGCCGTGAGCTGATCCTGCAATTGACCAGGGAGAACCCACAGGCCGTGGGAGTAGAAGTCATCGCCGACGACCCGTTCTGCTCCGAGTTGCGCGGCCTTGGGCCAGTCGGCGCAGGCCACGATGAGGTCGGAGTCGAGTGCATCGGTGCTCGAGTCGATGATCTCGACGTCGCGAGGAGAGAACCAGAAGCCCGACCAGTTGGTGACCTGGGCGGATGTCAGGGCAGGGCCCTTGCAGCTCGTGTCGACGTCGATGGTCTGCATCCCATCGCTGGGTAGCGCGTCCTCGACCCGTTCAATGCTGTCCAGCAAGGCGTACGGGGCGTCGCGCGGCTGGTCCGGATCGGCGGCCAGCGAGGCAAGGACCACCGCAGGCAGCGCAAGGACAGCAGCAGCCAGCGGGTGTCGGCGCAGCAGCAGGAAGGCGATGAAGCAGCCCATGAGAAAGATCGACGCCAGCAGCCAGAAGTGGTTGGCGTTCGTGAGTGTGGGAACTAGCGGGCGTTCGAAGGGCTCCTCGGGCCAGAACCGGGCCCAGGCCAGCACCGCCCCGGCGTTGCCTGGTCCGAAGGTCGATCCCCAGACGGGCACGTTGGGTGCCACATAGAGCACCACTGGAATGCAAATCGCGGCAGCGCCCGCCGCAGCTGCGACCACTGTGCGTCGCGACATCCCTCTGATCAGGGCGGCCGCCGCAATGACGACCACGATTGCCGCCACCGGGTCGATATAGCGCGAGTACACCCACACGTCGAATCGCTGGTCCGAGCCGAGCAGGAAACGCGGGCCAGCCCACCACAGGAAGGAGGCGAGCATCGCTGAGACAACGGTTCCGAGCACGAAGGTCCACGGGCCGGTGCGCACCTGCCTCACCTCGACCCACACTCGAGGAAGGATGATCGCGGTGCCGAGTGCAAACAGTCCGAACGTCCCGACCAGCTGGACCCAGGTCTGATTGAGCACTACCTGCAGCAACAACGCTGGAGTCGTGCTGCTGACGGCGTCGGACAGCAGCTCCTCCTTGCCGAATCCAGCTAACAGCACAGGCTGAGTGATCCGGCTGACGGCGAACTGGACCCCGAGATAGCCAGCCGCCAATGTCGCGAGACCGACGAACGCGGGCAAGGGGCGACGTATTGCGACCAGGAGGAACCACAACGCTGCTGTGGCGAACAACGCTAGAGCGCGCGCGTGAGTCAAGTAGGTCGCGGAGGCGAGCACAGCCACGACCATTGCCATGGGGACGCTGGGCCGGGTGCTGAACCGGAACACGGCAACCACGGTCCAGGCCAGCAAGAAGGTCAGCAGAGCCTCGCTTAGTGCGTAGTCGACCAGCACAGCACGTGCGGGCAGGGCCATCGTGATTGCGCCGACGGTCACAGCTTGGGCTGTCGACAGACCGAGTTGACGTCCCAGGACGGCTAGCGGCCAAACGGTGGCCAAGGAGACCACGATGCCGAAGACCACGGCGCCGCGGTACACGATCTCGGGGTCGTCACTGATCAACCACAGCGGCGCCAGCAGGAACGACCACCCCGGGTAGTAGCCCGACCCGGACATCTGTGTGACGTTGTCCTGTCCCGCGAGTATCCGCGCCATCTGTAGGGGACCGTTCTCGTCCCACGGCGTGCGGGGAGCCACTGCGGTGCGGGCGATCTGGGCGTAGAGCCCGACGAGCGCCACGCACGACACGGTCGCCAGCAATCCCCACCATCGACTGGGCGGCCGCTCCGACTCGACGGCTGGGGTCTGGTCTGCCGGCGGGGTCGGTTCAGACCGAACCATGGTGCTGGTCATCGCGGGCCCTTCGGCGTGGGGAGGGTACCGATCCAATCTACCCGCGTCACCGACTGCAACACGCGAACCGGGCCCGCGGCCCCCGTTCTGGCACGAGGCGGCTTCGACTCGGTACAGTCGATCCGGTGTTGCGGGGGAGAATCCGCGGCGGACGTCGATTCCGGGATGTGAAGAAGTCACCATGCGCCTGTTCGTCCAGGTTCCTTGCCTCAACGAGGAGCAGACACTGCCACTCGTCCTGCAGTCGATCCCGAAGCAGATCGACGGCATCGACGAGATCTACGTGCTGATCGTCGACGACGGGTCCACCGACCGCACCGTCGAGGTGGCCCGCGAGAACGGCGTGCAGCACTTCGTGTTCCACACCCGCAACATGGGTCTGGCCCGGTCGTTTCGTGACGGCGTGGACTACGCGCTGCAGCACGGCGCCGACATCGTGGTCAACACAGACGGCGACAACCAGTACCCGCAGCAAAGCATCGCCGAGCTGGTGCAGCCGATCATTCACGGCCAGGCCGACATCGCGATCGGTGACCGGCAGACCAAGACCATCGAGCACTTCTCGCCGTTCAAGAAGTTCATGCAGGCCGTTGGTAGCAACGTGGTCAACTATGCAGCCGGCACCGATCTGCCCGACGCCGCCAGTGGCTTCCGCGCCTACTCGCGCGAGTCCCTGATCCGGCTCAACGTCGTGACGCAGTTCAGCTACTGCATGGAGACGATCATCCAGGCCGGCAACAAGCGCCTGCGCATCGCGAGCGTGCCGATCACGACGAACCCCAAGACGCGCGAGTCGCGCCTGTTCTCCAACATCTTCCAGCACATGGGCCAGTCGGGTCAGGCGATCGTCCGCAGCTACCTCATGTTCAAGCCGTACGCGGTGTTCACGACGCTGGCGCTGTTGTTCGCGATCGCGGCTGCGATCCCGTTCGTGCGGTTCCTGGTCCTGTTCGCGAGCGGCAACGGCACGGGCAACATCCAGTCGCTGGTGTTCGGCGTCGGCATGCTGGTGGCCGCGCTCCTGTCCTTGGCGCTCCTGGTGATCTCGGACATGCTGCGCACCAACCGCATCCTGCTCGAGGACACGATGGAACGGGTCAAGCTGATCCAGTACGCCGACGAGCGCCTGCTCGACCCGCGACGTCCCGACCAGATCCACGTGGCCCCGACCGGCCTGAAGCACGATTGACACCCGCCATCCGACCCGAAAGCCGTCGCCCGTGCTGAACAAGCTCAAGAACGTCGCCAAGAACCTGCTCGCGATCACCTGGATCCGGCGGGTCTACGAGCTCGTCAACCGCATTTTCCTCGAGAGCTTCGGCTCCAGCCGCGTGCTGTCCCACCTGTATTACACGGGCAGCTTCATCACGTTCAACCGTGAGCAGACCGCCGTGCTGCGCGGACGCCGCAACTACTACCGCAACAAATCGGTCGACCGCCGCACGCACGTCGAGCTGCGACGCAACGTGCACCGCCTCGAGAAGGGCCTCATCATGATGCCCCGCCGCGACGTCTTCGCCCGCGACTACGTCACCGAGACGATCGAGTTCTACGAGCAGGCCGTGCAGCAGCTGGCCCGCGATCCCGAGTCGATGGAGCTCAGCGAGATGGGGTGGGCGCACGACGTGCTCACCGAGTACTTCCGCGCCGTGTCCACCGGCGACGCGATGATCGATGCGGCCCGCCAGCGCTTCGAGGCGGCCGGTCACGACGCCGAGTTCACCGGCAAGGTGCCCTACGTCAAGAAGTCGCTGTCGGGCATCTCCTACGACCAGCTCGACGACCTGGTCATGCAGCGACGCAGCGTCCGCTGGTTCGAGCAGAAGCCGGTCCCCCGCGACCTGATCGACCAGGCCATGCTGATCGCCCGTCAGGCGCCCACCGCGTGCAACCGCCTCCCCTACGAGTTCCGGGTGTTCGACGATCCGGAGATGGTCGCCGAGGTGTCCTCGATCCCCTTCGGCACCGCCGGCTACTCGCACAACATCCCGGCCGTCGTCGTGGTCGTGGGCCGGCTCGAGTCCTACTTCAGCCCCCGTGACCGGCACGCGATCTACGTTGACGGCTCCCTCGCAGCGATGTCGTTCATGCTGGGTCTGGAGACGCTGGGTCTGAGCTCCAGCGTCATCAACTGGCCCGACTTCGAGCCGCTCGAGCGCAAGATGCAAAAGACGCTCGACCTCGACCTCACCGATCGGGTCGTCATGCTGATCGCCGTGGGCTACGCCCATCCCGAAGGCATGGTGCCGTACTCGCAGAAGAAGGAACTCGACACCTTTCGGCGCTACAACTGATGGCGGGCAGCGAGCCTGGCAAGTCCACGGACGCTGCCGCGACCCAGTCGGGTCCCGATCGCCTGGGCCCCGACCAGGATCAGCCAGGTCGCCCCGTGTGGTGGCGGCGCAAGGCGTTGCGCACCACCCTGACCGTCCTGATCGTGGGCGCCGTGGCGGCCCTGTTCACACGGTCACTGATCACCAACTGGTCCGACGTCCGCGAGCAGGACCTGACGCCGGACTGGCGCTGGTTGGTGGCCACGGTCCTGTTCGCGGTCGCGGTCCCGCTGACCGGCCTGCTGTGGCGTTCGATGCTGCTGTCCCTGCAGCCGAGCGCCGACGTGTCGCGCACCGAGGCGGTCTCGGTGCAGTGCGCGTCGTGGTTGCTCAAGTACATTCCCGGCCAGGTCGGCTCGACGGTGAACAAGGTGCTGTGGGCGGGACGCAAGGGCATCAACCGTGGTGTCGTGGTGATCACCATCATCTACGAGAACGTCTTCTTGCAGGTCGCCTCGATCGCCCCCGGGGCTGCGGTCGTGGCCGCCGTGCTCGGCCCCGAGCTGTTCGGCGACGAGCCCGCCGTGCTGCTACTGCCGGTGATCGCGCTCGTTCCGATGGTCATCGCGCTGTGGCGTCCTGCGTTCCATCGGGTGGTCGACGTCGTGGCCCGCCGGGCCCTCAAGCGGCCCGTGCCGCGCGAGTACTTCCTGCCGACGCGCGCCACCGCGATCCTCCTGCTGGGATTCTTGGGACCACGCCTGCTGAACGCCGTGGGCTTCGTGGTCCTGGCGATATCGGTCACCGACGTGGCCCCCGACGAGTGGGCCGTCTTCGGCGCCGCCTACGTCCTGGCGGGGGCGGTCGGCATCCTGGCGATCCTCGTCCCCAGCGGGCTCGGAGTCCGCGAGGCCGTGATCGTCGCGGTGACCGCACCGTTCGTGGGCGTGGCGCCAGCAATCGTCCTGTCGGTCCTCGCCCGTCTCTGCGCTACCGTCGGCGACGTGTTCGTCGCACTCACCTATGTCCTGACCCGTCGCACGATCGCCAAGGAGCTGCGCCCATGACCAGGCCACACGTCACGATCATCGGTTCGGCCCTGTCGGGCAACAAGGGCGCCGCCGCCATGCTGGAGTCCGCGATGCAGACGCTCGACGAACGCATCGGTGACGTCGACGTCACCCTGCTGAGCATGTACCCGGTCGAGGACGCCGCGCAGAACCACTACCCCAACCTGGAGATCGTCCCCGCCACCCCCAAGCAGCTGGGCGTCACGATCAACTCCTTGGCGCTGCTGTACTTCCTGCTCCCTCCACTGCGCCCACTCCTGCGCCGCAAGTCACGCGCCATCGGGGCGTTGGCCACGTCGAAGGTCCTGCTCGACCAGGGTGGCATCACCTTCACCGACGGGCGGGAGAAGTTCCTGCTGTACAACGTCGCCTCGATCCTGCCGGCCCTGTTCGTGCGCACGCCGGTGTTCAAGTGCGCCCAGGCGATCGGTCCGTTCACCGGGCGCATCAACCGGTTCGCCTCCAAGGTCTTCCTGCCGCGATCTCACACGATCGTCACGCGTGGTCGCATCACCCACGAGTATGCACAGGGTCTCGGCCTGACCAATCTCGTGGCCGGGGCCGACTACGCGTTCAGTCTCGAGCTCGACGGTTCGGAGCGCGACGCCGTGGCGCAGGTCGTGGATCTGTCGTTCTTCGACGACGAGGCGCACGTCGTGGGGGTGTGTCCGAGCGTCGTGATGCAGAAGAAGGTCGACGCGGTCGGCGGCGACTATGCGGCGACGATCGCGGAGTTCATCGCGACCCAGCAGGCGGCCGGTCGCAAGGTGGCCCTCATCCCGCACAGTGTGCGCACCGGTACCGACAAGACCCACAACAACGACCTCCCGCTGTGCCGCGACATCCACGGTCGTCTGGCTTCGACCGAGGGCGTGCTGTTCGTGGACTCCGAGCTGTCGTCGCAGCAGCTGCGCTGGTTGATCGGTCAGTGCGACCTGTTCGTGGCCAGCCGTTTCCACGCGATGGTCTCGTCGCTGGCCATGGCCGTGCCCACCGTGGTCATCGGGTGGAGCCACAAGTACCGCGAGGTCCTCGAGATGTTCGACGCCGAGGAGTGGGCCTTCGGGTCCGATCAGCTGACCCCGGCCTACCTGTCCAAGCGCTTCGAGGAGCTGGCGGCTGCGCAGGTCGAGGTCAAGGCCAAGCTCGACCAGCACCTGCCCGATGTCAAGGCGACGTCGCGCGCCCAGGCAGACCTGATCGCCGACATCGTACGCAGCCGCTGACTGCCCCACCCTGTGCGGCCGGGGGGCTTGTGGGGCGATAGCGTTCCGGGCACCGGTGCCCCTCGAGAGGAACTCCACAGATGGCCAACGTGCAGGCAGCGCTCGATGCTGCAGGACTGACCAACCAGAGCGTTCGAGAGTACGTCGAGCACTGGGCCGGGATCACCGGCGCGGATCGCGTCGAGGTCGTCGGTGCCGCTGATGACGACCGGTTGATCGCCGAGTCGCTGGAGGCCGGCGAGCTGATGCCTGCTGGTGAGGGGCGCTACTACTCGCGCAGCTACTTCAAGGACACCGCGCGCGCCGAGGAGCGCACCATCGTGGCAACGGCCACCGAGTCCGACCAGGGCCTGTACAACAACTGGCGCTCATCGGCGGAGATGACCGACAAGCTCGTCGGTCTGATGACGGGAGCCTCGGCCGGCAAGACCATGTACGTCATTCCGTACCTGATGGCTCCGAAGGGTGCTGTGCTGGAGCGGTTCGCCGCCGGCGTCGAGCTGACCGACAACCGCAACGTGGTGCTGCAGATGATCCGCATGGCGCGGGTCGGGGTCGAGTTCATCAATGACCTGGGCGACTCGTTCGTCAGGGCCGTGCACGTGACCGGTGACCTGGAGAATTTGGGTCAAGGCACCCCCGAGGACCAGCGCTACTTCGTCACCGTCGCCGACGAGCGCACGATTCTGCACTACGGATCGTCCTACGGCGGAAACGCTCTGCTGGGCAAGATCGCGCATGGTCTGCGCCAGGGTTCGTACGACGGCTGGAAGAACGGCTTCCTCGTCGAGCAGTTCATGCTGCTGGGCATCGTGGACAAGCAGACCGGAAGGAAGTACCACATCTGTGGCGGCTTCCCGAGCGCGTCGGGCAAGACGAACCTGGCCATGACGCTGGCTCCCGATGCTCTCGGCGACCGGTATCACGTGGAGTTCTACGGCGACGACATCGCGTGGCTGTGGGTTGGCGACGACGGCAAGCTCTACGGCATGAATCCTGAGAACGGGGTCTTCGGCGTCGCGAAGGACACCAACGCGAAGACCAACCCGACCGCGATGGACTCGATCGAGCCGGGCCTGGGTTCGATCTTCACCAACGTCGCCTACAACCCTCGCACCGAAGAGCTGTGGTGGGAGGGCAAGGGTGACAAGCCGACGGATCTTGCCGGCTGGGAGGACTGGAAGGGCGATGTCATCGCCGACCGGTCCCCCGAGCAGGCCGACGCCCCATGGGCGCATCCCAACAGCCGGTTCACCACGACGCTGGCCAACGTGCCCAACGTGGCGGCCGACTTCGAGGATCCCGCCGGCGTCGAGATCCACGGCGTCATCTTCGGTGGTCGCACCCGTGACCGCGAGCCGCTGATCCGCGCGATCCACGACGTCGCCGAGGGTGTCTACGACGGTCTGACGCTCGGCGCCGAGGCGACGGCCGCGGCCGACGGTCTCGAGGGCGTGCTGCGCTACGACCCCATGTCGATGCGTCCGTTCCTGTCCTACGGCGAGGGCGACTACGCCGCGCACTGGCTCGAGGTCTTCAGCCGCACCACGACCAAGCCGATCTTCGCGCACGTCAACTGGTTTCAGCGCGGTGACGACGGCCGCTACCTGTGGCCCGGCTACCGCGAGAACCTGCGTCCCCTGGTGTGGCTCATGCAGTACAAGAACGGCGAGGTCTCCGGCGTGCAGACCCCGGTCGGCGTCATCCCGGCCCGCGACGAGCTGCTGCTCGAGGGCCTCGACGAGCAGGCGCTCGCTGATCTCGACACGGTGCTGACGATCGACATCGAGCGCTGGAAGCAGGAGATGGGCCACCGCGAGGCGCACCTGTCGGACTTCGACCGCGTGCCTGAGGAGATCTGGGAAGCGCACCGTCGGGTCGCTGCCGCCCTGGACGAGGCTGACCAGACGACGGACTGAGGTTTTTCTTTCCGCCGTTACGGGCTCTCGTGAGAGCACATCTGTCGGTCGTGCGACGTGGTCGCCGGTGCCCGGACCAATCCATGGGTCCGGGCCTGGCGAATACCACATGTCACCACAATCAAAGGATGTGACACACCATGAGCGCTATCGCTCGCAAGAAGTACTTCGCCGGCATCGCCGTCGCCGCCATGACCGCCTTCCCGTTGGCCGCGTGCTCGTCCAGCTCCGACTCCGCTGAGTCGACTGATTCGTCTGCCTCCGCGGACAGCAGCAGCAGCGAGTCCGAGGCTCCTCCTGCCCCGGTCGCCGAGATCACCGCGCTGACCGGTGTTGACACCGCTGTCGCGCTCGACACCGGCTTCACCGATGCGCTCGAGTCGCTCGGCCTCACCCCCGGTGTCGTCGGAGACGGCGCCCTCACCGATGGCTCGCTCGTCTTCCCGATCACCGGCGGCAACGTCTCCGTCTTCACGCCCGGCGAGGTTTCGCCGTACGTGATCGGCCAGGTCCAGCACGAGGGCTCAGGCTTCTCGCTGACCGCCGGCGACACCACGGTCGAGATCACCGACCTCAACGTCGACCCGGGCGCTTCACGCGTCTACGCCGACGTTTCGGTCAACGGCGAGGTTGCCGCCTCCAGCGCGTACGTCTTCACGCTGAACGGCAGCACGTTGATGCCGTTGCAGACCGAGGGTGACACCGCGATCCTCGAGGGTACCGAGGTCTCGATCAGCCCGGTCGCAGCTGACCTGCTGAACAGCACCTTCGCCACCGACGCCGTGACCAGCGACCTGTTGGTCGGCGTCGCGACGATCACGGTGAACACCACCTCGGGCGACGACGGCAACTGATCCGTCCCACCCCGGCGAGGGCCGCGCACCGACCACACTGGTCGGGTGCGCGGCCCTCGTGCCGTGTGAGACGTACGGGATCGGGTACGGGCACGAGACCCGTGCACGGCGATCTAGGAGCAGAACATGGCCGAACCTGAGCCCACGTCAGATGGTGACGACGAGCTGACACCAGTAGAGATCGAGCGTGACGAATCGACGTTGGCCCGCCGCGTCGTGCGCCCGCCGCGTGTCTGGATGGGCGTCGGCGCAGCCTTGGTCGGCATGATCGTGATCGGCGTGGCCCTCGTGACACCGGCGCAGTGGATCGCCTTCGTGGGCGCCGTGATCGTCATCGCGGGCGGAATGTTCGCGTGGTGGAACGGCGTGCTGGCCGATGCGCACGGTGGAGGCATGGCCTCGACGGCCGAGGAAGAGCTCCCTGAGGATGCGCACGTCGGGACCCTGCCGGGTGACCGCCTGCACGATGAGAGGGCCGTCTCCGATGCGGCCCGCGCCGAGGCAGCGGTCGCGTCCGTCGAGGGTGAGCCCCGGCTGTCGCCCCCGTTGTCACGATTCGAACGGGGTCGAGCCGCCGCCCTCGTCCTGGCCGTCTGTGCCGCCTGGCTGGTGCTCACCCTGCCCACCTTCGCTCTCGAGCCAGAGAACCACGACCCGGGTCTGCGCCAGGCAGCCGCGGCGATCGTCGTGGCGCTCGCCGCGATCCGCATGGTGGTGACCGGGCCGACGATCAGGTGGGCTCTCGCCGCCGCGATCGCCTCGTTGCTGCTGCTGGTCTCCCTGGCCGTGTGGTGGCCGGACTTCAACGGCCCTCGCATCGCCGGCGTGGTCGGTGGCATGGTGTCACTGGGGGCGGCCGCCTCCGTGATCGTCGCCCTCAAGCCGAGGAGAACCCGCTCATGACCCAGACGTCTGCCGACCCACACCCCTCGCCGGAGCACCCCGACCAGGGTCCGGCCACCCGCCCCAGCGAGGACCCGAGCATGACACCCCCGCCCACCCCCAACCGGTAGCTCTCCGTCGGGGGCGGTGGATCTGCAACCTTTTGTGCCGGGGCGTTGAGAACTCAACTCATCGATCGATCTTTGGGTTGAGGATCCACCGCGCCGGGTACGCCCGTGTCATGAGTGACTACGACACGAACCAGCTCGAAGCGATCCAGGCCGTCGTCGACCGGGTCGGCGCCTACCAGAGCGGCGCCCCTGAGGGCACTGTCGACAACGAGCTGCGCGCCGGCTTCGACGAGACCGGGGTGACGATCGCGGACGCCGACGTCGCGCAGCTCGTCCAGGCGATCGAGGCGGCTGACGGCGACGTCTCGGCCGCAGCGGTGCTCGGCCAGTCCTGAGCTAGTCGAGCTGCTGGGCCAGCACGCTGCCGGGGTTGAGCATCCCGGTCGGGTCGAAAGCTTGCTTGATCGCCTGATGCGCCGACAGGGCGACTGCGTCGAGCTCACGGGCCAGCCACGTGGTCTTGAGGCGCCCGACACCGTGTTCGCCGGTGATCGTGCCACCGAGCTCGAGCGCCAGGTCGGTGATGCGATCGAAGGCTCGTCGAGCCTCGGTCACCTGCTGCTCGTCCGAGCCGTCCAAGATGACGGTGGGGTGCATGTTGCCGTCTCCGGCGTGCCCGAACACGCCGATCGTCAGGCCCGCGTCCGCCGCGATGGTCTGCACGCCGGAGATCAGGTCGACGATCCTCGACCGGGGCACGCACACATCGTCGAGCAACCAGTCGCCCATCCGCTCCAGGGCGGGAAGCGCCTGGCGCCGGGCCTCGATCAGCTGCCCTCCCTCGACGGGGTCATTGGTGCTCGCGAGGTCGACCGCACCCGATGCCGTGCAGATGGTCTCGGCCGCGCGCAGCACGTCACCTCGGGCGGCCGCGTCGCTCTGGATCAGCAGCATGGCCTCAGCGCTCAGACCCATCCCGGTGTGCCGATCGACGGCCTCCAGCGTCGTGCGGTCCATGATCTCCAGCATCGACAGGCCCAGCCCCGACGCCACCAGCTCCGCGACCGCCGCTCCGGCGTCCTTCAGGTCCGCGAAGGTCGCCACCAGGGTCGACGGTGAGGCGGGAGCCGGGGCGAGAGCAAGCGTGATCTCGGTGATGACGGCCAAGGTGCCCTCCGAGCCGACCAGGAGGTGGGTCAGGTCGTACCCCGCCACCCCCTTCACCGTGCGGCGGCCGGTGCGCATGACCCGGCCGTCGGCGAGCACGGCTTGGAGTCCCAGCACGTAGTCACCGGTCACGCCGTACTTCACGCAGCACATGCCGCCCGCGTTGGTGGACACGTTGCCGCCGATGGTGCACGAGTCGACGCTGCCCGGATCAGGCGGGTAGAACAGATCGAGGGCGCGGGCAGCCTGGCGCAGATCGGCGGTCACGACTCCCGGCTGGACCACGGCGATCCGCTCGACCGGGTCGAGGTCCATCGCGGTGAGGTGGCGGGTGCTGAGCACCACCGAGCCCTCCGGCGCGTTCGCCGCACCGCTCAGGCCTGTGCCTGCGCCGCGCACGACCAGCGACCGGCCGCTCGCTGCCACGGCCCGCACGCACGCGCTGACCTCGGCGGTGCTGCGTGGGGACAGCACGGCCGACGGCAGCGCGCGATCGGTGAGTCGCGACTCGTCGTGGGCGAACCCGGCCACGATGTCGGGGTCGGTCTGCACGATGATGGCCGGTAGGTCCTCGAACATGCGTCGAATCTACGTCGCGATCGTGTGGAGCGGCCCGATGACCAGTCAGCAGGTCGACGATGACGTCGTGGTGTGGTTCATCGCCGCCCGCGACTCGCGCAAGGTCGAGCAGATCGAGGCGAACCCGCACGCCTCCGTCACGATGACCGGCGACGGCTCGTGGGTCTCGTTGTCTGGTCGGGCCGCAGTCGTCGACGACCTGGACACGCTGCGCGATCTGTGGAGCCCGCGGGCCGAGGCGTGGCTGCCCGGTGGCCCCGAGGACCCCAACGCGATCCTGGTGCGGGTCGACGTCGAGGGAGCCGAGTACTGGTCCAGTCCCGACAGTCGCGTTGCGACCGCCATCAGCTTCGTCAAGGCCAAGCTCACCGGCGAGACCGCTGACGTCGGCCGCCACGCCGTCGTCGAGGACGTCTGAGAACAGACGCCCCGCGTGCTCAGTCGAGTGGAACAGGACGCACCGACACCGGCGCCAGGACGCGCGCCATCAGGGTGGCGGTGATCGATCCGGCCGCCATCACCGAGGCCAGCACCACGAGCTGGAACCGGCCTGCCTCCAACGGTGAGACACCACCGAAGATGGCGCCGACAAAGGCGCCGGGCAGCGTGACCAGCCCCGTGGTCCTGGTCTGGTCGGTCGACGGGATCAGGGCGGAGTAGACGGCCGACCGGGCCAGCGTGATCGTCGACTGGCGACGCGTCGCGCCGAGTGCGAGCCACCCCTCGACCTCGTCCCAGCGCTCGTCGATCGACTCGTTCAGTCGTCGGCCCGTGAGGGTGGCGATCGACATGGCGTTGCCGATCACGATGCCGCCGATCGCCAGCCCGTAGCGCGCCGACGGCTCGAGTGCGCCGGTCCAGAACACGATCGCGAGGGTCGCGCCGACACCGGCGGCCATCGATCCGGCCAGCACGGCCACGTGGTGGACGCTCCAACCGATGCGGCGGGTTGCGGTGACCGCGGCGACCGAGAACATCACCAGCAACGCCAGCGACACGTAGAAGCCGTTGCCGATGACCTGGCTCAGCACCAGGCTGATGAGCGCCAGCTGGACTGCGCCACGAAGGATGGCCCACGACGGCGCGAAGGGTCGCGGCGTGTGGGTCGACCACAGCACCGCGATCGTCAGGGCCACCAGCAGACCGACCCCCAGTGCCGTGGGGCCGAGCGAGTCGACTGAGGTCATGGATGGGAGCCTAAGGCGTATCGCCAGGTCGAACCGCCGCTCAGCCCAGGGCGCGGTCGAGGTTGATCGCGGCGCTGATCAGCGACAGGTGCGTGAACGCCTGCGGGAAGTTGCCGAGCTGGTCACCGGTGTCGCCGATCTGCTCGGCGTAGAGGCCGAGGTGGTTGGCGTAGGTGAACATCTTCTCGAGAGCCACCGATGCCTCGCCGAGGCGTCCGACGCGGGTGAGGGCCTCGACGTACCAGAACGAGCACAGGCTGAAGGTGCCCTCCTCGGCGCCCGAGTCGTCGTCGACGCCGTCGGGCGAGTCCGAGACGTCGTACCGGAACACCAGGCTGTCGGCGACGAGCTCGGTCTCGACGGCGTCGAGCGTGGACAGGAAGCGTGGATCGGCCGGCGACAAGAACTTGACCATGGGCATCAGGAGCACGCCGGCGTCGAGCGCCGTGCCGCCCTCGACCTGGGTGAACGCCTGCAGGTCGGTGTTCCACGACTCGTCCATGATGCGGGCGTAGATCTGGTCGCGGGTGTCGGACCAGGCGGTGATGTCGCCGGGCAGCCCGCGTTGCCGGGCCATGCGGATCATCCGCTCGAACGCGACCCAGGCCATCAGGCGCGAGGTCGTGTGGGGGCGGTAGCCGCCGCGCACCTCCCACATGCCGGCGTCCTCGCGCTCCCAGTTCTCGGTCAGCCAGTCGATGATGCGCTGCATGTCGCGCCACGCGTCGTGCGAGAGCCCGGGCCCGTACTTGTTGAACAGGTAGACCGAGTCGATGATCTCGCCGTAGATGTCCAGCTGCAGCTGGTCGACGGCGCCGTTGCCGACCCGCACGGGAGCCGAGTCGCGATAGCCCGACAAGTGGCCGAGCTCGTGCTCGTCGACCGGTGAGCTGCCGTCGATGTCGTACAGCACGCGCAGCGGACCGAGGTCGTCGCCGTTCGCATCCAGGTGCTGCTCGTCAGGGCCCTCGCCCATGCGCTCGGACAGCCAGCGCACGAAGGCCTGGGCCTCGTCGGTGAAGCCGAGACGCAACAGGGCATAGAGACTGAATCCGGCATCGCGCACCCATACGTACCGGTAGTCCCAGTTGCGGCCTCCGCCGATGGCCTCGGGCAGGCTCGTGGTGGGTGCCGCGATGATCGCGCCGGTGGGTTCGTGGGTCAACAGCTTGAGCGTGATCGCCGACCGGTTCACCGTCTCGCGCCAGCGGCCGGTGTAGGTGGAGCGCTCGACCCAGTCATGCCAGAACGTGCTGGTCGCATCGATCAGTGCGTCGACGTCGGCCGTGGTGCAGGCCTGCGGCGCAGCGCCGTCGGCGAGGACCTCGAGCACGAACACCGCGCTCTGGCCGGTCGCCAGCTCGATCTCGGCGGTCACGTCGTCGCCGTCGACCGACAGCTCGGTGGTCGAGACGAGTCCGAGCCGCAGTCCCGCGCCCGTCAGGACGACACCGTGCTCATCGGTCACGACCTGGGGCGTGGTGCGCGCGTAGTCGGGTCGGGCCGAGACGACCGAACGTACCCGCGTGCTGCCACGTACTGCCGTCACGCGCCGCACGATGCGCTGGCGGTGGTCGGGGTCGGCGCGCTGGATCACCGGCATGAAGTCGTACACCTCGATGACCCCGTCCTCGGTGAGGAACCGGGTCGCGAGGATCGCGGTGTTCGGCACGTAGAACTGCTGGGTCCGCACGGAGCCGCCCACCGGCTCGAGGCGCCAGCTGCCCCCCACCTCGGTGTCGAGCACCGAGGCGAACACGCTGGCCGCGTCGAACCGCCCCGGGCAGAACCAGTCGATGGTGCCATCCATGCCCACCAGGGCGGCGGTCCGCAGATCACCGATCAGACCGTGGTCGGAGATCGGCAGGGCGGAGGTCTGATCGCTCACTCGGGCAACCGCCAGTGCGTCATCTTCACGGCCTCGTCCGGACCCCACGATCCCGCCTCGTACGGCTGGACCGCGGGAGGATCCTCGAGCACCGGGGTCACGATCTGCCAGAGACGGTCGACCTCGTCGGCGCGGGTGAACAGGGTCTGGTCGCCGTGCATCACGTCGAGCAGCAGCTTCTCGTACGCCTCCAGCGGCTCCTCGTCGTCGTGGCCATGGTGCTGCAACGACAGCTCGAGGGTGGCCGGCTCGAGGCTCAGACGGGGACCGGGACGCTTGGCCTGCACGTCGATGCGCACCCGAGGGGTGTCCGACAGGTCGAGCACCAGCTCGTTGGGCGGCTCGACCTCGTCGCCGAACCGCGCGGTGGGCGGGCGCTTGAACCGCAACGTGATGGTGCGACGCGTCTCGGCCATCGACTTGCCGGTGCGCAGGTGGAAGGGCACACCGTGCCAGCGCTCGTTGTCGACCCAGGCCCGCACCGCGATGAAGGTCTCGGTCTGGGAGTCCGGGTCGACGTCGTCCTCGTCGGTGTAGCCGGCGTACTGGCCCCGCACGACGTCCTCGGGCCGCAGCTCACGCATGGCCTGGAAGACCTTGGCCTTCTCGTTGCGCAGGCTGAGCGCATCGAGGTGGATCGGCGGTTCCATGGCCACGAAGCCCAGCACCTGGCACAGGTGGGTGGAGATCATGTCGCGCAGCGCGCCGGTGGACTCATAGAAGCCCGCGCGCCCCTCGATGCTGAGCTCCTCGGGCACGTCGATCTGCACCGACTCGATGTGGCCGGCGTTCCAGGCCGGCTCGAGCAGGCCGTTGGCGAATCGCAGGGCCAGGATGTTCTGCACCGCCTCCTTGCCCAGGAAGTGGTCGATACGAAAGACGTGATCCTCATCGGCGACGTCCTGCAACGTCTCGTTGAGGCTTCGGGAGGACTCCAGGTCGCTGCCGAAGGGCTTCTCGACGACCAGCCGGGCACCCTCGGCAATGCCTTCTGCTCCCAGCATGCGCACCATCGGCTCCATCGCCGACGGGGGCACCGAGAGGTAGACGACACGCTGCACCTCATCGCCCAGCTCGTCTGAGGCAGCCTGCACGGCGGTTGCGAGATCGGCGCCGTCCTCGGCGTCGGAGGTCTGGAAGCTGATGCGCGAGGTCAGCTCGTCGGCGAGATCGGTATCGAGATCATCGACGGTGTCGGCCAGCCCGTCGCGGATCTGCTGGGCGAACTCGTCGTCGGTCCCGGGGGAGTGGCGGCCTGATCCGATGATGCGGTACTCGCTGGGCAGTCGCTGGGCCTCGGCCAGGTGGTACAGGCCGGGGAACAGCTTGCGCGCAGCGAGATCGCCGGTGGCTCCGAAGAGCACGAACACGTGGGGCGGCAGGGTCTGATCGCGTGAGGTCGACATCGCGACCAGCCTACGGTCGCAGCGCTGACATGGCAGGGGGGCACGATATGGACATGACCACTGCTGTCCGGGCCGCGACGGCCACTGACGTTCCCCGCATCCTCGAGCTCGTCCATGCGCTGGCCACCTACGAGAGGGCTGCCGACCAGGTCGAAGCCACCGAGGAGGACTTCGCCCGCGCCCTGTTCCCCGGCGACGGGCATCCGGCCACGTTCGCGCACGTGGCCGAGGTGGACGGGCAGGTCGTGGGCATCGCGGTGTGGTTCCTGACCTTCTCGACCTGGACCGGCAGCAACGGGATCTGGTTGGAGGACCTGTTCGTCGACCCCTCCCATCGGGGGACGGGCCTCGGTCGCGATCTGCTTGCCGCCCTGGCGCGTGAGTGTGTAGAGCGGGGACTGCCGCGCCTGGAGTGGTGGGTCCTTGCGTGGAATGCGCCCAGCATCGCCTTCTACGACTCGCTCGGTGCCGCACCGCAGGATGAGTGGACCACCTACCGCATGTCCGGAGAGGCCCTGGTGTCGCTCGGCACGAGTGACTAGAGTCGGCGCCGACTCAGGAAGTTCTCGACGAAGGAGTGCGCTGTGCGACGCACGGACCGTGGGGTGGCCGCCATGGTGTGCTCCACACCCGAAGCAGTCGCCGGCTGACGCAGCAACGTGGCCGGTGCGCATCCGCCTGCCCATGCACCGCCGGTCCACCTGACCGGCATCCGTTGAGAGAAGTACGCCATGCAGCCACTCACCGAGCGCGACATCCGCGCCTCGTTCGTCAACACCTCGCGCCGTGAGACCACCCAGGCGCCAGTCCCCCACGACCTGACCGATCGGATGTGGGACGACCTCGACCTCCTCGGCTGGACCGACCCCAAGGCGCGGCAGCGCGGCTACGTGGTGGTGCCGACCGAGGCGGGTCCGATCGGCCTGCTCCTGCGGACGGAGAGCCGCGGTGCAACGCGGCGGGCCATGTGCGACTGGTGTCAGGACCCACAGGCCACCGAGGGCGTCGTCCTCTACGTGGCTCGACGGGCGGGTGCCTCGGGCAAGCAGGGCAACTCGATCGGAGCGATGGTGCACGCCGACCTCTCGTGCTCCCGCCACGCTCGGCGTCGACCCACCCCGGAGGAGGCCGGTCGCCAGCCCGAGGCGTTCGTCGCCGGTCGAGTCGAGGCGCTGCGCGAGCGGACGGCCCGCTTCGCGACCCGCGTGCGCGACGGTGATTGAACCCGAGTGGGGCCGGGTACCGCCTGGGCAGACGATCGAGGAGGGACCCAGTGCCGAAGGACGACGATCCGAGCATCAAGAACCCTGAGATGTACGAGGCGCTGCGCGACGACGGCGCCTCTAAGGAGAAGGCCGCTCGCATCTCCAACGCTGCCGCTCAGCGGGGGCGCTCCGAGGAGTCCGTGGGAGCCAAGGGTGGACGTGCTGGGTCGTATGAGGACTGGACCGTCAGCGATCTGCGGGCGCGGGCCAAGGAGCTCGGCCTGACCGGCTACTCGGACCTGTCCAAGGACGACCTCATCGAGCAGCTTCGCCAGCACTAGGCCACGGCAGCCTCGCACGGGGTGGATGGGGCACCTCGCTGAGACTGTCGCCAGCTGATTGATCGTGCGAGGCTGGTGGCCATGACCGCACAGAACACCGAACCGGGCGACCGACCGCTGTGGCAGCTGCACGAGCAGCTGCAGTCCCGCACGTTCACCGACCTGACGCACGCCTTCTTTCCGGGCATGCCGCACTTCTCGGCATTTCCCGACGAGGTGCGCCACCAGAGGTTCGACGTCGATCCTGACGGGTTCGCCGTGCATCGCTACGAGCTGGTGGGCCAGTGGGGCACGCACTGCGACCCGCCCTCGCACTTCGTCGACGGGGCGCGCCCGATCGACGAGATCCCCGTGCAGCAGATGATCTTGCCGCTCGTGGTGCTCGACATCTCCGACCGGGTGCGCGACGATCCTGACGCCGTCCCGACCCTCGCCGACGTCGCCGCGTGGGAGGATCGGAACGGGGTCATGCCCGCCGGTTCGTTCGTGGCGCTGCGTACCGACTGGCACCAGCGCTGGCCGGACAACGAGGCCATGGCCAATCACGACGATGGCGGCGTCAGCCACATCCCCGGATGGTCCCGTGAGGTCGTGGTCGACCTCGTCGAGCGCGTCGGCGTGACCGCCATCGGCCACGAGACGACCGACACCGATCCGGGTTCGTCGACCTCGGCCGGCGACTACGGGCTCGAGCTGTTCCTGCTGCAGCACGACAAGTGGCAGATCGAGCTGATGGCCAACCTGGACCAGGTTCCCGAGGTGGGCGCCCTGATCGTGGCCTCGTGGGGCAAGCCCAAGGGTGGGTCCGGCTTCCCCGCGCGCGTCTTCGCCATCCACTGAGCCGCAGGAGGGTTTGGGGCCATCCGTCTCGGGTACATCACGCGTGACCGTGTCGCATCTGCGACACACCCCCGAGAAAGGATGTCGCCCCGTGGTCAACATCAAGCGGCTTCCCCCTCCCATCTGGGAGTCCTACGAGTGGCAGTTCGATGGCGCCTGCGCCGAGGTCGACGTCAACCGGTTCTTCTCCCCCGAGCACGAGCGTGGCTTCGCCCGCGAACAGCGAGAGAGCGCAGCCAAGGCGTTCTGCGCCCGCTGTCCCGTCGTCGCGGAGTGCCTCCAGCATGCGATGTCGGCCCGCGAGGAGCACGGCGTGTGGGGCGGACTGAATCCCCGTGAGCGTTCGGACCTGGCAGCAGACAAGGTGGCCACGTCAGACGGGACGGAGACGGCGGCCTAGCTGGGATCGTAGGTGGCGCTTCGAGTGGAGCGGTTCGCCACGATCCACGCGGCAATGTCACGCAGCTTCGTGTTGTGGTCCTGCGACTGGCGCCGCATGAAGGTGAAGGCCCGGTCGGCGTCGATGTCGAAGCGCTCCATCAGGACCCCCTGGGCCTGGCCGATGAGCTTGCGTGCGTCGATCGCCACCTGGAGGCCGTCCTCGTTGTGGGCGGCGGCGATGGCCACGGAGGCGTGACGGCTGAAGATGGTGGCCACGGCGACGTCGTCCTCGGTGAAGGCGTGGGGTTCGGCGCCGTACAGGTTGATCGACCCGTACCGTCGTCCCCGCGTCTCCAGACGGACACTGACCGCGCTGCGCATTCCGAGTCGGTGAACCGCCGGACCCCAGGTGCTCCACCGTGGGTCCTTGGACGTGTCGGGCACGGAGTAGATGTGATCCCCGTCGAGCGCGTCGAGGCAGGGCCCTTCGTCGTGCACGATCTGTAGGTCGTGCGACTCGGCCACGCGCGAGGAGGTGGCTGCCGCGGTCTCGATGTGTCGGCGAGCGTGCACCAGCATGATGCCGACATCGGCGCAGTCCACCGCGATGCGGGCGTACTCCGCGATGCGTTGCACCGTGGCGTCGGCGTCGGGCTCGTCATACAGGTCGAGTGCCATGTGTGAGAAGAACGTGTCAGCGTCGACCTCGCCCACGGTGTGGCGTCGAGTCGAGCGCGGGAGGTCCATGCGGGTATCCAATCACCTCACGCGGTCCTTGTCTCGCGGGCGTGGCTCAGGTTTCGGTCGTAGCCTCGGGGGGTACATCGACGCAACAGGAGGCCGATGATGTTCGATGGTTCCGCCCAGAGTCCGACCGTGACGATCTATGCCCGGCACACCCCGCTGATCGCTCGGATCGCCGACGAGATTCGCGCTCGAGGAGCGTCCACGCACACCGTCTCGATCGAGACCGGCTGGGTCAAGACGGTGTCGCGCGCGCTGATGGTGCTCGACTCGCCCGCAGGCATGTCCGCAGCGCGCGGTCTGTGCGAGGCCGATCCGCACGGGACCCGGGTGGTGGCTCTGCTCACCGACGAGTCGGACGTCGACGCCGAGGACCTGTGCGATCGCTGCATCGAGCGCCATGACGTGGTCGTCCTGCGCAGCGCGGACGACGACGTGGTCGAGCGCGCCGTCGACGAGCTGGTGGGAACGTCATCGACCTGACCGTCTCGGACCCGACCTGCGTGTCGGTGGACCGCCCGGGCAGGCGTCCGGTCAGGCAGCGATCGGCCCCATGGCCGTGCGGAGGTCGGCGAGGAGCCGCTTGAGGCGGCGGGACACCTGCATCTGGCTGACGCCCGTCCGGTCGGCGATCTGCTGCTGGGTGAGGTGCTGGTAGAACCGCAGGTCGAGCAGCTCTCGCTGGCTGGCGTCCAGACTGCTCATGGCCGATCCCACCGTGGCGAGATCGTCCACGTGTCCGTACTGGTCGTCGGACTCATCGACCACGAGGTCCCCGAGCGACATCGTCGAGCCCTGGGTCACGGGCAGATCCAGTGACGAGGCCGTGAAGCAGCCGGATGCAGCACGCGCCTCGCAGACCTCCGCGGCGTCGACGCCCAGGGTGGCCGCCAGGTGGTCGGACGTGGGGGCGGTCGAGTGCTGCTGCCAGTGCTCAGCGCTGGCGCGCGTGATGTCGACCTGCAGCTCCTGCAGGCGCCGGGGCAGCTTGACGGTCCAGCACACGTCGCGGAAGTACCGCTTGATCTCGCCGAGGATCGTGGCCGTGGCGAAGGCGGCGAAAGCGCCCTTGTCGGGATCGAACCCACGCATGGCCTTGACAAGAGCCAAGCTGGCGACCTGCACCAGGTCGTCACGGTCGGCCCCACGGTCGAGGTAGCGGTGCGCCAGCGCGGTCGCGAGCGGCAGATGAAGTCGAACGATCTCGGCCTCGATCTCGTGCAGACGAGCCGGTTCGGCGTCGATGCGATCGGCGAGAAGACGGTTGGTGGTGCTGTCAGATGCTGCGTTCACGTCGAGCCCTCCCAGGGCTAGAACTGCGAACGGCTACTGCATAACCGCGTTACATCAAGCGTGACACTTTCCCACTCAATGCGCAACAGCCCGGCCCGACCAATGTCGGACCGGGCTGTTGCGGTGGTTCAGGACTTCGGGGTGGGCGGCTTCGTGGCGCCGCCGTCCCGGGGATCTTCGGGCTTGTCGTCGTGCGACGCAGCCTTCTTCTCCGGTGCTGCCTTGGCAGCCTCAGCGGCCTGGGCAGCGGGCGCCGCGGGTGTGGCCTGGGGCGCCGGGGCGGCTGACTTGGCGGCGGCCGGCGTCGAGGTCGGGGTGTTCACCCGGGGCGGAGCCGGAGCGGGCGGCGGGGGCGGCGAGGACGGTCCGCCGTCGACGGAGGCCTGACGCTGGCGCAGCGTGGCGAAGATCGCGCCACCGACGGCAGCGACGGCGGCCAGCGAGAACACGCGACGCACCCGCTTGCCACGCTGCTGCTTCTTGATCGCCTTCTTCTGCTTCTTGGTCATCAGGACCTCGGGCTGCTCGACCTCGGAGAGTCGACCGCGGGCCTCCTTGCTCAGCTCACGGGCCTGCTCGGCCAGCTGCGCGCTGACGACGGGGGCCCTCTCGGCGACCGTGTGGCTGAGGTCGCGGGCCTGCTCGGCCAGCTGCGCGCCGACGACGGGGGCCTTCTCGGCGACCGTGTGGCTGAGGTCGCGGGCCTGCTCGGCGAGCTGGGCGCGCACGCCGGGTGCCTTGTCGACTGCGGCCTCGCCGAAGTCTCGGGCGCGGCTGGCTGCGTCATCGCGGGCGGACTTCAGGCGGTCGGCGAGCTGATCGGACTTCTTCGCTCTCTTGAACGGCTTCATGATCGAACCCTACGCGGATTCAGGGTCGAACACCCGAAGCGGGTACGTCGTGGCGCACACCGCGCCAGCTCGCATGCCGCAGCTGACCGCTGGCGGTCCACTCCGCGAAGGTGACTTCGCCCACGATGACCGGCTCGACCCACCGTGCCGTTCGTGCGACATCGGCCGGCACGTCAACGAGGGGACTCTCGGCGATCTCCAGCGGATTCAGCGCGGTGGTGAGGCGTTGGAGGGCCGCGTCGGTGAAGCCGGTACCGACCCGGCCCGCGTAGGACAGGCGATCCTCGCGATGCACCGCGACCACCAGCGAGCCGATGCTCTCGGCCCGCGCTCCCCGCCCCGGGGACCATCCGCAGACCACCACGTCCTGGGTGCGTTGGTGCTTGATCTTGACCCACGACGATCCGCGACCGCTGCGGTACACGGCGCTGCATCGCTTGGCGATGACCCCTTCCAGACCCTGTTCGAGGCTGTGTGCCACGGCCTCGTCCAAGGCCCCGTCGAAGGCCGGCGGAACCCTCACGATCGCCTCGGGGTCGTCGCCGATGTCGAGTGCAGCGAGGGCCTCTCGTCGCGCTGTGTACGGCTGCTCGCGCAGGTCCTGGTCGCGCTGGGCGAGCAGGTCGAACACCAACAGGTGCGCCGGCGCCTGCCGTGCCGCCGCCGCGACATCGCGCGCGCTCGTGACTCCCATGCGGTGCTGCAGCAGTCCGAAGTCCGGCGCGCCGTCGGAGCCGAAGGCGACGATCTCGCCGTCCAGTGCCGTGCCGGTCAGGGTGGGATCGGCAGCGAGGGCTTCGCAGATCTCCGGATACGACACGGTGAGGTCGTGGCCGTTGCGACTGGTGAGCCGTGCGCCGTCGTCGTGAACGTGTGCGACGGCGCGGATCCCGTCCCACTTCATCTCATAGGCCCAGTCGTCGGCGGAGCGCACCGTGGACTCGCGACCCACCGAGGCCAGCTGCACCTCGGTCCCGGACACGGTCACCTGCTCGGGGTGCGGCCGGTGGCCGAGGTCCGCGAGGGGGTCACCCGAGGTCTCGACCCGTTCGAGGACCTCGGTGAACATCAGCTGAGCCAGATCGTCGTCGATCTCGTCCCACATCCGCGGTGCGGCGACGTGCGGCAGGACGGTGCCACGCAACGAGTACGGCGAGATCGTGGTCTTGTTGCCGTTGTTCTGGCTCCAGTCGACCAGCACCTTGCCCCGCCGGACGCTCTTCGACATCGAGCTGACCACCAGGTCGGGCAGCTGTGACTGCAGTGCCTCGGCCAGGGTCCTGGCGAACGCGTTGACGTACTCGGTGTCGTGGGTGCCGTCGAGTGCGGCGTACAGGTGCAGCCCCTTCGACCCGCTGGTGACCGGGAGGGCCTCGAGTCCGACCTCGCCGAGCATCGCCCTCGCCTCGTGAGCGACGGAGGCACACTCGGCCAGGCCGACGCCGGGACCCGGGTCGAGATCGAGCACCAGACGGTCAGGGCGCGGCTGGTCGGCTGGGCCGTCGGTGACTCTCCACTGCGGGGTGTGCAGCTCGAGCGCGCCGACCTGGCCCAGCCAGGCAAGGTCCGCCGCGTGCTCCACGAGCGGGTACTCGGCCTCGTGCCGGTCGTGCGCGATGCGGTGGCGACGAATCCACCGGGGTGCCGATGGCGGCAGGTTCTTCTCGAAGAAGACCTCGCCCGGGCGCGCCGGCGTGCCCACTCCGTGCACCCAGCGTTTGCGGGTCACGATGCGGCCCGCGAGATGGGGCAGCAGCACAGGAGCGATCGTCACGAGGTACGCGATGATCTCGGCCTTGGTCGTCCCGGTCTCGGGGTACAGCACCTTGTCGGGATGTGTCAGACGCAGACGGTGGCCGCCGAGCGTCACGGTCTGCGACGCGGTGGGTCCTGCCACGTCAGCCGGTCTTCTTGGCAGGCGCCTTCTTCGCGGCCGCCTTCTTGGCGCCCCCAGCCTTCTTGGTCGCTGCCTTCTTGGTCGCCGTCTTCTTCGCGGCAGGCGCTTTCGTGGCTGACGTCTTCTTCGGCGTGGTGGTCTTCGCGTCATCGTCGGCGCTCGACCCGGCCTTGCGCTTGTCGATGCTGCGGCGCAGCGCCTCCATGAGGTCGATGACCTCGGCCTCGTCGCCGCTGCCCTCACCGCCGCCGAACGTCGCCTCGGTGTCGAGCGCGTCGCCCTGCTCGAGCTTGGCGTCGACGAGCTGGCGCAGCTGCTCCTGGTAGTCGTCGGTGAACTCCGCGGAGTCGAAGTCGCCCGACAGCGACTCGACCAGCTGGGCGGCCATGTCGGACTCCTTCTTGGTGACCGAGACCTTCTCCTCCAGCACGCCGAAGTCGGGGGTGCGGACCTCGTCGTCCCACAGGAGCGTCTGCAGCATCAGGACGTCGCCTCGCACCCGCATGGCCGCGAGGTGGGTGCGCTGGCGCAGCGCGAATCGGACGATGGCCGTGCGGTCGGTGTCCTCGAGCGCCTGGCGCAGCAGGGAGTAGGGCTTGAGCGACTTGGGGTCCGGCTCGAGGAAGTAGCTCTTGTCCATGCGCAGCACGTCGACCTGGTCGGCCGGGACGAACTCGATGACCTCGATCTCGTGGCTGCGCTCGGCCGGCAGGGACGCGAGGTCGTCGGGCGTCAGGACCACGGTGCGGTCGCCGTCGTCGTAGGCCTTCTGGATGTCGTCGTACGCCACGACCTCGTCGCAGATCTCGCACTTGCGCTGGTACCGGATGCGACCGCCGTCCTCGCCGTGCACCTGGTGCAGGGAGACGTCGTGGCTCTGGGTGGCGCTGTAGACCTTCACCGGCACGTTGACGAGGCCGAAGCTGATGGCGCCCTTCCAGATCGATCGCATTGCCCCAGTGTTTCCTACTGCTGTGCTCGGCGCCAGAGCATGGGTGACCAGACCGTGGAAGTACGGCACGATGAGCAGATGAACTCCACGATCACTCGCGTGTTCCATGCGTCGCTCGCGATGCTGATCGCCGCGGCTGTCGTCTGGCAGACGGTGATCAGCGCCGACGCGGGCCGCAGCCTGGTCAACCTGTTCAGCTACTTCACGATCCAGTCGAACCTGCTCATCATGGTCGGGGCGGCCGGAGTGGCACTCGATCCGCATCGCTCGGACCGCATCTTCGGCGCGGTCCGGGTCGCCGGTCTGGTCGGCATCACGGTCACCGGCATCGTCTACGCCACGGTCCTGGCCGGGACCGTCCCGCTCGAGGGTGCTGACCGGGTGCTCGACACGATCTTCCACTACATCGTGCCGGCGGCCTCGGTCATCGGCTTCGTCCTGATCCAGCCGCGCACCCCGTTGCAGCGCTCCGCCTGGTGGGCGCTCGTGTGGCCGGTCGGCTGGTTGGTCTACACGCTGCTGCGCGCCGTCACCTTCTCGCCGACGTTCACGATCACCGAGACCACCACGGCGCGGGTGCCGTACGACTTCCTCGACTTCGACGCCAACGGTGCAGGCTCTGTCGCGATCGCCTGCGTCGTCGTGACCGCGATCGCCGTCGCTCTGACGGCGTTCTACCTGCGCGTCGGTGGAGTCAGGCGCGAGGTCGAGCCGGCGTGAGACCGGCCGGTCGGCCCAGCAGGCCACGTCGGTCGGCGCCGACCTCGAAGACGTAGGTCGCGAAGGGCACGACGGCCGAGACGAGCGCGACGACCAGGACCAGCAGGCTCCACCCGAAGCGCCGCCACGCCACGATCGAGGCGATCACGAAGGCGACGAAGACACCGCCGTGCAGTGCACCGGCGACGGGCACGCCGCCTTCGGGGATGCCGAACGGCTCGGACTCGGTGACGTACTTGGCGAACATCGCCGCCAGCAGCAGGGCCCACGAGACCGCCTCGGCGACCGCTACGACCCGAAAGATGGTGCGGGTCATGGACGTGGGCGGGGCGGCGGCCGAGGACGTGGTCACGGCGTCCACGGTACCTGCGACATCGCAACGAAACATCGACCGGTGAGAATGCTCGCATGGCCTTTCTGCTGCGCGTCGCGCTGACGGACGTCCCGGGCTCCTTGGGCGCTCTCGCCACGGCCCTGGGTGGTGCTGGCGCCGACATCGAGGCCATCGAGATCGTCGAACGCCGCGCCGACGGTCGCGTCATCGACGACGTGCTGCTCGAGCTGCCGCCGCAGGTCATGCCCGATGCGCTGGTCACGGCGTGCCACGGTCTCGAGGGCGTCGAGGTGCAGTGGGTCTCGCGCTACACGGCCGGCGCCAACCTCAGCATGGATCTGGAGGCTGTCGAGCGATTCACCGAGGACCCGGCGCGTGCGATCGACCTGCTGGTCGAGGTCGTGCCGGCGACCTTCCGCACCGACTGGGCCATGGCCCTGCAGCGCGACGAGAACGGCGCGATGATCTACGCAGCCTCCCCGACCGCGCCGCACCTGGTGCCTGCAGCCGATCAGTGGCTGGACCTGCCGGGACGACAGACGCTGCAACCCGCGCCGGAATGGGACAGCACCGTCCTCGCTGCCGCGCCGGGATCGACCCGCGGGTTAGGTCCCTTCGTGGTGATCGTCGGACGTCACGGTGGCCCTGAGTTCCTCGCCTCCGAAGTCGCCCGCCTGGGCCACATGGTCTCCCTCGCGGCCTCGGTCCAGGCCCCTAGGTCAGCCGAAGGTGCGGGTGGCCGGTGACGTGGTCTTGGCCGGATCGCGTTCGGCGATGTCGCCGAGCGCCTCGTCGATCGCGGCCATCGCGTCGGCGTCGAGCGTGACGCCGGCGGCCTTGACGTTCTCGGTGACCTGCTCGGGACGGCTGGCCCCGATGATCGCCGAGGACACGTTGTCGTTGGCCAGCACCCACGCGATGGCGAGCTGAGCCAGGCTGAGACCCGCTTGCTCCGCCACCGGCGTCAGTCGTTGGACACGTTCGAGCACGTCGTCGTCCATGAATCGCGAGATCATGTCGGCGCCGCCCTTCTCGTCGGTCGCGCGCGATCCGGCAGGCAGGTCCGCGCCCGGCTTGTACTTGCCGGTCAGCACGCCCTGCGCGATCGGCGACCACACGATCTGCCCGATGCCGAGCTCGCGCGAGGTCGGCACGACCTCGTCCTCGATGACCCGCCAGAGCATGTTGTACTGCGGCTGGTTGGAGATCAACGAGATCTTGAGCTCGCGGGCGAGGGCGTGAGCGGCCCGCAGCTCGTCGGCGCGCCACTCCGAGACGCCGATGTAGAGCGCCTTGCCCGAGTGCACGACGTCGGCGAAGGCCTCCATCGTCTCCTCCAGCGGCGTCTCGTGGTCGTAGCGGTGGGCCTGGTACAGATCGACGTGATCGGTGCCGAGGCGACGCAGCGACCCCTCGATCGACTCCATGATGTGCTTGCGCGACAGGCCGTGGTCGTTGTGCGCGCCAGGCCCGGTCGGGAAGTACACCTTCGTGAAGATCTCCAGACCCTCGCGACGCTCCCCGGCCAGTGCCTTGCCCAGCACCGTCTCGGCTGCGGTGTTCGCGTAGACGTCGGCGGTGTCGAAGGTCGTGATGCCCTCGTCGAGGGCCTGGCGGACGCAGGCGAGAGCGGCGTCCTCCTCGACCTGTGAACCGTGCGTGAGCCAGTTGCCGTACGAGATGGCCGAGATCTTCAGGCCACTCGCTCCAAGGTTGCGGATCTCCATGCGTTCGACACTAGCCACTTGACGTGAGCGGGGCCGATCGCAGCGGCTCCGCGATAGCCTCACCGCCATGAGCGCACTGGAATCGGTCTCCGACATCTTCGACCCCTCCGCCTGGACGGTGGTACCCGGCTTCGAGGGCCTGCAGGACCTCACGTACCACCGGGCCAACGATCACGGCACGGTCCGTATCGCCTTCGACCGGCCCGAGGTGCGCAACGCCTTCCGGCCCGGCACGGTCGACGAGCTGCTGGCGGTGCTGGAGCACGCGCGGACGTCCTCGGACGTCGGGTGCGTGCTGTTGACCGGCAACGGTCCGTCGCCCAAGGACGCCGGCTGGGCGTTCTGCTCGGGAGGCGATCAGCGCATCCGCGGCAAGGTCGGCTACCAGTACGAGGTCGAGGGTGGGGCGCCCCAGACCGTCGACAAGGGCAAGCTCAGCCGCCTGCACATCCTGGAGTGCCAGCGCCTGATCCGATTCATGCCCAAGATCGTGATCGCCGTGGTGCCGGGCTGGGCGGCTGGCGGCGGGCACAGCCTGCATGTCGTGGCCGACCTGACGCTCGCCTCGGCGGAGCACGCCAAGTTCAAGCAGACCGACGCCGACGTGGGGTCGTTCGACGGCGGCTTCGGCTCGGCCTACCTCGCCCGCCAAGTCGGGCAGAAGTTCGCCCGCGAGATCTTCCTGCTCGGCGACGAGTACTCCGCCGACGATGCGCACCGGATGGGCATGGTCAACAAGGTGGTGCCGCACGCCGAGCTCGAGGCCGAGGCGCTGGAGTGGGGCCGCAAGATCAATGCCAAGAGCCCCACGGCCCAGCGGATGCTCAAGTACTCGTTCAACATGATCGACGACGGACTGGTCGGCCAGCAGGTCCTGCTCGGCGAGACCACTCGCCTGGCCTACATGACCGACGAGGCCGCCGAGGGTCGCGACGCCTTCCTCGAGAAGCGTGCGCCCGACTTCAGCGAGTACCCCTGGTACTACTGAGCCTTAGGGGGAAACATCGCCGTCTGGCGGTTCGGTCACCTCGACCTCCTCGTACGGACCCTCCTGCGCCTCGACCGGTACGAGCATGTCGATCGGGTCGGCGCCCTCGATGTCGAGGGTGAGCTCGACGAACAGCCCGACGGGTAGATCAGCGGCCGAGACCGAGATGGCTGGCTGGCGGGCGAGCTCGACGGGCTGGCCGGCGGGGAGCGGCACCTCGCCCGGGATCACGGCTGCCTGCGCCGGGCCCCGCTCGGTGTCAACGTCGGCTCCGGCGAGCCTCTGCGGCTCCTGGGTGGTGTTGATGAGGGTGCCGACGACCCGTCCGTTGCCGTCGCCATCGACGACGATCGCGACCCCGAGGGCATCGGTGCCAGCAGTGCGCTCGTTGCTGCCGATGGACACTTCGTTGCGTTCGTCGTCCTCGGACGGACCCACGCACCCTGCGAGCAGGACCGGCGAGCCGATCGCGATGACCAGGAGGGCGGTCCGGGTGGAGGCTTTCATGCCTTCTTTATAGCGCAAACGTGGTGACATCAGACCCCTGTCGCCTGCCGCTGCATCAGCCACCAGAGCACCGAGGTGCAGGTCGTCAGGAGCGCTGGGTGCGCTCCCCCTGAGGCGACAGCCGGGTCTTCCTGGTGATGAGCAGCCCAGCCACCGTGGCCAGCGGGACCATCACCAGGGAGTAGACGGCGGCAGGGACCGCGAGCTGCTTCTCGTCGAGGACGCTCAGCGCCACGGTGATGGCCAGCGTGCCGTTGTGGATGCCGACCTCGAAGGCCGTGGACAGAGACTGTCTCTCGCTGACGCCGGCTGCGCGGGGAAGAAGATAGCCGACCGTCAAGCTCAGCGCGCAGAACACCGAGGTGAGGATGCCGATGTCCGTGAGGTAGTCCGCGACGTTGGCTCGCTCGGCAACGATCGCGCCGACGACGACGGCCACCAGGATCACGATCGACAAGATGCGCACCGGACGATCGGCTCGGGCCGCGAAGGCAGACGATCGCGAACGGACGATCATGCCCAGCACCACAGGGATCAAGACGATGGCAAAGACCTGGACCATCTTCGCGAACTGGAGGCCGACGTCGCCGTCCGCGTCGGGCCTGAAGTAGTCCGTCGAGAGGTTCACCACGATCGGCAGCGTGATCACGGCGATGACCGAGTTGACCGCGGTGAGGCTGATGTTGAGCGCGACGTCGCCATGGAAGAGGTGGCTGAAGAGGTTGGCGGTGGTTCCGCCCGGCGAGGCCGCCAACAACATCATTCCCACGGCGAGGGCGGGGGGCGGATCGAGCAGGATGATCAGTCCGAAGCACATCAGGGGCAGGATGAGCAGTTGCGTCCCGAGGGCAAGGGCGACCGCCTTGGGCTCACGGGCCGTGCGACGGAAGTCCTCGACGGTCAACGCGAGCCCGAGTCCGAACATGACAATCGCCAGGGCGACGGGCAGGCCGATGGAACTGAGTGCAGAATCCACGGGGTGTTCCTTTCAGAGGTGAGTCAGGCAAACGGGTTGGTGCGCTGCCACACCTGCGGGAGCACCAGCAATACACCAGTCTCGGCGCAGCGGCGCTCCAGGTGGCGCACGCTGGTCTCGAAGTCGTCGAAGCGGCGCGGCAGGGTGCGCACGGGGCGGGTCAGCGCACGGGTGAAGTTGTCCCAGTGAATGGGCACGACCCGGCGCGCGCCGGTCGCCTCCACCACCTCGCGCCAGTAGGCGTCCCGGAACTCTTCGGTCTGGTGGCCCAGCGCGCCGATGCCCAGGTAGACGGTGTCCACCGGGAAGGGTGTGAGGACTCCGGGCAGGAAGTTGGCGCTCGCATGGATGAGCAGCGCCCCGTCCGGGTGTGCGACATGGAAGGAGTAGCAGTCGCCGGTCTTGAGGTCGGTCAGTCGAGGGCTTGACGACACCGGGTGCTCGATGTGCCCCGGAGCGAGGTCGCCGGGGCTGTGCTGCGCGGGGATCGCGGTGACGGTGAAGCGGCCGACCTGCACGGGCTGGCCGGTCTCGATCGGCCGGAACCGCGTCGGGTCGAAGTTCTGGGCCTCGGCGATGCGCCGGGTCGAGGTCGATCCGTGCAGGCTCGCTCCGGTGCGCCCGGCGACCTCCGCCGCATCGAGCGCGTGGTCGACGTGCGAGTGCGCCACGAACAGTGCATCGAGGTCAGTCAGACCGATCCGCGCGAGGGCCCCTGCCACGCGGGCTCGGTTGGTCGTGAGCCGTCCGAACCGGGCCCTCAGGAGCCCGGGGCGGGAGAAGAAGCCGTCGGTCATGATCGTGTTCTCGTCATCGGCGAGGAGCAGGGTGGAGACGCCGAGGAAGGTGACGTGGACACCCCCGCCGGGCACCACGCCGTCCTCGGTGGAGGTGTCGTAGAGATGGCGGTAGTCGGTCGGGTCGACGCTCGTCAGCCCGCTGAGCAGATCCTTGATCACGTCGTTGCCTTCGTTCGGGGGACGGGTACTCGGAGCGCTCGGGTCACCTGGGTCAGCGCGACGCGGTGGTGCAGGATACCGAGGTGCCCGACCCGCGCCCGGGGGTCGTGGTCCTGCAGCACCACGCGTGTCGCGTGGGGAACAGCCGGACACACAGCAGCCACCGACCGCGTCAGCGGGGACCGCAGACGCACGATCGGCGATCTGGTCGACGACCTACTCGTCGGCCGGCAGGTCACCCGCATCGGCCTCGCCGACCGCAGCCGCGAGCTCGGCCTCGCCCTCGCTCCGCGGCTGGACCTGCTCGTGCTGGTGGCTGAGGAGGGTGGCGACCAGATGACGCCCGAGAACATGGACACGCTCCTGGCGCAGCAGTGCCCGGAGCCCACCGTCCGCACTCTGGTCCGCGTGCGCGCCGGAGTGGCCGTCGCCGTCCTGCCGAGCGAGGGCACGAGCCACCAGGAGGCGGCTCGCCGGCGTCGATGGCGCGGGTGCGCCCTGACCGACCTGAAGGTGGCGGACCTGCCCCGTGCCCACCGTCTGGCCGAGCACGCACTCGACCGGGCTCCCGACCGTGCCTTCGCCGACCGGTTCGTTCTCGACGAGGCAGATGCGCAGGTGGTCGCTCTGCTGACGGGGCACGGCGATGCCGACTCGGACCGGCTCGACACGCTCCTGGCCGCCCCGCTGCGCAGGATCGGCGCAGGTCACCTGGCGCAGGGCCTGCAGGCCTACCTCGACACCGGGTCGGCGACCGAGGCCGCCGACCTGCTCGGCCTGCATGCGCAGACGATGAGATACCGCTTGCGGCGGATCACCGAGAGCACCGGCCGCGACCCGCGTCGACCGTGGGACCGCCTCGTCCTCGAGGGTGCCCTGATGGCTGCCGCCACTCGCTAGCGATGCACCCGCCTCCGGACGACGGCCGCCACTGCGAACGTCAGGCGCGGATGGACAGCTCGGTCGGTTCGTGGCGACCGCGCAGGACCTCGCTGCCGTGATCGGTCCAGTGCCCCGGCTCGTCGCTCATCGCCTCGTCGACGCTGCGGCGCGAGACCAGGACGTGGCCGGGGGCGTCCTTGGCCAGCTCGGTGAGGCGCGCGGCGGCGTTGACGGCGTCGCCGATCACGGTGAACTCGAACCGCGACCGGGCTCCGACGTTGCCGGCCACCGCCTCGCCGGTCGAGACGCCGATGCCGGCACCGACCTCGGGGACCTCCTCACCGAGCCGGTCGGCGATCGACCGCGCCGCAGCCAGTGCTGCGCCGGGGTGGTCGTCGAGGTGGGCCGGAGTGCCGAAGATCGCGAGCACCGCATCGCCCATGAACTTGTTGACCAGGCCGCCGTGGCGATCCACCTCCTCGACGATCACGGCGAAGAACCGGTTCAGCATGTCGACAACCTCCGCCGGTGGTCGGTCGGTCGCGAAGGCGGTCGAGCCGATGATGTCGATCATCAGCACGCTGACGTCGCGCGTCTCCCCACCGAGCACGGCCTCGTTGTCCGTCGCGGCTCGGGCGACCGACTCCCCGACATGACGACCGAACAGATCGCGAATCCGCTCACGCTCCTCGAGACCGGCGGCCATGTCGTTGAAACCGACCTGCAGCAGGCCGAGCTCGGTGGCGTCGTTGACCACGATGCGCGAGTCGAACGTGCCGTCGCGCACCGTGGCGAGCGCGGCGCGGACCGCCGAGATCGGGGTCACGACGGCCTGCGCATTCAGATACGTGACCAGCAGTCCGAAAACGATCAGGACGGCCGCCAACGACAAGATCGCGTAGGCGAAGCGGGCCAGGGTGACCTCCTCGGGACGCGTCAGGGCCACGAAGCAGGCCACGATCAGCCCGAGGACCGGCGCAGCCGTGCCGAGCAGCCAGAACACGAGCATGCGACGTCGCACGCCCGCCACCTGAAAGGGATTGTCGCGCTGGTCGGCGAGGGCGCGCGCTGCGATGGGGCGCAGGACGTACTCGGCGAACAGGTAGGCGATGGCGCTGACGACGATGCCGGCGATCGTCACGCTGGCGAAGGTCGGGACGGTTCCGGCCGGCTGGATCGATCGTGCCAGCGCGGTGAAGATGACGGCGGCGATCAGCCACAGGACGAGCTGGGCCACCGTGATGCGCCACGGCACCTTCAGCGCCGTGATGCGTTGCCGTTGGGTGGGCGGCTGGTCGTTCATCGCCCAGGCCAGCTCGCGCAGCGTGAGGCGGGTGATGAACAGCGTGCCCACGATGACCGCCGCGACGACGTACACCGGCACCGCGATCACCAGGGCTCGCAGAAAGTCCGGCGAGGGCCCGCCACCGGGGATGATCACGTAGTTCATCGCCACGACCACGATCGCCCCGATGACGTTGGTCCCGACCAGCAGCACCGTGAGCAACGTCTGGACGCGCACCCGCAGGGCGCGGGGGTCCTGTTCGTCGGAGCCCGGCACGCGCAGTCCGACACGGCGAAGCACAGCACGCACCGGCGCTCTCCTTCGTGGATGGGTCGTGGATGTCATGGTCCCACGACGCGCCAGAATCTCCAGTGATTGACATGATTCACCGCAGGGCGGGACTCTGTACCCGTGTGACCGACCCCCCGTTGGTTCTCGAAAGGAAGCTCCCATGGCGCGCAAGCCCGACCGTGAACTCGTCGACATCCTGACCCGGGTGACCGATTTCGACTCCAAGGTGATCTCTGCGCTGGCGACCGCCGGCGCCCGGGTCAACCTGCCCGACCGTTGGTCGGTGATGTCAGAGAAGACCCCGGCGGACATGGCCTACGTGCTGCTGGCCGGCGAGGCGGACGTGCGCAAGGACGGTCAGTCGATCGCGACCCTCGAACCGGGCGCGATCTTCGGTGAGGTCGCCCTGCTGCAGCACTCGCTGCGCAGCGCCTCGGTCTTCGCGGCCTCCAACATCACGGTCCTGCGCATCGACGCGGCGTCGCTGCAGAAGATCGCCGATGACCACCCGGGCTTCGCGCAATCGATGGCCGATCAGGCCGACATGCGGCGCGGCGGAAGCTGACGTCTGGCATCCAGCCAGTGAGACGCCTGTCTCACCCGGTGGTCGGCCACGGCGTCGAGCCGCTACCGTTCGCCGAATGAGCATCGGAATTGTCAGGGAGTCGCTCGCGGGCGAGACCCGCGTGGCGGCAACTCCCGCCACGGTCGAGCAGCTGATCAAGCTCGGGTACGACGTCCACGTGCAGACAGGCAGCGGCGAGCGGTCCAGCTTCACCGACGCCGCCTTCACTGCTGCCGGCGCGACGGTGGTCGCTGCGGACGAGGCCTGGCGCTGCGACGTGGTGTTCAAGGTCAACGCCCCCAGCAGCGAGGAGATCGGTCTGCTGGCCGACGGCGCGACCGTCGTGAGCCTGGTCGCGCCCGCCCAGAACGAGACCCTCCTCGACGAGCTGTCGCAGCGTGGGCTGACCGTGCTCGCCATGGACGCGGTGCCTCGCATCTCCCGAGCACAGTCGATGGACGTCCTGTCCTCGATGGCCAACATCGCCGGCTACCGGGCCGTCGTCGAGGCCGCCCACGAGTTCGGCCGGTTCTTCACCGGTCAGGTCACCGCTGCTGGCAAGGTCCCTCCGGCCACCGTGCTGGTCGCGGGCGCGGGGGTGGCAGGCCTCGCTGCGATCGGCGCGGCCTCGAGCCTGGGTGCCATCGTGCGGGCCACCGATCCGCGCGCCGAGGTGGCCGACCAGGTCAAGTCGATCGGCGGGGAGTACCTCGCGGTCGACGTGGAGACCGAGGCCAGCACCGACGGCTACGCCAAGGCCACCAGCGAGGACTACGACCGCCGGGCGGCCGAGATCTACTCCGAGCAGGCTGCCGAGGTCGACATCGTCATCACGACGGCGCTGATCCCCGGTCGCCCCGCTCCCCGCCTGATCACCGAGTCCGACGTCGCCTCGATGAGGCCCGGCAGCGTCATCGTCGACATGGCCGCGGCGTCGGGCGGCAACGTGGCCGGTTCGGTCGCCGGCCAGAAGGTCGTCACCGACAACGGCGTGACGATCCTCGGCTACACCGACCTGGCCGGTCGACTGCCCACGCAGGCCTCCCAGCTGTACGGGACCAACCTGGTGAACCTGATGAAGCTGCTGACGCCGGGCAAGGACGGGCAGCTCGTCCTGGACTTCGACGACGTGGTGCAGCGCGGTGTCACCGTCGTGCGCGACGGCGAGAAGACCTGGCCGCCGCCACCGGTGACGGTCTCGTCCGCGCCGGCTGCCGCGCCAGCACCACCGAAGGAGCCGGCGCCGCCGCCGGTGCCCGCGCCCGCCTGGCATCGCTGGGCGCTGATCGGCACGGGCGTTCTCGTCCTCTTCGGTGTCAACGCCTTCGCTCCGGCGCCCCTGCCGGAGCACTTCACGGTGCTGGTCCTGTCGGTCGTCATCGGCTACTACGTGATCGGCAAGGTGCACCACGCGCTGCACACACCGCTGATGAGCGTCACCAACGCGATCAGCGGCATCATCGTGGTCGGTGCCATGGTGCAGATCGGCGACCTCGGTGAGGTCGAGAACGGCGGCACGATCCGGGTGCTCGCCTTCATCG
This sequence comes from Aeromicrobium sp. CF3.5, assembly GCF_051262695.1. NCBI lineage: Bacteria > Bacillati > Actinomycetota > Actinomycetes > Propionibacteriales > Nocardioidaceae > Aeromicrobium > Aeromicrobium sp. CF3.5. The sequence continues at coordinate 79,939 of NZ_JBIMEZ010000005.1, forward strand.
CGATCCTGCTGGCCTCCATCAACGTCTTCGGCGGATTCGCCGTGACCCGTCGCATGCTCAGCATGTTCTCCAAAGACTGAGCCTCCAAGGATTTATGAGCATGGATTCCCAGAGCATCGCCACCGCGGCATACATTGTCGCCTCCCTGTTGTTTATCCTGTCGCTGGCCGGGTTGTCCAAGCACGAGACCGCCCGCAACGGCATCATCTTCGGCATCGCCGGCATGACGATCGCGTTGATAGCCACCTTCATCGCGGTCGCCGACGTCGCCGACACCACCTCGGTGGTCCTGCTGGTGCTGGCCATCGCGATCGGAGCCTCGATCGGCCTGTGGCGCGCCCGCATCGTCGAGATGACCGGGATGCCCGAGCTGATCGCGCTGCTGCACTCCTTCGTGGGACTGGCAGCCGTTCTGGTCGGCTGGAACGGTTATCTCGAGCACAAGCCCTTCGCGCTGCAGTCGTTGGAGAACATCCACAACGCCGAGGTGTTCATCGGCGTGTTCATCGGCGCGGTCACCTTCACCGGGTCGATCATCGCCTACCTCAAGCTGTCGGCGCGGATGAAGTCGGCACCGTTGGTGCTCCCGGGCAAGAACTGGATCAACCTCGGCGCCCTGGCCCTGTTCGTCGTGCTCACGATCGCGTTCGTCATCAACCCGAACATCTACCTGCTCATCGCGGTCACCGTCGTGGCGCTGGCTCTCGGGCTGCACCTCGTGGCCTCGATCGGTGGCGGTGACATGCCCGTCGTCGTCTCGATGCTCAACAGCTACTCAGGGTGGGCTGCGGCGGCGTCGGGCTTCCTGCTCGACAACGACCTGCTGATCGTGACCGGTGCGCTGGTCGGATCTTCGGGCGCCTACCTGTCGTACATCATGTGCCAGGCGATGAACCGTTCGTTCATCTCGGTGATCGCCGGAGGATTCGGCATCGCGGCACCCGCGAGCGCCGACACCGACTATGGCGAGCACCGCGAGATCACCGCCGAGGACACCGCCGAGCTGCTGATCAACGCCACGTCGGTGATCATCACGCCCGGCTACGGCATGGCCGTGGCGCAGGCGCAGTACCCGGTCGCCGACCTGGTCCGCAAGCTGCGTGACCGGGGGGTCGAGGTGCGATTCGGCATCCACCCGGTGGCTGGCCGACTGCCCGGACACATGAACGTCCTGCTCGCCGAGGCGAAGGTCCCGTACGACATCGTGCTGGAGATGGACGAGGTCAACGACGACTTCACCGACACCTCCGTGGTGCTGGTCATCGGCGCGAACGACACGGTCAATCCGGCCGCCGCCGACGACCCGACCAGCCCGATCGCTGGCATGCCCGTGCTGCACGTGTGGGAGGCCCACGACGTCGTGGTGTTCAAGCGCTCGATGGCCGCCGGTTACGCCGGGGTGCAGAACCCGCTGTTCTTCCGCGACAACTCCCAGATGCTGTTCGGTGACGCCAAGGACAAGGTCGAGCAGATCATCCGCGCGCTCTGACCGCCGAGGAGTCACGGAGAACCGCTGAGGAGTCACGGAGACCTGTCGAGGAGTCACGCAGGCCGGACCGAGTGACTCGTCGGCGGGCGTACGTGACTCGTCAGCGGGTCTACGTGACTCGTCAGCGGCTAGTCGACGACGCCGTACAGCCGATCGCCGGCGTCGCCGAGGCCCGGCACGATGTAGCCGTTCTCGTCGAGCCGCTCGTCCATGCCTGCGGTGACCAGGCTGATGGGGATGTCCACGTCGGCCAGGTCGGACTCCAGACGCTGGACGCCTTCGGGAGCAGCCAGCAACGTGATGGCCGTGATGTGGTCGGCGCCGCGCTGCACCAGGAAGTCGATCGCCATGGAGAGCGACCCGCCGGTGGCGAGCATCGGGTCGAGCACGTAGCACTGGCGTCCGGTCAGGTCCTCGGGCAGGCGTTCCGCATAGGTAACGGCCTCGAGGGTCTCCTCGTTGCGCACCATGCCCAGGAAGCCCACCTCGGCGGTGGGAATCAGCCGTTGCATGCCCTCGAGCATCCCCAGTCCGGCCCGCAGGATCGGCACCACCAGGGGGCGCGGCTCGGACAGGCGCACACCGTGGGTGTCGGCCACCGGAGTCGTCACGTCGACCGGCTCGACCCGCACGTCTCGGGTCGCCTCGTAGGCCAGCAGGGTGACCAGCTCGTCGGCGAGGCGTCGAAAGGTGGGCGAGTCCGTCGTCCTGTCGCGCAGCACGGTGAGCTTGTGCGAGATGAGCGGATGATCTGCGACATGTACCTGCATGCCCCGAACCCTAGGACACGAACCTGTCGCGCCGTGCGGCTGCGCACGAGCCGCACTAGCGGCACGGCTCGGTCTTCTGTCACGATCAGCGCATGGGCGGGGATGCGGACGACGAGGACGAGGTCGACTTCGCGATCGCGGCGTATCGACGCGATGGTCGCTGGACGGTCGCTGAGCTGAAGCCGTCCTTGGGACACGACCTCGAGCAGCTGGGCGAGGCGCTGGCCCGTTTCTCCTCCGAGGTCGGGGTGCTGGGGCTGGTGTCGGTCAACGAGGACTTCTTCGTCCTCGTGCGTCGCGATGGCACCGGGATGCGCGTGGTCCTGTCCGACGTGACCGCCGTCGAGGAGTCCGACCTGGCCAGCGACGTCGCTGACCTGCTCGACCTGCCCGATGTCGACATCGACGACGACCCGCAGCCGGGGGGCGATCTGGGGATGCTGGCCGACCTCGGGGTCAGCGCGGCCGACCTGACCGATCTGTGCGGTGACGACGACTCGACTCCGGAGGACCTGTTGCTCGACATGGCCGAGCAGCTCGGCTTCGGCGACGAGCTCGAGTCAGTCCTCGGGTGAAGGGCTGCGCATGACGCCCTGGGAGCCGGCCATGCGTGATGCGTTGGCCCTGGCCGACAGCGCCCGCGCCGAGGGGGACGTCCCGGTGGGGGCGGTGCTGCTTGCCCCCGATGGCCAGATCATCGGCCGTGGTCGCAACACCCGGGAGCGCGACCGCGATCCGACCGGCCACGCGGAGGTGGTCGCGATCCGCGAAGCGGCGGCGAGTCGGGGCGAGTGGCGGCTCGAGGGCTGCACACTCGTGGTCACCCTCGAGCCCTGCACCATGTGTGCAGGTGCGATCGTGGCGGCCCGCCTCGAACGGCTGGTCTTCGGTGCCTTCGACGACAAGGCAGGCGCGGTCGGATCGTTGTGGGACGTCGTGCGCGACCGCCGGATCAACCATCGCCCCGAGGTGATCAGTGGTGTGTTCGCCGAGGAGTCCGCGACCCGGCTCCGCGAGTTCTTCGAAGCACGACGTTGAGTTGGGCCTTCCGGCCGCTCACGCGGGATGACTTCCCGCTGCTGACCACGTGGCTGGCCGACCCCGACGTGCACCGCTGGTGGCAGCACGACTCCTCCCCGGACGCGGTCGAGCGCGACTTCGGCCGGGCGGTGGACCGGCTCGAGCCCGGTGAGGACCTCGTCGCCGAGCTCGATGGTCGGGCGGTCGGGCTCGTCCAGCGGGCACGCGTCCACGCCTATCCCGCGGACCGGGCGGTGTTCGAACGCATCGCTGGGCGAGTGCATCCGCCGGCGGTGCAGCTGGACTACCTCGTGGGAGCGGCCGCCGATCGTGGCCGGGGCATCGGGCCCCAGATGCTCGACGCGATCATCACTGACACGTTCGCCGATCCCGACGTCCCCTACGTGCTGGTGTCGGTCGTGGCCGCGAACCGGCGTTCCTGGCGAACGCTGGAGGCGGTTGGCTTCGAGCAGGTCGGTTCCGGCGACGTCGAGCCCGAGAATCCGATCGACGCTCCTCTGCACCACGTGCTGCGCCGCGACCGCCCGGGTGGCTGAGGGGCCTCTCGTCCGACGGGGTCAGGTCTCCGGATCGAAGTCGAAGGCGGGGAGTCCGTCGATGCTGGTCGCGTTCTTCTCGCGACGGTAGGCAGCACGTCCGTCGGGACCGCGACGCTTCATGTTCGACGTGAGGATGTCGCGATCGTCGGCGTGCTCGAGGATCGGCAGGGCGTAGCCACAGGAGTCGCTGACCCGCTCCACGTCGACGATGACGACCGCGCGCGCTGCGGGGTTCTGGGGGAAGTGGACGGCCCACTCGGCGAAGTCGTCGTCGTGGAGCGTGACGAATCGTCCGCGTCCATGGAGACGGACGACGTTGGGGGTGCGTGCGAACGAGCAGAACATGACCGTGATGCGGCCGTTGTCGCGCAGGTGGGCGATCGTCTCCGCGCCGCTCGCGGTCAGGTCGAGGTAGGCCACGGTGTGGTCGTCGATCACCACGAAGCTGTCGGCGAGGCCCTTGGGCGAGACGTTGACGTGTCCGTCCGCGCCGGATGGCGCCGTCGCCACGAAGAACACGTGCTGCTCGGCGATGAAGTCACGCAGTCGCTGTCCGATGCGGTCGTGGATCTTGCCCATGGAGGCAGCCTAGTTCGCCCAGCCGTCTCGGCGGCAGAGCGGGAACACGCTGGTTGCCACGACGGTTGAGCCAGGCATGAGGTTGTCGCTGCTGGACCGGTCGCGCACCCGTGACGGGCGCCCCGAGTCCGAGGGGGTCACCGGCTCGATCGAGCGCGCTGTGCATGCCGAGCAGCTGGGCTACGACCGGTTCTGGGTCGCCGAGCACCACGCCGTCCCCGGCATCGCCAGCGGCTCGCCGGCCGTTCTGCTGGCGGCGATCGGTGCTGCCACCCATCGCATCCGCATCGGGTCAGGCGGGGTCATGCTGCCCAATCACCAACCCCTCGTGGTCGCTGAGCAGTTCCTGATGCTGGAGGCGATGAATCCGGGTCGTGTCGATCTGGGTCTCGGCCGCTCGCTCGGCTTCACGGCTCCCGTCCGCGCGGCTCTGCGGCACGACATCGACGGTCCGGACACCTTCGAGGACGATGTCGAGGAGCTGGGTGGCCTGCTCAGCGGCGAGGGTGGCGTGACGGCGCATCCGGTCAGCGCCACCACGATCCCGATGTCGCTGCTCGCGACCGGCGGCGGCATCGCGATCGCCGCCCGGGTCGGACTGCCTGTCGTCGTGGGCGGTCCGGTGCTGTTCTCCGCCGAGGGTGCCGAGTCGCTGGCCGCCTACCGCCGCGACTTCCGCCCCAGCGCCCAGGCGGCCGATCCGCACGTGACGATCTCGCTCGACGTCACGGTGGCCGACGATGACGCGACCGCCCGAGAGCTCGCGCTGCCCGAGGCGTGGGCGATGGCGCGCTCTCGTCAGACCGGTGAGTTCCCGGCGCTCGAGTCGGTCGAGTCGATCCGGGCGCAGACCTGGCCCACGCAGGTCCGCACGCGGGTGGAGACGTCGCTCGCTCGAGCGATCGCAGGGTCACCGGACACGGTGCGGCGCCTGCTCGACGATCTGCAGGAGCGCACCGGTGCCGATGAGCTGCTCGCCTCCACCTCGACCCACGACCGCGAGTCGCTGTTCGCCTCCGACGCCGCCCTGCGTGACCTCCTAGTCTGACGAGCGATGAACTTCACGATCGAGCCCTTGGCCGTGCCCGACTCCCTCGATGGGCCGGGTGCGGAGCAGTTCGTGGCGCTGGCCGCGGTCCGCAACGCCGTCGAGGCCGCAGCGCTCGGCTCGCACCTGCTGACGCCGAGCGTCGAGGAACTGCTGGCCGAGTACCGCAGCAACCCGACCCGCACCCGGACGCATTTCACGGCGTCGGTGGGACGCGACATCGTGGGGTGCGCCATGGTCACGACGCGGCCGCACCTGGTCGGTGCTGGTGCGCACCTCGGCGTCGAGGTGCTGCCCGAGCACCGAGGGCACGGGATCGGCGCGGCGCTGCTCCGGCAGGCCGAGGACGTCGCGAGCGCCGGTGTCGAGCGGGTGCTCAAGGTCGCGGTCTCCCACGCGGCCTCAGAGTTCGACGAGCGGATCGTCGCTCCGACGGGCTTCGGCGAGCTGCCGGCCAATGACCCGGGAGCTCGTTTTCTGCTGCGTCACGGCTACGGCCTCGAGCAGGTCGTGCGCATCAGCCTCCTCGACACTGAAGGTCTGGCGGACCGTCTGCCGGCGCTGCTCGCGGAGGCAGAGCAGGTCGCCGGCGCAGATCACCGGCGGCACGGCTGGATCGGGCCCACGCCGTCGGAGTGGGTCGAGGACATGGCGACCCTGCGCACCCGCATGAGCACCGACGCGCCGATGGCCGGCCTGCAGGGCCCGCCCGACCCGTGGGACGCCGCCCGGGTCGAGGATCACGACCGCCGCATCGAGTCGGGCGGCTCGATCGTCATCACCACGGCCGTCGAGCACCTGCCGTCCGGGCAGCTGGTGGGCTTCTCGGAGATCGTCGTCCCGGAGGATCGACCGATCGCCACGCAGGAGGACACGCTGGTGTTGCGCGAGCACCGCGGCCACCGCTTGGGCCTGCTGCTCAAGGCCGCCACGGCCAGCGAGCTGCTGCGGGTCTTCCCCGAGATCGAGTCGGTGGTGACGTGGAACGCCGAGGAGAACCGCCCGATGCTCGACGTCAACGACGCCCTGGGCTTCCGCGCCATCGGCTACGAGGGCGGCTGGCGCAAGGACCTGTGAGTCTCTAGATTCCCAGGAGAACCCCGAAAGCTGGCACGTCGAACACGTTGCAACAGGGGTGAGGCGTCGGCTTCCGGGGTTCTCCTGGGAATCTTGGGATGCCGCGGCGGAATGAGGTGCGGGGGAGCGTCGTTGGACCTGGTATGACCGTGAACACCTACGACTTCGCTGGCAAGACTGTTCTCGTCACGGGAGGGGGCAGCGGCATCGGGCTCGCGATCGCTCGTGCGTTTCTCGACAACGGGGCGAACGTGGCGATCTCGGGGCGTACCGAGAGCACGTTGTCCGCTGCGTTCGAGGATCAGCCCGGCGACCGCACGCTGACCGTTGCCGGTGACGTCGGCGATCCGGCCGATGCCGAGGCGCTCGTGCGCGGCGTCGTGGATCGTTTCGGTCAGCTCGACGTCGTGATCAACAACGCGGCCGCCATCACCGGAGGCGAGTTCACCGACACGGTCGATGAGTGGGAGCGGATCCGCACCACCAACATCGACGGGTTCGTGAACCTCGCGCGTCACGCGCTGCCCGAGCTGGAGCGGGTCGGCGGGAACCTGGTGGCGGTCTCGTCGGTCTCGGCACTGCGCGGCGACTGGGGTCAGTCGCTGTACAACGCGAGCAAGGCCGCGGTGCACAATTTCATCCACTCCCTGGCTCTGGACTACGGCGGCCGCGGCGTGCGCCTCAACGCCGTGGCACCCGCCTTCACGCTTACCCCGATGAACGAGGAGGTGGCCCAGGACGCGGACGTGCTGGCGCAGTTCGTCAACCGCGTCGCGATGGGCCGCCCGGGCCGTCCTGAGGATGTCGCCCCGGCGGTGCTGTTCCTCGCCAGCGGGGACGCCGCCTACATCACGGGCGCGACGCTGACCGTCGACGGTGGCACCAGCGCCTCGACAGGCCAGCCCCACGTGCAGTGAGGGAACAAGCCCGACTCTATGATGGTTGAACATTCAACAAGGCACACCAGGCCTGGGCGAAGGAGTCCTCGATGAGCAGCATGCAGTTCGGAATCTTCAGCGTCGGCGACCTGACGGTCGATCCGACCGACGGCTCGATCCCGACCGAGAACCAGAGACTCAAGGCACTGGTCCAGATGGCCCAGAAGGCCGAGGACGTAGGCCTCGACGTCTTCGCCCTCGGCGAGCACCACGACTCCGGCTTCGTGCCGCCCTCGATCTCGACGTTCCACGCCTTCGTGGCCGCCCAGACCGAGCGCCTCATCATGTCGACGTCGATCGCGCACATCACCACCAACGACCCGGTCAAGATGGCTGAGGACTACGCGATGCTGCAGCACCTGTCCGACGGTCGGGTCGACCTCGTGCTGGGCCGCGGCAACACGGTGCAGGTCTACCCGTGGTTCGGCAAGGACCCGCGTCAAGGGGTCGAGCTGACGATCGAGAACTACCAGCTGCTGCGCCGCCTCTGGGACGAGGAGGTCGTGGACTGGGAAGGCAAGTTCCGCACGCCGTTGCAGGGCTTCACCTCGATTCCGCGTCCGCTCGACGGTGTGGCACCGTTCGTGTGGCACGGCTCGATCCGCACCCCCGAGGTCGCCGAGATCGCCGCGTTCTACGGCGACGGCTACTTCGCGAACAACATCTTCTGGCCCAAGGAGCACTACATCCGGCTGATCAATTTTTACCGCCAGCGCTACGAGCACTACGGCCACGGCACTCCCGAGCAGGCCATCGTCGGGCTCGGCGGCCACATCTTCATGAACAAGGACAGCCAGACCGCGGTGCGTCAGTTCCGGCCCTACTTCGACCGGGCGCCCGTGTATGGCAACGGACCGAGCCTCGAGGACTTCTCGGCGCAGACTCCGCTGACGGTCGGCAGCCCGCAGGAGGTCATCGAGAAGACGCTGACGTTCGCGGACTACTTCGGCGACTACCAGCGCCAGATGTTCCTGATCGACCACGCAGGGCTTCCGTTGAAGACCGTGCTGGAGCAGCTGGACCTGCTCGGCGAGATCCTGCCGACGTTGCGTGCGGAGTTCGACGCGCGTCGACCGGCAGGCGTGCCCGACGCCCCGACCCACGCCAACCGGGTCGCCGCTCGGCGTGAGCGTGAGGGGGTGACGTCATGAGTCGCATCGTCGCCATCTCGGCGGGACTGAGCGAGTCGTCCTCGAGCACCTTGCTGGCCCAGCGCATCGGCGAGGAGATCGCTGCGAAGGACCCGTCGGGGTCGTTCGAGATCATCACCCTGCGTGAGCTGGCCGGGCAGATCGCCGAGGCCAACGTCGTCGGTTTCGCCGCGCCTCGCCTGCAAGGCGTGATCGACCGGGTCGGCGCCGCGGACGCGGTCGTGTTCGTCACCCCGACGTACCAGGGATCGTTCTCGGGACTGTTCAAGTCGTTCATCGATGCGCTGGATCCCGATGCGCTGATCGGCACGCCCGTCCTGCTGGCCGCCACCGGAGGAACGGCTCGGCACTCGCTGGTCGTCGACTACGCGATGCGGCCGGTTCTTGCCTACCTGCAGGCGTTCGTGGTGCCGACCGGCATCTACGCGTCCCCGCACGACTGGAGCAGCGACGGGGCCAACGCACTGAACGTGCGCATCCAGCGAGCCGTGGGTGAGGTGCTCAGCGTGCTGGGTGGCGCGGGCACCGGTCGGTCCCGCGACGACTCGATCGACCTGTTCAGCGAGACGATGCGCAGCATTACGAATCCGTGAATTTCGCCAGTCGACTTGTGCATCGCCCCTGATTACTGTGGGGTGTGTCGATGGACACATCTGGATTGGCGTCGGCCATCGACAGCTTCTTCGCCCCGGTCACCGATGCCGTATCCGGTGTCATCTTCTACAGCGTCACGATCGGCGGCGTCACCTTCCCGCTGATCGTGGGCTGGTTGGTGCTGGCCGCAGCGTTCTTCACCGTTGCCTTCAAGGGCATCCAGGGATGGGGGATCGGCCATGCCATCGCGCTGGTGCGCGGCCGGTACGGCAGTGACGACGATCCCGGTGAGGTCTCGCACTTCCAGGCCCTGACCTCGGCGGTGTCCGGCACGGTCGGGCTGGGCAACATCGCCGGTGTGGCCGTCGCGGTCTCGCTCGGCGGCGCCGGAGCCACGTTCTGGATGATCGTCGCGGGTCTTCTGGGCATGTGCACCAAGTTCGTCGAGTGCACCTTGGGTGTGAAGTACCGCGTGGAGCACGAGGACGGGACCGTCAGCGGCGGACCGTTCCGGTACCTGCCGATCGCGTTCGCCCGCTTCGGCACCAAGGTGGCCACCGTGCTGACCGGCATCTTCGCGGTCTCGATCTTCTTCTTCGGTGCGGTCGGCGGCAACATGTTCCAGGCCAACCAGACCTACGCCCAGGCCAAGAACGTCACCGGCGGTGAGGACGGCTGGCTCGGCAGCGACGGCGCCGCGCTCGCGTTCGGCATCATCTTGGCCCTGCTCGTCGGCCTGGTCATCATCGGTGGCATGAAGTCCATCGGCCGTGTCACCGCGAGCCTCGTGCCCACCATGGCCTTCATCTACATCGCGGCCTGTCTCTACGTGATCCTCAGCAACTTCGGTTCGATCGGCGGCGCGTTCGGCGACATCATCGGTGGTGCGTTCTCGCCCGAGGGAGTCACCGGCGGCGTGGTCGGCGTGCTGATCATCGGGTTCCAGCGCGCAGCGTTCTCCAACGAGGCCGGCGTCGGCTCGGCGCCCATCGCGCACTCCGCGGTCAAGACCCGCCGCCCGGTCACCGAGGGCTTCGTGGCCATGCTCGAGCCGTTCATCGACACCGTCGTGGTCTGCACCATGACCGCCCTGACCATCGTCATCGCCCAGCCGCAGTCGTGGCTGGACGCCCGCGAGGCCGTGGCTTCGGGCGAGACGCCCAGCCCCGACGGCGTGGTGCTGACCTCGGACGCGTTCGAGAGCGCGGTGTCGTGGTTCCCGTACGTCCTTGCCATCGCGGTCGCACTGTTCGCGTTCTCCACGCTGATCACCTGGTCGTACTACACGCAGAAGGCGTGGACGTCGCTGTTCGGGCGCACCCCGTTCAGCGAGCGGCTGTTCCAGGTCATCTTCTTGTCCTTCACGGTCTTTGGCACCGTCGTGGCGCTGGCCGACGTCATCAACCTGGCCGACTCGATGCTGTTCCTCTGCGCCTTGATCAACATCTCGGGCCTGTATCTGCTGTTCCCGGTGGTCCGCAAGGAGCTCAAGGAGTACTGGGTGGACCGGCAGGCGGGGAACCTGGTGGTCAAGGCGGGTCACAAGCAGGAGTGAGGGACTTCCCGCGGGCGGCTCTAGGGTGACCTGATGAACCTCACCTGGAGCCGGCTGTGGGACGCGTTCCGCACGAACCTGTGGCCGATCCCCACCCTGGGGGTTCTGGCGGCGTTGGTCCTCGGTCTGGCGCTGCCCGAGCTCGATCGCCGGATCGGCGGTGCCGAGTCGGACCTGATCTTCGGCGGTGGTGCCGATGCGGCCCGCACGGTGCTCGATGCCGTCGCCAGCTCGATGATCACGGTGACCTCGTTGACGTTCTCGTTGACGGTGGTCACGTTGCAGCTGGCGAGCAGCCAGTTCTCTCCGCGTCTGCTGCGCACCTTCACCCGCGATCTCGTGGTGCAGGGGACGTTGGGATTGTTCCTGGGGACATTCACCTACGCGTTGATCGTCCTGCGCTCGGTGCGCACCGACACGGGTGGCGACTCGCCGTTCGTGCCTGGCATATCGGTCTCCGTCGCGTTCGTGCTGGCACTGGCCAGCGTGTTGGCGCTGGTGTTCTTCCTGGCGCACCTGACACGCACGATCCGGGTCGAGTCGATGCTGCTCGGCGTGCACCAGGACGCGTCGCAGCTGGCTTCCCGCAGGACCGACGACGACCGGATCACCCCGGCCGACGCCCACGCGATGGTGCCCGAGGGTGCGGTCCTGGTGAAGGCGAGCAGCTCGGGGTTCCTCGTCGACGTCGATGAACAAGATCTCGTGTCGGTCGCCCGCGACCACGGCGCTGTCGTGTTCATCGAGCGGGACCCCGGCGACTCGGTGGTCGCCGGCACCCCCATCGGCTGGGTGTGGCGCGCTGACGGTGGGCGCTGGAGCGATGACGAGTGCGCGGATCTGATCGCGCAGGTGTGCGCACGGTTGACCACCGGCTTCGAGCGCACGGGCACCTCCGACGTCGGGTTGGGGCTGCGCCAGCTCACCGACGTGGCGGTCAAGGCGCTGTCTCCGGGCATCAACGACCCGACGACGGCGGTGCACGCGCTGGGCCACTCCTCGGCGCTGCTGTGCGAGCTGAGCCAGGTGCCGCTCGGGCCGCGCCTGTTGCGCGACGGCGACGCTGCGATTCGAGTGGTGCTGTCAGAACCCGTCCTCGACGACCTCCTCGCGGTGGCGGTGGAGCAGCCCGCTCACTACGGATGTGGTGACCAGGTGGTGATGTCGCGTCTGTTCGCGCTGCTGCGCGAGGTGGCGTGGACCGACGGATCGGGCACCGCCGGGCCGGTGGCCGGCCAGCTAGCGCGTCTGCGCCGCCTGGTGGCCGACGCGGACCTCGACACCATGGACCGCGCCACACTCGATCTCGACGCCGATCGCGTCGACGAGGCTCTCGCGGGTCGCTGGGACCAGACCGGCCGCCAGCACTGATCTCACCGGGTTCAGGGTGTCCGCAAGGTGTCCGGTAAGGTTCCACGCGGTGGCGTGTCCGAGCGGCCTAAGGAGCACGATTCGAAATCGTGTGAAGGTTCATCCCTTCCGTGGGTTCAAATCCCACCGCCACCGCAGATGAGAACCCCTGGTCTTAACTGGAATGACGGTTAGACCGGGGGTTCTTGCTTTTGGCTCGAACAGGTCTGTGCTCGCTCGGCTGGCGCTCTGTGATGGGATCCGGGTGATGGGATCCCGGCCTTCGAATGACGACGCTGGATTTGACGGCGTCCGCAGGCTCGACGCGTGCTTCGTCACGTGGAGGCGCGTCGCCATGCAAGAACAACCGGTGATCGCCATGGGCCGAGTCAGTGTGGCGGAGGCGGCGGGGCTGCTCGGCGTGCATCCGCAGCGCGTTCACCAGCGCATCAGGGATGGTTCACTTCCAGCGAAGCGCATTGGGAGTCAGTGGTCGATCGAGGAGGCAGACCTCGAGGTGGTCAGGTTCAGGAAGGCGTCGGGGCGGCCGCTGTCTGCGCGGTCCGCCTGGGTGATGGAGGTCGTTGCCGCAGGCGATGAAAGGGCACTCGCTCAGCTGAGTCCGTCGGAGCGGTCGCGTGCACGATGTCGGCTGTGGGACCTGACGGCACTGGAATCAGCCGACGATCTGGGTGAGTCGTCGGCGGCCTTGTCGGTTGCGATCGGGCACTGGTGGGCAAGGCTGCGCACGAGCTGAGATCGCGTCGGATCGCGCGAGCGTTCGTCACAGCATCGACTTCGTCACCTTCGAGAGACAGAGCTGACCAGAAAGGACCAGCAACGCGTTCGCGCGATGCTTGACCGGTGTCGAACCGACCGAGTCGCGATGGCGGTCGAACACGCCGCTGAGTCCTTGGGCCGGCTGGCCAGCGCCGCGGGACTCGACTGATCGAGACCCCCGGCTCATCGGGGGAGCCGGGGGTCCTGCTGATCAGGGTGCGAGCAGGCGTCAGCTCGCGACGTAGCCGTGCGGGTTGAGGACGTACTTGGTGGCAGCGCCGGAGTCGAACTCGGCGTAGCCGCGAGGCGCGTCCTCGAGGCTGATGGCCTGGGCGTTGACCGCGTCACCGATCTGCACCTTGTCGTGCAGGATCGCCATCATCAGCTGGCGGTTGTACTTCATGACCGGGCACTGCCCGGTGGCGAATGACAACGACTTGGCCCAGCCGGTGCCGAACGACAGCGACAGGGCGCCGACCTTGGCCGCATCATCGGCGGCGCCGGGGTCGCCGGTGACGTAGAGGCCGGGGATGCCGATGCCGCCACCGGCGGTGGTGATGTCCATCAGCGAGTTGAGCACCGTGGCGGGAGCCTCGGCGGCGTCCGCGCCTCCGCCGTGGGAGCGGGCCTCGAAGCCGACGGCGTCGACGGCTGCATCGACCTCGGGGATGCCGAGCAGCTGTTCGAGCTGGTCGGGAATCGAGCCCTCGCCGACGTTGAGGGTCTCGCAGCCGAAGCTGCGGGCCTGCGCAAGGCGGTCGTCGTTGAGGTCGCCGACGATGACGACCGCAGCGCCGAGCAGTTGAGCGGAGGCTGCGGCGGCGAGACCCACGGGTCCTGCTCCGGCGATGTAGACGGTCGAGCCCACGCCGACACCGGCGGTGACAGCACCGTGGAAGCCGGTCGGGAAGATGTCCGACAGCATCGTCAGGTCGAGGATCTTGTCCAGTGCCTGGTCGCGGTCGGGGAACTTCAGCACGTTCCAGTCCGCGTACGGGACCAGCACGTACTCGGCCTGGCCGCCCACCCAGCCGCCCATGTCGACATATCCGTATGCCGAGCCGGGGCGGTCGGGGTTGACGTTCAGGCAGATGCCCGTCTTGCCCTCCTTGCAGTTGCGGCAGCGGCCGCAGGCGATGTTGAACGGGACCGAGACGATGTCGCCGACCTTGATGAACTCCACGTCGGGGCCGGTCTCGACGACCTCGCCGGTGATCTCGTGGCCCAGGATCAGGTCGGTGGGGGCGGTCGTGCGGCCACGGACCATGTGCTGATCGGATCCGCAGATGTTGGTCGTGACGGTCTTGAGGATGACGCCATGGGGAACCTTGCGGCCGATGTTGGCCGGGTTCACCCCGGGTCCGTCCTTGAGCTCGAATGTCGGATAGTCGATGTCGATGACCTCGACGGTCCCTGGTCCCTTGTATGCCACTGCACGATTGCCGGTCATGGTGATCCCTCTCCCGAATTCAACACGGTGGTCCCCCGTCGAGGGACGCCTGTTCCGGTGAGGAGAACACCCCTCGAGGCGAGATCCATCTGGTCTCTCAACCGTACGCTCCAGCTCGAGATGGTGGACCCACGCTTGCAGCCAGTGAAAGGCATGGACGGTCAGCGCGGCGCCATGCGCAGCGCGCCGTCCATGCGGATGGTCTCGCCGTTGAGGTAGTCCGATGAGGACGTCTGAACGCACCCAGCCATCGGGGTCAGGTCGACGTGACCGAGCCGTCGAGCCACTCCACGGCGAACGACCGAGGACTGTTGAAGTGCATCGCCTTCACCTGGTCGTGGCACCGCATTGGCGCGCCCGGGGTGTGTCGGGCGCGAGCACATCTGCAGCACGACAGACCTCGAGGAGTTCGTTCCAGGTCCACCCGGGGAAGTGCTGCTCGACGTGGGCGCGGGTGAACCCGCGGGTCACCGGGATGAAGTGCCCGTGCGAGAGCAGTCGGGTCAGCTGAACCCCGGTGCGGTGCTCGCCGTATTCGTACCAGTGAATGTTGATCATGGTGACTCCCTGCGTCCAGGGCACGAGCGTGCCCGCCTTGGCCCCTCGCTGCGAGGGGCCCCGGTCTTCTCCGGAGGGCACCGTGTCGGGCGACGCGGTTGCCGGCCATCACTGTCCGGAGTCGTGGATGGCTCTCTTGACCTGATCTGGACCCTAGGCGGTCGCACCGACAGAATCGCGCCGAGACTGGTTGGGTTGCAGGGTGTGGCGCGTCAGCGCGGCGCCATGCGCAGGGCGCCGTCCATGCGGATGGTCTCGCCGTTGAGGTAGTCGTGATCGACGATCATCGTGACGAGCTTGGCGTACTCCTGCGGCGAGCACAGCCGCTGCGGGAACGGGACGCCCGCGGCCAGGCCGGCGCGGATCTCCTCGCTGACCGTGGCCAGCATGGGAGTGTCCACGATGCCGGGGGCGACGGTGCACACACGGATGCCGTGCTGCGCGAGATCTCGGGCGGCCGGCAGGGTCATGCCCACGACACCGCCCTTGGAGGAGGCGTAGGCGACCTGCCCGATCTGTCCGTCGTAGGCGGCGATCGAGGCGGTGTTGACCACGACGCCGCGCTGACCGTTCTCGTCCGGCTCGGTGGCGGCGATCGCCTCGGAGGCCAGTGCGAGCACGGTGAACGTGCCGACCAGGTTGATCTGCACGACCTTGGCGTACAGGCCGATGTCGTGCACACCCTTGCGACCCAGGATGCGCATCGAGGGTCCGATCCCCGCGCAGCTGACGACGGTCCGAAGTGGCGCGTGCTCGGCGGCGGTGGCGACGGCAGCGCGCACCTGGTCCTCGTCGGTGACATCGGCGGTCAGGTAGGTCACGCCGTCGACGGCGGGAGCCGATTCGATGGCGGCCGGGAGGTCGAGTGCGAAGACGCTTGCGCCCTGAGCAGCGAGAGCGGCGGCGGTCGCCGCTCCGAGACCGGAGGCGCCTCCGGTGACGATGGCTGCGGTGTTGTTGATCTGCATCAGTTCTCCTTGCTGAGATGGCGGGCGATGACGAGGCGTTGGATCTGGTTGGTGCCCTCGAAGATCTGCATGACCTTGACGTCCCGCATGTACCGCTCGACGGGGAAGTCCTTGGTGTAGCCGGCGCCGCCGAGGACCTGCACGGCGTCGGTGGCCACGCGCATCGCATTGTCGGTGCAGACCAGCTTGGCGATCGAGGCCTGTCGACCGAAGGGGCGGCCCGCGTCCTTCAGGCGAGCGGCCGCCAGGTAGGTGGCGCGGGCCGACTCGACGGCTGCGGCCATGTCGGCCAGCAGGAACCCGAGGCCCTGGTGGTCGATGATCGCGCGGCCGAACGTCTCGCGCTCCTTGGCGTAGGTGATGGCGGCGTCCAGGGCGCCCTGCGCGACGCCGGTTGCGACGGCCGCGATGCCGAGCCGACCGGCGTCGAGTCCGGCGAGCGCGATCTGCAGGCCCTGACCCTCGGCGCCCAGCAGTCGGTCCGCCGGGACGCGGACGTCGTCGAACAGCATGGTTGCGGTGGTCGAGCCGGTCAGGCCCATCTTGCGCTCGGGGGTGTCGGCGGTCAGGCCGGGCGAGTCCGCCGGCACGAGGAAGCAGGAGATGCCCTTCGCGCCGTCGTCGGAGGTGCGTGCCATCACCTTGTAGAAGTCCGCCTCACCACCGTGGGTGGTCCAGGCCTTGGCGCCCTTGATGACGTACTCATCGCCCTCGCGGGTGGCCGTGGTGCGCATGGCGGCCGGGTCGGAGCCCGCGTGCGCCTCGGACAGGCAGTAGGCGCCCAGCTGGTCACCGGACAGCATCTGCGGCAACCACTGCTGCTTCTGCTCGTCGGTGCCGGCGGTGAACAGCCCAAAACAGCTCAGGGCATGCACGCTGGTGCCGACGCCGACGGACGCCCACACGGCCCCGATCTCCTCGAGCACCTGCAGGTACACCTCGTAGGACTGGTCCCCGCCGCCGAACTCCTCGGGATAGGGCAGCGACAACAGGCCGGCGCGCCCCAGGGTGCGAAAGACCTCGCGGGGGAAGGTGGCCGTGGCCTCGGCCTCGTCGACCCGCGGTGCGAGCTCCTTGGCGAGAATCTCGCGGGTCAGCGCGATCAGGTCCTCGGACTCGGGGGTCGGCATCAAGCGAGTGGCGGGCATGGAACCTCCTGGTGAGCCTTCACGGTACCAAGAATCGTTCTGCAGTACTAAGTCCGGTACGAGCATCCGTAACCCTCGCCGACGTGAGGTCGCGACGAGGGCCGATAGTGCTGAGGTGGGGACCGCTGGAGTCGATCAGGAGGTGGCCAGCTCCACGGCCCAGATCCTCTCCGGGATCGGGTCACCACCGCCGGTCACGCTGGCGGCGAGACGCTTGTTACTCCAGCTGGACCGGGTACAGCTGTCATCGATCGTCTGAATTCGCGGACCAGATGCGAAGGAAGACTCCTTCTCTGTGGGATTGTGACACGCTAGCAGCGTTCCGGTTCAGTCCAGCAAGTTCGTCTGCTGGCGTCGGCTCAGCGGTGTCACAAGGGGGACGTCGATGATCAGAAGAAGCGTGAGAGCAGCACTCGTGGCGATGGCGATCGCCGTGACGTGCAGTGCGTGTGGGGGCAGTGGTGGCACGACGTCAGACGAGGATCCAGCGCCGACGGTCACGCTCGACGACCTCAAGCCGACACCGGACGACTTTTTTCCCGGGTTCGATGCCCCGGATGATCGCGAGGTGTCCGATGAGTACGACGACGTCGCGCGGCTGCTCGGGGGAAGTCTCTCATCGATTCTCGAGGTTTCCTTCGAGGAGCCCAGCACCTGGACGCTCACGTCGGACAAGGATGTGGTGGGTGCGGTCGCGGCCGGGTTCAGTGCGATCGGGGAAGCAGGCTCTGCCACGTTGGCCGAGTCGCTGTTGTCTGGCTCGAAGAGCGACGCCGTCACCGGCGAGCGAGTCGCGGCGGGCTATGCCAGCACCTTCGCGCCTGACTCCCAGCCAACTGACATGTTCGTGTACAAGCTGAAGTGGGATTGGGCCGTCGACGAGGAGTCGGGCAAAGTCTCGGTCACCGCCGTCGCCTGGGCGGGATACGAGGTCGAGAAGCGCGTGGTGATCTCGGCTCGACAGTTCACGCTCAGTGGCACCGACCAAGGCTCCACGTACGATCTCTCGATGAGCCCGCCCGTGTCCGGAGGGTTTTACGACCTGTGCACGGCCGTCGTCGAGGGAGTGCTCGCACCCGACGAGGACGATCTCAGCGCGGCGGAGCAGAAGTCGCTGAAGACGGAGTTCGCCGACCCGGAGTTCCACCCGCTGTCGGAGAGCTTTCTCGCCAAGGAGTCGGACGACGATGAGTCCGACGGCGACCGTAGCCAAAGGGTCGAGGCCTGCCTCGCGCAGGGATGAGAGGTGAGTTCGACCCCGCAACTCAGCTCCGGATGGCGCGCCGCAGGTAGGGCGCGGTGATGCTGTCGGCGTCGTCGAGCAGGTCGGCCGGAGTAGCGGTGGCGACCACCTGGCCACCCTGGTCGCCTCCGCCCGGGCCGAGCTCGATGACCCAGTCGGCGGCCGCGATGACCTGCATGTCGTGCTCGACCACCACGACGGTGTCGCCAGCCTCGACGAGGCGGCCGAGCACGCGCACGAGATCGCGGACATTGACCGGGTGGAGTCCGCCGGTGGGCTCGTCGAGGACGAACACGGTGTTCTCGCGGTGCGGCCGCTGCAGCTCGGTGGCGAGCTTGATGCGCTGGGCCTCGCCGCCGGACAGCTCGGTGGCGGGCTGCCCGAGGGTCAGGTAGCCGAGGCCGACGTCGAGCAGCGTGACCAGCGCGCGCCGGATTGCGGGGATGTCGTCGAAGAACTCAGCAGCCTCGGTGACCGTCATCGCCAGCACCTGGCCGACATCGCGACCCCGGTAGTGCACCTCGAGCGTCTCGGGGTTGTAGCGCGATCCGCGGCAGGTGGGGCACGAGGAGTAGCTGGTCGGCAGGAACACCAGCTCGACGGCGACGAAGCCCTCCCCCTCGCAGGTCGGACACCGCCCGGCGTCGACGTTGAACGAGAACCGGCCGGCACTCCAGCCCCGGGCCTTGGCCTCGTCCGTGGCAGCGAACGTGCGCCGGACCGCGTCGAACAGTCCGGTGTACGTGGCGAGGTTCGAGCGCGGCGACCGGCCGATGGGGCGCTGGTCGATCGCGACCATGCGCTCGAACCGGTCCCGTGCATCGTCCAGCTGCTCGATCCGGTCGGCGAGTGCGGTCAGCAACGAGGACTTGCCCGAGCCGGACACCCCGGTGATCGCCGTCATGACACCCAGGGGGAGGCTCACGCTCACGTCCTGCAGGTTGTGCCGCGTCAGGTGATCGAACTCGGTCCAGCCCCGTGGTTCGCGGGCGTCGAGACGTCGAGCCTCGACCCGGTCGAACATGAAGTCCGCAGTGAGTGACCCGGAGACCTCGGACAGCTGGGCGGGTGGGCCGCTGTGGATGATCTCGCCCCCGAGCACTCCCGCGCTCGGCCCGACGTCGACGACCCAGTCGGCGCCGCGGGCGATCGACAGATCGTGCTCGACCACGAACAGGGAGTTGCCGGTGGCGACCAGCTCGCGCAGGGCCGCGTACAGCGCCTCGGAGTCTGCCGGGTGGAGGCCCGCGGACGGTTCGTCGAGCACGTAGAGCACGCCGAACAGCCCGGCACGCACCTGGCCGGCGAGTCGCACTCGCTGCAGCTCACCGGGGGACAGGGCGGTGCTCGAACGGTCCATCGACAGATAGCCCAGGCCCAGGCTGATGATGGCCTCCACGCGAGCGCTGAAGTCCTTGACCAGCGACCTGGCGGCCGATGAGGCAGCGGCTCCGTGTCGACCGGATCGGTGGTGGTCGGTGCCGCGGGCCTGCTCCTCCAGACCGGTGTCGAGCAGGGCGCACACCTGCGACAACGGCAGGGCCGACATGTCGGCGATGTCGACGCCGGCGAACCTCACCTCGAGTGCTTCGGGCCGCAGCCGTTTGCCCCGACACGTCGGGCACGGGCCTTCTGCGAGGTAGGCCTCGAGCTTTTCGCGCTGCGCCGGGGACGGGGTGCGGGCGAGGTTGCGCATCAAGTACCTCTGCGCCGAGGTCCAGTGGCCGTGGTACTGGCTGGCCTCGCCGCCCTTGTTGCCCATCAGGAGCATGCGCGGCTCCTCCTCGGTGAACAGGACCCAGTCGCGATCGGCCTGGGCGAGCGTGTGCCAGGGCGCGTGGATGTCGATGCCGAGCTTGGTGATCATCCGTCGCGCGTTCTGTCCCACCCAGGCGCGATTGGCCCAGACGCCGATCGCTCCGTCGTCGATCGACAACGATGGATCGGGGACCATCAGGTCCTCGGTGGTGCTGCGCGCCACGCCGCTGCCTGCGCACGTCGGGCAGGCGCCATCGGCGGTGTTGGGCGAGAACGCCGACGCGGGCAGGTGGCCGGCCCCGTCCTGATAGGTACCGGCCCGGCTGTACAGCAGTCGCAGCACGTCCGACAGCGAGCTGAGGGTTCCGAGGGTGGAGCGTGAGCTGCTCGTGCCGCGCGCCTGCTGCAGGGCGATCGCCGGGGGGAGCCCGTCGATCGTGTCGACCTCGGGAGCGCCCACCTGCGACAGCAGCCGCCGCGCGTACGGCGCCACCGACTCGAAGTAGCGGCGCTGCGACTCCGCGAACAGCGTGCCGAACGCCAGCGAGGACTTGCCCGATCCGGACACTCCGGTGAACACCACGAAGCAGTCGCGCGGCAGGTCGATGTCGACCTCGCGCAGGTTGTGCTCGCGGGCGCCGCGCACCCGGATCCAGCCCGAGGAACCCTCCGGGAGGGCCGTGCCGTGCAGATCAACGTCGAAGCGGTCGGGCATCCGACCAATCTACGGGCGTCCTGGCGCGAGGACCGAAAGGCCTGCGCCTACTGCTGCGTAGCAGTTCGCGTCTGGTCGAACGGGTCGGACCTCGAGACGTGGCAGGGTGCTCGTGTGGGTTCCGCCCACCCCGAACTCGACGAAAGCAGATGATGATGGACATCACCGACCTGTTCAGGCTCGACGGCAAGGTGGCCGTGGTCACGGGCGCCTCGAGCGGACTGGGGGTGGAGTTCGCCCTGGGGCTCGCCGAGGCCGGCGCCGACATCGCTCTGGGAGCGCGACGTGCCGATCGACTCGCCGACACGGCCCGACAGGTCGAGGAACGGGGCCGTCGGGCCATCGCGACGACCACCGACGTCGGCGACCCCGACTCGTGCACCGCCCTGGTCGCCAGCGCGATGGAGGCGTTCGGACGCGTGGATGTGCTGATCAACAACGCGGGCGTGTCCAGTGCCGCTCCGGCCACCCGCGAGACCCCGGAGGAGTTCCGCCGGGTGATCGACATCAACCTCAACGGCAGCTACTGGATGGCCCAGGCGTGTGCCCGTGTCATGCAGCCCGGGTCGAGCATCATCAACATCTCCTCGATCCTGGGGATCACGACCGCAGGACTTCCGCAGGCCGCGTACGCGGCATCGAAGGCCGGCATCATCGGCCTGACCCGAGACCTGGCGCAGCAGTGGACCGGACGCAAGGGGATCCGGGTCAACGCCATCGCTCCGGGCTTCTTCGCCTCGGAGATGACCGACGAGTACCTGCCGGGCTATCTCGACGAGCAGATGGCGCGGGTGCCGGTGGGAGGGCCCGGGGACCCCCGATGCCTCGCGGCATCGGCGGTCTACCTCGCCTCGGACGCCGCCTCCTACGTCACCGGCCAGACGATTCCGGTCGATGGTGGCCGCAGCATCGCCTAGCGGTCAGCGACACCATGGCCTAGCGGTCAGCGACCGAAGACCTCGACGAACGTCGAGGTGAACGCCTCCAGGTCGTCGGGGGTGCGCGACGTGATCAGGTCCCAGTCGTTAGCCGGGCAGTGCTTGACCTCTTCGTCGACCCAGCTGCCCTTCGCGTTCGTGATGTCGGTGCGCAGCGACGGGAACGAGGTCAGCGTCTTGCCCGGCAGCACGCCGGCCTCGACCAGGACCCAGGGGGCGTGGCAGATCGCGGCGATCGGCTTGCCGGCGTCGACGAATGCGGTGATGAGGGCCAGCGCGTCGTCATCGAGGCGCAGGTGGTCGGCGTTGACGGTGCCCCCGGGGATCACGAGTCCGTCGTAGTCGGACACGGAGGCCTCCGCGATGGAGCGAGTGGCCTGGTGAACCGCGTCCTTGTCGACGTCGGCGACCATCGTCTGCACGTCGCCGACCTCGGGCGCCAGGTGCTCGACCTCCCAGCCCGCGTCGGTGATGGCAGCGGTGGGCGCCTCCAGCTCAGCCTTCTCGACTCCGGTGTTGGACGTGATGATGGCGATCTTCATGGCAAACCTCCTGGGTGGATGACTCCGCCGTGTCGTGCCCGGGTTCGCCTGACCTCAAACGGGGGTGCGAGCCAGATAGATCGAGGCGGACGACGTGCCCCCGGTCAGCTGGTTGGGGAACGTGATGATCTCCGACCGGGCCTCGGCGAATGCTGCGCTGAGCGTGTCCATGAAGTCCGGGTCGGGCGGGTCGTCGGACCACAGCGCGAACACGCCGCCGGGATGCAGGCGTCGGACGATCTGGGCCAGTCCGGCCGGGGTGTACAGATCGGCGTGGCTGGGATGCAGGTGGTGGCTCGGCGTGTGGTCGACGTCGAGCACGATCGCATGCCACAGGTGGCCCGGACGCTCGCCATCGAGCTCACCGTCTGGGCGCACCCCGGCGAAGAAGTCGCCGTGGCGCAGGCGGCACCGGTCGTCGGTGGCGAGGACGGCCCCGGCCGGGATGAGGTGGCGCTCGTGCCAGTCGATGACCTCGGGCAGTGCGTCGATCACCACGAGATCGCGCACGCGCGGATCCTTCAGCACGGCGAGCGCGGTGTAGCCGAGCCCGAGCCCGCCGACCACCACGTCGAGCTCGTCGAAGCGTGAATCGGTCATGGCGAGTGCTCCGAGTGCCGTCTCGGAAACCGTGAACAGACTCGACATGAGGAACTCGTCGTTGAGCTTGATCTCGAGCAGGTCCTGACGCGCGATGGGGTCCCAGCGCTCACGCAGGATCAGCTCGCCCATCGGGGTGGGCTGGAAGTCGATCTCCCTGAAGGCGGCCATCAGAAGCCGGGTTCGCGGGGCGTGTAGGGCTCCTCGAGCGCGGCGAGCTCGTCGGCGGTCAGCTCCAGGGACACCGAGTCGATCGCGTCGTCGAGGTGGTGGGGCTTGGTGGCGCCCACGATGGGAGCGGTCACGGCCTGCTGCTGACGCACCCAGGCCAGTGCCACCTGGGCTCGCGAGACGCCGCGGTCCTCGGCGACCCGTGACACCGCTGCCACGATGGCCCGGTTCGAGGCCTCGGCATCTTGGTAGAGCCGGCGCGTGACGAGGTCGCTGGAGCTCCGCTCCGTGGCGGTGTCGTCCCAGTCGCGGGTCAGTCGGCCGCGGGCCAGCGGGCTCCACGGGATGACGCCGACGCCCTGGTCGAGGCACATCGGGAGCATGTCGCGCTCCTCCTCGCGCTGCACGAGGTTGTACTGGTCCTGCATCGAGACGAACGGGGTCCAGCCGTTGCTCCGCGCGACCTCCTGGGCCTTGGCGAACTGCCACGCCCACATCGATGACGCCCCGATGTGACGAGCCTTGCCGGCCTGCACGACGTCGTGCAGTGCCTCCATCGTCTCGGCGATCGGCACCTCGGTGTCCCACCGGTGGATCTGGAACAGGTCGACGTGATCGGTGCCGAGGCGTCGCAGGCTGCTGTCGATCGCGGTGTGGATCGCCGAGCGGCTCAAGCCCTTGACGTCCGGCTCGGACGGCAGCTCCATGAAGCACTTGGTCGCGATCTGCACCTCGTCGCGCCGGGCGAGAGCGGCCAGCGCTCGGCCGACGATCTCCTCGCTGGTGCCGTCGGAGTACACGTTGGCGGTGTCGAACGTGGTGATGCCCGCCTCGAGCGCCCGCTGCAGGTAGGGCTGGCTCTGGTCCTCGGGCAGCGACCACGGATGCGGGCCACGATCGGGCACGCCGTAGCTCATGCAGCCGAGGATGATCGGCGAGACGAACAGATCAGAGGTTCCAAGCTGGACGGGCAACATGTACCGATCATCCACCCGTGGTCGAGTCACTCCTAGACTGACCGCCATGCGTGCTCAGTACTCCGGACGGTGCGGCGTCTGTTCGCAATCGATCTCGCCCGGCGAGGAGATCGTCAGCGGCGGCGAGGCCAGCCGGTGGATCCATCAGGGTTGCGGCACGGAAGCCACACTCAAAATGCCCAGCGGTGCGCCCAGCCCCGGGAGCGCCGCGCCTGATCGGGCCACAGTCGTGTTCACCGACGGATCCTGCCTGGTCAATCCCGGCGGTCCCGGCGGATGGGCCTGGGCGGTCGACACCCGGCGCCACGACTCGGGCCCCGATCCGTCGACCACCAACCAGCGCATGGAGATCCGGGCCGCCTACGAGGCGGTCAAGGCGCACCCCGGGCCGGTGCACGTCGTCAGCGACTCGCAGTACGTCGTCAACTGCTTCGCGCAGTCGTGGTGGCGTGGCTGGCACTCGCGTGGCTGGCTCAACAGTGCCAAGAAGCCGGTCGCCAACCGTGACCTCTGGGAGCCGTTCATCGCCCTGGTCCTCGAGCGCGGAGACGTCACCTTCGAGTGGGTCAAGGGCCACGCCGGACACGACATGAACGAGTTCGTCGACCAGCTCGCCGGCGCCGCGGCCCACCGCGCGCAAGCCGCCGCCACCGGGCCCCAACTTTTGTAGCGGTACGCAGGCTTCCGGCGCGGTTTTACCTGCGCAGGGCTACAAAAGTTGGGCCACTCAGTCCGGGAGGAGTCGGTCGACGAGGGTGTCGATCACGGCGTCGGTGTCAGCGCCGGGGTCGATCGAGGTGGTGAGGCGGTCGAGCAGCAGGCCGTCGATCGCGTAGTGGAATAGCGCGATCTCGGCCTCCCCGCCGGGCAGTCCTGCAGCGCGGTTGAAGGCTACGTCCGCGGCGAACGCCTCGCGCTGCCAGGCGCCCAGGGTCTCGGCGATCGCGGGTTGACGTGCCGCCTCGAGTCGAAGCTCCAGGAGGGCCAGCGCGACCTCGCGGTCCTGGGTGAGGCGTCGGACGATGTCACGCATGTAGTCGGCGAAGAGTGCCTTGGTGGGGGCGCGCGCGGCCAGCTCGGCGTGCACGCCCTCACGGGGGGCGAGGCGGTGGGCCATCCGTGCGACGAGGGCCGCGATCAGTGCGTCTCGGGAGCCGAAGTAGTTCGAGGCGGTGCCGACCGGGGTTCCGGCCGCTCGATCGACCGATCGGTGGGTCAGGCCGCGGGCGCCGTCGCGAGCCAGCACCGCCAGGCCGGCATCAGCGAGCAGAGCGCGCCGTTCGTCGTTGCGAGCCATGGGGCGACGCTAGCGCATGCACGACATCTGTCGTAGTCTTTCTCAACCACGACAGATGTTGTACATGGAGGTATGCATGCGAGAACTCACTTACTTCGTGGCCGTCTCTCTCGACGGCTGCATCGCTGCGGCGGACGGCGACTTCGGCGCCTTCGGCGTCGAGGGCGACCACATCGAGATGATCGTGCGTGACTATGTCGACACCCTTCCAGCTCCGGCCCTGAGCGCCATGGAAGTGACGGCGACCGGTCAGCGCTTCAGCACGGTGTTGATGGGATGGAACACCTACGCGGCAGGACATGAGCAGGGAGTGGTCGACCCCTATCCGCATCTGGAGCAGGTGGTGTTCACCCGTGACCACGTCGATGAGCCAGTTCCCACCGGGGTCCGAGTCGTCTGCTCCGACCCGGTGGCCGAGGTGCAGCAGTTGAAGGCCGAGCCCGGGACCGGCATCTGGCTGTGCGGTGGCGGACAGCTCGCCGCGGCACTCGTCAACGAGATCGACCGACTCGTGCTCAAGGTCAACCCCGTGCTGCTCGGCCGCGGGCGACCTCTGTTCGACCTGCCGGGCGGTGCGGGGGCGTTCACGCTCGAGGCGAGCAGAGCGTTCGCGTCCGGCGTCGTCGTGAACGAGTACCGATCCGTTCCCATGGCCCAACTTTCGTAGCGGTACGCAGGCTTATGGGCCGGTCATACCTGCGTAGGGCTACAGAAGTTGGGCCTTTCAGCCGAGCGGTGGGACGATAACCTGTCGGCCCACGGCCGGGCGGATCTCACACTGACTGCGCCCATCACCAGAGAGTTGCCATGACTGAGCACGATTTGCGTCCGAAGAGTGCGACACCCGCCTCCGAGGCGCCGGCGCCGCGCCAGGCCGTCATCGGCAGCGGTGTCACCTGGCTCGCGACATGGACCTGGCGCGTGCTCGTCGTGGCAGTCGGCCTGATCGTGCTGGGCCTGGCCATCGGCAAGGCGTGGAGCATCGTGCTTCCCGTCGTGCTCGCCCTGATCCTGACCACGGTGCTGCACCCGCCGGCCCTCTGGATGGAGAAGCGATGGAGGCTTCCGGCGGCCGTCGCGTCGTTGGTCGCGCTCGTCGGGGCGCTCGGCATCATGGCGATGGTGATCTGGTTCATCGCTCCATCGATCAGCTCGGAGGTCACCGAGATCGCGGACAGTGCCTCTGAGGGATTGACGCAGGTCGAGGACTGGGTGAGTGGCAACAGCAACCTGGACGTCACCCAGGCGCAGGTCGACGCCCTGGTGAACTCTGCGCAGGATCGGTTGGAGTCCAGCGCCACAGCCATCGCTTCGGGTGTCCTGGTCGGGGTCAGCGCCATCACGTCGGCGCTGATCACCTTCGTGCTGACCCTCGTCCTGTCGTTCTTCATGCTCAAGGACGGCCGCCGCTTCCTGCCGTGGGTGCGCAGCCTCAGCGGCCCCACCGTGGGCGTCCACCTCGCCGAGGTCGGGTCGCGGGCCTGGCACACGCTCGCCAACTTCGTGCGGACCCAGGCGTTGGTGGGCCTGATCGACGCCCTGCTGATCGGCTTGGGTCTGGTCGTGGTCGGCGTCCCCCTGGCGCTGCCGCTGGCCGTCCTGACCTTCTTTGCGGCCTTCGCCCCGATCATCGGCGCCGTGGTCGTGGGGATCCTTGCCGTCCTCGTCACCCTGGTGACCAACGGATGGGTCGCTGCGCTGATCATCGCGGGCGTGGTGCTGGCGGTGCAGCAGCTCGAGGGCAACGTCCTGCTGCCCTGGCTGCAGGGACGCACGCTGAACCTGCACGCCTCGGTGGTGCTGCTCGCGATCGTGCTGGGCTCGACGTTGTTCGGCGTGGTCGGCGCATTCCTGAGCGTCCCCGCGGCCGCCATCGGGGCAGTCGTGCTGCGCTACGTCAACGAGGAGATCATGCAGCGGGCCGGCGAGGTGCCCCCAGCCGATCTCGAAGAAACCGAGGACTCGACCGACGAGACAGCACAGGTCGCCCCGGCCGACTAACGTCGAGCCATGCGCTTCCTTCTCGCGGCCGTCGTTCTTCCGCCGCTGCTCCTGCTGGTGTTCTCCCTGGCCCACCCGCCGATGCTCACCATGGAGGACGCGGGGACCTGGAAGGTCCTGCACATCGCGCTGATGCCGGTCTTCCCGCTGCTGGCCCTGGGGCCGTGGCTGGTGGCTCGCTCCGTGAATCGCCCGCTCAGCTGGATCGTGGGGATCGGGGCCTACACCTACGCGGTGTTCTACACCGCCCTCGACATCACCGCAGGAGTGGTGGGCGGTGCGATCAAGGAGGCCGAGGCCGGCGGTCTGGGCATCGTGTTTCCCATCGCGAGCGACTTCGAGAAGGTCGGTGGCATCGCCTTCGTGCTGACGTGTGCGCTGGCCGCAGGTGTCGCGATGCACGCCACGGGATGGCTCGCCGGAGCACTCCCGGCCGTCGCGGTCATCGCCGGCGCCTACATCCTCTGGCAGGACCACATCTTCCGCCCCGGCGGCGTCATCGCCTCAGCCCTGCTGGCCGCGGGGTGGGGCGCCTTCGTGCTGCTGATCGACCGGCGCACCAAGGCCGCGTCTCTCCACGCTGCGGCCTGACACACTGAGCCGGTGCGCCTCCACCTGGATCCCGACGACTCCGACGTCGACGCCTACCGTCTGCTCACCTCCATCGTGGTGCCGCGGCCGATCGCCTGGATCTCCACGCTGTCCTCCGACGGGGTTGGCAATCTCGCGCCCCACTCGTTCTTCGGCGTCGCCAGCGCGAAGCCGCCCATGGTCACGTTCACGTCGGTGGGTGCCAAGGACACGGTCCGCAACGTGCGGGAGACCGGCGAGTTCGTCATCAGCACGTCCACCGAGGCGATGATGGAGGCGGTGAACTCGACGTCCGCGCCGTGGGGGCCCGAGGTCGATGAAGCAGCGGCGCTCGACGTTGCGATGGAGCCGAGCGTCACCGTCGCGCCGTTGCGGGTGGCTGGTGCGCCGGCGTCGATGGAGTGCACGGTGCACCAGATCATCGAGATCGGCGACTCGGTGCTGGTCATCGGCCGGGTGCTGCAGTTCACCGTCGACGACGCCGTCATGGTCGACGGGGAGCCGAGCTATGACCTCATGCGGCCGGTGACGCGGCTTGGCGGAGAGTTGTGGGGGCTGCCGTCGCCCACGGTCCAGATGTCGCGACCCACCTGAGGAGGCCGAGCGTAGGCTCGCGCGCATGCTGACCCAGACGCTCTCCATCCCCATGGACGACGGCCCCTGCGAGGCGTACGTCTCCCGTCCCGACGACCAGCCGCATCCGGGCGTCCTGATGTTTCCCGACGCCATCGGGCTGCGGCCGCAGATCAAGCAGATGGCAGATCGGATCGCGTCCTGGGGCTACGTCGTGCTCGTGCCGCACATGTTCTACCGCTCCGGCTCCGCCGTCGAGCTGGCGCCGCCGGGGGATCTGAAGGCGCCGGGCGCACGCGAGGCCTTCTTCGACGTCGTTGTGCCCTTCATGCAGGCGCACACCACCGCGCGTGCCCGCGCCGACCTGCCGCACTACGTCGCAGCGCTGATCGCGCAGCCGGGTGTGACGGCGCCGCTCGCGGTCAGTGGCTACTGCATGGGCGGGCGGCTCGCGCTGCAGGCAGCCAGCTGGGCGCCCGGGACCTTCGCGGCTGCGGCGTTCTTCCACGCTGCGGGCCTGGTGACCGACGAGTCGGACAGCCCGCACCTGGCGGTCGACGCCGTGCGGGCCGAGGTGCTGGGCGGACATGCGGACCAGGATGCCTCGAACCCGGCCGAGGCAGTGGCCGCGCTCGATGCGGCGCTCGACACGGCGGGGGTCACCCGAACGACGGCGATCTATCCGGAGGCTCCCCACGGCTTCTCGATGGCCGACACGTCGATGTACCAGGAGGCCGGCGCCGAGCGGCACTTCGACGAGCTCGAGCAGCTGCTCGCCCGCACGGTCGGGGCCTGAGGCGATCGGCGCCTGCGTCAGGCAGGCAGCAGCGCGAGCACGGAGTCGCGACTGACCAGCAGCTCGCAGCGGCCGCTGCAGACCTGCTGGAACTCCAGGCGCCCCAGCGTGATGAGTCGCTGGATCTCGGTGATCTTCACGCCGAGGACGTCGGCGGCTTCGGCGAGAGTCAGCTGGCTGGGCACGTCTCGATGCTACGACGGGTCCGGCCTGCAGGACCACTGCGGCGGAATAGTCGGGTGCCGTCGAGCCTTGAACAGGACATGACTGCACAAGCATCAGCATCCGGAACATTCACCCTCGGTGGCGACATGCCCGTCGTGCGACTCGGTTACGGCGCCATGCAGCTCACCGGCGAGGGCGTCTGGGGCGAGCCGAAGGATCGCGACGAGGCCATCGCGGTGCTGCGTCGCGCTGTAGACCTCGGCGTCACCTTTTTCGACACCGCAGACTCCTACGGTCCCAACGTCTCCGAGGAGATCATCGCCGAGGCCCTCGCTCCCTACGATCAGGGCATCGTCGTCGCGACCAAGGTCGGTCTGACCCGCACAGGACCCGGCGAGTGGATTCCGGTCGGTCGTCCGGCCTATCTCAAGCAGCAGGTCGAGCTGAGCCTGCGCAAGCTCAAGACCGACCGCATCGACCTGATCCAGCTGCACCGGATCGATCCGGAGGTGCCGGTCGCCGACCAGGTCGGCGCGCTCAAGGAGCTGCAGGACGCTGGCAAGGTTCGCCACATCGGGCTCTCCGAGGTCGACGTCGACCAGCTCAAGGAAGCGCAGAAGACCGCCGAGATCGTGTCGGTGCAGAACATGTTCAACCTGACCAAGCGTGACGCCGAGCCGCTGCTGGACCACTGCACGGCCGAGGGCATCGGGTTCATCCCGTGGTTCCCGCTGGCCACCGGCGAGCTGTCCAAGGACGGTGGTGCGCTCACCGAGCTGGCCAAGCAGCACGACGCCACCCCGTCGCAGCTGGCCCTCGCGTGGCTGCTGCACCGGTCGCCGGTCATGCTCCCCATCCCCGGCACCTCCAGCGTCGCGCACGTCGAGGACAACATCGGCGCCGCCGACATCACCCTGTCCGAGGACGAGCAGCAAGCACTCGCCGACGCGGTCTGAGGCAGGTGATGGTTTACCAGGTTCCGTAGGTTCTCCATCACTTCACCGGGCAAATTTCCCTACGTGAGTGATGGCAACCCTACGTAACCTGGTAACCCGCACCATCCACGGACGGGTGCGAGCGACGAAAGGACGAGGACATGAGGCCGCTGCGCGACATCGACGTCGACCGGTTGCGGGAGCGGACGAGCGTGAAGTGGGCCGGCGTCGGTCCTGACATCCTGCCGTTGTGGGTCGCGGAGATGGATGCGCACCCGATCCCTGCGGTTGTCGAGGCGGTCGAATCCGCGCTGAGGTCGGGCAACACCGGGTATCCGTCGTCTCCGGACGCCTACGCGAACGCCTTCGCCTCCTTCGCCGCTGATGAGTGGGGGTGGCAGGTCGACACGGGACGCGTCGCGATGGTCGCCGATGTCATGACAGGTGTCGTCGAGGCGATCGCCCTGGTGACACAGCCGGGTGGGACCGTCATCGTGAATCCGCCGGTGTACCCGCCCTTTTTCGGCTCCACCGAGCACGCGGGGCGTCGCACGTTCGATGCGCCCCTCGGCTCCGATGGTCGGCTCGACCTGGACTCGATCGAGCACGCCTACCGCGTCGCCCCACGGGACCGCGGGATCGTGCACCTGCTCTGCAGTCCCCACAACCCGACCTCGGTGGTGCACACCCGCGAGGAGCTGACCGCCGTGGCCGCCCTGGCGAACCAGCACGGGGTCACTGTGGTCGTCGACGAGATCCACGCGCCGCTGGTCGCGGACGGATTCGTGCCGTATCTCAGCGTCAGCGGCAGCGATGACGCCATGGTCGCGACCTCGGCCGCCAAGGGTTTCAACCTGGCCGGCTTCAAGGCGGGTCTGCTGATCGCCGGTCCCGACGCGCCCCTCGAGAACCTGCACGAGATGGTCAGTCACGGACCGGGCCACCTGGGAATGATCGCCCACACCGCCGCGCTGACCGACGGCCGCGACTGGTTGCGGGATCTCCGCATCGACCTGGCCGAGAACCGTCGACAGCTGGCTGATGGGATCGCCAGCCTGGACGGCATCTCGTGGATCCAGCACCCCGGCACCTACCTGGCCTGGCTCGAGTTCGCTGACCTCGGCGACGACCCGGCCGCTGCACTGCTCGATCGGGCCGGGCTGATGGTGAACCCGGGCCGCCCCTTCGGAGCCGGTGGTCAGGGCCATGCACGGCTCAACTACGCCACGAGCAACGAGGTCCTCGACGAGGCCCTGCAGAGACTGGCCCGACTGGAATGACCGGGCCCCGCGCCACGGGTCAGCCGTCAGCCTCGGCCGGAGTCGGGGCCGATCCGCCGAGCCGCGCGGGCACCCACGGTTCGTCCGCTGGGTGAGGTCCGTAGGCGCCCTGCACCTCGCGCAGCAAAACCTCCATCGCCGTGGCGAGCTGCGCCGTGAGCTCCTCGACGGTGCCCGTGGGCGCGATCGGTGCGCCGGTGGACACCAGGATCTTCACCCTCGACCGCCCGAGATGTCGGGGTGCCCCTTTGGGAGCAATGCGTTGAGAGCCCCACACGATGGCCGGGATGATCGGCCGCTGAGCCTCCAGCGCCATGCGTGCCGCTCCGGTCTTGAGCTCCTTGATCTCCAGGCTCAGGCTGATCGTGGCCTCGGGGTACACCGCCACGACCTCACCGGCGCGCAGCTGATCGACAGCCGCGAGATACGCCTCGCGACCGGCTGACCGATCCACGAGGATCACGCCACACCCCTTCATCAGCACGCGCAGGATCGGATTCTCGGCCAGCTCGGACTTCGCCAGGATCCGCAGGTAGCGGCGATCGGTGCGGTACGCCTCGAGGCCGATGTAGCTGAAGTCGACATAGCTGGTGTGGTTGATCGCGATCACGGCGCCGCCGGTGACGGGCAACCGACCCGCGCCGTGGCGCACGACCCGGTGCCCGCCGTACAGGTTGAACAGGCGGAACAGGGTGATCAGGAACAGGTAGCTCATGAGGACACCGCGCTCATGAGAACACCGCACTCATGACAACACCGCGCTCATCGCAGGTCGTCAAGGATCTGCAGCGTGGTCGCCCAGGCCTTCGACCCTGTGTCGATCACGGTGAAGTGGTCGCCGTCGACCACGGTGGTGGTCGCATCGGCCCCAGCAGCGGTGGCTGCATCGACGTAGGACGCCGACTGGGCGGGCGGCACCGTGCTGTCGTCGCCTCCGTGGACGCATCGGACCGGCACCTGGAGCGGCACCGACCGAATCGGATCGCCGTCGTCATACCGCGCGGGCTCCTCGGCGAGGGACGCCCCCATGAAGGCCTCGACTGCGCCGCCGCCGAGGTTCTGCTCGATCGCGAGACCGAAGTCCAGGACGCCGGCCTGCGCGACGGCGGCCGTCACCGGCACCCGCGGTCGGTTCCAGTCGGGGTTGGCGACCTCTTCTCGTCCGGCCGCCCACACCGCGAGCTGACCGCCCGCCGAATGGCCGAGCGTGATCACGGTGGAGGTGTCGAGTCCCTCGACATCGGCCAGTGCGTCGATGCCGGCAGCGATGTCGTCGAACGTCGCGGGCCATCCTCCGCCATTGCCGAGGCTTCGGTACTCCAGGTTGGCTGCGGTCCAGCCGCGCTCGGCCAGGGATGCGGCGAGCGGGCGACCGAGCGACAGGTCGTACTGCGACTGCCAGAAGCCGCCGTGGATCACCACGACCACGCCCTTGCTCGCGCCCTCTGTGGGTCGGGTCAGCTCGAGAAACTGGGCGTCGTCGTCGCCGTAGGAGATCATCTGGGCACCTTCGGGTCGCGACGGTCCGCCGGGTGAGCAGGCCGCGAGGACAGCGGCGCCGACGAGGGCGAGAAGTGTACGTCGGCCGAGGTGCGGGGATGAGTGTTCCACGTCCCCAGACAAGCGCACCAGGGGGATTGTCGCCATCGGAACCTGCTCGAACGCATGACGGTGAAAGGCGGTCGCGCTATGCCGCCTCCGACCGTCAACGAGGACCGATCGGGGTGAGCAGTGGTGGCTGGAGGCGATGAGGGTGACAAGGAGCCGAACAACTTCCTCAAACTGTACGATCGCCAGTGATGCGTCCCAGTCGTTCTGTGCTTGCCGCAGGCGTTCTGCTGGCCCTTGGTGCGGGCTTGGTCGGCTGTTCACGCACGGCGACCTACGAGGACAGCACTGCCTGCTCGATGACGACCGACGAGGTCGCTGCGATGCTCGACACCGACCGGTTCACCGCCGATCGGTTCGTCCCTGATCTGCCCGAGAGCCTGGAGGAAACGGGCTATGTCGAGCCGCGTGTGTGCTTCGCGGACGGCGGGGGGAGCCGGGTTCGTGTCCGTGTCGACATCGTCGGCTCGTCAGAGGTGGAGCGTCTCCAGACGCAGGTTCAGGAGGGGGCGTCGGTCAAGCTTGGCGAGGGCCGAGCCGGCATCGGGTCGAGTCGTACCGTGTGGGCCTGCGGTGCGATCGTCGTTGCTCTCGATGTGTACAACGACGACAGATCCGAGCAGATCTCGGTCGACGACGAGACGATGCAGGCGGCTATCACCGATCTCGCCGAAGGCGTGGGTTGTCCTTTGTACGAGGGGCTGTGACTCGCGCGAGACGTTCGCATGCTGGCGTCGCCTTCGTGCTCCCTCTGATCGCCAGCGTGGCGGGGTGCGCGAGCACACCGACCTACGACGCGCAGACGGCCTGCTCGTTGGCGGCAGACGATGTCGCGACGCTGCTGGACACCGATCGATTCGTCGCCGAGAGCGGTCAGTTCCCTGAGCTGCCGACCGGCATCCCGAAGGGCAGTCGAGTCTTCAGCTGCACGGCATCGGGAGGTGACCGCGATCTACTCGCCGGAGTCGACCTCGTCGGGTCGGTCGCGGCCGAGCGGGCCCGATCCCTGATCGAGCGATCCCCCCGCACGTTCCCGGTCGGCGAAGGTGTGGCGGTGAACGACGCGACGGGCGCCATGTGGGCCTGTGGTTCGGTGGTGGCCAGGA
The DNA here is from genome assembly GCF_051262695.1 of Aeromicrobium sp. CF3.5. Taxonomy (NCBI): domain Bacteria; kingdom Bacillati; phylum Actinomycetota; class Actinomycetes; order Propionibacteriales; family Nocardioidaceae; genus Aeromicrobium; species Aeromicrobium sp. CF3.5. The sequence goes on from NZ_JBIMEZ010000005.1 coordinate 114,270, forward strand.
TCGAGGTCAGGAAACAAGACCGGTCCGCTGGCCTGGACGTGGAATCGAGCGCGTTGCAAGCCGCCATCACCGACGTCGCCGACGCCGTGGGCTGCCAGATGTACCCCACCGAAGGGTCCTGACGCGGCTGGCGCGTCGGTGCGCCCGGTAGAATCGGGACTCGTCGAGTCCCATGGGAGGGGTTGTTGCCATGGAGGCCTACGATCTCGACCTCTACCTGCTGGTCGGCTCGGGCGTGCTGATCCTGGCCGTGCTGGCCGTGCGGGTCTCGGTGACAGCGGGTCTGCCGTCGCTGATGATGTACCTGGCGCTCGGTCTGGCCCTCGGCAGCTCCGGCCTGGGGATCGAGTTCGGCGATCCTGACCTGGCCCTCGCCCTCGGGCTCGGAGCCCTGGTGCTCATCCTGGCCGAAGGCGGGCTGTCGACCCCGTGGGCGCACGTGCGCCCCTCGCTCGGGCTCGGCCTTCTCCTGGCCACCCTCGGGTCGGCGATCAGCGTGGCGGTGGTGTCGGTCGGCGGCCACTACCTGCTCGACCTGGACTGGCAGCTCGCGATCCTGCTCGCTGCCGTCCTGACACCGACGGACGCGGCCGCTGTCTTCTCCGTGCTGCGGGCAGTGCCGTTGCGGCGACGCGTCAGCGGGGCGCTGGAGGCGGAGTCCGGTCTGAACGACGCTCCCATCGTGGTGCTCGTGACTGCCATCAGCCTGGGCGAGATCACCGACCGGGGAGTCGGCGTGTTCGCGGGGATGGTCGTGTTCGAGCTCGTGGTCGGAGCCATCATCGGGCTCGCCGTGGGCAGCGGGGCTGCCCTCCTGCTGCGGCGCGTGGCCCTCCCGGCGTCAGGCCTGTATCCGTTGGTGGTGCTCGGCTTCACGGTGCTGGCCTACGGCGCGGCTGCCACCTTGCACTCCAGCGGTTTCGCTGCGGTCTACATCGCCGCGTTGGTGCTGGGCAACACCGAGCTGCCACACCGCACCGCCACGCGTTCCTTCGTGGAGGGTGTGGGCTGGTTGGCGCAGATCGGTCTGTTCGTGATGCTCGGGCTGCTGGCCGATCCCAGTGAGCTGCAGTGGTGGCACGTCTGGACCGGGCTGGCGGCGGGCGCGATCTTGACCTTCGTTGCACGGCCGTTGTCGGTGGCGCTGTGTGCCATGTGGTTCGGACGTGGCTGGAGAGAACAGCTGTTCATCGGCTGGGCGGGTCTGCGTGGGGCGGTGCCGATCGTGCTCGCCACGATCCCCCTGGCCGCCGACGTCGAGGGATCACGCGACCTGTTCAACATCGTGTTCGTCGCCGTGGTCGTCTACACCCTCGTGCAGGCAGCTCCCCTGTCCCGGCTGGCGGCATTCTGCGGGGTCCTGTCCGACGACATCCGTGACATCGACGTCGAGGCAGCGCCGCTCGAGCGGATCTCGGCCGATCTGCTGCAGGTGCGGATCCCCGATGGTTCGCGTCTGGTGGGGGTCGAGATCGCTGAGCTTCGGCTTCCCCAGGGTGCCTCGGTCTCGCTCGTGGTCCGCGACGAGAGCACCTTCGTGCCGCACCGCACGACCCGGCTGGCGCTGCACGACGACTTGTTGATCGTCGCGCCGCGGTCGGTGCGGGAGGAGACGGAGTCCAGGATGCGTGCCGTGGGACGACATGGCCGGCTGGCCGGCTGGGACTGACCGGTCTCAGTCGACCGGAAGGATCGGGACGCAGACGTCGACCGGGCGGTCGACCGAGACGCTGGGGTTCTCGCGGTCGCTGCGCACCCCTCGATCGGCGTAGCCCGAACCGAGCAGGACGTCGACGCCGCGCTCGCTGGTGCCGGGCTGGTCGACGTACTCGATGGGGTCGCCGAACTGGCTTGCCACGAGTCGGACCTGAGGGTCCTCGGGGTCTGCGGTGAGGATCACCACGTTGTCGACCTCGAGGTCGGTGGGGTTGTTGGCCACCGTTCCTGCGAGGAACCCGCGACGCTGCATCAGCACCGAGAGACGATTGGCCAGGCCTGCGGTCCGCGAGGCGTTGTAAACATTGACCGTCACGAGATTGGGGGTGAGCTCCTCGCCCTCGGCCACGGTGCGCATCTCGCAGGTGGGTGCGTCCACGGTGGTGTCGGCGCTGGAGGTCAGCAGGTTGAAGCCGATGACGCTGCCGCCGATGAACATCACGAACGTCACCAGCAGGAGCAGCAGGCCGCCGGGCTTCATGCACTCTTCCTGATCGAGTGCACGCGAGCGTGCAGCATGTTGCGCTGCTGCAGGGCGGCGCGGAGCGCCCGGTGGAGACCGTCCTCCAGGAACAGCTCGCCCTTCCAGCTCACGACGTGAGCGAACAGGTCACCGAAGTAGGTCGAGTCCTCGTCGAGCAGCTGCGCAAGGTCCAGCTGCGTCTTGGTGGTGGTCAGGTCGTCGAGACGCACCTGGCTCGGAGAGATCTCGGCCCACCCGTTCTGGGACAGCCCGTGGTCGGGGTACGGTCGCCCGTCGTTCACCCTCCGAAAGATCACGAGCCCAGTCTAGACAGGCTTGGGTCCCACCGTCGGTAGCCTGCTGCCATGACGACCAGCGATGAGGCCAAGGATGCGGCAACGGCTGCCGCAGCAGCGCAGCGTGCCGCAGCAGAGGCGAAGGCGGCCGCAGCCGTCGCCCAGCAGAAGGCCGACGAGCTGGCCGCCACCGCCGCTGCGGCCACGGCAGCGGTCGCAGCCCCCGCTGTCAGGTCCGATCCGATCAGCGAGATCGCGGCCGCCGTGACGGCCGGATACACCTTCGAGGGCGCTGCGGTGGAGATCGGCGCGCTCGTGGACGGTGAGGCAGTCCCGACGGCGCAGGTGCGAATCCCGCTGGCCATGCTCAACCGGCACGGACTCGTCGCGGGTGCGACCGGAACCGGCAAGACCAAGACCCTGCAGGTGCTCGCCGAGCAGGTCGCTGCGCACGGCGTCCCCGTGTTCGCCGCGGACATCAAGGGGGACCTGTCCGGCATCGCGACCCCCGGGGCTCCCAGTGACAAGCTCGCGGCACGGTGCGAGAGCATCGGCCAGCCGTGGACTCCCTTGGCCTCGATCACGGAGTACTTCACGCTGGGTGGCCTGGGCACCGGAGTGCCGATCCGGGCGTCGGTCGCGAGCTTCGGTCCCACCCTGCTGGCGAAGGTGCTGGGGCTCAACGCGACGCAGGAGTCGTCCCTGGGTCTGGTGTTCCACTACGCGCGCAAGGCCGATCTGGAGCTCGTCGACCTGACCGACCTGCGATCGGTGCTCAACCATCTCAACTCCGCCGAGGGCAAGAGCGAGCTCAAGGAGCTCGGGGGGCTGTCGGCCGCAACGGTCGGCGTGATCCTGCGCGAGCTGATCACCTTCGGCGACGACGGTGCAGACGTGTTCTTCGGCCGGCCCGAGATCGATGTGGCCGACTTCCTGCGCGTCGCCGCTGACGGCCGTGGCATCGTCTCGCTGCTGGAGGTGCCCGGGGTGCAGGACAAGCCCGCCCTGTACTCCACCTTCTTGATGTATCTGCTGCAGCAGCTGTTCGAGACGTTGCCCGAGGTCGGTGACTCCGACAAGCCGAAGCTGGTGTTCTTCTTCGACGAGGCACACCTGTTGTTCAAGGACGCCTCGAAGGACTTCTTGTCGACGATCACCCAGACGGTGCGCCTGATTCGCTCCAAGGGGGTGGGCATCTTCTTCGTGACCCAGACGCCCAAGGATGTGCCCTCCGACGTGCTGGCGCAGCTGGGCTTTCGGGTGCAGCACCAGCTGCGCAGCCACACGCCCGACGACGCCAAGGCGCTCAAGGCGACCGTGTCGACCTATCCGACGTCGAGCTACAAGCTCGGCGAGGTCCTGCAGCAGCTGGCGATCGGCGAGGCGATCGTGACGGTGATGAACGACAAGGGCGCGCCGACTCCCGTGGCGTGGACCCGGGTGCGCGCACCCCAGGGCTCGATGGATCCCACGCCGGCCGCCGCGATGGAGGCCACCGTCGCCGCCTCGCCCCTGCAGGCGAAGTACGGCACCGCGATCGATCCCGAGTCGGCCGCCGAGGCGCTGGCCCGGGCGACGGCGGCCACGGCCGAGCAGACCCAGCAGGAGTGGGATGCGGAGGAGGCGCAGCGGGTCGCCCGGGAGGCCGACAAGCTGGCGAAGGGCCGCAAGCCGAAAGCCGCCTCGACCCGGCGCCGCTCCTCACGTCGCACCTCCACGCTCGACCAGGCAGTGGGCGAGGCCTCGCGCACCCTGGCCCGGGAGATCGTCAAGAATCTGTTCAAGCGCCGACGTTGAGCCCAGCAGGTCCGATTCAGCGCCGACCGTACAGCTGGATCCAGTAGTTCCGTCCGTCGGAGCCCTTCGTGTAAGCCGATCCGATGCGGTTGCTCGAGGCGTACAAGAGGTTGCGCCGGTGCCCCGTCGAGCCCATCCAGCTGCGCACAGCGGTGGTGGGTGACATGTTCGGGCCGGAGGCCAGGTTCTCCCCGATCCACCGCAGGCCGCACCGCTTCAGCAGGTTCTGCAGCTGCGCGGTGGTGCGGTGATAGATCTTGCGCTGCGCCGCCATGCGATCGGCGTGGATGTCGGCGTAGCGCTGCAGACACGACTGCGCGGTGTTCGCACCGAGTCCGGCGTCTCGGCGTTCGGCATTGACCTGGGTGATGGCGCTGCGCTCCCAGGTGGTCATGGCCGCTGACGCGGGTGACGTGAAGGAGATCACGAGCACGCATCCGAGAAGTGCGACGATCAAGGCGCGCATGGAATCTCCTGTCGTGGGAATGGTCATGCGCCGACGGCCCGTCTATCGGCGCCGTCGGCGAACGCCCAGGACGACGACGACTGCGGCGAGGGCCGCCGCAGCCTGCTTCCAGTAGGCCTTGGCCAGCATCGGGATCACCGTGGCGCCCAGGTCGAGCGCCTCAGGCTCCGCTCTTGGTGCAGAAGGGCGAGGCGGGGTGGAACCGGTGGCCGCGGAATCGGTCGATCCCTCGGCCGATGCGCCGGTGGCAGCAGGTGCACCCGGCGTGGCCGTCGTCCCAGCCGGATCGGCGGCGGGCGGCGGCGCGACGTCTGCCGCGTCACCACCCGAACTGACCTTGTCCTGCAGACAGTCCACGAAGAGCCCCAGCAGCTTGTCGCTGACGTCCTGCATCACGCCACGCCCGAACTGGGCAGGCTTGCCGGTGATGGCCAGGTCGGTGACGACCTCGACCTCGGTCCTCCCTCCGACATCGACCAGCTGTGCGGTGACGGTGGCGCCGGCGGTGCCGTTGCCCCGCTTGTCCTTGCCCTTGGCCTCGATCAGCATGCGGTGGGTCGCCTCGTCCTTCTCCACGAAGTGACCGGACCCCTTGTAGACCAGGGCGATGGGGCCGAGCTTGACCTTGCAGGTCCCCTCGAACGAGTCGCCCTCGACCGAGGTCACCTGGGCGCCGGGGAAGCACTCCGCCACGGACTCGATGTCCTGGAACGCCGCCCAGGTCTCGTCGATCGAGGCTGGAACGCTGAAGCTGTGCTTCAGATCCACGGGGCTACCCCTTCGCGGCGGCCGTGACGGCCCGCCGGGTGAGGACGCCCGCAAGGTGCTTGCGGTAGTCGGCGTCACCGTTGAGGTCGCTGGGCGGACGCGTGCCGTCGGCGGCCTTGGCGGCGGCGTCGGCGATGTCGGTCATCGCGGCGCCGCGCAGGGCCTCCTCGACACCGGTGGCCCGCACGGGCGTCGAGCCCATGTTGGTCAGGCCGACGCGTGCCTCGGCGATGGTGTCGCCGTCCATCCTGACCGTCGCGGCCACGGCCACGATCGGCCACTGGTGAGCGACCCGCACGAACTTCTCATAGTGCGCGCCCCACCCGGTGTGCTTGGGGACGCGGATGGCCGTGAGCAGCTCGTCGTCACCGATGGCGGTCTCGAACAGGTCGACGAAGAAGTCGTCCGCGCCGACCGTGCGCGAGCCGTTCGGGCCCTGGATGACGAACTGCGCGCCCAGCGCCAGCGCCGGGGCACCGAGATCGCCCGCGGGATCGGCATGGGCCAGTGCCCCGCCGAACGTGCCGCGGTGCCGGATCTGGCTGTCGGCGAGGTGCGAGGTGGCCTTGCTGATCAGCGCCGCGTGCTCGGCGACCAAGGGGCTCTCCAGCACGTCGGCGTGGATCGTCATGGCACCGATCTCGATCGCGTCGCCGACATCGGTGATGCCACGCAGCGAGTCGATCCGGTTGAGGTCGATGACCCACTCGGGCGCATTGAGCCGCATCCGCAGCACGGGCAGCAGTGACTGCCCACCCGCAAGGATCTTGGCGTCGTCGCCGTGCTCGGACATCAGGCCGAGCGCCTCCTCGACGCTGGACGGGGCCGCGTACTCGAACTGTGCGGGAATCATCGGGCTTCTCCTTCTGACGGATCGAAGTGCGGAGCGGCATCACCGGTGGTGGGTTCCGCGCCGCCGGCCTTGCTGTCATTGATGGCCCGCCAGACGCGCTCGGGCGTGCACGGCATGACGACGTCGTCGACGCCGAGGTGCCGGATCGCGTCGACCACCGCGTTGACCACCGCAGGAGTCGAAGCGATCGTGCCGGCCTCGCCGACGCCCTTGGTGCCGAGCGTGTTGGTGAGCGACGGCGTGGACTTGTGGCTCACGTCGAAGTGGATCAGGTCGGCGGCGGTCGGCACGAGATAGTCCACGAAGCTGGCCGACACCAGGGTGCCCGCGTCGTCGTAGACGGCCTCCTCGAACAGCGCCTGAGCGATGCCCTGCACCAGACCGCCGTGCACCTGTCCTTCCACGATCAAGGGGTTGATGACGGTGCCGATGTCGTCGACGCAGGTGTACTTGCGCATCCTGACCTGACCGGTCTCGGTGTCGATCTCCACCGCGCACAGGTGGGTGCCGTGCGGGTAGTTGAAGTTGATCGGGTCGAAGGTCGCGTCGCTGTCGAGACTCGGCTCCATGCCGTCGGGCAGGTTGTGCGCTGCGAACGTGGCCATGGCGATCTCCTGGATCGACAAGCCCTGATCGGTGCCCGCGACCGTGAACTGCCCGGCCGTGAAGTCGATGTCGTCGACCGAGGCCTCGAGCAGGTGCGCCGCGACCGGCTTGGCCTTCTCGATGACCTTGTCCACCGCCTTGACCAGCGCCTCTCCGCCGACCACCAGCGACCGGGACCCGTAGGTGTCCAGTCCCTTGGAGGCGATGGCCGTGTCGCCGTGCAGGACCTCGACGGCCTCGAACGGGACGCCCAGACGATCGGCCACGATCTGGCTGAACGCGGTCTCGTGACCCTGTCCGTGCGCACTGGCGCCGGTGATGATCTCGACCGTGCCGGTGGCCAGCATGCGCACGCTCGCGTGCTCCCAGCCGCCGGCGCCGTAGTCCAACGAGCCCAGCACCCGCGACGGTGCGAGACCGCACATCTCGGTGAAGGTCGAGATGCCGATGCCCAGCTGGATCGGATCACCCGCGTCGCGGCGCTGCTTCTGCTCGGCGCGCAGCTCGTCGTACCCGAAGTTGGCCATGGCCTGCTCGGTGGCGGCCTCGTAGTTGCCGCTGTCGTACTCGAGTCCGGCCACGGTGGTGAACGGGAACTCCTCGTGGGTGATCCAGTTCTTCTGCCGCAGCTCCATCGGTTCGGCACCGACGGCGACCGCGAGCTCGTCCATCATGCGCTCGATGCCGAAGGTGGCCTCGGGTCGGCCGGCGCCGCGGTAGGCGTCGGTCCAGGCCTTGTTGGTCAGCACCGTCTGGCACGCGAAGTGATAGGCGGGGAACTTGTAGATCGAGTTGAACATGAAGGCGCCGAGCACCGGCACGCCGCCGCCCACGACCGAGATGTAGGAGCCCAGGTCGGCCAGCAGCTCGACCTTGAACCCGGTGACGGTGCCGTCCTTCTCGGCCGACAGGGTCAGCTTCTGCCACTGGTCGCGGCCGTGGTGGGCCGCCATCAGGGATTCAGAGCGCGTCTCGGTGTACTTGACCGGCTTGTGGACCTGGCGGGCGACCCACCAGGCGATCCACTCCTCCGGTGTCACCTGCAGCTTGCCGCCGAATCCGCCACCCACGTCGGGGGCGATGACGCGGATCTTGGACTCCGGGACGCCGGTCGTGGCGGCCAGGGCGAAGCGCACGATGTGCGGCACCTGGGTGGCCGACCACATGGTCAGCTGCTCCCCGGTGGGATCGACGACGACCGAGCGCGGCTCCATGAACGCGGGGATGAGGCGCTGCTGGCGGAACTCCTTCTCGACCACGACACCGTCGACGCGGGCCTTGGCGATGGCCTCTTCGACGTCGCCGCCGGTACCGGCCTCGGCGGAGTCGAAGACCCAGTAGGCCGACTTGTTGGTGCCGAGGTCGGGGTGGGCCAGGACCGTGTCCGCGGCCGATTCCTTGAGATCGAGCGCGGCGGGCAGCTCGTCGTAGTCGACGTCGACCAGCTCGGCGGCATCGCGGGCCTCGGCGGCCGAGCGGGCCACGACGACCGCGACGATCTCGCCGGCGAACGTGACACGGTCGGCGGGGATCGGTGGGTGCACCGGGGTGACCTGGTCGGGGGTGATCGGCCAGGCGTTGATCAGCACGCCGGCCGACTCGTCCAGATCGGCTCCCGTGTACACGGCCACCACGTTGGGGGCTGACTTCGCCTCGGACGTGTCGATGTTGGTGATCGTGGCGTGCGCGAAGGGGCTGCGAATCATGGACATGTGCAGCATGCCGGGCAGCACGATGTTGTCGGTCCACTTGGTGCGGCCGGTGATGAGGCGCTGGTCCTCCTTGCGGCGGCGGTCGCGCCCGATCTCGGGTGCGGACTCGGTGGTGGACTCGTCGGTGAGGGTCATCGTGTGCCTTCCTCGATGGACTGGCCGGAAGCCTGCTTCACGGCCTTGATGATGTTCTGGTAGCCGGTGCAGCGGCACAGGTTGCCCTCGATGCCCACGCGGATCTCGTCCTCGGTGGGGGTGGGGTTCTCGTTGAGGAGATCGACCGACTGCATGATCATGCCGGGGGTGCAGAACCCGCACTGCAGACCGTGACACTGGTGGAAGGCCTCCTGCATGGGGTGCAGGTCGGCGCCCTCGTGCGTGTCGGCCAGGCCCTCGATCGTGGTGACCTCGGCACCATCGGCCTGCACGGCCAGCACGTTGCACGACTTCACGCTGCGGCCGTTCAGGTGCACGGTGCAGGCGCCGCAGTTGCTGGTGTCGCAGCCGATCACGGTGCCGGTCTTGCCGAGCTGCTCGCGGAGGTAGTGCACCAGCAAGGTGCGGGGTTCGACGTCGTCGGAGACCGAGGCTCCGTCGACGGTGAGCTTGATCTTGGCCATGAAAACTCCTGGAAGTGACGGGCGTGTGGCGTGAGTCACAAACTACGTCGCTCCAGGTTGGCCGATGGTTGGCCCTCAGGGGTGGGCGGCGGCGAGCCGCGCCTTGAGCAGGGCCTTGGCCGGATGGGGCTGGTGGCCGAGGGCGGCGAGGCAGACCTCGAGGACCTCGGTGTCGGAGGGGGCAATGGCGCCGTACCCCACAACGGCGTCGGGGTCAGGATCGGCGAGGACGGCCTCGCGGACCGCGACGGCGACGTAGTCGGCGAGCTCGGTGAGGGCGGGTGAGTTGGTGCCCGGCAGGAGGTCGCCTGCGTACGCCGCGACGGCCTTGCGCACCTGACCGGAGCGGATCAGCCGGATGACCTGGTCGACATCGAGCTCGACCGGCATCTGCAGCTGGTAGGGGCGTGAGGACAGGGCGCCGCCAAGAGCGGCTCGAAGGTGGGAGACCTCGGACTTCAACGTCGAGGCGGTGACGGGCTCATCGCCGTAGAGGAGGGCGTGCAGCTGGCCGAGGGAGAGTCCGTCGGGGTGGATGGCGAGCAGCGCGAGGATCTCGGTCTGTCGGCGGTTGAGCAGGAGCCGCCGGCCGTCGAGCACCGCTGACGCCTGGCCGAGCAGGGTGATGCTGAGGCCTGGAGGTGCTGAGGGCTGCAGATCGGGTAGGCGTGAGTGCTGGCGGCTGTTCGGCATCGCGGTCTCGATCAGCCGCGCCATGACGCGAGCGGTCGCCAGACCGATGGGGTGGGTGCGTTCCCACGTGGTCGACAGATCGATGACGCCCAGCTGCTCGCCGGTGACCGGGTCGTGCACCGGGGCGGCCCAGCAGACCCAGTTGTGCACCATCGGTGCGTAGTGCTCCGCGGCGAAGACCATAGAGGTCTGGGAGGTGCGGGCCGCGAGGTCGAGCGCGTTGGTGCCGACGCTGCGGTCGTCCCACCGGCCACCGGCCACGAAGTTGACGGTTTCGGCCTTGCGGCGCATGACCCGCCCGCCGCAGGTCCACAGGATGCGGGCGTCGGTGTCGGTGACGGCCAGCACGAGGTCGCCGTCCTGCGCGGTCTGACGCAGGTCGGCCTCGACCCGCTCGACGGCGACCTGGAGGGGCGAGCCGTTCCAGAACGACGCGGTGTCGGACTCGTCGGCCAGTGGGGCCTCGGCCACCTCGAGGGTGGCGGCACTCGCTGAACGCTGCCAGCTGTCGAGGATCTCCGGACGCACCACGTGCTCGTTGCCGCCGCGTTCGACGAAGGTCTGCCAGGCCGTCGTCGCATTGCGGCGGCGCTGGTCCAACGTGTCGTCGGTCGCGTCGGGCAGTGCCGTCATGGTGCCTCCTGGAGTCAGGATACGCGGCAAGGTGTGACGCGCGCCACGCCAGCCGTCGACGCCCTAGGAGCGCAGGGAGGCCTCGTCCAGATCGATGCCGACGACCCGCGCGACCCGATCCATGTCGACGTCCCAGGACAGGAGGGCCGCGCCGCGTCGTTGGGCCACGGCTGCGATCAGGCAGTCGAGCATGCCCCGAGGGGTGACGCCGGCGTGCCGGCATCGGCGGTAGATCCGTGCAGCCGCGTCGAAGTCGGCGACGGACTCCAGAGGCGCGAATCCGAAGCTGAGCAGGAGGCGGCGCAGATCGTGCTCCCGCTGGTCCGTGCGTGCACCCGCCAGCACCTCCATCACGATCGGTTCGGTGACCGTCAGTGGTCCGTCGTTCGCGATCAGATCGGCAACGCGTTGGTCGACCGCGCTGCCCGTGGCGCGGTCGAACTCGACCCACGCCGAGGTGTCGACCAGGATCACGTGGCGCCGTGCGGCGCTACGTCGACCGGAAGCTCGTCGATCGCGTGGGCGCCGCGCATCGCCAGTGCCTCGTCGCGAGACATGGCCTGACCTGCGAGGTGACGCAGCGCGAGGTCCACCGCCTCGGTCTTGGTGGTGATCGCGTAGCGACTCATGATCGTGCGGACGAGGTCGTCCTCGATCTCGATGTTCGTGCGCTGCCTGGCCATACACCTAACGTACACGTGGCTGACGCGGAAGGTCCTCGGTTCTCCTCGGGGCTTGCCGAAGCGCACAACGATGCTGTCGCCGGACTCGGCGTAGTCGAGCAGCTTGCTCATGGTCGGCCGTTCGGTCGCGGCCAGTGCCTCTGCCCGACCCGCGCCTTTCGTGCATGGGATCATATCTGGCATGAATGAGAACCCGGCACGCCTCGTTTCGAACTCGCCATTGCCTGCAGGTATCGAGGGCGACTTGAGGGCTACGCTGGATTTCATCGTGGAGATTGACCGTCTCAAGACGGTGGAACGCCAATCCCCATTGGCTGCGGCCCCGAGACGTGAGAATGACGCGGAGCACTCGTGGCATCTCGCGGTGATGGTCATGTTACTCAGCGAGCACAGCGATGAACCAGTCGACGTCCAGCGCTGCCTCGAACTGGTTCTGATCCACGATTTGGTCGAGATCTATGCCGGCGACACCGCTCTGTATGACGACATCGGCGGCCAGAGTCAGGTCGAACGTGAAGTCGCGGCTGCGAACGAGTTGTTCACGCAACTGCCCGCTGCGGCCGCGCAACGGTTTCGTGCTCTGTGGGACGAGTTCGAGGCCCGCAAGACGTCCGAGGCCCGCTTTGCCAAGGCCATGGACCGACTCCAACCCACCGTTCTGAACTGGATGGCCCACGGCGGAACTTGGCAGACACCGGGCGTGACGACCCAAGATGTCCGAGAACGCAAAGCTGTGATCGGCGAATCCTCGACGTCGCTATGGGCCGCTGCCAGCCTTATGATCGAGGAAGGCGCCAAGCGCGGCTGGTCCACAGACACCTGACTTCACACCGCCCGTCCCACAAGCCGATCGGTCTGCGGGACGGCGAAGATCGCTTGTTAGGGGTGCCGGGGAACTCATCGGAATCGTCGTGCGCGAAGCGATGAGGCGCCCGTTCCTCCATCCGGCATGAAGAGGATCAGTCGAGGGTCGCCCTCCCCGCGGTGACGACGTCCTCGGGACGACGTGTCGGTGATGCGGTCTCAGCGGCCCCGTCTTTTGCGACCCAGGCCGCGCAGGAGGCCGGGGCGACCTGCTCCTGTCCCACCGGGACGCGGACTGGTGGCTCCGCCTCGAGCTGGTCGTCGTGCGGCGCCGGTAACTTTGCCGATGATTCCTCTGAGCATGTCCATACCTTTGTTTGGGTTGTCTCCCGGCTGGAAGGGTTTTGTCAGATTCCCAGCCGGGCTGGCCGCCTGCACGTACGTGTTGCGCCGACCCTACTGCGGGTGTTGTGGCGGCACCGATCGCTGCGGTGGGCTGATGGGCAGCCGCCGACCGCCGCTAATTCTCCGCCGCATCCAGGGCCGACCTCGAAGCCATGAACAACCCCACCAAAGAGGTCGGCGCCATGCCCGAAATCAACGCGGCATGACCTGAACCCACCGACCCGCACGGTGTGGAGAAACTCCACACTCAGCGGGACGTCACCCCACCCAACAGGTGGGGCCGCTACATCTCGTGCGGCGGGCAAGACGGGCAAAGCCGCAGAACTGCGATGCTCGTCTGGGCCGCTGTCGCGAAACGTGCCGTCGTGGTCATTCTCGGCCCGGCTCACAGCGCCACCGCATCAGCGAGGGCTGCTGCCGATACCTCGTCCCGCAACAAGGTTTCTGCCACGACATCGACCCGGACGCCGAAGATGTCGCTCAGTTCTTCGGACATTCCCGACACACGCAAGAGGGGGTTCCCGCTCTCCCGCGTGAGGTCGACGAGAAGGTCGAGATCGCTGTCCTCGCTTGCGTCTCCGCGAGCCACCGACCCGAACAAGCCAGGGTTGGTTGCTCCATAGCGAGCCAGCACTTCACCCACGTCGATGGAGTGCTGAGACGACGGCAGCGCGAAGCCGAAGTGATGCGAGACGCAGCCTGCTCATGAGATTGAGGATAACGGGCGGATCGGCTGCTGGACCGCTGGTGAGAAGGCCGTTCGCAGCCGGCTGCGGGTCATCCCTCGCTGGGCAGTGCCCCCTCATGCAGCGCGTGGTGGATGCGGCCCGGTCGCTCGGCCAGGCGCTCGCCGCTGCCGCCCCAGCGGCCAGCGATGATCTCGGCGGCGATGCTGATGGCGGTCTCCTGCGGTGTCCGGGCGCCGAGATCGAGGCCGATCGGGCTCGACAAGCGGTCGAGGTCGTCGTCGCTGAGCCCGATCTCCCGCAGTCGCTCGGTGCGGTCGTCGTGGGTGCGCCGAGATCCCATCGCGCCCACGTAGGCGACCCGGGGCATGCGCAGCGCGACCTCGAGCAGCGGCACGTCGAACTTGGGGTCGTGGGTCAGCACGCAGACCACGGTGCGTTCGTCGACCCGACCAGCCTCGACCTCGGCGGTCAGGTAGCGGTGCGGCCAGTCCACGATGACCTCGTCGGCCTCCGGGAAGCGGGTGGCGGTCGCGAACACGGGACGGGCATCGCACACCGTGACGTGATAGCCGAGGAAGTGGCCGACCTCGGCAACCGCGGCGGCGAAGTCGATGGCGCCGAAGACCAGCATGCGCGGTGCCGGGGCGAAGGCCCAGACGAAGACCCGAAGCCCTTCGCCGCGGCGCTCGCCGTCGGGGCCGTAGGTGAGGGTCGCGTTGCGGCCCTGGGCCAGGAGGCCGAGGGCGTCGTCGGCCACCGCGTCGTCGGCGCGGGTCGATCCGATCGATCCCTCGATGTGCGTCTCGGCTCGTGATGCGGAGTCGGAGTCCGGATGCACGATCATCCGGCGCCCGATCCAGGACGGGTCGGGATGGTCGACCACCGTGGCGACGGCCACGGGACGGCCCTCGCGCACGTCCTGGGCGATCTGCGCGAGCTCGGGGAAGGTCGTGCGGTCGATCTTCTCGACGTAGACGTCGAGGATGCCGCCGCAGGTCAGGCCCACGGCGAAGGCGTCGTCATCGGAGATGCCGTAGCGCTGCAGCTGGGCGTGTCCGGACGCGACGACCTCGCCGGTGAGCTCGTAGACCGCGCCCTCGACGCATCCGCCCGACACCGACCCGACGGCCTGACCGCCGGGGCCGACCAGCATGGAGGCTCCCGCGGGTCGGGGTGCGGACTGGAAGGTCGCCACCACGGTGCCCATGCCGATCGTCTCGCCGGCGTCGTACCACTCCATCAGCTCGTCGAGCACTTCACGCATCGGCGATCACCTCCAGGACCTGTTCGAACGCGCGCACGGAGTGCCCTGCGATGAAGTCGTCGCAGTGCGGCAGCACGGCCTTGATGCCGGCCTGGACCGGCTGGTACCCGGCCTTGCCGCGGTGCGGATTGACCCACACGACCCGGTGGGCGAGTCGTGAGAGTCGGCGCACCTGGGTGCCGAGCTCGGTGGTGTCGCCCTGCTCCCAGCCGTCGCTGAAGACCACGACGACGGCGCCGCGCGCCATGCCGCGCGCACCCCAGCGATCGAGGAACGCCTGCAGGGTCTCGCCGAGTCGAGTGCCGCCTGACCAGTCGGGCACCTGCTCGCCGGCCCGCACGAGCGCGCGATCGGGGTCACGGGTCTGCAGTGCCGTGGTGACACGGGTCAGGCGGGTGCCGAGCGTGAACACCTCGGTGTCGGGCAGGTCTGCGCTGATCCGGTGGGCCACTCTCAGCAGGGCGTCGGCATAGCTGCGCATGCTGCCCGAGACGTCGATCAGCGCGACGACGCGGCGGGGCTGGCGACCTCGGCGCCGGTGCACGATGCGGGCCGGCTCGCCGAAGTTGCGCAGCGAGCGGCGCAGGGTGCGGTTGAGGTCGACGTCGCCGCGCCGTGCTGTGGTGCGCCGCGTCGCACGTCGCATCGGCGGGCGGGGATGCAGCGTCGCGATCAGGTGGCCGAGCAGCGCCTTCTCGTCGGCGGTGGCGCTGGCGACGTCGCGGTGGCGCAGCACCTCCACGTCGCTGGCGACGGCCTCGACCTGGTCGCTGTCGACCTCCTCGGACTCGCCGCTGCCGGTGTCGTCCATCGGCAGGGTCGAGTGCACGGTGCGCGGGGTCCCGCGAGGTTGGGTGCGCGGCAGCGGCTCGCGTCCGGCGAACCAGGCCTCGAAGACCTGGTCGTAGCGGTCGAGGTCGTCGGGGCTGGCGCACAGGGTGGCGCGGCCCGCGAGGTAGACGGCGCCGAGATCGCTGGCGTCGACCAGGCAGGACGCAGCGAGGAACGAGGTCGACCGATCATGGGTGACGGCCACACCGCTGCTGCGCACCGCGCGCGCGAAGGCCAGCAGGATCTCGTCGGGTTCGCGGTCGGACAGGTCGGAGATGGACAGGTCGGACAGCGACCGGGTGGGGGCCATCATGAGGCGAGCATGCGGTCGATGGCGTGCTTGACCCGATCGGTGTCCTCGCGGTACTTGACGACGGCGCCGAGGGTGATGGCCGCGGACTCGATGTCCAGCTCCTCCACGCCGAGTCGGCGCAGCGCCCGAACCCAGTCCAGCGTCTCGGCGACCCCGGGCGGCTTGAGCAGCGACTCGGCCCGCATGTGCTGGACCGCGCTGGTGACCTGACGGGCCAGCGACTCGGACACCTCGGGAATGCGGCTGCGCACGATCGCGATCTCGCGGTCCAGCCCGGGGTGGTCGATCCAGTGGTAGAGGCACCGGCGTTTCAGGGCGTCGTGCAGCTCGCGCGTGCGGTTCGAGGTGAGCACCACCAGGGGTGGTGTCGCAGCGGAGACGGTCCCTATCTCGGGGATGCTGACCGTCCAGCTCGACAGGACCTCGAGCAGGAAGGCCTCGAACTCGTCGTCCGCGCGGTCGACCTCGTCGATGAGCAGGACCGCAGGGCTCTCGCGCAGGGCCCGCAGGATCGGGCGGTCGAGCAGGAAGCGCTCGTCGAACAGGGACGCCTCGGCCGCCTCGGCATCGAAGCTGGAGTCGCCGGCGGCCGCCTCGAGGGTCCGCAGGTGCAGGATCTGGCGGGGGAAGTCCCAGTCGTAGAGTGCCTGGCTGGCATCGATGCCCTCGTAGCACTGCAGCCGGATCAGTGGCACACCTGCGTGCTGGGCGAGTGCCTCGGCCAGGGCCGTCTTGCCGGTGCCCGGCTCGCCCTCGAGCAACAGGGGTCGCTGCATCGCCTGGGCGAGGAACACGACCGTGGCCAGGGATTCGTCGGCCAGGTAGCCGGTGGACTCGAGGGCCGAGGCGGTGGCGGCGACATCGGTCGGGACGTCAATGGAAGGTGTGCTCACCTGACCACGTTACTGACCGTGAGGTTGGTCACGGGTTGGTGTCGACGTCTCGTCGCGGTTGGGTGTCGACGTCTCGTCGCGGTTGGGTGTCGACGTCTCGTCGCGGTTGGGTGTCGACGTCGTGGCCGGTCGCCAGGTCGCCGCACTCGATGAGGCTTGGCGGGTTCGCGCTCAGGTAGTCGCGGGCTCCGGCATCACCGGACGCACCGGCCAGCACGCCGTCCCAGTGCGCGCGACCGAGGAGCACAGGATGGCCGGGGCGTGAGTCGTATGCCGCGCGGGCCAGTGCCTGCGGTCCGTGGGCCTGGTTCAGCACGCGCTGGATGACCGGGGCCGAGACGTCGGGCAGGTCGACCAGGTGCACGAGTGCGCCGGTGGCTGCGGTCTCGAGGAGCCCGCGCAGACCGGCGCGCAGGGACGCCGCCATGCCGTCGTCCCAGTCGGTCGCGATCGTGATGGCGACGCCGCCGGGAACCAGGGCGCGGGCCTGGTCGGCCTGCGCGCCGAGCACCACGTGGACGTCGTCGCAGCCGCCCTCGCGCAGCACGCCGACGGCGTGCGCGAGCCAGCCCGGTACCAGCGACTTGGGGCCGCCGTAGCGTCGACCTGCACCGGCAGCGAGGAGCAGTCCGGCGACAGGCATGCGCCGAGACTAGCTAGTCGTGGGCACCGACGGCCGGTGGCGGTGAGGTGCCGGGTGGCGCGGCCACCAGAAGCGCTCGCCGATCATCGTCGCCAGGGCCGGCACGAGCAGGCTGCGGACCACCAGGGTGTCCAGCAGCACTCCGATGCCCACGATGACGCCGATCTGGGTGAGGGTGACCAGCGGCAGCACCCCGAGGACCGCGAACACGGCGGCCAGCACGATGCCGGCGCTCGTGATCACGCCACCGGTCACCGCCAGAGCGGTCGTCATGGCGCCGGCGATCGGCTGGGTGGCGGACTCCTCACGGGCCCGGGTGGCCAGGAAGATGTTGTAGTCGACCCCGAGCGCGACCAGGAAGATGAACGCGAACAGCGGTACCGGCAGGTCGAGGGCGGGGAAGTCGAACAGGTGGGTGAACACGAACCAGCCGGCCCCCATGGCCGTCGCGTAGGTGGCGACCACCGTCAGGACGAGCACGACTGCGGCCACCACCGAGCGCAGCAGGAGCAGCAGGATTGCGACGACGATCAGCAGCACGAGCGGGATGATCAGGATCCGGTCGTGTGATGCGGCTTGGGCGGCGTCGAGATTCTCTGCGTCCGGCCCGCCCACCAGCGCGGTGGAGCCGAGGCCCTCGCGCAACCGGTCGACCGTCTCGGCGGCACGGTCAGAACCGAGGTCGCTGTCGAGCACCACGTCGATCTGGGTCCACTTCTCGGAGGCCGGCCCCGGCGTCGTCGAGGAGACCCCGATGGTCTCGGCGATGCGGTCGGTGACGGGGCCCACGTCGGCGGGTCGGGTCAGGACGACGGTCGGTTCGGCGGCGCCGGCGGGGAAGGCCTCGGCAAGCACCTCCTGGCCGGTGACGGCTTCGGGCACCTCACGGAATCGTTCGTTCTGGGTGAGGCCGACCGACAGTCCCGCACCGCCGATCGCAAGGATCGCGAGGAGGGCGACCGAGCCTGCCGCGAAGGCGCGCGGACGAGTCGTGACGTGGTGACCCACGCGCGACCAGAGGCCGGTGCGGGCCGGATCGTCCTGTCCGACCCGGGGCACGAACGGCCAGAAGAGGCCGCGGCCGAACAGGACCATGGCGCACGGCAGGACCACGAGCCCGAACAGGACCGCCACCACGATGCCGATCGCGGCGGACCATCCGAGGGCGCGATTGGACGGTGTGTCGGCGAACGACAGCATCAGCAGGGCCAGCACGACGGTGCCCGAGCTGGCGGCGATGGCGGGCGCAGCCTGGCGCCAGGCCGAGCGCATCGCCGCGAACCGGTCGTCGTGCAGACGGAGTTCTTCGCGATAGCGGGCGATCAGCAGCAGCGCGTAGTTGGTCCCGGCTCCGAAGACCAGCACGGACGTGATTCCGGTGGTCGACCCATCGACGCTGTATCCGAACAGCTGGGTGGCGGCGGCAACCGCAACGGAGGCCACACGGTCGCCGACCGCGACGACGACCAATGGAACGAGCCACAACCATGGACTCCGATAGGTGATCAGCAGCAGGAGGGCGACGACGAGCGCAGTCGCCACGAGCAGGCGCACGTCGGCGCCGGCGAACACGTCGGCCAGGTCCGCGGCGAAGGCCGGGCCACCGGTCACCTGCGCGGACCACCCTGAGGGAAGCGCGTTGCCGACTACCTCGCGGATGTCGGCGACCTGATCGGCTCCGGTCGCCGCGTCGAGGGGGACGGCCAGCAGGGCCACTTCTTCGTCGTCGGAGAAGATCGGCTCCAGCGGTGCCTCGGACACCGAGAACGAGGCGAGCTCGCTGGACAGGTCGGTCACCGCGGTGCGATCCGCGTCGTCGAAGCTCTCGCCTGCTGGGCTGACGACCACGATGGCCGGCGCGACGCCGCTGGACGGAAGGGTCGCCTTCACACGGGCGACCGTGGTGGAGTCGGCCGAGTCCGGCAGGCCTGCGGTGGGCGCGTTCGACTCGCGGGCTTCGGGAGCGAAGCTCAGCGCAGCGCCCGACCCGATCACGAACAGCAGCGCCACGACCACGGCGGTGGCCCGGGACAGGTGGAGGGATTTAGTTCCACGGTGGAATGATTCCATGAGTGAAATAGTACGATAAGACCATGTCGAGAGCCACTTCGGATCCTGCCCCGTCCGATCCCGCCCCGTCGGCCGCTTCGGCTGATCTCGTGCGGGAGCTCCGGTCGTTCAGCGGCGAGATCGAGCGCTACATCGCGCAGATGAGTCATGTGCACACGATGCATCGCACAGACCTGACCGCACTCGCACTCGTCATGGATCACGGGGGCGCGTCGCCCGGAGAGATCAGCCAAGGACTGGGACTGAGTCCGTCGGCCACCTCGGCCATGCTCGATCGACTCGAGTCGGCCGGCCACGTCCGCCGGGCCCGGGTCGAGAGCGACCGCCGCTCCGTGCGTGTCGAGGTCACTGACAGTGCGCGCGCCGTGGGCGGTTCGATGTTCGGAATTCTCGCGCGCCACATGCGCGCCGTGCTCGACGATCACGACGAGGCGGACCTCGTGGCCATGGCGAGCCTGATGGAGCAGATCAACGGCGCCGCGCGGGCGGCGCGTGACGAGGCCGGGCGCGCGGCGGAGGATCGCGGCGGAAATTGACGTTCCGATGCCGCCAGTTCGCCCGGACGGACAAGAGGAGAGGTACGCTGGGGACACCGGTTGCCGACGTGCCGCCCTTCGGGCGGTTTCTGATGCGGTTTCCGGATCGTGCACCCGCTGACACGCGGTACGCACATCACCTCGTGGTGGCCACGGTCGCCCGGTCAGGTGTCCCTCGTGCCGGCCCTCGGCATCGCGGGTGTCCACGTCACCTTCAGTGGAGGAACGCAGTGGCTCAAGGCCGACGCTCATCCGGCGGAACCCGCCACGCTGGCAACCGACCCCGCTCGGGCGGCAGCAGCCGACGTGCGCGCGCGACCGACAACGAGGGCATCATGCCGGTGCTGGCGCGGGCCGTCCGTGAGGTCGAGTCGCGGGCGCAGCGCGGTGCGCTGAACCACGACCAACGCACGCGGTTCCAGGTCATCGGTCTGCTGGTGCGCGAGGAACGCAATCGGGTCAAGGCGGACACCGAGATCACCGAGCAGTCGCGCGGCGAGCAGCTCAAGCGGCTCGACGGGGTGGCCACGATCCTGGCCAAGACCGCCACGCGTGACCCCTCGCTGTTCCTCCTGCTCGGCGACGAGGCGACCCCCACCGACGAGGCACGCATCCTGCGCCGCGAGATGCTCGCCGCTGCCGGACTGGCGCCTGCGCCGACCGAGACACCCACCGACGAGGGGGAGGTTGCTCCGGTCGCCGAGCGCCGCATCGTCCCGCAGTCGGTCATCTCCCGCCAGCTGTCCAATCCGTTCATGGCCCCCGACTTCAGCAATGCGGCGCCGCGGGAGTCCGGCCCCGGTCGGCTCTCGACGTGGGAGCTGCTCGGACCGCTGTTCACCTCCTTTGAGAAGGCGTCCGATGGTGCGCCGTCGTGCATGCAGCTGCCCGAGCCGACGTTCCTGATGACCCCGTCGGGCCGTGAGCTGATGAAGCACCAGGCGCAGCTGGTCGAAGCTGCTGCTGCCGGGCACCGCACCTTCCTGCTGGCCGACGAGCCCGGTCTGGGCAAGACCGCCCAGGCCCTGCTGGCCGCGCACGCCGCCGATGCCTATCCGCTGCTGGTCGTGGCGCCCAACGTGGTCAAGACGAACTGGGCCCGTGAGGTCGAGATGTGGACGCCGGGCCGCACCGCCACCGTCATCCACGGAAATGGCGACACCATCGACGGCTTCGCCGACATCGTCGTCATCAACTACGAGGTGCTCGATCGCCACGTGGGCTGGCTCGGCGAGCTGGGCTTTCGCGGCATGGTCGTCGACGAGGCGCACTTCATCAAGAACAAGTCGTCGCAGCGTTCCCAGCAGGTCATGCAGGTCGCGGAGCGCATCCGCAAGCGAGCCGGTCGTCCCCTGATGATGGCCCTGACCGGCACCCCCCTGATCAACACGATCGAGGACTTCCGCACCATCTGGCAGTTCCTCGGGTGGATCGACGAGAAGAAGCCCCGCAGCGAGCTGATGACCGCCCTGGAGCAGACCGGCAAGACGCCGCTCGACCACGGGTTCTACGGCGCAGCGCGTCAGGCCGTGATCGATCGCGGCATCGTGCGGCGTCGCAAGGTCGACGTCGCGGCGGACATCCCGGCCCGCCGCATCGCGGACATCCCGGTCGACCTCGAGGGCGAGGTCGGTCGGTCGATCGCCGAGGCCGAACGCAAGCTGGTCGAGCGGATGCTGCGCCGGTACGACACCGGTGCCGCAGCCAAGGCGGAGGCCCGCTCGAGTGCGATCAGCGACACCATCGATGCCGATCTGGTGCGCCGCGTGGCCACCTGGGAGCGCGAGGACAACCAGAACTCCAAGGACGAGGAGAACGTCTTCGCCATGATGCGGCGCATCGGTCAGGCCAAGGCCGGGCTCGCTGCGGACTACACCGCCCAGCTGGCTCGCAACGTCGGCAAGGTCGTGTTCTTCGCCAAGCACGTCGACGTCATGGATGCTGCAGAGGCGTCCTTCTCCCAGCGCGGCATCCGGTACACCTCGATCCGTGGTGACCAGAGCAAGGCTGCTCGCGAGAAGGCCATCGACGGGTTCATGAACGATCCCGAGGTCAAGGTGATCGTCTGCTCCGTCACGGCCGCCGGCGTCGGCATCAACCTGCAGGTCGCCTCCGACGTCGTGCTGGCCGAGCTGTCGTGGACCGACGCCGAGCAGACGCAGGCGATCGACCGCGTGCACCGCATCGGTCAGGACAAGCCCGTCACGGCGTGGCGCATCATCGCCGCCCAGACCATCGACGGGCGCATCGCCGAGCTCATCGACAGCAAGGCCGGGCTCGCCGCGCGTGCGCTCGACGGATCCGACGGGGAGATCGGCTCGTCGGTCGATGTGCAGCTCGAGGCGCTTGTCGCCCTGCTCGCCGACGCGCTCGAGACCCGCACAGGCTGACGCTCACCGCCCGGCTGGAGGCGGCGAGCCCGTCGCCCGTCGCCCGTGGGGCGGTGAGTGAGTCGGCACGCGTGGGCGCAATTCGCCGAGTCCCTCACCGCCCTGCCGGGTGGAGGGGTGGGTCAGATGCGCGGATCCTCGTCGGACGCACGGCGATCGCGGCGGCCGTCGGGGTCCGGGTCGTCGGTGCGGCGCAGGTGGTCGTCCTGTCCGGGGACGGCGGAGTCCGTGTGGTCGGTGCGGCGCTGGTGGTCGTCACGGCCGGGGACGGCGGAATCCGGGTCGTCGGTGCGGCGCTGGTGGTCGTCCTGTCCGGGGACGGCGGAGTCCGTGTGGTCGGTGCGGCGCTGGTGGTCGTCCTGTCCGGGGACCGCAGAGTCCGAACGATCCGTACGACGCTGGTGGTCGTCCCCGGTCGGGACCGTGGGATCGATCTCGTCGGCGCGACGCAGGTGCTCGTCCTGACCCTCGCGCATGCCCTGGGCCGTGTCGAGGTGCTCGGAGGCCTCGGCCTCGACGCGTTCGGCACGGGCTGACTGCTGATCGGCGGCTGCGCGCTGCATGCGTGCCTCGGCCTCGACCTCGGCAGCGCTGGCCTCCTGCTTGCGGACCTCCGTCTCCTGGGCGGCGGCCTGCGTGCGGATCTCCTCGGCCTGGTGGTGCTTGACCTCGCGACGCTTCGTGGCGGCGGTACGGGCCAGCAGCACGCCCACGACGATCACGACGAGGACGACGACGACCACGATGGCGATGATGGTTGCGGTACTCATGAGTTCTCCTTTGCAGTAGTCACGGTGATTCCGCTGCGCGGTTCACCGATCCCCGTGATGGAGACCTTCGGACACTACCAATGCCGTGCCACCGTCACCGATTGCTGCGATCAGGCGGCAGGTCTCCGCACGGATGTGCGCGACGCCACGGGGACCAGCGTCTTGTCGAGGTCGGCCCTCAGGGCGAACACCGAGTCGAGGACGTAGTTCTGCACGACCTGCCAGGGTCGACGATCTCCCTGCTGGGGAAATGAGCCGATCGATCGCTGCACGTAGCCCGAGGCGAGGTCGAGCAAGGGCTGGGCCCGCAGGTCACCGTCGACCCGGGGCACCACGGCCGCGTGATCCTTGCCGTTCATCCAAGCGAGCACCTTGCAGACGAGGCGGTGCGTCAGGTCGGCGCGCAGGGTCCACGAGGCGTTGGTGTAGCCGATGCACACCGCGAAGTTCGGCACGCCGGTCACCATGGCGCCGTTCCACACGTACTCGTCCGACAACGTGACCTCCTCGCCGTCCACCGACGGCTCGATGCCGCCGAAGGCCAGCAGCTTCAGGCCGGTGGCCGTGACGATGATGTCGGCCTCGATGACCGTGCCGGACTGCAGTCGGATGCCTTCGGGGATGAACCGATCGATGTGGTCGGTGACGACGGTGGCGTCTCCGCGCCTGACGGCCTTGAACAGGTCGCCGCCCGGCACGGCGCACACGCGCTGGTCCCACGGGTTGTAGGACGGAGTGAAGTGCGCGGTCGTCTGCTCCTGGCCGATGAACTGGGCGACATTGCCGCTGAGCACCTTGCGGGCAGCATTCGGAAAGCGCTGGCAGAACTGGTACGTGGTCATCATGAAGCCGATGTTCTTCGCGCGGATCGCCTTGTCGGCCAACGCGTCGGGGAGCACCGACTTGAGCAGTGCAGCCTTCTTGTCGTAGGTGGGCACTGCGCTGATCCACGTGGGGGTGCGCTGCAGCATCGTGACGTGGGCGGCGGCCCCTGCACCCGAGCTGTCGCCCTCGAGCATCGACGGCACCAGGGTGACCGCAGTGGCGCCCGAGCCGATCACCACGACCTTCTGGCCGGAGTGGTCGAGATCCTCGGGCCAGAACTGGGGGTGGACGATCTGGCCGTCGAAGGCCTCGGCCCCCGCGAACTCCGGGGAGTGCGGGTTCTCGTAGTCGTAGTAGCCGGCGCAGGAGTACAGGAAACCGGCGGTGAGGGTGCGGCGCTTCCCGGTCACCACGTCCTCGACCGTCACCGTCCACTGCGAGGTGGTGGTGTCGAAGTCGGCGCCGACCACCTTGCTTGAGTACTGGATGTGCTGGTCGACTCCGGTCTCAGCAGCGGTCTCCTGGATGTACTGCAGGATCGAGGCGCCGTCGGCGAGCGTCTTGTCGCCGCTCCACGGGCGGAACGCGTAGCCGAGGGTGTACATGTCCGAGTCCGAGCGCACGCCGGGGTAGCGGAACAGGTCCCAGGTGCCTCCCATGGCCTCGCGCGCCTCGAGGATCGCGAACGTCGTGCCGGGACGTTCGGTCTGCAGGCGGTAGGCCGCGCCGATGCCCGAGAGTCCGGCGCCGACGATCAGGACATCGAGGTGCTGAGGTGTGCTCATACCTTCAGTATGCGCCGATCGCGGACGCGTTACTTGACTTTGCGCGACAAGAGTTTGACGCTGTGCGACATGAGGCGATCGACGTGGCGCTGATCAGGGCAGCCGGGATCCGGGGGTTCAGCGAGCTGGTGCTCGACCACGGAGGTGATCCCGAGGCGATGGCCCGACGTGCTCGGCTTCCGGTGGGGGCACTGTCCGACGATGAGCTCCTGGTCGACGACGTGGCTCTGGGCACGGTGCTCGAGATCGCCGCCACGGTGCTCGACCTGCCGGACTTCGGCCTGCTGCTCGCCGAGCGTCAGGACCTGACGATGCTGGGTGCCTTGTCGGTGGCCATCCAGAACTCACCGACCGTGGGTGAGGCGATGGAGTGCACCTCTCGCTACCTGTTCGTCCACGCCCGTGGCCTGAGCGTGCAGATGGTGCCCGATCCTCAGGGTGTCGCGGGGGTCATCGGCATCAGGTACGGGCAGGCCGGGATGGGGGAGGTCTTCGCGCAGGGACTCGACGTGGGCCTCGGCTTCCTGCACCGGACCACCCGCTACCTGTTGTCCGGTGCCTACGGGCTGCGCGGGGTCGAGCTGCCGCACCACCCGCTCGCCCCGCTGGTCCGGTACGAGACGTTCTTCGGTGTGCCGGTCCTCGCGGGGCGACCGGAAGCAATTCTGCGGGTGCCGACCAGCTTGCTCGATCAGCCCATCTTCGACGCCAACCAGGCGGCTCGCCGGTTGGCTCTCGCGCACCTGGAGGGTCAGGCCAAGGACAGCGGTCATCTCGAGACGTCGCGGGTCCGGTCCGCGCTCGAGCAGTCGCTCGGGACGACCAGCGTCCAGATCGCCGACGTGGCAGCCCTGCTCGCGACTCACCCCCGCACCCTGCAGCGCCGACTCGAGGTCGAGGGGACCTCGTTCGCCGAGGTGCTCGACGGATTGCGGGCGGCCCGCGCCAGGACCTATCTGATCTCCACCGACATGCCCATGACGCAGGTGGCAGCGGCGCTGGGACTGAGCGAGCAGTCGGCGCTCAGTCGCAGCTGTCGGCGGTGGTGGGGTCGCACGCCCAGTGAGGTCCGCCGCGCTGCCCTGTAGGGCGCCGCCCGTTCTCGGCGACTCACGTGTGCCGGGTGCGCCCGGTCAGGAACCGTCGTTCTCGACCGCGGACGCCTCCGAGCTGGTGTGCGTGGACGTCAGCTCGCTGGAGAGGTCGCGCAGCTGGCGCCGCAGAACGGCGAGATCAGGGTCGGACAGTCCAGTCCCGCAGACCACCTGGAGCTGTGCTCGCGCTGCGGCTTCCTCGAGCTCGACCCCGTGAGGAGTGAGCTCGATGACGACGTGACGGCGGTCGACTCCGCGTCGACGAACGACGAATCCGTCGGCCTCGAGTCGGCGGATCAGGGGAGTCACGGCGTGGGAGTCCAGCTCCAGCCTTCGAGCGATGTGCCCGATGGCGGATGCGCCGTCCTGCCACAGGGTCAGCATGACCAGGTACTGCGGATAGGTCAGGCCGATCTCGCTGAGCAGCGGCCGGTACGCGCGGGTGATGGCGTGAGTGGCCGCGTACAGCGCGAAGCAGAGCTGATCGTCAAGCCGCAGGTGGTCGGGCTGGCTGGGGCTGCGGTCCATAGGTGCTCCTGATCACGTGACGGGTCGTCTGGAGACCTACATCACTGTAGGACAACTCGTCACGCATGACCGATGGCCGCCGTCGCCCTCACGTGCTCGGGGAAAACGGAGGTTCACGTTCCTGCAGCAGGGCGATGAATTCATCGGCCATCTCCAGGTGCCGGCTGAGGCGGTCGCGACGCTCACGGGCCTCGGCCAGCACCGGCTCCAGGAGTGGGGCGTCGTCGGCGCCCTCGATGGTGTGCATCACCGTCAGCATCTCGTCCAGGCTGTAGCCCAGCGGCTTCATGCGCCGGATCACCAGCAGCTTGTCGACGTCGTCGGCGGTGTAGAGCCGGAACCCGCCGTCGCTGCGGGCCGAGGGGGACAGCAGACCGATCTCGTCGTAGTGCCGCAAGGTGCGGAAGGACAGGCCGGTGCGCTCGGCGACCTCGCCGATCTGCATCGAGTTGCCCGATGTGGCCTGCCCCATGTGGTGCCTTTCACGTGCCGTGCCGCGAACTCTACCCTCACGTAAGGGTAGGGTTGGGCTTACTGACTTCTGGCGGTCGGTCCTCGACCGCCGCGTGCATTTTCGCACGCCGATCGTTCCGCCCTCTTCCTCTCCCGTCTGGAGCCCTGCTGTGTCTGCCACGTCTGATCGTCCACCGTCGACCACCTCGGAGGTCGCCGCGCCCCGCGAGGACCACAGCGTGCTCGGTGCGCTGCGCTCCCCGAGTCGGCTGCGCACCGAGGTGCTGGCCGGCCTCGTGGTCGCCCTCGCGCTGATTCCCGAGGCGATCTCGTTCTCGATCATCGCCGGCGTCGACCCGCGCGTGGGCCTCTTCGCGGCCTTCACGATGGCCGTCTCGATCTCGTTCCTCGGCGGCCGCCCGGCGATGATCTCGGCCGCCACCGGCGCCATCGCGCTGGTCGTGGCACCCGTGGTGCGCGAGCACGGCCTGGACTACCTGATCGCCACCGTGCTGCTGGGCGGCGCGATCCAGGTGCTCTTCGCGGTGCTCGGCGTCGCGAAGCTGATGCGGTTCATCCCGCGCTCGGTCATGGTGGGCTTCGTCAACGCACTCGCGATCCTCATCTTCACCGCGCAGCTTCCCTACCTGATCGATGTGCCGTTCCTTGTCTACCCGATGGTGGCCGCAGGCATCGCGATCATGGTGTTCCTGCCGCGCCTCACCTCGGTGGTGCCGGCGCCGCTGGTGGCCATCGTGGTCCTCACCGCCTTCACGCTGATCGCTGCTCTGGCGCTGCCCGACGTCGGTGACGAGGGCGAGCTGCCCGACAGTCTCCCGACCCTGCTGATCCCCGATGTTCCGTTCACCCTCGAGACGCTGCAGATCATCGCTCCGTACGCCCTGGCGCTCGCCGTGGTCGGACTGCTCGAGTCGCTGTTGACCGCGAAGTTGGTCGATGACGTGACCGACACCCAGTCGCCCAAGACCCGTGAGGCGTGGGGTCAGGGCGCGTCCAACATCATCACCGGCTTCTTCGGCGGCATGGGCGGCTGCGCCATGATCGGTCAGACGATGATCAACGTGAAGGCCTCGGGTGCTCGCACCCGCATCTCGACCTTCCTCGCCGGTGTGTTCTTGCTGGTGCTCGTGGTCGGTCTGGGAGACATCGTCTCGATCATCCCGATGGCCGCACTGGTGGCCGTCATGGTCATGGTGGCCGTCGGCACGTTCGACTGGCACAGCATCGCCCCCTCGACGCTGCGCCGGATGCCCAAGAGCGAGACCACCGTGATGATCTCGACGGTCGCGGTCGTCGTCGCCACGCACAACTTGGCGATCGGTGTGGGAGTTGGCGTCCTGGTCGCCATGACGCTGTTCGCCCGTCGTGTGGCGCACCTGGCATCGGTCGACCGGGAGGTCGTGCCGGGCGAGGCCGGCGAGTCCCGCGCGGTGTACACGGTGTCCGGCGAGCTGTTCTTCGCCTCCAGCAACGATCTGTACACGCAGTTCGAGTACGCCGACGACCCCGATCGCATCGTGATCGACCTGAGCGCGTCTCACGTGTGGGACGCCTCGACCGTGGCAGCGCTGGACAGCATCGTGACCAAGTACGGGCGCAAGGGCAAGACGGTCCAGATCGTGGGCCTGAACACCGCCAGTGCCTCGATCCACGACCGACTCAGCGGCCAGCTCTCCGCGCACTGATCGCTTCGAATCTTTGCGACAGCCTGCTCGTGACCCCGGGAGGGCGAGGTCGTTGAACAGGTGTGCTCGTCCTTCTCGTCGCCACGGCCGTCGCCCTGGTTGCTGTGGCCGCCTTCTGGCTCGGGCGACGATCGGCGGCAGGTCACGGCGGCGACCTCGCCGCGCTGTGGCGCTACCAGCAGGCGCTCAACGACTGTGGGCACGAGATCGACACCCTGCTCCGCACGAACGGCGAAGCCTTGTCGGACACGTCGCGCGACGAGCTCGTCGCCGCTCGCGTGCTGGCCTACCCGCACGTGGGAGCGTTGCGCCACGAGGCTCGCGGACTCATCCTTCGAGCCAGCGTTCCCAGTCTGGCCGACTCAGGTTTCGACCTGGTCGACCTGGCGCACGCCTACCTCGCCCTGTCGGAGCGGCTGGCCGACGAGATCCTCCGGGTGCAGCGACGGCCTCGCCGGTGGCGGCCTCTGCTGCGTGACACCGCGACCTCCCGCGTCCGCAGCGTCTAGCTGTGCCGACCGGACAGGTGATTGAGTGACTCACTCGCCCCGGCCGTGTACCGGTCTGGCGTTGGCTGGGGGTTCCCCCACCTCGCGGACGGTGTGGCCGCTGCAGGCCGTCCTGGTGACGCTGGCCCGCTCGACACGCGTCATGGTGAACCACCGCATTGCGTTGCGCAGTCGGCACCACGCTACGAGGTACCACTGACCGTTCGTCGAGGCGAACAGCACGGGTTCGACGTCGCGGGTGGTCGTGGTCCCATCTCTTGATGTGTAGCGGATACGGATGACTCGCTGCTCGGCCATCGCCTCCTCCAGTGCCGACCTGATGGCGCGCGAAGGGGAGGGAAGTGCGTTGACCCATACGCGGCCGGCCAGCTCGTCGGCTCTTGCTCGGGTTCTGGGATCGATGACGTCCAGGATCTTCTGGATCCCGGCTGCGGCCAGATCGGCATAGGGGGCATCGGGTGCAGCGGACACGGCCGCCAGCAGCGCCACGGCCTGCGCCGGGGACAGGCTGACAGGTGGAAGGGTCGCGCCTGCGGCCAATCCGTAACCACCGCCGGGACCTGGGCGCGACCACACGGGCGCGCCGCTGCTCTCGAGCGCAGCGAGGTTTCTCTTGACTGTGCGCACGGACACGCCGAACTCCCTCGCCAGCCGATCGGCGGAGCAACCCCGTGATCCGTGACGACGCAGCATCTCGGACAGGGCATGGAGTCGTTCTGCTCGCTTCACCGTTCAGCACGTGTCGAATTCATGACGCAAATAGTGACATGCACGTGACCGGAGTGCCTACGAAGGTGTTGACATGACAACTACGACGAGCAGTCCGACCATCATTCTCATCGCTGGCCACTGGCTGGGAGCTTGGGCATGGGATGAAGTCCTCGACCACCTGGATACCGACCACTCTCGTGCAATCGCGATGACGCTGCCTGGTCTCGATGGGGACGATCCTGAGCGTGCGACGAAGACTCTCGACGATCAAGCCGCAGCGGTCCTCGACGTCTTCGCTCAACTCGGGGTCTCCGAGCATGAGCCCGCCTCTCTCGTCGCTCACAGTGGGGCGAACGCCCCCGTCAGCCTCATCCTTGACCGGCACCCTGAGCTTGTTCAGCGCGTGGTGTGGGTCGACTCCGGCCCGGTGGCGACGGGAAGCGTCTTCGCCCCAGACCTCCCGGAGGGGTTGGAGGAGCTTCCGCTGCCGTCCTTCGACGTCCTCGCGCAGCAGGCGAGCCTCGAAGGCCTGAGCGCAGAGGTCCTCGAGCGTTTTCGGGCCCGGTCCGTACCTGAGCCCGGCCCTGTGCTTCGTCAGCCCGTCGAGCTCACGAACGAAGCCCGCCACAAGGTCCGGACCACCCTGGTGTGCTGCTCGATCTCGAGCGCACAGGTGCTGGAGCTGGCCCGCGCAGGCCATGCCATGTTTGCCGAAGTCGCGAACGTCGAGCACGTCGACGTCGTCGACCTCCCGACGGGGCATTGGCCCATGTGGAGCCGTCCCCGCGACCTCGCCAAGGCCATTCAGTCAGCGGCTTCGCGAACCACCTGAACTGCACGTTGGGGGACTGCTCCGTCGACAGCTCATTGCACCCTCACCTCGGTTCACGTGAACCGCCTGTCGCATGCAGGCGGCCTCGGGGCTCATTCGTCGGCCGGATCGACGATGCGGGGGTCTGCGGTGGTGACGTCGACGATGTGCACGTGGCCGATCTGGGGACCTGACGTGCGGCCGGGCCCCAGGAGATCGTCCAACGTCGCCTCGATGGTGTGGTGAGCCCGTGCGGCATCATCGGCGACCGGTACTCCGTAGCGAACCACCAGCTCCACGGTCAGCGACTGCAGGTCGTGGAGGGGATCGACATCGATCACCACGCGACGTACGGCGGCGTCGAGCAGTGCGGGTGCGAGCTGATCGTGAAGGACTGCGGTGATGACCGACGTCGAGATCAGGAGGTGTCGTCGTGGTTCGGCCGCGCGCACCATCTGGGTGCGGCGGGGCGCGGCGTGGGCGGCGCGCCGTATCCGACCGGCGGCGGTGGTGGCGTCCAGCGGTGGGGCGGTGGCGCGCAGCTGGGCCGTCGCGACCGAGAGATCGGCCTCGCCGCGCGCGAGGTCGAGCCCATCGGGCACCTCGTCGATGTCGCTCATCGCCACTGCTCCATCCTGATAGCAAGAGTGCGCCGAGCCCGGTGCAGCTGGCCACGCACCACGGTGGGCGTCGTGTTCAACACCTCGGCGATGTCGGCATACGACTGGTCCTCGAGCTCGCGCAGCACCCACGTCGCGCGCTGGGTCCACGGTAGTTCACCGAGAGCGCGGGTCAAGGTCTCCCACAGCTCGCTGGACAGCGCCGCTGTCTCGGGATTGGATCGCTGCCGGGTCTGCGTCGACCCCAGGCGGTGCTCGGCGGAGAGCGGTTCCAGCAGTTGGTTGTCGACCGGCAGAGGGCGCCGACGGCGACGACGCTCGATGGCCTCGCGCTGCACGATCGTGAACAACCACGTCTGCACCGTGGAGCGGCCCGCGAAGTCCGGCAGGCCCTTCCATGCCTTGATCCAGGCCTCCTGGACGGCATCCTCGGCCGCCACGGTGTCGCCGTCGAGAAGACGCGTGGCGAAACGCAGGGTGGGTGGGAACAGGCGGGCGAACAACTCGTCGAACGCAGCGCGATCACCCAGGCCAGCGCGCCGCGCCAGCACGTGGTCTGACGCCTCCGCCAGTCCGGCGGCAACCGAGCTCTCGCGTGACACACGTTCATGGTGGCACCGCGCAACCCACCCGGCACGCGGTGTGAGGTAGGTCACAGTAGCGTGACGAATGGACGACTCGGCCCGTCTCACTGGTATTGCTCCCGAAGGTCGGGACATCCAGAGCGAAGGATCATGCCGTGAACGACAAGACCATCGAGAAGACCACCCCCGCAGGCGTCGATCGGACCAGCTCGCAGGGCCGCACCACGATCGCCGACACCGTCGTGTCGAAGATCGCAGGCATCGCGGCCCGTGAGGTCAACGGCGTGCACGCCCTCGGCGGCGGAGCGTCGCGCGCCGTCGGTGCCCTGCGGGACCGCATCCCCGGAAGCTCCACGAACCATGCGCAGGGCATCAGTGTCGAGGTCGGTGAGAAGGAGACCGCGATCGACATCCAGCTCGTGGCCGAGTACGGCGTCGCCATCTCGGACCTGGCCAGCGGAATCCGCAGCAACGTCATCTCGTCGGTCGAGCGCATGGTCGGTCTGACCGTCGTCGAGGTCAACATCGAGATCCAGGACATCTACATCGAGTCCGAGGACGACAGCGACGCGAGCATCAGCGAGCCGCGGGTCCAGTGAACGCCGCCGACGGTTCTCATCAGGACCACCCCACCGCAGCCGACGACATTGCCGCGGCCGTCCGGGCCGTGCCGGGTGTCAGCGGTCTGCATGCCGGCGCCTTCGGCGAGGTGGGTACCTACCTGCCGGGCCGTCGGGTCGCCGGTGTGCGGCTGGGCGCGGACGCCACGGAGGTGCACATCGCCGTGGTGATGGGCAGCTCGATCGCAGACGTGGCCCAGCGCGTCGTGGCTGCGGTGGAGCCGCTGGCCCAGGCGCCGGTGCAGGTGTACGTCGAGGACGTCACCTCCGCGTCGGAGGTCACCGAGAGCGATCGGGCCTGACCCGTGAGTGAGACCGACGAGCAGTGGCGCCGGGAACGGCGGGAGATCGTTCGCCGTCACCATCCAGATCGCGGTGGAGATCCGGCGCTGCTCGTCGCCGAGCTCGACAGGTGTGATCGGCGGTATCGCCAGTTGCCGGTCGACGTCACCGCGACCGCAGGACTCGCTGAACCGCTGCGCCGGGGCCTGCGCCGAGCCACTCGGACCGCTCGCAGGCAGGTGCGCAAGGTCCGCGCCAACCTTCCCAGGCGCTGGCCCGGTCACCGCAGGTACCACGACATCTCGTCCTAGGTGCCGTCGTCGACACGACGCATCACTGCACCACCAATCCCATCAGGAGAATCGCACATGACCACATCGACCATTGGCCTCATCGCCGGCCTGCTGCTTGCCATCGCGGCCGCGGCTGGCGGATTCGTCGGCTTCCTCGTTGCGCTCGTCCTCGGCACCGCTGGATATCTCATCGGCGGACACTTCGACGGCGAAATCGACCTGTCGGCCCTTCTCGGACGCCGCGGCCGTGGCTGACACACCCTCCACGGGCGGGGTCGCGGCGCGACCCGATGCGCTGGCTCCTCCAGCCGAACGTGGCCGCACGACCATCGCCGACAAGGTGGTCGACCGTGTGGCGGTCGCCGCGACGTCGGAGGTCGACCAGGTGCTGACCGCGCGAAGCGGATGGACCCGGCTCGTCGGGCGCAGCCTTCCCAGCGCTCACGCGGTCGTGGCCGGCAAGACCTGCAAGATTGAGATCGAGGTGGCGGTCCCGTGGTCCGCGCCCTTGCCGACGGTCGCAGCGCAGGTCCGAGACCACGTCGCTGATCGGGTGCAGGCACTGACCGGTCTGGCCGTCAGCCGCGTCGACGTGACGGTCGCTGACGTCGTCCACGCCGCGAACGACACTCCCCGGGTCCGGTGAGCGCCATGTCCCAGGAATCGCCATCGATGGAGGAACAGATGACCACCACCAGGGGCCCGGAGCCAGAGGGTCGTGCGATGTCTGCGGCCAAGGAGCCGGTCGGCACCGGCAGCGCGCCGCTGTTCGCCCAGCTGATCGCACTCCTGCTGATCGGCGTCGGCGTGGTCGCGGTGCAGCACCTGCTCGTGACGCAGGGCGCCATCTCGGGTGCGTCGTGGCTCGGCTCGGTCGTCGATGCAGCTGACGGGGTCCAGGGGTCCTCGCCAGCCGTGCTCACGGTGGGGATCGTCGCGGTGGTCCTCGGCGTCCTCCTGCTGCCCGTGGTCTTCAAGCCCCGACCGCGCACGAGTCTGACCCTCGCGGCCAGCACGGGCGTGCACCTGACGCCCAAGGACGTGGCGCGGATCGTGGCATCGGCGGTGGACGACGCTGACTCGATCACTGACGTCAGCGTGACGGCCACGCGCCGCAAGGTGCGGGTGAGAGCTACCACCGTGGCGCCGAAGAACCGTGCTTCAGAGGTCTCGTCCGACCTGCGGCAGAAGACCGAACCGCTGCTCGCCACGTTCTCGAAGCCGCCCCGGCTCGCCATCTCTCTCGATCACGACATCTGAGGCCGACACCATGACCACACGCAAGCTCTTGTTCATCGATCGCACAGCCACGTTGCTGTTGTCGATCCTTCTCCTGGGCGTCGGCGCGGCCGCCCTCTGGTGGTGGGACGGCCGCACCATCGCCGGCATCACGCCGCTCGAGACCAGCGACGTCACCACGGTGTCCGACACGATCGAGTCGTCCTGGTTCCCGTGGGTGGCCGCCGTGGTCGGTGTGCTGCTGGCGGTGGTGGCCCTGCGCTGGATCGTGGCCCACCTCACTCCGGCCACCGTCAAGCGGTTGCGGCTGGGTGGGACCGACACCACCGGTCGTCTCGAGGTCGCCGCCGACAAGGTCGCCGCCTCCGCCGCGGATGCCCTGGGCGACACGCTCGGAGTGCGTTCGACCAACGGATCGGTCCTGCGGGATCGCGGTCAGATGGTGGCCCGGCTCAAGGTCACCGTCGAACCTGACGTCGACCTGGCTGCACTGGCCGAGCGCGCCGACATCGTGTCCGCTCAGCTCGCCACCGCCCTCGAGCGCAAAGATTTGCGCTGTGACGTTCGAGTCCACGTGGCAAGGAGCGGACGACGCCTGACGCGGGCACGATGAAAACCCAAGACCACCCCGGCGACTGCCGGGGTAGCACCACACACCACCACCAAAGGAGAATCACATGGGTATCGCAGACAAGGCCAAGAACGCCGCCGAGGACCTGGCCGGCAAGGCCAAGGAGGCCGTCGGTGACGCCAAGGGCGACGACCAGATGAAGGCTGACGGCAAGTCCGACCAGACGAAGGCGTCGGCCAAGAAGGCCGGCGAGGACGTCAAGGACGTCTTCAAGAAGTAGTCGCTGAACCCCGAGGCCGGTGACACCTTGACGGGTGTCACCGGCTTCGTGCGCGTCAGGCGTACGCTCACCTCGGCGCGCTCTGCACCATGGAGGCGAAACGAGAGGCCGATGCACGTGCACAGCAAGTGGTTGACCCCGGTGCGCGTCGTACCCCTCGCCTTTCTCGCGGCGATCACGATCGGCACCGCGCTGCTGGCGCTCCCGGTCTCCACAACCGGTCAGGGCAGTGGGGGCCTGCTGCCCGCCCTGTTCACCTCGGTCTCGGCGGTGTGTGTCACGGGTCTGGCCACGGTGGACACCGCCACCTTCTGGAGCCCCACCGGACAGGCCATCATCCTGGCCCTGATCCAGGTTGGCGGATTCGGCATCATGACGCTGGCGACCGTGCTCCTGCTCGTGGTCGGGCGGAACCTGGGGGTGCGCACCGGGCTCGTCGCGCAGGCCGAGACGCACGCGGTCGACCTGGGCGACGTGCGAGCGGTCGTGCGGAGGCTCGCCGTCATCGTGGTGACCTGCGAGGCCGTCATCATCGCCATGATCCTGCCGCGCTTCCGCCTGGCCTACGACGACGACCTGCCGACGGCCGCCTGGCATGCGGTCTTCCACGCCATCTCCGCGTTCAACAACGCCGGATTCGCCCTCTACTCCGACAGCCTGGTGGGTTTCGTCGCCGATCCCTGGGTGATGTTGCCGCTGTGCGCGGCGGTCATCGTCGGCGGACTGGGCTTCCCGGTCATCTCCGAGATCGTCCGCACCTCCCGGCAGCGCTGGAGCGTGCACTCGCGCGTGACGGTGTACGGCACGATCGTCCTGCTGATCATCGGAATCGGAGGGTTCGCGCTCGCCGAGTGGAGGAATCCGGACACCATCGCGAACCTGAGCACGGGCGGCAAGGTCGTCGCGTCGATCACCGGCGGGGTGATGCCCCGCACGGCCGGATTCAACTCCGTGGACTACGCGGCGGTGACGCCCGAGAACCTGATGCTCACCAATGTCCTCATGTTCATCGGCGGGGGCAGCGCCGGGACCGCAGGTGGCGTCAAGGTCGGCACCTTCGTGCTGCTCGCCGTCGTCATCTGGAGCGAGCTGCGCGGCGAGCAGTCGGTGAGTGTCGCTGGACGCACCATGCCGTCCTCGCTGCAACGCCAAGCCCTGACGGTCGCACTGCTGGCGGTCGCTGCCGTGCTCGCCGGGACCATGGCTCTGCTGATCACCACCGACTTCACCTTCGAGCCGTTGCTGTTCGAGTCCATCTCGGCCTTCGCGACCGTCGGACTGTCCACCGGGATCACACCGGACCTGCCGCCGGACGGTCAGGTGGTGCTGATCGTGCTGATGTTCATCGGCCGGGTCGGCATCGTGACCGTGGGGGCCGCACTGGCCCTCTCGCACCGCCGGCGGCGCTACTCGCTGCCGGAGGAGCGCATCATCGTGGGATGACCGGCGTGGGTACCTCGCGCCAGCTCAGACCGCACCCACCCGCTGCAGCACGGTCTCGATCAGCAGCGGGTGGTCCGCGATCGGTGGCGTGACTAGGTCGGCCCCGGAGGCCCCGAGCTGATCATGGAAGTAGCCGGGAGCGAGCAGCCAGCTCGCGACCGTCACCGCACCGCCGTGCTCGGTGCGGGACCGGGAGACGGCGGTGGGGATGTCTGGCTGTGCGGCCGAGGCGAAGCCGGCCGTCACCGGTCGGTCCAGCAGCTCGGACAACCGTTCGGCCGCCGCGTGGACCTCGGCGACTGCGTCCGGACGGCTCGACCCCGCTGCACCGAGAACCACCGACCGGGCCGTACGACCGCGATCGGCCTCGGCCGCGCGCACCCGATCGGCCACCGCCGCCACCAGGTCTGGTCCGACAGCAGCCGTGATGCGCGCACGACCACCGGTCGCGGCGACGGCTTCTGGGATGTCGGTACGGACGTGGTAGCCGCTGGCCAGGAAGACCGGGACCACGATCGCGTCCGGCACCGCGGCCAGGACCTCGGGCAGCTGGGGCTCCACGACGTCGACCCATGCCCACCGGACGTCCGCCTCGGGCAGTCGGGCGGCGACCTGGTTCCGGATCCGCCACCCGACGTCTTGGCCAGCCGGATGGGCCGTGCCGTGACCGACCAGGACGATCCGCATCAGGTGCGCTCGGGGTCGGCGCCGGCCGCGGCGAGCTCCGACTCGCCAGCCGCAGGCGCGTCCTCGGTGGGACGCCGGCGGTACTGCACGATCGTCCACGCCAGGATGGCCGCCGCGGCGACGGCGATCACCACGTAACCGACGGTCCGCGGGGCACCGTCGACACCGATGGCCTCGAACAAGGGGCGGCTGTTGGTGAGCAGGATCATCCCGCCGACCGCGACACCGAGCACCTGGGCGGGCAGTCGACTGACCAGCCAGGCGGCGATCGGGGCGGCGATCAGGCCGCCGATCAGCAGGGCGCCGA
Source organism: Aeromicrobium sp. CF3.5 (assembly GCF_051262695.1). Taxonomy (NCBI): domain Bacteria; kingdom Bacillati; phylum Actinomycetota; class Actinomycetes; order Propionibacteriales; family Nocardioidaceae; genus Aeromicrobium; species Aeromicrobium sp. CF3.5. The sequence goes on from NZ_JBIMEZ010000005.1 coordinate 151,532, forward strand.
CGATGCCGAAGTCGATCCCGGCGGTGCCGAGTCCGAACAGGAAGCCGAGGCTGGCCGCGACCGAGACCATGAACTCGGAGGTGTCGACCGAACCGATGACCGTACGGGGGGCGGTCTTTCCGGCGCCCAGCAAGGTGGAGCTGGACACCGGGCCCCAGCCGCCGCCGCCGGTGGCGTCGATGAAGCCGCCGACCAGGCCGAGCGGGACGAGTAGCCGCTTGCCGTGCGGGGAGGTGCGGACCGTCGCCACCTTGGGCGGACGGAACGCGAACCGGATCAGGATGTAGATGCCGAGGGCGGCGAGGATGCCGGCCATGACCGGCGCGCCGGCCTCGGTGGACAGCCGGGACAGGACGGTGGCGCCGGCGAAGGCACCGACGGCGCCGGGTACGCCGAGACGGAGCACCAACCGCCAGTCGGTGTTGCCGAGCTTCCAGTGCGAGGCGCCGGAGGCGAGGGTGGTGCCGATCTCGGCGAGGTGCACCGAGGCGCTGGCCAGCGCGGGAGTGAGGCCGGCGAGCAGCAGCATGGTGGTGGAGGTGACGCCGTACCCCATGCCGAGGGCACCGTCGACGAGTTGTGCCGCCAGGCCGACCAGGGCCAGCAGGATGAGCTTGTTCATGGTGTGACCTTCGTGATCAGGAGGGGATGGCCCAGGCCGGAGAGAGGGTCACGACGTCGCCGATGACGATGACCGCCGGTGACGTGACTCCCCGCTCCTGGGCCCGGTCAGCGATCGTCGACAGGTCGCCGACGGTGACACGTTGCTCGGGGGTGCAGCCTCGTTCGATGACGGCAACCGGACATCGGGCATCACGCCCGTTCGTGATCAGGTCAGCGGTGGTGCTCGACAAGGTGGTGACCCCCATCAGCACGACCAGGGTGTGGTCGGTTCCGGCTGGTAGGTCGCCGAGCTGGTCGTGCCCGGTGACCACGGTGAAGCCGCGGGACAGTCCGCGATGGGTGATCGGGATGCCGGCAGCAGCCGGGACCGCGATCGCGCTCGTGACGCCGGGGACGACCTCGACGTCGACGCCAGCCTGTTCACAGGCGAGGCGCTCCTCGGCACCGCGACCCAGCACGTACGGGTCACCGCCCTTGAGCCGGACCACACCGTGCCCGGCGTTCGCCTCGTCGACGAGGATCTGGTTGATCTCGTGCTGCGGTACGGGGTGGTGGCCCGGCGTCTTGCCGACATCGATCACCCGTACGGTCTCGGGTAGCCGGTCGAGCAGGCTGCGCGGGCCGAGCCGGTCGGTGACGACCACGTCGGCCGTCGACAGCAGGTGGTAGGCGCGCTGGGTGACCAGACCCTCGTCGCCGGGACCGCCGCCGACCAGCGCCACCCAACCGGCGTCGCGCGGGCGGTGCCGCACCGCCGGCACGACCTCGGTGGCGAGCACCTCGGCCAGCCGGTTGCGGATGGACACCGCACGCCGTGGGTCGCCGGCGTTCACGGCCAGATCGACCGGTCCGTCGGGGGTGTCGACCCGGTGCCGGGCAGGGACATGGGCGGTCGCCGCCGTCTGGTCAGTGGCGTTCACGCACCAGATGCGTCGCTCGGTGCAGCCGCGGGACACGTGCGCGTCGAGCGCGAGGTCACCGGTCGCGGTGTGCACCAGCCAGACATCGTCCAGGTCGGCGTCGACGACGTCACGCGGGGACCATCGCACCCGGCCGGCATCGACCAGGTCGGCGAGGTCCTCGCAGACGATGGGGGAGACGAGGTGGACCGCCGCACCGGCCTCGACCAGGGCCTGCACCCGGCGGGCCGACACGGGCCCGCCACCGACGGCCAGCACACGGCGATCGGTCAGGTCGAGGAGCAACGGCAGTCCGTCCATCAGATCTCCCACTCGATGGTCGACGCGTGCGACGTCTCGTCGGGGTGCACGTCGGAGGAGACCATTCCGGCGGCCAGCGTCTTGCCCGAGACTGCGTCCACGAGCAAGAAGGCGCCGCCGCGCCGAGAGGTCTCGTACGGCTCGGCCAGGATGGGACGGGCCAGCTTGATCGTGACCCGCCCGATGTCGTTGAGCGCCAGGTGGTCCGCCGGATGATGACCGAGACTCTCGAGGTCGAGTCGACCATGAATCGTCTCGATCTTGGCCTGCACGGTCCGGCTGGTGTGCTTGAGCAGCACCCGCGCCCCGGGGTGCAGCTGCTCCTCGGCGATCCAGCACAGCATCGCGTCGAGCTCCAGGGTGGGCTCCGGAGCATCCTGGGCGGCGGCGATCATGTCCCCGCGGGCGATGTCGAGCTCGTCGGCCAGGCGCAACGACACCGATTGCGGTGCGAAGGCTTCGGTCAGCTCGCCGTCGGCGGTGTCGATGCCGACCACGGTGGTCCGCTGGCCGTTCGGCAGCACGACGACCTCGTCGCCCGGTCGCACGACACCGGCACTGATCTGACCGGCGTAGCCGCGGTACTCGACCAGATCGGGCGAGACCGCCGCCTCCTGCGGACGCAGCACCAGCTGCACTGGCAGGCGGAAGTCCTCCAACGCCGGGTCGGTTCCGCTGGGCAGCGACTCGAGCAGCTCCAGCAGGGCCGGTCCCGTGTACCACGGGGTGCGCTCCGATCGGGTGGCGATGTTGTCACCGGCCAGCGCCGACACCGGGAGGGTGTGCACGTTGGTGAGCTGGAGCACCGACACCAGCTGCTCGATCTGACGCTCGATCTCGGCGAAGGGCTCGGGGTCGTAGTCGAGCAGATCGATCTTGTTCACAGCCACCACGACGTGCGGGACGCGCAGCAGGGCCGCCACGGCGAGGTGGCGACGGGTCTGCTCGAGCACTCCCTTGCGGGCGTCGACCAGCATCACGATCACGTCGGCGGTGCTCGAGCCGGTGACGGTGTTGCGGGTGTACTGCACGTGCCCGGGGCAGTCGGCGAGGATGAAGTTCCGCTTCTCGGTCGCGAAGTAGCGGTACGCGACGTCGATGGTGATGCCCTGCTCGCGCTCGGCGCGTAGGCCGTCGGTGAGCAGCGCCAGGTCGGCTGCGGTCAGGCCACGCTCGGCGCTGACCCGCTCGACTGCGGCCATCTGGTCGACCAGCACGTTCTTGGTGTCGTGCAGCAGCCGACCGACCAGGGTCGACTTCCCGTCGTCCACCGAGCCGGCCGTGGCGAGCCTCAACAAGGTGCTCATCAGAAGTACCCTTCCTTCTTGCGGTCCTCCATGGCGGCCTCGGTGATCCGGTCGTCGGCCCGGGTGGCGCCACGTTCGGTGATGGTGGTGGCGGCGACCTCGGTGACCACGGCCTCGGCATCGGTCGCATCGGACTCGACCGCACCGGTGCAGGACATGTCGCCGACCGTGCGGTAGCGGACCAGCCGCTTCTCCACGGTCTCGTCTTCACGTGAGGGCAGGTACGGGTTGACCGACAGCAGCATCCCGTCGCGAGCGAACACCTCGCGCTCGTGGGCGTAGTACAGGCTCGGCAGCTCGATCTGCTCCCGGGCGATGTAGCGCCAGACGTCCAGCTCGGTCCAGTTGCTCAGCGGGAAGGCGCGGACGTGCTCGGCGGGGCGGTGCCGCGCGTTGTACAGATTCCACAGCTCTGGGCGCTGGTTGCGTGGGTCCCACTGCCCGAACTCGTCGCGCAGGCTGACGACCCGCTCCTTGGCGCGGGCCTTCTCCTCGTCGCGGCGACCGCCCCCGTACACGGCGTCGAAGCGGTGCGCCCCGATAGCGTCCAGCAGCGGACGGGTCTGCAGCGGGTTGCGGGTGCCGTCGGCGCGCTCGCTGAGACGACCGTCGTCGATGTAGTCCTGCACCGAGGCGACGACCAGGCGCAGCCCGTGCTGCTCGACGACGCGGTCGCGGTACTCGATCACTTCGGGGAAGTTGTGCCCGGTGTCGACGTGCATCAACGGAAAGGGCACCGGGGCGGGCCAGAACGCCTTGCGGGCGAGGTGCAGCATCACGACCGAGTCCTTGCCGCCGCTGAACAGCAGGACGGGGCGTTCGAGCTCGGCCGTGACCTCGCGGAAGATGTGGATCGACTCGGTCTCCAGGGCGTCGAGCAGGCTGAGCTCGCGCCCCCCGAACCTGTCGTCCCCGGTCGGCGGCCGGGCCTCGGACTGCTCACGCACGTCGCTGCTCATGTGTGGATCCCGCACTCGGTCTTGGTGAGGCCAGCCCATCGACCGGCCCGCGGATCCTCGCCCGGGGCGACACGGCGGGTGCACGGTTCGCACCCGATCGACGGGTAGCCCTGCGACAGCAGAGGATTCACCGGTACGTCGTTGGCCTGCCCGTAGTCGAGCACGTCCTCGAAGCTCCACAGCGCGATCGGGTTGATCTTGACCATCTCGTGCTGGGCGTCCCACTCGACGAACTGGGTGTCGGCGCGCAGCGCGTTGTCCTCGCGGCGCACCCCGGTCACCCACGCCTCGTATCCGGCCAGTGAGCGGTTCAACGGCTCCACCTTGCGCATCGCGCAACAGGCGGCGGGGTCCCGGTCGTGCAGCTTCGCACCGTACTGGGCGTCCTGCTCGGCCACGGTCAGCTCGGGCAGCACGTCGACGACGTTGACGTCGAGGGAATGGGCCACCGCCGCACGCGTCCCGCGGGTCTCGGCGAAGTGATAGCCGGTCTCCAGGAACAACACGTCGACGCCGGGCACCTGCTGGCTGACCAGGTGCGGCAGCACGGTGTCGCCGGCCATCGAGCAGGCGACGGCGATCGAGCGGCCGAACTCCTCACCGGCCCAGGCCAGCACCTCGTCGGCCGTCGCGTCGGTGAACCGTTGCTGGGCCGCCTCGGCGATCTCCTGCAGCACTGCAGGGTCGCGGCGCGTCGTGGTCATTTCGATCCTCCCCAGGACAGGTCGGCGTCCGTGGCGCGGTGCGCCCAGACCGCGAAGGTCTCGTCGTCGCCGCGTTGCTCGAGGAAGGTGCGGACTACCTGCTCGATGTAGTCGGCGACGTCGTCGGACCCGACGCGCAGGCCGCGCACGGTGCGGCCGAGGCCGGCCTCCTCGCGGTCGTGGGACGCGAGGCCGCCGCCGAGGTGGACCTGGAAGGCGAACTCGTCGGCACCGTCGGTGCCTCGTCCGAGCTGACCCTTCAGGCCGATGTCGGCGACCTGGATGCGCGCACAGGAGTTCTGACATCCGTTGACGTTCAGGCTGATCTGCTGCGGCAGCTCGATGCTGGCCAGCCGCTCCTCGAGCTGGGTGATCACGTCGGCGGCCAGGTGCTTGGTCTCGACGAACGCGAGCTTGCAGAACTCGATGCCGGTGCAGGCCATCGTGGCGCGCCGGAACGGGCTGGGGTTGGCGGTGAGGCCGATCTGCTCGAGTCCGGCGACCAGCTCGTCGACCGCTGCGGGCTCCACGTCGAGCACCAGCAGCTTCTGCAGTGGGGTGAAACGCACCCGCCCGGACCCGGCGGCCTCGGCCAGCTCGGCGACCTTGGTCAAGATGGTGCCCGAGACCCGGCCGACGGTCGGGGCGACCCCGACGTACACGCGGCCGTCCTTCTGCTCGTGCACACCGACGTGATCGGCGTTGCCCTGCGCTGGCTTGGGGGCCGGGCCGTCGGCGAGCGCGTAGCCGAGGTACTCGTCCTGCAGCACCTGTCGGAACTTCTCCGTTCCCCACTCGGCGAGCAGGAACTTCAGTCGCGCCTTGGTGCGCTGCTTGCGGTAGCCGTAGTCGCGGAAGATCGAGGTCACGCCGTGCCACACGTCGGGAGCCTGTGCCTCGGTCACGAACGCGCCCAGCCGCTCGGCCAGACGAGGCGTGGTGGACAGCGCGCCGCCGACCCACAGGTCGTAGCCGGGGCCCAGGTCGGGGTGCACCACGCCGACCAGGGAGATGTCGTTGATCTCGTGCACCACGTCGAGGCTGGGGTGTCCGGTGACGGCGGTCTTGAACTTGCGCGGCAGGTTCGCCAGTTCCGGGTCGCCGATGAATCGGTCCTTGATGGCCTGGAGGGTCGGCGTGGGGTCGATGATCTCGTCGGCGGCCACACCGGCCACCGGGCTGCCGAGGAAGACGCGCGGCGTGTCCCCACACGCCTCGATGGTGTCCAGCCCGGCCGCCTCCAGGCGCGCCCAGATCTCGGGGACGTCCTCCACCGCGATCCAGTGGTACTGGATGTTCTGACGGTCCGACACGTCGGCGCTGTCGCGGGCGAACTCCGTGGAGATCTCGCCCAGCACCCGCAGCTGGTCGGCGGTGACCGCACCGCCGTCAAGGCGGATGCGCATCATGAAGTACTCGTCGGACAGCTCGTCGGCCTCGAGCTTGGACGTGCGGCCACCGTCGATGCCCTGCTTGCGCTGGGTGTAGAGGCCCCACCAGCGGAACCTGCCGTGCAGGTCCTCCTTCGGGATCGAGGAGAACCCCTCCTTGGAGTACGTGTCGATGATCCGCTGACGCACGTTCAGGCCGTTGTCGACCTGCTTCCACTCCTCGTTGCCGTTCAGGGGTGCGGTGCCGTCGACCTTCCACTGGCCCCTGCTGGGGGCGTCGGCGGTGGTCGGTGCATGGGTTGCGGTCATGAGTTCCTCATCTGGCGTAGGTGTGGGCACTCACGCAGCGCTGGCGGCCGGGACCGGGCAGAACCTGCGAGCGCCCGGTCGATACGGGGCGTTCAGCAGGCGCGACAGATGGCCGAGCGGAGACGACCGAAGTCCAGGTGACGGCGGGTCACCAGCAGCAGGACTGACGTTGTGGTCATGCGGGCGAGCGTAGGTGCGGACGCTGGGCGTTGGACGAGCGTCTCAGTGGTTGGGATGGCATCTCAGGGACCGGGATGGTCCTGCGCGGTGGAGCGGTGTTCGCGACGTGATGACCGACGCGCCATCGAGTATCCCGAAATTCGAGAGGGCGCTCGCCGAGAACCTCGGGGGTGTGTTGGTACCAGCAAGAGAAGGCGAGGAGCTCAGGTAGCCGAGCGCCTCACCTTGCGGCGGAGGCAAGCCTCCGCCGGGTCCAGTTGATCTGCACGAGCAAAGAACGCGAGAAGCCCGGCGTTGCGGGGCTCCTCGCGTTTCGGCGGAGGTGAACCTCCGCCGGGTCCAGTTGATCTGCGCGAGCAAAGAACGCGAGAAGCCCGGCGTTGCTGGGCTCCTCGCGTTTCGGCGGAGGATAGGGGATTCGAACCCCTGAGAGCTTTCACTCAACCCGCTTTCCAAGCGAGCGCACTAGGCCACTATGCGAATCCTCCGTGGATGAGGTTACCGGTTCGTACCTGCGTAGGACGAACCGGGATGGATCCGTATGATGGACGCAGCCCCTCGCGCGGCGACACATCACCCAACTCCCCCAGGGCCGGAAGGCAGCAAGGGTCAGTGACCTCTGTCGGGTGCGCGAGGGGTCTTTTCGTGCCCAGCCCACCTCGCGACATTTGGGGCCATCTGCGCACCATGTAGTCGTGTTCGACTCCATGGCGCCCGCACGACGTCGCATGGTGCTGGTCGTTCTCGGTCTCGTGATTCTCGCCGTCATCGGTGCCGCGGGCGCCGTGGTGCTCGACCGCATCACCGACGACGGGCCCGCCGACCAGACTCAGCTGGGGCCGGTTCTCGTGGTCCCCGGCTACGGCGGGCAGGTGTCTTCGGTCGAGCCGATCGTCGCCGCCCTGCGCGACAGCGGCCGCGACGTCATGGTCGTCGAACCGACCGGTGACGGCACCGGCGACCTCACCGAGCTGGCGCAGGAAATCGATGGCGCGGCACTCACCGCGATCGAGGGCACCGGAGCCGAATCGGTGGACGTGGTCGGCTACTCCGCCGGAGGAGTGGCGGCCCGCCTGTGGGTGGCCAGCGAGGGCGGGGCCAACGTGGCCCGCCGGGTGCTGTCGGTCGGCTCGCCCCACCACGGAACCGACGTCGCAGCCCTCGCACTCGAGGTGGCCGGAGACTGCCCGGTCGCGTGCGAGCAGCTGGCCCCGGACAGCGACCTGCTGCGCGTCCTCAACGCCGGCGACGAGACCCCCGACGGCCCGGAGTGGATCACGGTCGCCTCCACCGCCGACGCCGTCGTCACGCCGACGGACTCCTCTCGCCTCGACGGCGCCCTGAACCTCGTCGTGCAGGAGTTCTGCCCGGAGCGCACCACGAGTCACGGCCAGCTGCCGGGGGACCCCGTGGTGCTCGAGACCTTGGACAGTGTGCTCGGGCCGGCTGCTCCTCGGATCCCGGTGCGCGCCAGTTGCGCGTGACAGGCCACTCGCAACGCTGCGTGCCGGTCGGCGTCGTGGACTAACCTCGCGGCATGACCTTGGCGACGGGTGAGCGCTTCGAGACCTACGGGTCGACCCACCTGGCCGTCCTGGCGATCTTCGTGGTCGGCGTCGTCGTGGTGACCGTCGCCGGTCGACGCCTCCGCGACCGACCGGCTGAGCAGCTGGTGCGTCGGATGTTCGCCGTCGTGCTCTTGTGCGTGACCATCCCGCTGCAGGTGCTGCAACTGACCCCCGGTGAGTGGAACCTGCAGACCTCGCTGCCGTTCCAGCTGTGCGACCTCGCCTGGATGTTCGCGGCGCACGCCCTGTGGACCCGCAACCGGCTGACCTCCACGATCACCTACCTGTGGGGAATCACGCTGACGACCCAGGGAATGCTGACGCCCGATCTGGCGTCGGACTTCCCCGAACCGCGATTCCTGATGTTCTGGGGCATGCACGTCCTGATCGTGTGGGCCTCGTTCTTCCTCGTCCCTGGCCTGCGGATCCTGCCGACATGGCGGACCTACCGGCAGACGGTGGCGGTCACGATGGCCTGGGCGTTGGCGGCCTACGGTTTCAACGTCGTCGCCGGCACCAACTACGGCTACCTGAACCGGCTGCCCGGCAACGCGTCGCTGCTGGACTACCTGGGACCGTGGCCGGTGTACGTGGTGCTGGAGATCGCGATCGTCGCGTCGGTGTGGGCGCTGCTGACCTGGCCGTGGGTGCGGAGATGTGATCCGGCGCCCGTCGCCGCTTGACGCCAGCCAGCCCAGACCTTAACGTTTATCGTTGTTATCGAAAAACGTTATGGAGGAATGATGTTCGACGACCAGACCTATCAGGCCAGCACCAGCGACCGACGGGCGTTGCAGCTCTTCGCCGTGCTGGGCGCTGTGATCGCGGTGATCGTGACGTGGCGAGCGATCGCCCGCATCATCGAGGTGCTGCCCAATCGCGACGTCACGGTGACCGGCGTCTTCGAGGGCACCCCGGCGACCGCTCCGATCGGGCCCGCCGGCGAGTCCGTCGGCGTCGAGCTGCAGCGGGCGACCCTCACCGTGCCGTCCTTGCCCGCGGCATCGCTCGGGTCGGTCGTCATCGGGCAGGTTCTGCTCGCTGTCGGAGTGACCGTGATCGTCGCCTGCCTGATCGGGCTGACCCGAGAGCTGGCTGCCGGGCGGATCTTCAGCACCCTGAGCACCCGCCTGGTCACCGTGGCCAGCGTGATGGCGGTGGTGACCTACGCCGGCGTCCCCTTCTTCGACAACATGGCGGCCAACGGGGCATTCGCTCGGTTGAGCGATCGCACCTTCGACAACGCCCCCATGGCGGCCGACCTGACCGGGCTGGTGGTGGCTGGGTTCGGCGCAGCACTGGCCAGCACGGTGTTCGCGATCGGCAATCGGATCCGGCGGGACGCCGAGGGGCTCATCTGATGGCGCCGGCCGAGCTCGACCAGACCGCCCGGATCCACTGCCGCCTCGACGAGCTGCTGCTGGCTCGCGACATGACGCTGACGAGCCTGTCGTCGATCGTCGACGTCAGCGTGGTGAACCTGAGCATCCTGAAGAACGACCGTGCGCGAGCGATCCGTTTCACCACCCTCGTGGCGATCTGCGAGGCGCTCCAGTGCGATGTCGGCGAGCTCCTCACCACCCGCGCGCCGTCCTAGGTGCAGCGCTCCACGACACCTACGTGTCGATGTCCTTGGTGCTGAAGTTCGCCCACGCTGCGCCCACGAAGACCACCAAGTACGCGGTCTGGGCGATCAGGCCGCGGATGACGTCGCCCCAACGGATCGGATCGCGGAAGAGATCCACGAAGGCCAGCCAGTAGCGCGTCGGCAAGTAGGGCTGCAACACGTCGGCGGCGTCCAGACCCAGCAGCACGGTGGACCCGATGAGAATCGCGATCGTGCCCAGAGCGGCGGTCAGGCCGGCCTCGGTGACGGTCGACAAGAACAGGGCGATGGCCGCGACGCCCAGCATCATGAAGGTGACATACCCCAGCGCCAGGCCGGTGCGCTGGATGGTCTCGGCCTGGGTGAGCGTCGATCCCGAGACGCTCGTGACGGTTCCGGTGGGATCGCCGTCGCCGAGCAGCAGCAGGCCCTCGACATAGGCGAGCGCCGCGACGATCAGCACCGCGATGAGCACGAACACGATGACGGCGATCAGCTTGGCCACCAGCAGCCGGGTGCGGCCCACCGGACGGATCAGCAGGTAGCGCAAGGTGCCTTTCTGGGCCTCGCCCGCGATCGAGTCGCCGGCGATGACCGCCACGGCGATCGGCAGGAACAGGGGCAGCACGATGCCCAGCGCCGCCAGCGGGAACAAGGTTCCGTCGGTCAGCACGGCGGACAGGAACGGCGGGCCGGTGCCCGGCCGCGGGCCGATCGCCGTGAGCGCCAGCAGCACCGCCACGACCAGGGGCAGCGCGTTCAGCATCGCGATGGTGATCCACGTGCGACGACGTCGCATCAGCGCGAACAGCTCGACGCGGATCATGCGGCGTCCTCGCTGGCTCGCAGCACGACGTCCTCGAGGCTGATCCGCAGGGGGCCCAGCTCGGTGACCTGAAGGCCTGCGGACACCAGGGCCCGATTGACGACGGCCGGGTCGTCGGCGCGCACCACGATCCGGCCGGCCTCGGTCGACTCGACGATGTCGCCGAGCACCTCGACGGCCCAGTCCGTCTGCGGCGTGTGCACGATCACTCGACCGGTGGGCGACAGCAGCGTCGTCAGCTGGTCCTGCAGCACCAGCCGCCCGCGGTCCAGCACGCCGATGCGGGTGCACATCTGCTCGATCTCGGCCAGCAGGTGGCTGGACAGGAAGATCGTGGTGCCGTGGGAGTTCAGCTCGACCAGTAGGTCGCGGATCTCGCGAATGCCCTGGGGGTCGAGGCCGTTGGTGGGCTCATCGAGGATCAGCAGACGAGGAGTGCGCAGCAGGGCCGATGCCAGGCCGAGACGTTGGCGCATGCCGAGTGAGTAGGTGCGCACGGGGCGCTTGTCCGACGGGTCGAGGCCGACGCGATCGAGTACCTCGTCGATCCTCTTGCTGCGTCCTCGACCGATGCGGCCCGGGCCGGCGGAGTCGAGGGTCTTCAGGTTGGAGCGTCCCGAGAGGTGGTCGTAGGATCCGGGGCCCTCGACAAGAGCTCCCACCTCGGGCAGCACCCGGCGGGCCTGTGACGGCATGGGACGACCCAGCACCTCGATCTCGCCGGACGTGGCCAGGACCAGCCCCAGCAGCATGCGCACCGTGGTCGTCTTGCCCGATCCGTTGGCGCCGAGGAATCCGTAGATGTCGCCCTCTCTAACGTCGAGGTCCAGGTCGGCGACCGCGGTGACGGGGCCGTAGCTCTTGGTCAGGTTGTGCGTGCGGATCACTGGACCTGCACTCCTTCTGTGAGTTCGTCGGCGGCAGCCGTGAGTGTCTCGGGTGTCACGGTGCCGGCCAGGAGGAAGACGCCACTGCCCCTGTCGCCCGAGGTGAGCAGGATCGACAAGGGGCCGATGGACAGCGCCGTGCCGGCAGCGGTCTGCTCGGCGGAGGCAGCCGCGGAGAACTGGTCGCGGGCCCGTCCCTGCACGTCGCGGCGCAGCGGGATCGCGACCAGCGCGGTGGGACCGCGCCCGTAGATGCCGACCGCACCCAGGTCGTCGGAGTTGCCGCGGCGGTCCAGCCCGGCGACGGAGTCGGGCAGGACGAAGGGGGCGAAGACGTTGGCTCCTGCGGCGAGGTCGATGGCATCACGGGTGCGGACCTCGGCGCCGGGCGGCGCGGCGAACGTGGTGGTCTCGGGGTCGGGGGGCGTCAGGTCCAGCCGGTCGACCTCCGTGCGGAGCACCGGCTGATCCGCTCCGGCCCCTGTGACCTCGACCTGGAGCGGGAGACCGGTGTCGGCATCGGCCCACACATCGGCCCGGCCGATCGTGCTCTGCTCGTCGCTCGGCGTCAGACGGAGGCCAGCGGTGTCACGGCCAGCGATCCGACGCTCCGGCAGCCGGGTCAGCTCGTCGTCGGTCGCGCCATCCAGCAGGCGCTGGGCCAGCTGGTTCGGCAGCAGGTCCGACACGTCGGGCAGGCGCACCGGTGAGTAGGGGCTGGTGGTCGCGCGGGCCGACTCGAAGACCCACGAGGTCAGCTGGTCGCCCTCGCGGATCAGACCGGTCTCGCCGGTCTGCCGCACCCGGTCGACCCGCCAGCTCTCCGGGTCGCGCCACCAGACGCGGACGTCCTTCTGTTCTCCCAGCAGCTCGGCGACACCGGCGAACGAGTCGGTGTCGGGGATCTGCAGCGTGCCGCGGGTGGTGACGTCGCCGGACCACGACTGCGAGCGTGAGTCCTCGATGGATCGGGCGAGGTCGGTCGCGCTCACGTCGGCCGCGTCGGCCGGCAGGAGTGCAGGCACCACCGGACCCACGAGCGCGAGGACGGCGACCACCGCCACCGCACCCCACCTCCGCCGTCTCGTCACCCACTCACGCTACCGACCGCACCCAGTCGAGTCCGCCAGGTCGAGGAGTGTCCGGCCGTCGGAGGGCCAGCTCCGCGCCGTCCGTGCTTGCGACGGCCCGTCACTCTTGCGACACTTTGCTCTGTGACACTCAGGTCGGACGGAAGCGAGCTCGATCGCGGGGGGCACGAGATCTTCGATCTCGCGCAGGCCGTGGGGCGAGTCGTCGACTCCGCACAGAGCATGCTTCACGACACCGCGGGTCAGGTCGGCAACGACGACCTCGCCCGTCAAGTGCGTGACCTGGCCGACGAGATGGGACGCAGTCACACCCGCACGCTGCGCTCGCTGGAGAACCACGCCCAGCAGCTGCTGATCGCAGCCGCGGTCTACGGCGAGACCGACCAGGACCTCGCCCGCGAGATGCGCGACAACGCATGATCGGTGGGGACGCGACACCGAGCGGAGCGCCGCCGGGCTGCAGAGCCTCGGCGACCGGGTCGCCGCCTCGTGGGAGGGCGAAGCAGCCCTGCAGTACGAGGCCACCCGCCGCCAGGCAGGTCTCGCCGTCACCGCCATCGGCGAGTCGCAGTGCGCGGCCGCACGCTCCCTCGAGGAGTACGCGAGCGAGTACGAACGGGTCGAGACCAGCACTGGCGACGCGGCTGACGCGGCCCGCGACGCCGCGCAGCGGTACGTGTCCGAGGGCCGCACGGCGCTCGGCGTCGTGCACACGGCGCTCGACATGTTCTTCGACAACCCGATCGTCGACCTGCTCGGCCACTTGACACCGGTCGTGCACGACCTCCAGCGCCGCATCGCCGAGTGGAACCCCCACATCGAGATCCAGACCGTGCTCACCACCGGCGCCGACATCACGATCGGGACGGCCGAGGTCGTCGGTGCCGCGATGGCGGGGGGCTTCGACTGGGCGGTCAACCGCATCCTCGACGGCATCGAGGCCGTCGCCGGCTTCATCGGCGGCGCGATCGACGCGGCGCTGGATCTCGTCGACCGCGTGCAGCGGGCCTTCGAGCAGGCCGTCGGCGAGGCGATCCGCATGGCCCAGTCGGTCGTCAAGCGGTTGTACGACTTCGGCGTCCGCACCGCGGCGTCGCTGGGCCACCTGGTGGTCGAGATCACGCATTCGGCGTGGGAGGCCTCGGTCGCGATGGTGAGGGCGACCACCGACTTCCTCGTCGAGATCGGCATGGAGGCACTCGCCGCGCTCAATGCCATGCAGCAGGCGTCGGAGGCCTTGGCGGCACTCCTCGTGCTGGCCGGCGGGACCCTCAACCCGCTCACGCCGATCTCGCAGCGAGGGCGTCGACGTATCGACCCGGCGTTTGACGAGGACGCGGCCCGACGCTTCGCCACCGACGAGTCCTTCGGACGGTATGCCAAGGCCATGAACCAGCTGTCAGGTGCGTCCTACGACCAGTCCGGGGCGCCGGAGGGCTGGGAGCGGGTCGAGAACCTCGTGGGGCCCGAGGGTGCCGCGGCCGCCTTGTTCGTCAACACCGACGGCGACTACGTGCTGTCCTTTCGGGGTACCCAGCCCTCGGAGACCGACGACATCTTCCAGGATCTGCAGAACGCCGGCAACCTGCCGTCGGAGCAGCACCAGTGGTCTATCCGCGTCGCCCAGGAAGCGGGCGAACGAGCCGCAGGCGCGGGAGGCGACCTCGACATTACGGGTCACTCGCTCGGGGGCTCCCTCGCCTCCACTGCGAGCATCGCCACCGGTCAGACCGCCACCACGTTCAACGCGGCCGGAGTCGGCGCCGGCAACCACCTGCTGGCGATGCTGGCCGGCGGCAAGGGGCGCTCCGAGGAGCAGATCACGAATTTTCACACTCCCAACGACCCGTTGACCTTCGTGCAGAGCGTCGCCACCGTCGACGTGGCCGCCGGTGCATTCATCACCGTCCCCACCAACACGCCGGGTCGTTCGACGGGCACGGCTGGGAGTCCTTCGACTGGGACGCGGCGGGGGTGCGTGACTGATGGCCGCCGACGTCCCCCGGTTCGCCTTGGCGCTGCCCGGGCGGTGGATGCAGATCCCGTGCGACGACGATGCGTGGGTCGCCGCCTTCGCCGACCTGCTCCGGGACGCGGGCCGAGCGGCTGAGGCCGACGACATCCTGCAGGGGATCGACGCCGTGCGGCACACCGGCGGCGACCAGATCCTGCTGAAGCAGGAACCGCGCGACCCGCAGGTCATGGCGTGGGTGTGGCCGCCCCATGCGCGTGCCACCACCACGCCGGAGCTGGAGCCGGCTCTGGCCGGTGGTCGGTCGACCGATCCGTCCGGAATCGTCACCGCCTTTGCCCACCGCGAGGGCTACGCGTGTGCGCGGGTCCAGGAGCCGAGCCCCTCGGCTGACGCCTCCGCGCGCACCTATGGCTTCGGTCACCCCGTGTCCGGTCGGGTGCTGCTGATCAGCATCACCGTGCTGGCCGCGGAGTCTACGGACTCGGCCTGGGCGTTCTACGACAAGGCCCTGCGGCACGTCTCGTGGCACGATGACGATCGCGACGCCGTGTCTGGCGGCGACGACGAGGAGGAAGAGCGATGACTCGAGACGTTCGTGCCAGGTGGGGCGTGCTGGTCGTGCCGGCGTTGCTGGGTTCGGTGCTGGCCGCGTGTGGTGGAGACACGCCGGGTGCTGGTGGTGGATGCACCGATGCCTCCGACGAGCTGGTGGCCGACGTGCGCGACCGGGCGCGGCAGGACTTCATGAACGGCGACACCAGGATCGCGGGCCTGGAGGTCAACGAGGTGATGACGACGGAGCTGTCGCAGGACCTGCAGCGGTTCGGAGCCGATCGCCTGGTTGCGGTGCGGTACGACGCGTTCTTCGCCGGTGAGGAGGGCGAGGATTTCCCGGGTGTGGGAGTGACCGGCTTGTTCGTCGCCGACGCAGAGGGGATCATCGGTCCGGTCAGCGAGTCTGCCGTCATGTTCGCCTACGACAAGCCCGAGGGCGCCGATGGGTACGACGCGTGGGCCACGCAGGTCGACGACTCGCCGTCGGGGCGCGCGGCTTCGGAGTGCGTGAGCCCGTACTGATTGCTCGGCCCCGGGCCCCGGATTCTGCTACCCGACAGACCGAATCCGACGAGGAAACGGTCCGAGGGGTAGCAGAATTCGCTCAGGGAAGGGGCTCGACGACCGTGTGGTCGCCGAGGTTCGCCGCGAGGGTCGCCAGGTGGTGGCGCCCGTCGCCGAGCAGGTGATCGATCGCGGTGAGACGCGCGGTGTAGTGCCCCACGCTGTACTCCGCGGTCATGCCGATGCCACCGTGCAGCTGGATGGCGTCCTGACCGATGTGGCGGCTGGCGCGGCTGACCTGCAGCTTGGCGCGGGTCGCCGCCTCGATGATCGTGGCAGGATCGTCGCTGTCGATCAGCACGAGCGTCGACCACATGACGGTGCTGCGAGCCAGTTCCAGCGACACGTACATGTCGGAGGCGCGGAACGTCAGCTCCTGGAACGTCATGAGGGGCACGCCGAACTGCTTGCGCGTCCTCAGGTACTCGGTGGTGGTCTGCAGGGCGAACTCCATGGCGCCGAGTGCCTCGTGCGAGTACGCGATCTGCGCCTTGGCCACGGCCAGGGCGACGGTGCCGGTCTGGTCCGCGCCGGCCTCGCCCAGCGGAGTGGCCGGGGTGCTGGCGAACTCGACCTTGGCCGCGCGACCGCCGTCGAAGGTGCGGTAGCCGCTACGGGTCAGGCCCGAGGCGTCCGGCTGCACCAGGAACAGGCCGACCTTGTCCTCGCCCAGTGAGGCGGTGACGATCAGCAGGTCTGCGCGCTCACCGGTGATGACCGGCTCCTTGACGCCGGTCAGCGTCCAGTCGTCGCCCGATCCCGATGCGGTGACGCCACCGGCTGCGGTGTCGTAGCGCGCTCCGGGCTCGTTGAGTGCGACCGCCGGCACGAGCGTGCCCTCGGCGATGCCGCCGAGAATCTCAGCGCGCTGGGCGTCGGTGCCGGCGCAGGACACGAGACCGCCTGCCAGCACGACGACCTCGACATAGGGCTCGGGAGCGATGACGCGCCCGATCTCCTCGGCCACGATCGCCACCTCGGCCGGGCCCGCGCCCATGCCGCCGTCAGCCTCGGCGAAGGGCAGCCCGAGGGCTCCCATCTCGGCGAGCCGCTGCCAGGTCTTCTCGTCCCAGCCCGGATCGGTCTTGGTCACCTCACGGCGAGTCTCCGAGGAGTCGTAGGCCTTGCCCAGCAACCCCTTGACCGCGTCCTTGAGTGCGTCTTGCTCGTCGTCATACAGAAAATCCATGTCAGGCCCTCAGTCCGAGAATGGTGCCGGCGATGATGGTGCGTTGCACCTCGTTGGATCCGCCGTAGATGGATGCCTTGCGGTAGTTCAGGAAGTTCGGCACGGCGACCTGGGCCCAGTCGGGCACGTCCGACCCGTGCGGGTCGCCCGCGGCGAGCGCTTCGGGGCCGGCGATGTCCACGACCAGCTCGGTGACCGCCTGCTGCAGCTCGGTGCCGCGCAGCTTGAGCACCGACGACGCCGGGTGCGGCTTGCCGTCGGTGGAGTTGGCGACGACGCGAAGCGCCGTGAGCTCGAGTGCCAGCAGCTCGTTCTCCAGATCGGCGAACTGCGCGGCGACGAGTGGGTCGTCCAGCAGCGATGAGCCCCCGGGACCAGCGGTCTTGGCGTTCTCCTTGGCGGTCGCGAGCACGCGCTTGGTCGAGCCGACCGGTGCGACGCCGACGCGCTCGTTGCCGAGCAGGAACTTGGCGTAGTCCCAGCCCTTGTTCTCCTCGCCGACCAGGTTGGCGGCCGGCACTCGCACGTTGTCGAAGAAGACCTCGTTGACCTCGACGCTGCCGTCGATCAGCTCGATCGGGCGAACGGTCAGGCCCGGTGTCGTCATGTCGATCAGCAGGAACGAGATGCCGGCCTGCTTCTTGACGTCGGGATCGGTGCGCACCAGCGTGAAGATCCAGTCGCCGTACTGACCGAGCGTGGTCCACGTCTTCTGGCCGTTGACGACGTACTCGTCGCCCTCCTTGACCGCGGTGGTGCGCAAGGACGCGAGGTCGGAACCCGCGTCGGGCTCGCTGAAGCCCTGGCTCCACCAGATGTCGAGGTTGGCGGTCTTGGTCAGGAAGCGTTCCTTGATCTCATCGGATCCGAACGCGGCGATGACGGGACCGACCATGCTGGCGTTGAACGCCAGGGGGATCGGCACGTTGGCCATCTGCATCTCTTCGTGCCAGATGTGGCGCTGCAACGGCGTCCAGTCCTTCCCGCCCCACTCCACCGGCCAGTTCGGCACGGCCAGCCCGTGTGCGTTGAGGACTTGCTGCGACTCGACGATCTGCTCCTTGGAGAGCTCGCGTCGGGCGGCAACGGTGTCGCGGATGTGCTGCGGCACCTTCGTGGTGAAGAACGTACGCATCTCCTCGCGGAACGCTACGTCCTCGGCGGACAATTGCAGGTGCATCGCTAACTCCTGGCTGTCGGGATCGTGGCCAACACTACTCCTCAGTAGTGGCGGGTCCATCTTAATGCACTCGGCGTGCAGTTACTTGTCGCGACGCTTGCGGGTGCGCAACGGTCCCACCAGGCGCGGGCCGCTGAGCCGCTGCTCGAGTCGGCGGGCCTCGCGGCCCAACGGCTGAGCGATGTACTCGCCGAGGATGACGCCGGAGGCCAGGGCCACGGCACTGGCGACGGCCGCGATCAACGAGATGATCCCGATGAAGTTGTCGTCCGCCAGGAGCGACAGACCGCGGTAGATCGACAGGCCCGGCAGCAGCGGCGCGATGCTGGGCACCACGATCACCAGCGGTGGTACCCGTACCCGGCGGGCGACGCTGTAGCCGACCAGTCCGACGAACGTCGCGGCAACGCCTGAGGGCCACGCCGGTGTCGAGCCCGGGCTCGACAGGGCCACGTAGATCAGCGCCGCGAGGCCCCCGACCACGGCGATCGGGAGCGCAGATCGAGTCGGTGCGTACGCCGCGAGAGCGAAGGCGGCGGATGCGAGCGCTCCACCAGCCGCCGCGACGGGCAGTGACGCCAGCTCGGTGGTGGTCGCAGCCGTCGTGATGGTGATACCGAACAGGGACCCGAGCGCGAGGCCTCCGCCGACGCCGGCGACGATCCCGACCGTCGACAACAACACCTCCAGGATCCGTGCGTTGGCCGTCACGTAGTACCCGCTCAGTGCGTCCTGGAAGGCGCCGATGAATCCCAGGCCGGCCAGCAGGGTCACGATCCCGGTCACGATGACCAGCGACGGGTCGACCGGGACTTCGGCGGCCTTGGTCACCACCGCAAGCATCGACACGAAACCCCCGCCCGCGATCTGCAGGTAGAAGTCGGGGAGTCGGAATCGCGACAGCAGTCGCCCGACCGCCTGGGCGCCGGCCGCAGCAGCGGCGGCGATGAGCGCGACGAGGGGACTTCCGCCGAGCAGCAGCGCGATTCCGGCGCCGAGCACGCCCCACGCCAGGGACACGGCCCAGCGCGGTGCGCGGTGGCCGGTCGAGGAGATCTGCGCGATGCGAGAGCGGGCTCCGTCGAGGTCGATCGCGTCGTCCAGCAGGTCGCGGACCAGGTGGTCGACCTGGGTGAGGTCGTCGTAGTCGGTCGAGCGACGCGTGACGTGACGCGTCGCGGTGGCCGAGGGCGAGTCCGGGCCCGCCTGGTGACTCATCCTCAGCGAGGTGAAGGTCAGGTCGACGTGCGCCTGACGCACGCCGAGGTGGTGGGCAACGGCGGACATCGTGGCCGCGACATCGGCGGCGCCAGCGCCGTTCGACAAGAGGTTTTCGCCGATGCGCAGGGACAGATCGAGAGTCTGATAGGTGTGCGAGTCGGACATGTCTCCATCGTGACGACCGGCAGGCTGTCAGAACAAGCCGGGCCTGGAGAGATTGCTCACCAGCTGGTGTAGAGCAGGTGCTGGATCAGCAGCGCGCTGATCAGCTGGATGGCCAGCGCCCACCGAAGGCCCCTCGGCGACAGCAAGGCGATGGACAGGGTGGCCCAGGGAATGAACGGCAACCAGATGCGTTCGACCTCGGCCTTGCTCATGCCGGACAGGTCGGCCACGACGATCATCGCCAGGCCGCCGCCAATGACCAGCAGCAGCGTCCGGTCGAGTCGTCGACCCAGCTGGATCAGGCGAGCGACGCCCATGCCGAGTGCGGGGCCGGCGCTGAGCGCGAGGGCCGCGAGGTTGGCCCAGACCCAGTAGGAGAACGGTCGGATGCTCGCGACGCCGTCGAAGTAGCGCTCGCGCAGCACCGGGTAGGCCTCCCACCACCGGAAGCCGTAGACGGCGAAGACCAGCACGACGGCCACGGCTGCGAGAACGGCGCCGGGCAACGGTTTCCAGGAGCGCGCGGCGAACAGGATCGCGACGGCGAGCAGTCCCAGGAGTGGCAGGCCGTAGGACATCATCACGCAGTAGCCGAGCAGGAGTCCGGCGCCGACCGACCAGCCGATGATCGGCCCGGTGCGGCTACGGGTCGCGGCCAGGGCCAGGCAGACCATGCCCCAGGCGGCCACGGCGGCGAACATCGCGTCGGCGGACACGGCCAGGAAGATGGCCGCGGGCGAGAGCACGAGGAACGGGGCTGCGCGGCGGGCGAAGTCCTCGCGATCGAGGGTGCGCAGGGTGACCATGACCGCCGGCGCGATGGTGGCGGCGAGGACCGTCACGACGATCCCGGCCGTGTAGTTGCCGCCCAGCCCGATCGTGACCAGTCCGATGAAGAACAGCAGCGCGCCCGGCGGGTGACCGGCCAGGTGGGTGACCCAGTTGTCCGGTGCCGAGTAGGGGATGCGGCGGACGTAGTCGTCCAGCATCGCGGGGACGTCGGTGATGACGCGCGCGTCGCGCAGGTACTCGTAGGGATTACCGAGCACGCGGCTGATGCCTGAGCTGCCGTCGACGTAGGCCAGCGCCATCATCCAGGCGAATCCGGCCACGAATCCCACCAGCAGCAGGCGTCGCCAGGTCAGCTGCTCCGCAAGACGCGGGCCGTAGCGAAAACCGAGCACGGCGATGAGGATTGCCGGGATGGTGCCGGGGCCGAAGAGCTTGGGCTCCCACAGGCCGTGCAGCGGGGAGATGTCGTCGGGGCCGACGGTGGCTCGCGGATACACCTCCCAGCCGAAGACGTTGGGCAGGATCACCGCCGCGGCGATGATGGCACCGGTCACCAGCAGGCCGATCCAGGGGATCCACTCGCGTCCGGGTGCGTCGAGCGTTGATCGTCTCGCCTGCGCGGCGTCGGCGGTCGCGTTCACGTCATCGACTCTAGAGGGGAGGACCGAACGGTCTAGTCTCGAGGACGCTTGATCGACCAGGGTTCGAGATGCTCATAGCCCTTGACCGAGGTGCGGCGGATGCGTCGGACCCGGAACTCATCGTCCAGGCCGCGCAGGGCTGCGGCGAGCTCGTCGTCGATCAGGACACGACCCGGTCGGGCGATCGAGGTCAGCCGGGACGCGATGTTGACGGTGGGTCCGAACACGTCGCCCAGGCGTGCCAGGACCTCGCCCTGGGCCGCCCCGACGCGCACCTTGGGGAATCGTTCGTCGCTGTCGGCGCGCTCGACGAGCTCGAGGGCCAGATGGCCGGCATCGATCGGGTCGTCGAGCTGGAACAGCACCTCGTCTCCGATCGTCTTGATCACCTGACCGCCGTGGGCGACGACCAGCTCGGTCACGACGCGCTCGAACCACTCGACCATCTCGCCCAGGGCCCGCGCGCTGAGCTGCCGGGTGCGCGATGTGTAGCCGACGATGTCGACGAAGCCGATGATCGACATCGACGACGGGCCAGACGTCGAGCTGCTCAGCGCCATCCGGCTGGCGGTGCTGAGCAGGTGCCGACGCCAGATCAGGCTCTGCACCTGCTCCACCATCGGGATGACCTCGGCGAGGACCTCCAGCGGCGGACCGGTCTCGTCGTCTGTGGACAGCGAGCTCAACAGCAACCGGGTCTGCCAGTCGGCCAGACGTGAGAAGGAGCGCCCGAGGGATCGGACGAACTGGGGGATCCGTTCGGGGTCGACGACGCCGAGATCGGTGAGCCGGGTCGTGATGCGCAGCGCCTCGACGTCGGCGTGCGTGAAGGCGATGCGGTCCTCGGGAACCTCGGGAAAGCCCAGATAGCGCCACAGGGCCTTGGCCTCATCGAGGCTGACCCCGGCCTCGGCGGCCATCTGCGGATGCGTCAACGTCGGGGGACCGTCGAAGAGGAAGTCCGCGGCGACGTCGATCAGCAGGGATGGATCGAAGGCAGGCGCGTCGGACTGGTCGCCAGGTGGCATGGGCGCTCCTCGGGTGCGGTGCTGGCGATCCTAGTGCCCGATCCGGCCCAGCCGGGTGGTGAGCCGGTGGTGGCGCTATAGGCTCACGGCCGACCGTTCCGCCGAACACCGGGAGATGACATGACCACGTGGGTCGAGGACGCCGCGCTGGGCGCCGGGTACGAGATGTCGACCATCGATCTCGGTGATGATCCTGATGGGCAGGGCGCGATCGAGGCGACCCTGGTCCGCGCGACCCATGCTCCCGATCAGCGCCGGGGGGCCGTGCTCTACGTGCATGGCTTCTCCGACTACTTCTTCCAGCACGAGCTGGCCGAGTTCTGGATCGAGCGCGGATACTCCTTCTACGCGCTCGACCTGCGCAAGTGCGGTCGCTCGCGTCGCGAGGGCCAGACGGCGCACTACGTGTCCGACCTGGCTCTCTACGACGTGGAGCTGGACGCCGCGCTCGCCACGGTGCGCGCCGAGACCAACGACGCGCCGGTGATGTTGTCCGGGCACTCCACCGGTGGTCTCGTGCTGCCGCTGTGGTTGACCCGCCTGCAGCGCCGCCCCGGCGGAGCGGTCGGAGCAGGCATCGCGGGCCTGGTCCTGAACAGTCCGTGGTTCGACCTGCAGGGCGCCGCCTGGATGCGCTCGATCGGCACGCAGGCGATCCGAGCCGTGGCTCGGGTGCGTCCGCTGGACCCCATCCGGCTGCCCCACACCGACGCCTACGGCTCGAGCCTGCACATGAGCGCGCACGGTGAGTGGGAGTACGACGTCGAGTGGAAGCCGCTGAGTGGATTCCCCATCACCTACGGCTGGCTCACTGCAGTGCGCCGCGGCCAGTCGGTGCTCCACAAGGGTCATGACATCGGGGTGCCGTCGCTGGTGCTGCACTCCACGGGCAGCTGGTTCTCTCGTGGCTTCGGTGACAGGGTCGTGGGCGCTGACGCCGTGCTCGACGTCAAGCAGATCGCCCGATGGGCCGGCTGCCTGGGCAACGAGGTGACGCTGCGTCCCATCGAGGGCGCCAAGCACGATGTCTTCCTGTCACCCGCCCCGGCCCGCGCGGCGGCCTACGCGACGATCGACGCCTGGCTGCCCAGCGACTCCCGCTGAATCGGAATCTCAGCGCGGGCCTGGGCGCACGGCGACGTCCGCTCTGGAGGCTGTCGGGGTCCGTCGCTAGTGTTCTGACGTGGACGCCCCCCTTGCCTTGTATCGCCGCTATCGGCCGGAGACCTTCGCCGAGGTCATCGGGCAGGCTCACGTCACCGATCCGCTGCGGCACGCGTTGGCGGCCAATCGCACCCACCATGCGTACCTGTTCTCCGGCCCTCGCGGCTGCGGCAAGACCACCAGCGCGCGCATCCTCGCGCGTGCCCTCAACTGCGAGCAGGCGCCCATCGCCGATCCGTGCGGAGAGTGCCAGAGCTGCCGTGACCTCGCCCGTGGAGGGCCCGGCAGCATCGACGTCATCGAGATCGACGCGGCCAGCCACGGCGGCGTCGATGACGCCCGCGACCTGCGCGAGCGGGCCTTCTTCGCACCGGTCAGCAGCCGGTACAAGGTCTACATCATCGACGAGGCGCACATGGTGTCCGCGCAGGGCTTCAACGCGCTGCTCAAGCTGGTCGAGGAACCGCCCCCGCACCTGAAGTTCATCTTCGCCACCACCGAGCCGGACAAGGTCATCGGCACCATCCGGTCGCGCACCCATCACTACCCGTTCCGTCTCGTCCCCCCGGCCGCCCTCACCGAGTACCTGCAGCAGCTCAGCGCCGCTGAAGACGTCGCGGTCGAGCCGACGGCACTGCCGTTGGTGGTCCGCGCCGGTCAGGGCTCGGTGCGCGACACCCTCAGCGTCCTCGACCAGCTGCTCGGCGGGGCTGGCGACGACGGCCTCACCTACGAGCTCGCGGTGCAGCTGCTGGGGTACACGCCCGACTCCCTGCTCGACGAGGTCGCCGACGCCATGGCCGCCCGCGACGGCGCCACCGTGTTCGGCGTCATCGACAAGATCATCGAGTCCGGCCAGGATCCGCGCCGCTTCGCTGAAGACCTCCTGCAGCGGCTTCGCGATCTCATCATCATCTCGGTGGTCCCCGACGCGGCGGCGCAGGGGCTCATCGAGGTCCCTGGTGACCGGGTGGCGCCGATGTCGGCCCAGGCCAGCGCCTTCGGGCCGGCCGAGCTCGCGCGCACCGCCGACATCGTCAACGCGGCACTGATGGACTTTCGTGGAGCGACCGCACCGCGCATGCTGCTCGAGCTGATGTGCGCGCGCATCCTCGTGCCGGGTGCCGACGACAGCACGCTGGGCCTGCAGGCGCGCATCGACCGCCTCGAGAAGCGCCTGTCGATCGACGTCCCCGCCGCGACCACGGCCCCGGCGCCCACACCCGTGCAGGCGCCAGAACCCACCACCTCGGCGGCCCGTCCTGCGGCGCAGCCCGCGGCTCACGCACCTGCTGCTTCGCCCCCTGCACCTGAGCCGGAGCCGCGACCCGAATCTCAGCCTGAGCCCGCCCCCCAGGTCCAATCCACACCCGAGCCTCGACCCACACCCGAGCCGCAGCCCGTTCCGGCGCACGTTGAGGAGCCGGAGCCACCAGCTCCCGCCGAACCCGCTGCGCCTGCGCAGTCGGTCGAGCCGATCGGGACTGTGTCGGTGTCCGACCTGCGCAAGCTGTGGCCCGACGTCCTGATCAAGGTGCAGGCCATGCGCCGGTTCGCCTGGGTCCTGCTGAGCCAGAACGCCCAGGTGGTCGATCTCGAGGGCAACGTCGTGACCCTCGGGCTCACCAACGCGGGCGCCCGCGAGTCCTTCGTGTCCAACAAGGTCGGCGAGCACGTGTCCGCGGCCCTCACCGACGTCTTCGGGGGCACCTGGACGATCGACACGATGATCGACGTCACCACCAAGCCGGCACCGACCGACCCGACTCCGGCCCCGCCCTCGCAACCCGCCACACCCCCGCCACCGCGGGTCGACACGGCAGCAGCCGCCCAGGCCGTGCGCGACAAGCTGAACGAACCGGGCGAGGAGCCCGGCCACCCCGACGGTGACGCGCACACCGACGACGAGATCGTCGACGACGGCACGACCGACCCCGAGGAGCTGCTGACCCGCGAGCTGGGTGCTCAGATCATTGACGAATCCACGCACGACTGAGCCAGCCGCAGCCCCTCGGGTCCAGCGCACCCGTCTCGACCTCGATCTCGACCCCCTCGAGGTGGTCCGCCGATTCCGCGGTCGGGATCGGCTCGTGGCGCTGCTGGGCGCGTGGCACCACGGCGAGGCGCTGATCGCCTTCGATCCCGTGGGGGTGCTGACCGGTGATCCGTTCGCCGTCGACCTCGAGCCGTCGCCGGACCCTGGATTCGGTGGTGGCTGGATCGGTGCCTGGGGATATCAGCTCGGGTCCCGGCTCGAGCGGTTGCCACCCTCGCCCCCGCGTCCCGAGCCGCAGCCCGATCATCGGGTGGCCTTCTACGATCACGTGCTGCGCCGCACCGACGGCACCTGGTGGTTGGAGTCCCTGCGCAGCGACTCCGCCCGCGACGCCCAGATCCTTGCAGCGCTCGAGTCGCCCGGGCCGCCCCGTGACTTCGAGGTCGGATCGTTCGAGATGACGCCCGGCCTCGACGGTCACCGGGCCGCCCTGGAGCAGGTGCTGGAGCACGTGCGGGCCGGAGACATCTTCCAGGCCAACCTGTGCGCCCGACTCGAGGCGCCGTTTCGAGGTGACCCGCTCGACGCGTTCTGCGCGGGGGTCCGGCAGCTGCGACCCGCCTACGGCGCCTTCGTGTCCTCGCCGGAGGGGGCGCTGGTCAGCTTCTCGCCCGAGCTGTTCCTGCGCCGCACCGGCCGCGACGTGCTCACCTCGCCGATCAAGGGAACGGCCCCCCTGGAGTCCGATCCGGCCGAGCTCGTCGCGTCCGCCAAGAATCGGGCCGAGAACGTCATGATCGTCGACCTCATGCGCAACGATCTCGGTCGGGTCAGCGTGCCTGGATCGGTCCGCGTGCCGGCACTGGCCCGCGCCGAGAAGCACGCCGTGTGGCACCTGGTGTCCGATGTCGTGGGGCGCGTCGGACGTGACGTCAGCGATGCCGAGGTCCTGCGCGCCACGTTCCCTCCGGGCTCGGTCACCGGTGCGCCCAAGGTGCGCGCGATGCAGATCATCGCCGAGCTGGAGACCACGGGTCGCGAGGCCTACACCGGGACGATCGGGCACGTCAGCCCGTCGGCCGGGTTGGAGATGAGCGTGGTCATCCGCACCTTCGAGTTCGCGGTCGCCGCGGACTCGGGATCGATCGAGCGGGTCTGGCTCGGGGTGGGTGGCGGGGTCGTGGCCGGCTCGACGCCCGAGGGAGAGGTCGCTGAGTGCCTGGTCAAGGCGCGCCCCCTCATCGAGGCCATCGGGGGCACCCTCGACCTGTGGGCCGATCCGCCGGCGGACACGTCGTCGGTCGTCGGGCCGCAGCCCGTGGCGCGCTCGGCGGACGTGTCCCGCGGTGTCTACGACACGGTGCTGGTCGTCGAGGGGCGTGCGGTCGACCTCGACGCTCACCTGGCTCGCCTCGACGCCTCGGTCAGGTCGGTGTACGGCACCACGATCCGCGCGGGACTCGACGACGCCGTGCACCATCGTGTCCGCACCCTGGCTGGTCGTCACCGGCTGCGGATCGACGCCGTCCCCCGTGGCGGGCAGGTCGACGTGACGATGACCGCCCGACCGATCGATGACGACGTCGATCGCTGGACCCTGCGTTCGCGCACCGTGGCGGGCGGGCTGGGTGATCACAAGTGGTCCGACCGCTCGGCCCTGTCGCCGGTGGTGGACCCGTCCGTCGACGATCTGTTGGTCGACTCCGACGGATCGCTGCTCGAGACCGGCCGGGCGTCGTTGTTCCTGGTGCTCGACGACGGCGTGCACACCCCCGCCACCGACGGCCGCATCCTGCCCGGCACGTCCCGAGCGCAGGTCGTGGAGCGGCTGAGGGCCGCAGGGATCCCGGTGTTCCAGCGGCGGCTGACACGCGACGATCTCGGCCGAGCCAGCGAGGTCTTCGTCACCAACGCCCTGCGCGGGGTCGTGCCCGTCACGACGATCGACGACCACCACTGGCCGGTCGGCCGCACCACGACCTGGCTCCGCACCCTCACGCCCCCAGGTCCCCCAGCTACCCCAACTGCCCCAACTTTTGTAGCGGTAGGCAGCCGTCGACCATCCGGACACCTGCCTACCGCTACAAAAGTTGGCGCTGGGGGCGCTGGGGGCGCGCGGGTGCTGTTTGTCGACAACTATGACTCGTTTGTCTACAACTTGGTGCAGTACGTGACCGCGCTCGGGGCAGGGGCCGAGGTCGTGCGCCATGATGCCGTGTCAGTCAGTGACCTGGTGGCTGCTCGCGCTCGTGGAGACTTCACGCACCTGATCGTCTCGCCCGGGCCGGGCGCGCCGACCGACGCGGGG
Source organism: Aeromicrobium sp. CF3.5 (assembly GCF_051262695.1). NCBI lineage: Bacteria > Bacillati > Actinomycetota > Actinomycetes > Propionibacteriales > Nocardioidaceae > Aeromicrobium > Aeromicrobium sp. CF3.5. The sequence continues at coordinate 178,982 of NZ_JBIMEZ010000005.1, forward strand.
ATCAGCATCGAGGCGATCCGGCGGCTGGGGCCGGCCACCCCCACACTCGGCGTCTGCCTCGGGCATCAAGCAATCGCCGAGGCGTACGGAGCGACCGTCGTGCGCGCTCCCGAGGTCGTGCACGGCAAGCCGTCACTGGTCCACCACGACGGTCGAGGAATCTTTCGCGGGCTCGACTCACCCTCGGTCTTCGCGCGCTACCACTCCCTCGTCGTCGACGGGACCTCCGTGCCCGCCGAGCTCGAGGTCACGGCCCGCACCGCCGCCACGACCACCGCGCCCGGTCTGGTGATGGGATTGCGGCACCGCACGCATCCCGTCGAGGGCGTCCAGATGCACCCTGAGTCGATCCTCACGACCCACGGCCACCAGATGATCGCCACTTTCCTCGCTCGCACCCACAGATCGAGAATCGTGGGGCTGGGCGACTAGGGTGAGGGCATGTATGACGGCGTGATCCAGGACCTCATCGACGAGCTCGGGCGGCTGCCCGGGATCGGGCCGAAGAGCGCCCAGCGCATTGCCTTCCATCTGCTCGATTCCGACCCCGAGGACGTCAACCGGTTCGCCGCGACGTTGGTCGAGGTCAAGGCCAAGGTCCACTTCTGCTCGACCTGCGGCAACGTCACGGTCGATGTCGAGTGCCGGATCTGCGCCGACCCCCGCCGCGACGCGACCGTGCTGTGCGTCGTCGAGGAGAGCAAGGACGTCATCGCCATCGAGCGCACGCGGGAGTACCGGGGCCGCTATCACGTGCTCGGCGGCGCGATCTCGCCCATCGCGGGCATCGGACCCGACCAGCTGCGGATCAAGGAGCTGTTCGGTCGCCTCAACGACACGGCCATCACCGAGGTCATCATCGCCACCGATCCCAACCTCGAGGGCGAGGCCACAGCCACCTACCTGATCCGTCAGCTGTCCACCCTGGGCATCGCGGTCAGCAAGCTGGCCAGCGGCCTGCCCGTTGGCGGAGACCTCGAGTACGCCGACGAGCTCACGCTCGGTCGCGCCTTCGAGGGCCGTACCTCGATCGCCCCCGCCGCCACGTCGGTCTGATCGGACACGCGGGGTCCACGGTGGAGCTCGAGCTCAGGCACCTCAAGGTCGTCTCGACGATCGCGGCGGCCGGCAGCATCACCAAGGCGGCCGCCGAGCTGGGCGTCGCGCAGCCTGCGCTCACCGCGCAGCTCGGTCGCATCGAGCGCACTCTCGGAGGTTCGCTGTTCGACCGCGACCACCGCGGAGTGCGGGCCACGGCACTCGGCGAGCTCGTGATCGCCCGCGCCGGACTGCTGCTCCCGGCCATGTCAGGCCTGCTCGAGGAGGCCAACCGGTTCAGTGACGGCCTGCGCGATCCCGGGCGACGCATGGAGCGGCTGTCGCTGGGCTCGTCGACCTCGGCCCTGCTCGCGCCGCTGATCCAGCGGCTGTCCACCCAGTATCCGGCGATGACCGTCGCCACCACGGCGTCGTGGTCCGCCGATGATGTTGCGGCGATGCTCGGCGACCGGCGCATCGACGCTGCGGTGGTGGGTGTCTGCGCCGGCTCCCGCCCTCCGGGTGGCTCCGATCTGGTGTGGCGCACCTTCGCGATCGACCCGGTGTTCGTCCTGCTGCCCGAAGATCACGCCCTGGCCGGACGTACCGAGGTCACCCTCGCCGACTTCAGCGGATCGGAGTGGGCTGCCACGCCGGGTGATGGGTGCTTCCGTGACTGCTTCGCCGCGGCCTGTGCGAGCGAGGGCTTCACCCCCTCCTCGCTGTTCGTCACCGATGCCGCCAGCTGCATGGAGCTCGTCGCCTCCGGCACGGCCGTCGCGCTGTGCCAGGCCGTGCGGGTCCTGCGTGGTTTCGTCACCGTTCCGCTCGTCGGTGCGCCACTGACCTGGCGGCACATGGTCGGGTGGCGCCCCGACTCGGCCGCGGCGGAGTTCGGTGACCGTCTGACCGCGTGCGTCGGCGAGGCGCACCAAGATCTGGTCGAGCGCAGCACCGTGTACTCGACGTGGTTGCGCGATCACTCGACGTTCGGGGTGCAGCCGGGCCATCGCACGGGCTGAACGGATCAGGGCGGCCATCACTCCCGAGGTATAACTCTTTCGGTATGGCCCGAAAGGACTACGTCGGTACTAGGTTCGAGAGAACCAGGCAGGGCGGGTTCTCGACCTCGATCGATCGCTCGTCATGCACGACGAAGGAGATCGCCCATGGCATCACGACAGCGTCCCACCCCCCGCTCGGTCCTGTTCGGGGCAGCAGCGGCCACGGCCACGATGGCTCTTGCCCTCGGTCCGCAGGTCGCATCGGCAGCACCCGATCGTCCCGCCGTGCCTGACACCACGATGCAGTCGGCGATGGAGCGCGACCTCGGGCTGAGCACGTCCCAGTCCTCGGCCCGTCTGGCCGCCGAGAAGCGGGCCGCCGCGTCCGAATCGTCGCTGCGTGACGAGCTGGGCGTCCGCTTCGCCGGTGCCTGGTTCGACGCCGACGCCGGGCGGCTCCAGGTCGCCGTGACCGACTCCGCCTCCGCTTCGACCGTGCGGTCCGAGGGCGCGGACGCACAGAAGGTCACCCGCAGCGAGGCCGACCTCGATGCGGTGATGAAGAGGCTCGACGCCCAGCACGCGAACGCCCCCACCACGATCCCCGGCTGGTTCGTCGACGTCGAGTCCAACCGGGTCGTCGTGCAGCATCGCGGCAGTGCCGCTGAGGCGAAGGCGTTCGTCAAGGAGGCGGGCGCCCCGTCGGCGGCCATCTCCTACGAGGCCTCGCGCGAACAGCCGCAGCCCCTCGACGTCGTCGGCGGCAACGCGTACTTCATCAACAACGCCTTCCGCTGCTCGGTCGGCTTCGCGGTCAACGGTGGTTTCATCACCGCCGGCCACTGCGGAGCGCAGGGAGCGACCACCACGACACCGACCGGCTCCTTCGCGGGGTCGAGCTTCCCCGGCAACGACTACGCCTTCGTGCGCACCAGCGAGACGACCCGTGCCGTCGTGAACAACTACTCCGGGGGCACCGTCGCAGTGCGCGGCTCCTCGTCGGCTCCCATCGGGTCGTCGATCTGCCGTTCCGGTTCGACGACAGGATGGCGGTGCGGCACGATCCAGGCCCGCAACTCCACGGTGAACTACGCCGAGGGCTCGGTCAGTGGCCTGATTCGCACCACCGCGTGCGCTGAGGGCGGCGACTCCGGTGGCTCCGCGCTGTCGGGCAACCAGGCCCAGGGCGTCACGTCCGGCGGCTCGGGCAACTGCACCGTCGGTGGCACGACGTACTTCCAGCCGGTGGGCGAGATCCTCAACGCCTACGGCCTCACGCTGAAGACCAGCTAGAGGCCTCCCACGACGCGGGTCGTCGGCACCTCGGTGCCGGCGACCCGTTGCCATGTCCAGTGTTCGGAATCGGATCGATGGCCCGGCGGACCGACCGCTACAGTGGTCCTGCGCAGCGTCGCGCACCCCGTACTCGCCTGAGCAAGGATTTCCCGTGGGCATTGTCGTCCAGAAGTACGGCGGCTCCTCGGTTGCCGACGCCACCAGCGTCAAGAGGGTCGCCCAGCGCATCGTCGCGACCCGCAAAGCCGGTCACGACGTCGTCGTCGTGGTCTCCGCGATGGGCGACACGACCGACGACCTCATCGACCTGGCCAACGAGGTCTCGCCGCTTCCGCCGGCTCGTGAGCTCGACATGCTGCTCACCGCCGGCGAGCGGATCTCGATGGCGGTCCTGGCGATGGCGATCGGGAGCCTCGGGCACGAGGCGCGCTCGTTCACCGGGTCGCAGGCGGGCGTCATCACCGACGCTGAGCACGGCCGCGCCAAGATCATCGATGTCACACCCGGGCGCATCCAGACCGCGCTCGACGAGGGTGCCATCGCCATCGTGGCCGGTTTCCAGGGGGTCTCGCAGACCACCAAGGACATCACCACATTGGGACGCGGCGGATCCGACACCACCGCGGTGGCCCTGGCAGCGGCGCTCGAGGCTGACGTGTGCGAGATCTACACCGATGTCGACGGGATCTTCACCGCCGACCCACGCATCGTCGCCACGGCCCGCCACATCCCGCAGATCTCCTACGAGGAGACCCTCGAGATGGCGGCCAACGGCGCCAAGATCCTGCACCTGCGATGCGTCGAGTACGCGCGCCGCAACCAGATTCCCATCCATGTCCGCTCGTCGTTCTCCGACAAGCCGGGGACATGGGTCGTCAACGCAGATGACATCGCGACCATCCGGTCGGAACAACCAGTGGAAGGTGAGGTTCTCCCGATGGAGCAAGCAATCATCAGCGGCGTCGCGCACGATCGCAGCGAGGCCAAGATCACCGTCGTCGGCGTCCCCGACAAGGTGGGCGAGGCGGCATCGATCTTCACCACCATCGCCGATGCGCAGATCAACATCGACATGGTCGTGCAAAACGTGTCGGCTGCCACCACGTCGCTGACCGACATCTCGTTCACCCTGCCGCGCTCGGACGGCCAGACGGCCATGACCGCCCTGGCCCGCCTCCAGCAGCGGGTGGGCTTCGAGCGTCTGCAGTACGACGACAGCGTCGGCAAGGTCTCGATCGTGGGCGCTGGCATGCGCTCCGAGCCCGGCGTCACCGCCCGGTTCTTCCAGGCACTGGCCGACGCCGGCGTCAACATCGGCATGATCTCCACCTCCGAGATCCGCATCTCGGTCGTGGTCTCCGAATCGCAGGTCGATGCGGCCGTCAACGCCGCGCACGAGGCCTTCAACCTCGGGGGCGACGAACCGGCCCAGGCCGTGGTCTACGGAGGGACCGGCCGATGACCTCGATCGGCATCGTCGGCGCCACCGGCCAGGTCGGCGTCGCCATGCGCGAGATCCTGCTCGAGCGTCGCTTCCCGGCCGACGAGATCAGGTTCTTCGCCTCGTCGCGCTCTGCCGGCACCGTCCTGACCTTCGGTGACCGCGAGATCGTGGTCGAGGACGCCGACACCGCAGATCCTGCCGGACTCGACATCGCCCTGTTCTCGGCTGGTGCGACCACTTCACGCGCCCACGCGCAGCGTTTCGCCGACGCTGGCGTCACCGTGGTCGACAACTCCTCGGCGTTCCGCAAGAACCCCGACATTCCGCTGGTGGTCAGCGAGGTCAACCCCGATGCCATTCCCGCCCCTCGATCGTCTGCAGGGGGGCCCGGCGGTCGCGGCATCATCGCGAACCCCAACTGCACCACGATGGCGGCCATGCCGGTCCTCAAGCCTCTGCACGATGCTGCGGGTCTGGTGAGACTGGTGGTCAGCAGCTACCAGGCGGTCTCGGGCTCGGGCGTGGCCGGCGTGCGCGAGCTGCACGGTCAGGCTCTGGCCGCGGTCGAGCACGCAGATCGGCTTGCCTATGACGGCGGCGCGGTCTCGATGCCCGCTCCTGAGATCTACGTGGCCCCCATCGCCTTCAACGTGCTGCCGATGGCCGGCTCGATCGTCGACGACGGTTCGTTCGAGACCGATGAGGAGCAGAAGCTGCGCAACGAGAGCCGCAAGATCCTCGGTCTCCCCGACCTCCGCGTCTCGGGCACCTGTGTGCGTGTGCCGGTCTTCACGGGCCACTCGTTGTCGATCAACGTCGAGTTCGACCGCGACCTGACGGTCGCGCGAGCCGTCGAGCTGCTCGGCGCGGCTCCGGGCGTCCAGCTGGTTGACGTTCCCACGCCCTTGCAGTCCGCCGGCGCGGACCCGAGCCTGGTCGGCCGGATCCGTCAGGACCGCAGCGTCGACGGAGACAAGGGTCTCGTCCTGTTCGTCTCCGGCGACAACCTGCGCAAGGGTGCCGCGCTCAACACGGTGCAGATCGCCGAGCTCCTGCTCGCCTAGCGGGTACCCGGGGGAACCATCACCTGCGCAGAGTCGCGAAGGGGTCGAGTGCGGTGGGATCGGCGAGGGCGCCCGGGGCGGCAGCCTGGTCGATCGGGGTGCCCTGCAGGATCTTCTTGACTGGCACCTCCAGCTTCTTGCCCGACAGGGTGCGGGGCAGCAGTCGCATCTGGTGCAGCTCGTCGGGGACGTGTCGCGGCGACAGGCGCGAGCGCAGGGATGCTGCGATCTCGCGTCGCAAGTCCTCGTCGAGCTCCAGGCCCTCGGCCAGCGTCACGAACAGCAGCAGCTGTCCCGCGCCGCCCTGATCGTCCTCGAGGTGCACCACGAGGCTGTCGGTGACAGCGGTCAACGACTCCACGACGGAGTAGAACTCCGAGGTGCCCAGCCGCACGCCGCCGCGGTTCAGCGTGGCATCGCTGCGCCCCGTGATGGTGCACGAGCCGTCGTCGGAAATCGTGATCCAGTCGCCGTGCCGCCACACGCCGGGAATGTCCTCGAAGTACGAGGCGCGATAGCGCGAGCCGTCCGCATCGCCCCAGAATCCCACAGGCATCGAGGGCATGGGGCGGGTGACGACCAGCTCGCCCAGGGAGCCGATCACCGGCTGGTGCTGATCGTCATAGGACTCGACGGCGCATCCCAGCTGCCGGCACGAGATCTGTCCGGCCCGCACCGCCTTGGTGGGAGCACCTCCGACGAACGAGGCGCACACGTCGGTGCCCCCGCTGGTCGAACCGAGCTGAGCGGTGTCGCTGACGGCGTCGTACACCCACCGGAAGCCCTCGGCCGGCAACGGGGCACCGGTCGACCCGATGCCACGAATCTGCGACAGGTCCGCGATGTCGCGGGGCACGAGTCCGGCTTTGCGGCACTGCAGCAGGAACGGCGCACTGGTGCCGAAGTACGTGATGCCCACGCGTTCGGCCAGCCGCCACAGCACGGAGACGTCGGGATCGCCATCACGGCCCGGGGGTGCCGGATTGCCGTCGAACATCACGATCGTGGATCCGGTCAGCAGGCCAGAGATCAGCAGGTTCCACATCATCCAGCCGGTCGTGGAGAACCAGAAGAATCGGTCGTCCGGTCCGAGATCGAGGTGCAGGGCCAGGCCCTTGGTGTGCTCGATCGTGATCCCCCCGTGACCGTGGATGATCGGCTTGGGCAGCCCCGTGGTGCCCGAGGAGAACAGGACGTACAGCGGCCAGTCGAAGCTGACGGCCTCGAACTCCAGCGGCGCGCTGACCGAGGTGAAGTCCGCCCAGCCGATGGCGCCCTCGGGTGCCTCTGCGGCCGGGTCCAGATACGGCAGCCACACGTGGGTGGTGACGCTGGGGAGTGCGGCGCGAATTGCGGCGACCTCGTCGTGACGGTCGATCGGCTTGGCCCCGTACCGGTATCCGTCGACGGTCAGGATCACGGTCGGTTCGATCTGCTGCCACCGGTCGACGACGCTCTGGGTGCCGAACTCGGGCGCGCAGGACGTGAACATCGCACCGATGCTGGCTGCAGCGAGCAGCAGGACCAGGGTCTCGGGAATGTTGGGAGCATAGGCTGCCACCCGGTCGCGCGGTCGGACTCCGGCGGCGATGAGTCCGGCGCGAGCACGAGCCACCTGCTCACGCAGATCTGCCGTGGTGAGCTCGATGTCGTCGCGACTCTGCGAGACCGAGACCACGACGACGTCATCGTCGGCACGTCCAGGCAGGCGCAGCATGGCCTCGGCGTAGTTGAGGGTCAGGTCGGGGAACCACCGGGCGCCGGGCATCGAGTCGTCGGCCAGCACGACGGCATCATCACCGCCATGCGGCAGGTCGGACCACTGCAGGACCGATCTCCAGAAGTCCTCGAGGTTCTGGACCGACCACTGCCACAGGGCGTCGTAGTCCTCGGCGTGAGTCAGGTCGTGCTCGGCCAGCCAGGCGGTGAAGCGCTCGAGCCGTGAGCGGCCGTCGAGGACAGGAGACCAGAGGATCTCGCTCATGCGGCCCGGTTCATTCGAGCTCTGGAGGAGCCGACTCGGCCAGTGCGAGCAGCCAGTGCGCCGCGAGGAAACCGGCGGCGCTCACGAGCGGGACCACCACGATGGCGAACGTCGAATCGGCGATGCCGAGGAACAGGCCCAGGATGGCCACGAGGGTCAAGGTGATGCCCAGGAAGCTGGTCAGACGCGGCATCGGTGCACCGAAGCCCGCGAGGAGTCGCTCGCCGATCGCGAAGGCGACGAACGCCACGACGACGAAGGTCAGGGACCCCCAGGTGCCGCCTCCCGAGGCGACGCCGCGCACCTGGCTGAAGATCGCCAGTGCGCCGACGCCCAGACCTACCGCCAGCAGCCCCATGAGCAGGCCGGTGATGGCGCTGGCGCGCATCGGTTCGAGAGTTGGGAGCCACCAGGTTCGCAGGTCGTACCAGCGATCGATGACGACGTTCGCCGAGGTGCGCGAGAGGGTTCGGGTGGTGGCGGTGACGCCCGAGGCGACCTGGGCCGTGCGGTCGCGGATCGAGCCGAGATCGACCGGCGGGGCGCTGAGCCGGGGCCGCTTGACGGTGAATCGTTTGGCGCCGATCTTGGCAGCCGGCACAGGCGGCGAAGGAGTCGGCTCGACGTGATCGGCCACCGTGGTCGGTGCGGGGGAGCGCGGTGCGCTCAAGGTCTGCTTCGGCGCGGGGGCCGGACGCCCGTATCGCATGGCGGGAGGCTGTACGACTGCCCTCTTGACCACGCGCTTGACCACCTTCTTGGGTGGCTCCTGTTCGGGCATGATTCAAGTGTTCCACACCACAGCGCACCGGCAGAGTGGCGTGAGGTTGCGATCAGGTTGAGCGCGGATCGCCTGCGCTGCGGCCCTGTGTGACCACTGAGAAAATGGTCGGGGTGACAGGATTTGAACCTGCGACCTCGTCGTCCCGAACGACGCGCGCTACCAAGCTGCGCCACACCCCGGTGCCCTAAGAAGGCAACCTTGGCGAGTCTAGCGCAGTCAGCGTCAGCAGGGTTGCCTCGGGTCGGCAGGCGAACCGGACGGGCGACGTGGGAGCGCAGCCGAGTCCGGCCGACACGTGGAGCCAGGAGTCGGTCTGGACCGCGGCCGTGCCTTCGACATGGTGCCGGTGCAGCCCTCGCGCCCGCGTCCGGTCGAGATCGCAGTTGGTGATCAGGGCGCCGTAGAACGGCACGCGCAGCTGGCCGCCGTGGGTGTGGCCAGCCAGGATCAGCGGATATCCCTGCGAGGTCCAGCGGTCCAGCACGCGCAGGTAGGGCGCATGCGTGACGCCGATCGCCAGATCGGCCGAGGTGTCGACCGGCTCGTCGTCGAGCTCGTCGTACTGCAGGTGTGGGTCGTCGACGCCGACGAACGACAGCCGCCGACCAGCGACGTGCACCTCGTCGTGCCGGTTCGTCAGGTCGGTCCATCCACGCCGTGTGAACTCGGTGCGCATGGCCTCGAAGGGCAGATCGGCGGGGCGCCTCCAGGCGCCACGCGTGGCGACGCCGGTGCCGCCGCTGAGATAACCGAGGGGATTCTTCAGCACGGGCGAGAAGTAGTCGTTGGAGCCGAACACGAAGACGCCGGGTAGATCGAGCAGGTCGCCGTAGGTGCGCAGCACCGACGGCAGAGCATCGAGGTGGGAGAGATTGTCGCCGGTGTTCACGACGAGGTCGGGCTCGAGCTCGGCCAGGCGGCGTACCCAGCGCTGCTTGATCGTCTGGCTCGGAGTCAGGTGCAGGTCACTGAGGTGCAGGACTCGCAGAGGTGCCGATCCGGGCGCCAGCACGGGTACCGACACGGTGCGCAGGGCGAACGCGCGAGGTTCGACGACGGTCGCCCAGCCCAGGGCTGCGGCCGCCGAGCCGGTGGCCAGGGCAGCAGCGGTGCGGACTGGGTGGGGCATTGAGCAAGCGTCGCACAATCGATGGATCTCGACCGGGGTGGGACACTGGCGCCATGTCTGACTTGAAGGACCGACTCCGCGCCGACCTGACCACAGCCATCAAGGCCCGCGACCAGCTGAGGTCGTCGACCATCCGCATGGTGCTCACGGCCATCACGAATGTCGAGGTCGGCGGCAAGGCAGCCCGTGAGGTCTCCGATGCCGAAGTTCTCGACGTGCTGGGCAGTGAGGTCAAGAAGCGCCGCGAGGCGGCCGAGGCGTTCGCCGACGGCAATCGTCCCGAGATGGCCCAGAAGGAACGGGACGAGGCCCAGGTGCTGGCCGAATACCTGCCCGCCCAGATGTCGGGCGAGGAGATCGCCGACATCGTGACGAGCGCCATCGAGTCCACCGGCACCGCTGCCGGCGGCATGCGCGGCATGGGCACGGTGATGGGCGTGGTCACACCGCAGACCAAGGGCAAGGCCGACTCGGCCGCCGTGGCGGCCGAGGTCAAGCGCCAGCTCGGCGCCTGACCTCAGTCGTCGTCGCCCTCGTCTCCGCCTTCGTCGCCACCGCGGTTGTCATCGCCACGAGGGGCCGGTGCCTCGGCCTGAGCCGGCGCGGGCGCCGCAGCAGCGGCCTGGCGGCGCGCCGGTGGCGGATCGAACTGTGCCGGGTCCAGTGATCCCTGGATGGCGCCCATCGCCTTCTTCCACATGGGGCCGGCCAGCGAGGAGCCACCGACCGAGGCGAAGTTCAACGGGCGGTCGTTGATCGTGACGCCGGCCAGCGAGTTGGGGCTGCCGTTCTCCTTGACGCCGGCGATCATCGAGAAGGTCGAGACCTGCGGGGTGTAGCCCGCGTAGGACACGGCCTTGTTGTCCTGGGCGGTTCCGGTCTTGGCCGCCGAAGGGACGTTGAGCCCGGTGCCGTTCTGGGCTCCGAAGCCGGTCTCCTGCACGATGCGCAGGATGTCGTTGATCTGCGCCGCGTCTTCCTTGGGCAGGACCCGCTCGCAGTTGCGCTCGTAGGTCTTGAGGACCTCACCGTCGCGGTCGAGGATCTCGGTGACCGGCTGCGGCTCGCAGTACATGCCGCCCGAGGCGGGAACGGCGTAAGCGGCAGCCATGGTCAGCGGGCTGACGTCGGTGACGCCCAGGGTGAAGGAGGGCACCTGGTTGTTCAGTGCGCTCTCCTCATCGGGGAACGGCACCGTGATGCCCATGGACTCGGCCGTGCGCACGACGTTGCACAGACCCGCCCGCTGCTCCAGCTTGGCGAAGTAGGTGTTGACCGACTCGCTGAGGCCCGAGTACATGTTCTTGGCGCCGCTGGTGGTGGAGTTGGAGACCTCGAACTCGTCGGTCCCACCGCCCTCGCAGTCGAAGTACGAACCGGCGGGAATCGTCACGTCGGGAGGCGAGCTGATGACCTCGTTGGGGCTGATGCCCTCCTTGAGCGCGGCCGCGGCCGTGAACATCTTGAACGTCGAGCCGGCCGGGAATCCGCCCGAGTCACCGAACGCGGTGGGCACCGTGAAGTTGAGGAACGTCTGGCCCTTCGCCTCGTCGCGTCCCATGGGGCGCGACTGGGCGAGGGAGAGCACCTGGCCGGTGCCGGGCTCGACCATGGCCATCAGGCCGAGCGCCCGGTCCTGAGCCGCGACCGTGGTGCGGACGGCCTCGTTGGCGGCCTTCTGCTTGTCCGGGTCGATGGTCGACTTGATGGTCAGCCCGCCACGCTCGAGAGCCTGCTGACGATCGGCCTCGGTCTCGCCGAGCGCCTCGTCCTTCAACAGGTAGCGGCGGATGTAGTCACAGGAGAACGCCCCGACCGACTCGACACAGCCGTTGGGGTACTCCTTGATCTTCAGCGCGAGGTCCTCGGTCTGCAGCTCCTCGGCCTCGTCCTGGCTGATGGCGCCTTCTCGGGCCATCACGGCGAGCACCGTGTTGCGTCGCTGCAGCGCCTTCTCGGGAAAGACATTGGGGTTGAACTCATCGGGGTTCTTCACCAGGCCGGCCAGCGTGGCCGACTGCTTGGGCGTCAGGTCGGCGGGACTGACCGAAAAGTAGTGGAACGCAGCAGCGTTGATGCCCCAGGCGCCATCGCCGAAGTAGGCCAGGTTCAGGTAGTTCTCGAGGATCTCGGTCTTGGAGTGATCCTTCTCGTACTCGACGGCCAGCTTGAGCTCGCGGATCTTGCGCGCCGTCGACTGCTCGGTGGCGGCGAGCCGCTGCTCCTTGGTGGTCGCCTGCGACAGGAGAGTCAGCTTGACCAGCTGCTGGGTGATGCTGGATCCACCCTGGGTCTGACCGTCGGCGGCATTGTTGACCAAGGCTCGGAAGGTGCCCTTGACGTCGAGTGCGCCGTGCTCGTAGAAGCGGGAGTCCTCGATCGACAGGAGTGCTTCTTGCATGACCGGCGAGATGTCGTCGATCGGGACGTCCTGGCGGTTCTCCTCGTAGAAGTACGCCAGCAACGAGCCGTCCGCCGCGAGCACCTGGGTGGTCTGCGGGTTGGGCTGGTCGTCGAGGGTCAGCGGCAGGTTCACGATGTCGGTGCTGACGTCGTTGCCGGTGACCGCGACGAACGAGGCCGCCGGAATCGCCATGGCGGCCACACCGATGCCGGCCACGACCGACAGGCGGGTCATGGAGGCGACGGCGCCGATCTTGGTTTCCGGGGTCCGCTCGGACCGCGAGAGCCGACGCAGACCGCCGAAGAAGGAAGAAGCCATGTGATCAAGAGTACGGGAAAGGGCCCAGAGTTCAGTCTCGATCGATCCGGACCGCGGCGTGATTGGTGACGGCATGTAGTCAGGTCGAACTATGGAAGATGGGCACGCTCGGTCCTTCACAGAACCTCAGGATCTTCACAGGATGGGGGGACGAATCAACTTCGGTCATACGTGGCTGATCTCGGGGAGGTTCCGACGATGTGGAATGACAACTGGGCGGCTCAGGCCGCGTGCCGTGGAAAGTCCGATCAGCTCTTCGTTCAGGGGGCAGAGCAGAATCGCGCCAAGGCCCTGTGCGGGCAGTGCGGCGTCAAGGCCGAGTGCCTGGTCGAGGCACTGGACAACCGGATCGAGTGGGGTGTCTGGGGCGGCATGACCGAGCGGGAGCGTCGCGCCCTGCTGCGTCGCCGACCCAACGTCACGACGTGGCGCAGCATCCTCAGCACCAGCGTCGCCGTCTGACGATTCGCTGACGGCTCGCCGGCCGGTGCACGGTCACATGGGGTGCCGTGGATCAGCCGGCGAGCAGGCGACCGATCTCGCGCAGACCGTCCAGGTCGTGCACGTCGCCGGCCAGTGCGGCCACGGACACCGTGCGCACGGAGGGATGGGCTGCGGTGAAGCCGCGCCGCTGCCGGGCCTCTCGTTCGCCGACGCGCAGTCGCTCGGCCCGCACGGTGAGCAGATCGGCGGTCAGGTGATCGGCGGCGTCGCCCCTGCGCAGTCGGGCGGCGACGGCCTCTGCGTCGGAGGCGGTGATGCCGCTGTCGTCATCGTCGTGGACCCGGTTCACCACCAAGCCCGACAACGGCATCTTCTCGCCCGCGAGGCGCTCGACGAAGTAGGCCGCCTCGCGCATCGCAGCCGGCTCGGGGGCTGCGACCACCACGAAGGCGGTCTCGGGTGCCTGGAGCAGTGCGTAGGTCGCCTCGGCACGCTGCCGGAATCCGCCGAAGAGCGTGTCGAATGCGGCGATGAACGTCTGCAGGTCGGTGAGGAACTGGGCGCCGAGGATCTTGTTGAGTGCACCGGTGACGATGCCGAGTCCCGCGCTGAGCAGGCGAGCGGGGCCCTTGGCGGGGGCCAGCAGCAGCTTGATGAATCGTCCGTCGAGCAGCGAGGAGAGCCGCTCGGGAGCGTCCAGGAAGTCCAGTGCCGAGCGCGATGGTGGAGTGTCGACGACGATCAGGTCCCACCGGGGAGACGTGACATCCGTGGCTGAATCTTGGCTGATGGTCGCGAACTGGGCATGAAGCTGCCCCAGCTTTTCCATGGCCATGTACTCCTGCGTGCCCGCGAACGAGCTCGACAGGGCCACGTAGAACGGGTTGGCGAGGATCTGCTGAGCCTTCTCGGCCGTGGCATGTGCCTCGACCACCTCGTCGAAGGTTCGCTTCATGTCGAGCATCATCGCGTCCAGGGAACCGTCACCGGAGATTCCGGGAACGGGACGGGGCGTGTTGTCGAGCTCGGTCAGCCCCATGGACTGGGCCAGGCGGCGTGCCGGGTCGATCGTGAGCACGCACACGCGGCGGCCCTGCTCGGCCGCACGCAGCGCCAGGGCGGCTGCCGTGGTGGTCTTGCCGACCCCGCCCGAACCGCAGCACACGATGATCTCGGTGCCGAGGTCTCCGATGAGGTGGTCGATGTCGAGGCGTCCGTCGCGACTCTTGTCATCGATCAGCACGCGGGGCCTGGGCCGCGAGGACCGGCCGGCACGGGGACGTCCGGTCACGTGAGGTCCTTCAGTCGTTCGGCGAGCTCGTACAGGGCTCCCAGATCGATCCCGTCGGTCAGCCGGGGCAGCTCGACCACGGGCCGCCCGCATCCGGCGAGCTCGACGCGCTGGGCGGTCTGCAGCTGGTCGCGGTGCACGGCGTCGAGGCCGCCGTCGATCAGCGATGCCGCGGCGGCGCCCGGCAGTCCGGCGCGGTCGAGCACTGTCGCCACGGATGCGCGGTCCAGCGTCCCGTCTTCCAGGGAGGCACGGGCGTCGGCCGACACGTGGCCGGGCTGGGTCAGGTTGACGACCACGTGCCCCACGGGCAGCTGATCGGACGTGAGCTCGGCGATGCCGTCGATCGTCTCGGTGACGGGCATCTCCTCGAGCACCGTGACCAGGTGCACGTGGGTGCTGGGGGCACGCATCATCTGCATGATCGAGTCGGCCTGCCGGCGGATCGGACCCACCTTGGCGAGGCCGGCGAGCTCGGAGTTGACGTTGAGGAACCGGCTGATGCGCCCGGTGGGCGGGGCATCCATCACCACCGCGTCGTAGACGAAACGGTCCTTCTCGACGCGCTTTGCGGCCTCGTAGACCTTGCCGGTGAGCAGGACGTCGCGCACACCCGGCGCGATCGTGGTGGCGAAGTCGATGATGCCGAAACGATCCAGGGCCCGCCCGGCGCGACCGAGGCGGTAGAACATCTGCAGGTACTCCAGCAGCGCCGACTCGGGGTCGACGGCGAGCGCGTACAGCTCGCCGCCGTCGGGTCCGACGGCGACCTTGCGCTCCTCGTACGGAAGCGGCGCGACGTCGAACAGCTGCGCGATGCCCTGGCGACCCTCGACCTCGCACAGCAACACCTTGCGGCCCGATCCCGACAAGGCCATCGCCAGTGCCGCAGCCACGGTCGTCTTGCCCGTTCCGCCCTTGCCGGTGACGACGTGCAGCTCGGTCGCGATGGCCATGGCCTGAGCCTACCGATCTGGCCGAGAACTGCGAGATGTCGACGGTGGGCCGCGACCGCAGGCCCCGGTCGCCGGTAGGGTCGCGGGTATGACGCAGTGGGAGTATCTGACCGCGCCCGTGCTGGTGCACAACACGAAGGCGATTCTCGACAACTTCGGGTCCGATGGATGGGAGCTCGTGCAGATCGTGCCGGGCCTCAATCCCGAGAACCTGGTGGCCTACTTCAAGCGGCCCGTGACATGACGGTCGCGGAGCGTTTGGCGGCTGAGGGCATCACGCTGGCCGACGCGCCGAAGCCTGTCGCGGTGTACGTGCCGGCGGTGCGCTCGGGGGTGCACGTGTTCACGTCCGGGCAGCTGCCCTTCGCCAGCGGTGAGCTGATCGCCACGGGCAAGGTCGGCGCCGACGTCGATGTCGACACCGCCTTCGCGTGCGCTCGTCAGTGCGCCCTGAACGCGATCGCCGCCGTCGCCTCGGTGGCTGACGTCGAGCAGGTCGTGCGGGTCGTCAAGGCCACCGTCTTCATCGCGAGCGCGCCGGACTTCACCGGTCAGCCCACCGTGGCCAACGGCGCCAGCGAGCTGCTCGGCCTGGCCTTCGGCGAGGCCGGCGTGCATGCACGCAGCGCCGTGGGCGTGGCCGCGCTGCCGCTGGATGCACCGGTCGAGATCGAGCTGGTCGTCGAGATCGCATGACGTCCCGGATCCCGCTGTCGGGGCGCCTGCGCGAAGCCGCCGAGGCCGCAGCGGGTGACCCGGTCGTGCCCCGGGACGCCGCCACGATCGTCGTGGTGCGCGATGGTGCAGCCGGGATCGAGGCCTTCTTGATGCGGCGCCAGACCACCATGGCGTTCGCCGCCGGGTTCTACGTGTTCCCCGGCGGGAGCGTGCACCCGTCCGACCACGAGGACATGCCGTGGGTCGGTCCCGACGCCGAGCAGTGGGGCAGTCGGTGGCGATGCGACCCCCAGCTGGCTCGCGCGCTGGTGGTGGCGGCGGTGCGGGAGACCTTCGAGGAGACCGCCGTGCTGCTGGCGGGCCCCGACGAGAGCACGGTCCTGTCCGACACCAGCACGGACGCGATGGAGCAGGCCCGCGACGACCTGGAGGAGGGTCGTCTCTCGTTCGGTGACTTCCTGCGCCGCGAGCACCTGGTGCTGCGCGCCGATCTGGTCGGTGCCTGGGCCCACTGGATCACCCCGAGATTCGAGCCGCGTCGTTACGACACGCGGTTCTTCGTCGCAGCCCTGCCGCACGGGCAGCGGGTCGGCGCCATGAGCCGAGAGGCCGACCGGGCTTCCTGGATGCCGCTGGCCGAGGTGCTGCGCTCGATCGACGCTGGTGACGCGTCGATGATGCCGCCCACCATCGCCACGTGTCGCGAGGTCGCCCGGCACACGGCAGCCACCGTCGTGGAGATCTCTCGGGATCGCCGGTTCGAGACGATCGTGCCGCACCTCGTCGACGTCGACGGGGAGCTGTTCTTGGAAACCAACCCGGGGGAGAGCTCGTGAGTGCTGCCACTGCGGTCACCGACCGCGCCTCGTTCCTGCTGGCCGACAATCCGGGCCTCATGACGCTCGATGGCACCAACACCTGGATCCTGCGTGAGCCCGGAGCCGGGCGCAGTGTCGTGGTCGACCCGGGGCCGGCCGATGAGCACCACCTGCAGGCGGTGCTCGCTGCCGCCGGCGACGTGGCGCTGGTGCTGTTCACGCATCGTCACGGCGACCACACCGACGCCGTCGACCGGTTCGCCGAGCTGACCGGAGCTCCCTGCCGTGCCGTCGATCCACAGTTCTGCCGCTCTGCCGAGCCACTGACTGACTACGACGAGATCGACGTCGACGGATTGCTGATCGAGGTCGTCGCCACGCCGGGGCACACCACGGACTCGGTGTGCCTGCTCCTTGGCTCCGAGGGCACGCTGCTCAGCGGCGACACCATCCTGGGCCGAGGCACCACGATCATCGCTCATCCTGACGGTGCGCTCGGCGCCTACCTGGACTCCTTGGCGCGCATCCGAGAGCTGATCGCCGAGGACCTCGTGAGGCGCATCCTGCCCGGCCACGGCCCGGTCATCGATCGGCCGGCCGAGGTCGTGGACTTCTATCTCGAGCACCGCGCCGAGCGACTCGACCAGGTGCGTGCGGCCGTCGACGCCGGCGCGACCACCCCTCGCGAGGTCGTCGAGACCGTCTACGCCGACGTCGACGAGTCGCTGTGGCCCGCTGCCGAGCACAGCGTCGCCGCCCAACTGGACTACCTCCAGCCGTAACCCCCGGCCCTAACCCCCAACTTTTGTAGCCTTACGCATGCAAATGGTGCCGTGACACCTGCGAAACGCTACAAAAGTTGGGGACTAACGGGGCTAGCGGGGCTAGCGGGAGCGACGCTGGAGGCGTTCGAGGTCGAGGATGACCACGCTGCGCGGTTCCAGTCGGAGCCAGCCGCGACTCGCGAAGTCGGCCAGAGCCTTGTTGACCGTCTCGCGCGAGGCGCCGACCAGCTGGGCCAGCTCCTCCTGGGTGAGGTCGTGGTTGACGTGGATGCCGTCGTCGGCGCGCCGACCGAAGCGGGACGCGAGATCGAGCAGAGCCTTGGCGACGCGGCCGGGGACGTCGGAGAACACCAGGTCACCGACGACCTCGTTGGTGCGACGCAGGCGTCCGGCCAGCTGGTTCAGCAGGGCCTGGGCGACCACGGGATGAGCCTCCAGCACCGGAATGAGGGCTTCGTGTCCGAGGCTCTTCATCTCGACGTCGGTGACTGCGGTGGCGGTGGCCGATCGGGGGCCGGGGTCGAAGAACGACAGCTCGCCGAACATCTGGCCGGGGCCGAGGATCGCGAGCAGGTTCTCGCGACCGTCCGGTGACGTACGACCGAGCTTGATCTTGCCCTCGATCACGACGTACAACTGGTTGCCGTCATCACCCTCGTTGAACAGGATCTCGCCGCGCCGAAGCGAGCTGGGAGACATGGACCCCGACAGCGTGGCTGCAGCGTCGTCATCCAGGCCAGCGAACAGTGGCGCCTGTCGCAAAATCTCGTCGCTCACAACTTTTTCCTCCACCCAACGGGTTTTCGTGTTCTGCCTCACACGGCATGAGGAGTTTCCCACATGTCGGTCGCTCTGCGCGACCGGCGCGCCTCATCGTACGGTGGGGTGATGTCGCCCACTCCCACGCCGCGGCCCGAGACGAGGCTGGTGAGGCGGGCGCGCAGGACCCATCGCGAGCTTGCTGAGGCCTATCCCGACGCGCGGTGCGAGCTCGACTTCGACGACGCCTTCCAGCTGCTGGTGGCCACCGTGCTGTCGGCGCAGACCACCGACCGCCGGGTGAACTCGGTGACGCCGGCGCTCTTCGCCGCCTACCCGGGGCCGGCCGAGATGGCGGCGGCCCAGCGCGAGGACATCGAGGCGATCATCCGGCCGACCGGCTTCTTCCGTGCCAAGACCGACAGCCTGCTGGGCCTGTCCGCCACCCTCGTCGAGCGATTCGACGCCCAAGTGCCCGGCCGACTGGCCGATCTGGTGACGCTGCCGGGCGTGGGGCGCAAGACCGCGAACGTGGTGCTGGGCGACGCCTTCGGTGTCCCCGGCATCACCGTCGACACCCACGTGGCCCGGCTGGTGCGCCGGTTGGGTTGGGTCGAGCCGGGGATCGCTAAGGACCCTGTCCGGGCCGAGCACGCGATCGGCGCCCTCTTCCCCCGCGGTGACTGGACGATGCTGTGCCATCGTCTGATCTTTCACGGCAGACGCTGCTGTCATGCCAAGAAACCAGCTTGTGGGGCCTGTCCGGTTGCTCGCTGGTGCCCCTCCTTCGGGGAGGGACCCACGGACCCACAGGTCGCAGCGACCCTGCTCACCACGCAGGGTCCCGCGTGAGTGAACGTGTGACCCCGCAGGTGACGCGTCGGTGCGTGGGCGGATCCGTCACACTGGTCCGTGACGCGCCATCGTGGCCCCGTCCGCGCGATCTCGCGCGAGTCACCCGATCGGGGGTCAGCCCATGAGTGGCACGCCGCTTCCCGCGTGGCTGCACCCCGTGGTCGATTCGCTGGCGACCATCACCGCGAAGCGTCTGGCGCCGAACTCGCCCGAACCGCCTGCCGACGCACGACCCGCCTCGGTGCTCATCTTGTTCGCGGACGGTGCGGACGGCCCCGAGATCCTGTTGACGCGTCGCGGCGCCTCGATGCGCCACCACGCAGGCCAGATCTCCTTTCCTGGCGGCGGGAAGGACCCCGGCGACGTCGACGCGATCAGCACGGCACTGCGCGAGGCGTACGAGGAGGTCGGTCTCGAGCCTGCAACGGTCGAGGTGTTCGGCACGCTTCCGACGTTGTGGCTGCCCCCGAGCAACTTCGCCGTCACGCCGGTGCTCGGCTACTGGAACGACCCGCAGGCCCTGACCTCGACCAGCGAGCACGAGGTCGTCCAGGTGCTCCACCAGCCCGTTCGTGACCTACTGGATCCGGTCAACCGGTACAGCGTGACCCATCCGTCCGGCTGGGTCGGTCCTGCCTTCGAGGTGGGCGCCGAGGTGCCGCTGTGGGGCTTCACCGCCGGCATCGTGTCCCGACTGTTCGAGGTCGTGGGCTGGGACGAGCCATGGGACGCCGACGTGCGCCGATCCTTGCCGAAGGGGGCCTGGTGAACTCGCTCGACATCGTGCTGGTCGTGATCGTGGTGGCGTACGCCATCAGCGGTTACGTGCAGGGATTCGTGGTCAACCTCGTCGCGACCACGGGCCTGCTCGTGGGCGGTCTGCTCGCCATCGCCATCGTGCCGCGCGTCATGACCGAGGCCACCCAGAGCCTGGGCTCATCGCTGCTGGCCCTCGGACTGGTCATCGCGGCGGCGGCCGTCGGTCAGGCCATCGGAACATTCGTGGGATCCGAGCTGCGCACGGGTCTGCGCTGGCGGCCCCTGCGCTCCCTCGACGCCGTCGGGGGCAGCGTGCTGAGCATCGTCGCGGTGCTCGTGGCCGGCTGGGCGCTGGGCTACTCGGTCAGCGGCACCTCGATCCCTTACCTGTCGGCGGCCTCGCGATCCTCGGCGATCCTCGACCGCGTCGACGGGTACATGCCGTCGCAGGCCACGTCGGTGCTGCAGTCGTTCAACGACGTCCTCGACACCAACTTGTTCCCCCGCTACATCGACCCGTTCGAGACCGAGCAGATCACCGAGGTCAGCCCGCCCGACGAGGCGACGCTGCAGCAACCCGGAGTCCAGTCCGCCCGCGAGAGCGTCGTCAAGATCCTCGGACAGTCGCGCTGTGACAGCGGTCTGGAGGGTTCGGGCTTTGCCTATGCTCCCGGTCGGATCATGACCAACGCCCACGTGGTCGCCGGGGTCGAGGAGCCGAACCTGGTCATCGGCGACCAGCGCATTCCCACGCGCGTCGTCCTGTTCGACAAGGACCTCGATGTCGCGGTCCTGGCCGCCGACGTGAACCTCACCCCCCTCGACTTCGACACGTCGGGCGCGGCGGGCGACGCTGCGGCCGTCCTCGGCTTCCCGCAGAACGGTCCGTTCGACGCCCGTGCGGCTCGCATCCGCGATCGGATCGATCTGCGCAGCCCTGACATCTACGACGAGGGGCGAGTCACGCGCGACACGTTCTCGGTGCGGAGCCTGGTGCGGTCCGGAAACTCCGGCGGCCCGTTGGTCTCCTCCGACGGTCAGGTGCTGGGCGTCATCTTCGCCGCGTCGATCTCCGACCGCTCCACGGGATATGCCCTCACCGCGGACCAGGTCGCCGAGTCCGCCGAGCGCGGCATCGGTGCGACCACCACGGTCTCGACCGGTGGTTGTGCTTGATGCGGTCGGTGATCGCCGGCCTGGCCGGACTGATCGCGGCGCTGGCTGTTGCTGTCGTCCTGCCCGTCACGTGGCTGGCGGCGAACATCGCCGACGAGGACGGTTTCGTCGACGCCACGACGCAGCTGGCGTCTGATCAGGAGTTTCGTGCCGAGATCATCGACGTCGTCGCCGCTGGGGTGGTCGACCGTGCGGAGGTGCCCGAGCTAGCGGCCTCGGGGGCGCAGGACGTCGTGCGGGCCGGCGCGGAGCAGGTGGTGAGTGCCGACGGATTCGTGGACCTGTTCGAGGAGGTCCAGCGTGCGTCGCATCGGGCCACGTTCGCCGACGGCGATCGCATCGTGCTCGACCTGACGCCGGTGTCCACGGCGATCATCGACTCGATCGACGAGGGGCTGCCGTTCGAGCTGCCGGCCCCCGCCGAGCTGCAGACCTCGGGTGGTGAGGAGGACGTGGCGCCGGTTCTCGACTTCGTCGACCGGTCGCCCGATCGGGCCCTGCTGGGACTGGGCGTCGCGGCTGTGGCTGCGGTCATCTGTGTGCTGGCTGCGCGGCGACGATCGACGGCCCTGCTGGGCCTGGGCATCGCCACGGCCGCCAGCGTGTGGCTGGCGGGTCAGGTGGTCCGGGACCAGGCCACGCAGCTGGGCGACTCGGGCGAGACCCTCGATCCGATCGGACAGCGCTTCCAGCTGCTGGTGCAGGAGCGGGCCGTCGAGTCGTTCGACCAGTGGGTCGTGGTGGCGATCGGGTGTGCTGGTGTGGTGGCGGTGCTCGGCCTGGTCGGCCGCGCGTTCAGCCGTGGCTGATGGCGCTCAACGCAGTGGGGGCGATGCCGGTGCGGCGCTGTCCTTGTGGCCCTTGAGAGCCGGCGGGATCGCCTTCGCGGTGCTGATCGTCTGCGTGGGGGCCTTGACCTTCTTGAGCAGGCGGATGCCGACGAGTCCGAGCACGACGATCAGCAGCAGGTAGAAACCGCTGACGATCAGGAACGCCCAGGCAGGATGTAGTCCGGCCATCACGATGAAGTACGCCGCGGTGATCGACAACATGATGATCAGCAGCAGGCCCAGGAAGGCCACCACGGCCAGGAGTCCTGCGCCGATACCACCTGCCTTGACGCTGAACTTGACCTCGGACTTGGCCAGCGCGATCTCGGAGCGCACCAGGTCGGAGAGATTTCGTTCGACGTCCTTGGCGAGAGCGCCGATGGTGGGCGCGGCATCGGTCTTGTGGGGCGTGCTCATGAGGGCGACCCTACAAGCCTTCGGGCCCGCGTGCCGCGACAGTCACAGCGCGCGGGCCCGTGGCTGCTGCATCAGTCGTCGTCACCCTTCCCAGCGCCGATGCCGTCTGAGATCAATTGCATGACGCCGGCGTCCGCCAGAGTGGACGAGTCGCCCACCTCGCGATCCTCGGCGACGTCGCGCAGCAACCGGCGCATGATCTTGCCGGACCGGGTCTTGGGCAGCTCGGGCACGACCATGATGCGCTTTGGCTTGGCGATCGGACCGATCTCCTTGCCGACGTGGTCACGCAGCTCCTTGACGACTTCCTGGCCGCCGTCGCCGGCCGACTCTCGAAGGATGACGAACGCCACCACGGCCTGACCGGTCGTGTCGTCTGCCGCACCCACGACGGCTGCCTCGGCCACCTTGGGGTGTGAGACCAGTGCGGATTCGATCTCGGTGGTCGACAGACGATGGCCGGACACGTTCATGACGTCATCGACGCGCCCCATCAGCCAGATGTCGCCGTCGTCGTCCTTCTTGGCTCCGTCGCCGGCGAAGTACAGGTTTTCCCAGCGCGACCAGTAGGTCTCCTTGTAGCGGTCGTCATCGCCCCAGATGGTGCGCAGCATGGCCGGCCACGGCTCGGTGACGACCAGGTATCCGCCCTCGCCGTTGCCGACGGGCTGGCCCGCGTCGTCGACGACCTCGATGTCGATGCCTGGTATGGCGCGCATGGCCGAGCCGGGCTTGGCCGAGGTGACACCGGGCAGCGGGCTCATCATGTGTGCGCCGGTCTCGGTCTGCCACCACGTGTCGACGATGGGCGTGCGCCCGCTGCCGATGTTGTCGCGGTACCAGACGTAGGCCTCGGGGTTGATCGATTCGCCGACCGAGCCCATGATGCGCAGGCTCGACAGATCGCGCTCGGCCGGGATCTGCTCGCCCCACTTCATGCAGGTGCGAATGGCGGTGGGGGCCGTGTAAAAAAGCGTCACTCCATAGTCAGAAATAATGTCCCACCACCTACCTTTGGTGGGGGTGTCGGGGGTGCCTTCGTACATCACCTGGGTCGCCCCGTTGAGCAGCGGACCGTAGACCATGTACGAGTGCCCGGTGACCCAGCCGATGTCGGCGGTGCACCAGAAGACGTCGTCGGGCTTGTGGTCGAAGATGCCCCAGAACGTGTAGGCGTTCTGCACCAGGTAGCCGCCCGTGGTGTGCAGGATTCCCTTGGGCTTGCCGGTCGTGCCCGAGGTGTACATGACGTAGAGCGGGTGCTCGGCGTCGAATGCCTCCGGGGTGTGATCGGTGGAGGCCGTGGCGACGACGTCGTGCCACCACACGTCGCGACCTTCGGTCATCTCGGTGTCGGTCTCGGTGCGCCGGGCGACCAGGACGTGCTGGACGGGGCTGGTGTCGCCGAGCTTGGCGAGGGCCTCGTCGACGGCGGGCTTGAGGGCCGACGGAGCGCCGCGGCGGTATCCGCCGTCGGCCGTGATGATGATCTTGGCGTCGCAGTCCTCGACGCGGCTGGCCAGGGCATCGGAGCTGAAGCCACCGAACACGACGGTGTGCGGGGCGCCGAGCCGTGCGCAGGCCAGTATCGCGACGATGGCCTCAGGGATCATCGGCATGTAGATGGCGACTCGGTCGCCGGTCTTGACGCCGAGGTCGACCAGCGCGTTCGCGGCCTGGCTGACCTCGTCCTTGAGGTTGGCGTAGGTGATGTCTCGGGTGTCGCCGGGCTCGCCGACGAAGTGGAACGCCACGCGCTCGCCGTGACCGGCCTCGACGTGACGGTCCACGCAGTTGTAGGCGGCGTTGAGCGTGCCGCCCACGAACCACTTGGCGAACGGCGCCTTGGTCCAGTCGAGCACCTCCGTGAACGGGGTGGACCACGAGATGCGCTCGGCCTGCTCGGCCCAGAAGCCGAGGCGATCGGCGGAGGCGCGCTCGTAGGCCTCGGCGGTCAGGTTCGCGTTCGCGGCCAGCTCGGCCGGCGGCTCGAACCGACGGTTCTCGTTCGACAGGTTGCTGATGCCTTGCTCGGTCACGATGTTCTCCTCGATCGACGGCTGTGTTGCATTCTTGCTCAGCGCACGGACTGGTGCACCGCGGGGCGCTACTGCGTTCGGATGTGCGCCTGCCTCGCCTCTGACCCGACCATGGGCCGAGCGAAGCGAGGCAGGCGCCCGGGCGAAGCCCGCCAGCGGCACCCGACCATGGGCCGAGCGAAGCGAGGCAGGCGCCCGGGCGAAGCCCGGCAGCGGCGAGGTACGAGCCGCTGGAGCGGCGAAGCCGCGCGCCCTACTTCTCCGCCCCCGCCCCTGTCAGGGACCGGACCTCGAGCTCGGCGAAACGATCCTCGCTGGTGCGTTCCTTCGAGGTGATCGTGCCGAGGAAGCCGAGCAGGAAGCCCAGCGGGATCGACACGATGCCCGGGTTGGTCAGCGGGAACCACGCGAAGTCGACGCCGGTCAGCAGCGCGGTGTCCGACCCGGACACGGTGGGGCTGAAGACCACCAGCCCCACAGCGGCGATCAGGCCACCGTAGATGCTCCAGACCGCGCCTCGGGTGTTGAAGCGCTTCCAGAACAGGTTGAACAGCAGCGCCGGCAGGTTCGCCGACGCTGCGACGGCGAAGGCCAACGCCACCAGGAACGCGACGTTCAGCTTCTGGCCCGGGATCGCCAGGGCGATCGCGACGCCGCCGATGACGAAAGCGGAGATGCGCGCCACCTTGATCTCCTGGGCGCCGGTGGCGGTGCCCTTCTTCCAGACGCTGGCGTACAGGTCGTGCGCCACCGAGGAGGCCGACGTCAGGGTGAGGCCGGCGACGACGGCCAGGATCGTGGCGAAGGCGACCGCCGAGATCAGGGCCAGCAGGATGGCTCCTCCGGTCGTGCCGGCTCCACCTCCCACGGCCTCGGCCAGCAGGGGCGAGGCCAGGTTGCCGCCCGAATCGACGATCTCCTGCTTCTTGTCGCCGGTCACCAGCGCAGCGGCGCCGAAGCCGAGGACCAGTGTCAGCAGGTAGAAGCTGCCGATGATGCCGATGGCCCAGAGCACCGACTTGCGTGCCTGGCGCGCGGTCGGAACCGTGTAGAAACGCACCAGGATGTGCGGGAGGCCGGCGGTACCGAGCACCAGGGCGATGCCCAAGGAGATGAAGTCGATCTTGCTGGTTGCCGTGCCGCCGTACTGCAGGCCGGGCTCCAGGAAGGCTCGACCCTCACCGCTGTTCTCCGCAGCCGTGCCGAGCAGGTCGGAGATGTTGAAGTTGAACTTGGCCAGCACCAGGACGCTGATCAGGATCGTGCCGCCCATCAGCAGGACTGCCTTGACGATCTGCACCCAGGTGGTGCCCTTCATGCCGCCGATGACGACGTAGAAGATCATCAGGACGCCGACCCCGGCGATCGTCAGATTCTTGGCGCTGTCGCTGTCGATGCCCAGCAGCAGGGCCACGAGGGCACCCGCACCGACCATCTGGGCGAGCAGGTAGAAGATCGACACGATGATGGTCGAGGTCGCGGCCGCGGTGCGCACCGGTGTCTGGCGCATGCGGTACGCGAGCTGGTCGGCCATCGTGAACTTGCCGGAGTTGCGCAGGAGCTCGGCCACCAGCAGCAGAGCCACGAGCCACGCCACCAGGAAGCCGATCGAGTACAGGAACCCGTCGTAGCCGGACAGGGCGATCGCGCCGGAGATGCCCAGGAACGAGGCGGCCGACATGTAGTCGCCGCCGATGGCGAAGCCGTTCTGGACGCCGCTGAAGCTGCGGCCGCCGGCGTAGTAGTCGGCAGCGGTCTTGGTGTTGCGGCTGGCCCAGAAGGTGATGCCGACGGTCAGCAGCACGATGAAGACGAACAGCGATCCGGTCAGCAGCTGGTTGCCGCCCTCGGCGGAGGCCTGGACCAGGGTGATCTGGGCGGGAGAGGACGTGTTCATCGGTTGATCTCCTGCTCGAACTCTTCGCCGAGTCGATCAGCGGTGGGGTCCATGCGACGGGCCGAGTACTGGGAGTACCAGTAGGCCAGGCCGAAGGTGGTCACGAACTGCAGGAGTCCCCAGACCAGGGCGATGTTGATGTTGCCGACGACGCGAATGGCCATCAGGTCAGGTGCGTAGTTCGAGCACAGGACGTACAGCAGGTACCAGGCCATGAAGGCGATGGTGGCCGGGACGACGAAGCCCAGGTAGGCCTTCTTCAGGCCCTGGAAGTCATCGGACGCGTGGATGCGTTGGTAGGCCGCTTCGGCCTCGGGGCTGATCTTGTCCGCCACGGGGTGTACCTCTCTCGTGATGCGCGGGCACGGGTGTGCCACGCCGAAGACGCTAGGGGCGCAGTGCGATGTGAGCCAGATCACCGGCGGGGTCGTGCGCTCAGATGCCGGACTCCTGCGACCTACGGGAATCGGGCCGCGACGAACGGTCGGTCCTGTGCGACCAGCGGGGTTCCAGAACGGGACCACTAGGAGCGGCGGTCGACGTCGATTCGCTCCGGGGTGTGCAGGCGCACCATGGTGCGCGCGACGTTGGCCGGCGCGCGATGACGGGTCAGCAGGGACACACCGATCATCAGCGA
Organism: Aeromicrobium sp. CF3.5; assembly: GCF_051262695.1. NCBI lineage: Bacteria > Bacillati > Actinomycetota > Actinomycetes > Propionibacteriales > Nocardioidaceae > Aeromicrobium > Aeromicrobium sp. CF3.5. The sequence goes on from NZ_JBIMEZ010000005.1 coordinate 205,788, forward strand.
GAAGCCGACAGGGACCGACCAGAGCGCGGGCTGGCTCATCAGTGCGCCGAGCCATCCCTCGGGACGCGCTGCGATCGTGAGGATGGGGGCCACGCCGGCGCACACCCCACCGCCCATCAGGCCGGCGATGGCGCCGATGTCGGTGAGGCCGCGCCACCACACGCCCAGCACGAGCAGTGGGCAGAACGTCGAGGCGGCCAGCGCGAAGGCGAATGTCACCGAGCTGGCGACCGGGATCCGCTCAGCCGACAGGGCGAGCGTGACGGGAACGATCAGGCACAGCACGGCGGCAATGCGGAACGCGGCCACTCCTCCCAGTCGGCTCCCGACGCGATCGATGCCGGTCAGTGCCTGACCGAGCACGCCCGCCACCGACATCGTCAGGCCCGAGGAGGTCGACAGGAAGGCCGCGAACGCGCCCGCCGTGAGCACGGCCGACAGCACCTCGCCGGTCGTGCCGCCGAGCATGCGTGCCGGAAGCTCCAGCACCACGGCATCGGTGCGACCCGCGGCGATGAGGTCGGGTGCGTAGATTCGGCCGAGCACGCCGTAGATGGTCGGCAGCAGGTAGAAGGCGCCGAGGAGACCGAGCACGATCAGGGTCGTGCGGCGGGCGGCCTGCCCGTCGGGGTTGGTGTAGAAGCGCACCACGACGTGCGGCAGCCCCATCGTGCCGAGGAAGGTCGCCGCCAGCACCGAGTACGTCAGGTACAGGCTGGTCGGATCGGTGCCGCCGAACGGGCTGAACCAGTCAGTGGGGGCAACCGGTGACGGGCTGCCGTCGAGCGTCCACGCGTGCACGAGGAAGAACACGGGCACCAGCAGTGCGGTCAGCTTGAGCCAGTACTGGAAGGCCTGCACGAAGGTGATGCTGCGCATCCCGCCCGACACCACGTTGACCATCACGATCATGGCGACCAGCGCGGTCCCCACCCAGGCGGGGGAACCCGTGACGGTGCGCACCGTCAGGCCGGCGCCCTGGAACTGCGGCATCAGGTACAGCCAGCCGACCGCGACCACCAGGGCGCTGGCCAGGCGCCGCACCGCGATCGAGCCGAGGCGCAGCTGGGCGAAGTCCGGAATCGTGTACGCACCGGATCGACGCAACGGAGCGGCGACGAAGACCAGCAGGAGCAGGTAGCCGGCGGTCCAGCCGATGGGGTACCAGAGCATGTCGGCGCCCGAGGCCAGCACGAGCCCGGCCACGCCGAGGAACGAGGCTGCCGACAGGTACTCGCCGCCGATGGCGGAGCTGTTCCAGATCGGGCTGACCGACCGCGACGCCACGTAGAAGTCGCTCGTGGTGCGGCTGACGCGCAGCCCGAAGGCTCCGATGCCCACCGTCGCGAGCGCCACGAGGGTGATCGCCACCACGCCGTAGGTGGCGTTCACGCCGGGCCCCCGGACGCGGAGTCTCGGGTCTCGGTGGCGTCGACGAGATCGGCGAAGTCACGTTCGGCGCGCTCGGCCTGGCGCACGAAGAGCCATCCGATGATGCCGATGAAGGGGTAGACCAGCACGCCGAGGACGATCCACGGCGCAGGAATGCCGAACAGGCGCAACGTGGTCGAGGCGTCGACGGTCAGGAACACGATCGGCAACGCACCGATCGACAGCAGGAGGGTGACCACCACCGTGAGGGCCGCGCGCAGCTGGGATCGGATCAGTGAGCGCATGTAGAGCTCGCCGACACCGGTCGACTCGTCGATCTCCTGGCGAGCCGACCGAGGCACGTGCCGCGATGCCGATGCCAGTGGACTGGTGACGCGCACACGGCCGGTGTGGACGGGCGGCTGGTCCGGGTCGCTCATCGGGCGCGATGGTGGATCAGGTCGCGCAGCTCACGGGTGTGGCGGCGCGCCACCTGGATCTCGGTGGGCGTGGCGCCGGTGTCGACCAGCACGCTGGATCGGCCAGCGTGGGTGCGCAGCTCCACGACGTGGGCGAGGTTCACGGCATGGCTGCGGTGGACGCGTGCGAATCCGACGTCGGCCCAGGCGGCGGCCAGGGTCGACAGTGGGGTGCGGATCAGGTGACTGTCGCCGCCCGTGGTGTGCAGGCGCACGTAGTCACCCTGCGCCTCGACCACCGCGACGGCCGATCGCTGCACGAAGCGCGTCACGCCGCCCAGCTCGACGGCGATCGTCGCGTCGGGGTCCGCTGTGGTGGCGTCGCTCTCGCACACCCGCCGCACGCTCTCGCGCAGCCGCTCCTCCCGGATGGGCTTGAGCAGGTAGTCGACGGCGTTCAGCTCGAAGGCCTCGACCGCGTGAGCGTCGTGCGCCGTGACGAACACGATCGCCGGCGGGTGCCGAAATCGGCCGACCAGGCTGGCGATCTGCAGCCCGGTGAGGCCCGGCATGGCGATGTCGAGGAACACCAGGTCGATCTCGCCCGCCTCGAGCACCTGCAGTGCATCGGTGCCGGACCGCGCCGACTCGACCGTGGCGATGCGATCATCACGACCCAGCAGCCAGACCAGCTCGTCGAGCACCGGCTGCTCGTCGTCGACGACGAGAGTGTGGAGTCCGGCGGCGGGCATGGGCCATGGTAGGCGGGCCGTGTGCCCCGTCACAACGCGCGCAGCCACTGCCCGAAGGTTTGGGTGCCGCGAGGGCCGTCAGAAGTCGGACGCAACCCGCCAGCCCTGATCGCCCGGCCCGCCGCACCGGGGACCCGCAGGCCGACCACCGTCTGTCGCGACCCGGTCGACCGCACGTACTGACGCGCGAGGTCGACCATGTGGTTGTCCTCGGGGCCCGCGAGATCGGGCACGCGTCCGGCCGGGCCGGCCTCGCACAGCTCGACCAGGGCCGCGGCCGCCTCGGCGGCTGCGATGGTGCGTGAGGGCATGGCTGGCACCAGGCTGACCGGACCCAGCTTCATGAAGCCGAGCGAACGGGCGGAGAACTCGTGGAACTGGGTGGTGCGCAGGATCGACCACGGAATGGGGCCGCTGGTGATCAGTTGTTCTTGGCGCTGCTTGCCCTGGTAGTAGCCGAGCGCGATGTCGTCGATGCCGACGATGGAGATCGCGACGTGATGACCTGTGCCGGCCGCCGTCTCGGCGGCCAGCAGAGTGCTGGTGACGCTGTCGAAGAAGCGTTCGGCGCCCGCCCTGCCCTGGGTCGTGGTGCTGGTCGTGTCGACCACGGTGTCGACGCCGGCGAGTGCGTCGGCGAGGCCAGCGCCCGTGGTGAGGTCGACGCCCAGTGACCGGGCCAGCGGGACGACCTCGTGGCCGAGCCCGCGCGCCAGCTCGGTGACCTTGTGTCCGACCACGCCGGTGGCACCTGCGACGGCGATCCTCATGACTCGACAGTAAGACGCGCAAGTGTCACCGTGAAGGCTGCATCTGCCTGGGAGGTGGCGTCCTCCATGAGATATCTTGACGTCAAGACACTTTTCATCCACCTCGCGAGACGGAGACCCCGTGCCTGAGTCGACGATCATCTACACCCACACCGACGAGGCGCCTGCGCTGGCGACGTACTCGTTCCTGCCGGTCATCGAGGCCTACGCGGCCCAGGCGGGCGTCGCGGTCGAGACCCGCGACATCTCCTTGTCGGGACGCATCGTCAGTCAGTTCGCCGATCGCCTGCCTGCCGATCAGCAGATTCCCGATGCGCTCGCCGAGCTCGGTGAGCTGGCTCAGCAGCCCGAGGCCAACATCATCAAGCTGCCGAACATCTCGGCGTCGGTGCCGCAGCTCAAGGCCGCCATCGCCGAGCTCCAGCAGCAGGGCTTCGACCTGCCTGCGTACCCCGAGGACCCGCAGACCGACGACGAGCGCGACGTCCGCGCGCGCTACGACAAGGTCAAGGGCAGTGCCGTCAACCCGGTGCTGCGCGAGGGCAACTCCGATCGCCGCGCTCCGGCCTCGGTCAAGAAGTACGTGCAGTCCAACCCGCACTCGATGGGCGTGTGGAGCTCTGACTCCAGGACCCAGGTCGCCACGATGGGTGCCGACGACTTCCGCGCCAACGAGAAGTCGGTTGTCATCGAGGCTGACACCACGTTGCGCGTCGAGCTGGTCGGCGACGACGGTGCAACCACCGTGCTGCGCGAAGAGATCCCCGTGCTCGCCGGCGAGGTCGTCGACGCCACGGCCATGAACGTCGCCGCGCTGCGCGAGTTCCTGACCGCGCAGATCGCACGGGCCAAGGCCGACGACGTCCTGTTCTCGGTGCACCTCAAGGCGACGATGATGAAGGTCTCCGACCCGATCATCTTCGGCCACGTCGTGCGGGCCTTCTTCCCGAAGACCTTCGCCGCGTTCGGTGACGTGCTCGCCGGTGCCGGGCTGAGCCCCAACGACGGACTCGGTGGCATCCTGGCCGGTCTCGACGGGCTCGACCAGGCCGCCGAGATCAAGGCGTCGTTCGACGCCGAGCTGGCCGAGGGGCCGAAGCTGGCCCACGTCGACTCCGATCACGGCATCACCAACCTGCACGTGCCCAGCGACGTCATCGTCGACGCCTCGATGCCAGCGATGATCCGCACGTCGGGCCACATGTGGGGCCCCGACGGTGAGGAGGCCGACACCCTCGCGGTCATCCCCGACTCCAGCTACGCCGGCGTCTACCAGGCCGTCATCGATGACTGCCGCGAGAACGGCGCCTTCGATCCCTCGACGATGGGCACCGTCCCGAACGTGGGGCTCATGGCGCAGAAGGCCGAGGAGTACGGCAGCCACGACAAGACGTTCGAGATCCCGACCACGGGTACCGTGCGCGTGGTCGACGCGTCGGGTGAGGTGCTGCTCGAACAGGCCGTGGAGCAGGGAGACGTCTGGCGCGCCTGCCAGACCAAGGACATCCCGATCCGCGACTGGGTCAAGCTCGCCGTCTCGCGGGCTCGGGCCACCGGCGATCCCACGATCTTCTGGCTCGACGAGGGCCGGGCGCACGACGCGAACCTGATCGCCAAGGTGAACGCCTACCTCCCCGAGCACACTGCGTCGATCGAGGGAGGGGACGATCTCGACATTCGCATCATGTCGCCGATCGAGGCGACCAAGCTGTCGATCGAGCGGATTCGTCGGGGTGAGAACACCATCAGCGTGACCGGCAACGTGCTGCGTGACTACAACACCGACCTGTTCCCGATTCTCGAGCTCGGCACCAGCGCCAAGATGCTGTCGATCGTGCCGCTGATCAACGGCGGCGGTCTGTTCGAGACCGGTGCCGGCGGTTCGGCGCCCAAGCACGTGCAGCAGCTGGTCAAGGAGAACTACCTGCGCTGGGACAGCCTCGGTGAGTTCCTCGCACTGGCGGTCAGCTTCGAGCACATGGCGACGACCACCGACAACGCTCGCGCCCAGGTGCTGGCCGACACCCTCGACCGCGCCACCGGCACGTTCCTGGACGAGAACCGGTCCCCGGGTCGCAAGCTCGGCACGACCGACAACCGCGGAAGCCACTTCTACCTGGCGCTGTACTGGGCCCAGGAGCTGGCCCAGCAGAGCGACGACGCCGAGCTCGCGACATCGTTCGGCGAGCTGGCAGAGAAGCTCGCCGGCGAGGAGGACACCATCGTGGCCGAGCTGCTCGCGGTGCAGGGCAAGCCGGCCGACATCGGCGGCTACTTCCGCCCTGATGTCGACAAGGCCACCGCTGTCATGCGCCCCAGCCAGACCCTCATGGACGCGCTCGCGATCCTGCCCTGAGCGAGGTGACGGGTTACCAGGTTACGTAGGGAGGCCATCACTTCTCCGGGCAAATTCGCCATGAGAAGTGATGGCTTTCCTACGTAACCTGGGGAACCATCAGATGCCAGGGAACCATCACTCGTCGCCGAGGCCGCGGGCGGCGAGGGCGTCGCCGGTGGCGTGGGCGTGGGCGACGGTGCGGAGGGTCAGCGGGATCAGATAGGCGCGCGGCGAGCGCTCGAGTCCGCGGGCACGGGCGGCGTCGCGGGTCTCGGCCGCGATGTCGGCGATGCGGGGGAGGGCCGCGATCATCAGGGAGAAGGCCAGCGCGACCTTCTCCGGGTTGACCCCGAGGCGCCGGAAGGGTCCGAGACCGCGCACGATCGCGTCGAGCAGTCGGTCGGTGGGTGTCGTCGCCGTGAAGGTGGTGGCTGCCAGCACGAGAGCAAGCACCGTGGCCGCGATCTCGACCGCGACCGGCCAGCCTCGTTGCCAGGCCTGGAAGCCGGCAAGCACCGCCACGATCAGCAGCATGGGGCGCAGGCCGCGCCACAGGTCGCGCAGCGGGACCCGCGCGGACGCGGCGAGCAGGACCGAGGCGCCCAGTGCGGCCGTAGGCGGCCACGGTCCGCGGAGTGCGACGACGACGAGGCCGTAGGCGACCAGCAGCCCCAGCTTCGGTCCGGCGGGGATCCGGTGCAGCACCGTGGTGCCCGGGTGGTGCACCCCGAGACTCACGGCCCTCATCCGAGCACCTGCGCTCGGTACCAGTGCACTGCCTCCGCGGCGGGGCCGTCGAAGGCGACCCGACCGTCAGCGATCACCAGGGCGCGGTCGCATCGGGCTGCGAGGTCGAGGTCGTGGGTGGCGAGCACGAGCTGTTGGCGCAGTCCCAGCAGCAGGTCCCCGATGAGTCGGGTGTTGGCCAGGTCGAGCAGCGTGGTGGGCTCGTCGGCCACGACGACGTCCGGATCGGTGGCCAGGACCCCGGCGACCGCCAGCAGCTGCTGCTGACCACCCGACAACGCGTGCACGCTGGTGTCCGCCCGATGTGCCAGGCCGAACTCATCGAGCACCTCGCGCGCCCGGGCCTCGCGGTGCGAAGCCTTCTTGACGTCACGGCGCAAGGAGAGAGCAACGTCCTCGACGGCGGTCGGCATCACCACCTGGGAGGCAGGATTCGTGAACACGAACCCGACGCGCCGCCGCACCTGGGCGCCGTGCTCTGCCACGTCGACGCCGTCGACCAGCACCCGCCCGCTCGTGGCCGTCACCAGTCCGTTGAGCAGGCGTGCGAGCGTGGACTTGCCCGATCCGTTGGCCCCGATCAGGGCGATGCGGGGCTCGCTGAGGGTCACGGTGACGTCGGACAGGATCGTGACGACGGGACCCGTGCCGGGCGCGTCCACACTGACCCGGTCGAGCTCGATGCGCGCCACCGCAGCAGCCTACGGGCGCCGGGTCATCAGCTGCGGGAATGCGCGGTGCACCGCAGCGGCGACGACCGCCGCGATGGCCAGCTTGACCAGGTCGGCGGGCACGAACGGCAGCGCTGCCGTGACGCCCTTGGCGTAGCTCAGGTCGGCGGTGATCGCGATGCTCGCGGCGCCAGCCAGCGTCACGACCGTCTCGGCGATCACCCCGCCGAGGATGACGACCACGGCCGTGACCGCGACTCCCCGCGCCGCGAGTCGCTCGGCGACGAATCCGATGATCAGCGCTGCGATCGGGAAGGCCAGCAGATAGCCCGACGTGGGCCCGCTGAACGGAGCCAAGCCGGCCTGTCCGCCGGCGAAGATCGGCAGACCGGCAGCTCCGGCCACGATGTAGAGAGTCACCGAGAGGAATCCGCGCACCGCTCCGAGTGCTGCGCCGGTCAGGAAGACGGCCAGCAGCTGCAGGGTGATCGGTACTCCGTTGACACCGAACGGCAGGGCGGCCGACACGGCGCAGACCGCGATCAGCGCGGCGAAGGTCGCGATGAGAGACAGGTCGGTGGTGCTCAGGCCGCGCCGCTTGGCGGGGGTGGTGGTCGATGTCATCGCGGTCCTCCGGCTCACGCACCTGAACAGTGATCAGGTGAACGCTGTTCAGGTTAGCCGATAGGGTGGGCGGGTGGCCAACAGTCTCGATGACGTCGTGAGCGCGGCGCTGACGGTCCTGGACACGCACGGCCTGGAGTTCTGCTCGATGCGGCGGGTCGCGGCAGCGCTCGACGTGCAGCCCAGTGCGCTGTACCACCACGTGTCGGACAAGCAGACGCTGCTCGCCCTGATGGCCGACCGCATCGTCGAGGGGGTCGGGGTCGCCGACGGAGGGCCGCCCGAGAAGCGTGCTGCCGATGTGGCCCACGCGCTGCGGGACGCGATGCTGTCCGTCCGGGATGGCGCCGACGTGGTGGCGACCGCGTCGGCCTTCCGACTGGGCGTCTCGCGGGTGGAGGCTGAACTTGCTGTGGCGCTCGACGACCGCGACGGCGCCCGCACCCTGCTGCTGTTCGTGTTCGGCCACACCCAGGCCACCCAGATGCACCGCCTGGCCAGCGGCGTCGGCGCCATCGACCCCGATCCCGACCTCGACGAATCCTTCGACCGAGGCCTCGCCATCGTGCTGCGAGGCCTGCGCTGACGTGTTGGCCTGACGCTCAGGGTGACCATGGGCCGAGCGAAGCGAGGCAAGCCGCCCGGGCGCAGCCCGGCAGCGACGAAGTCGCTGGAGCGGCGAGCGTAGCGAGTCGCTCGGCTTACCAACTGGCGTGCAGAGGTCGTCCCTCGTCGTAGCCTGCCGAGCTCTGGAGGCCGATCACCGCCTGGTCGTGGAACTGAGCGACGCTGCGCGCACCGGCGTAGGTGGCACTGGAACGGACGCCCGCGATGATCTGATCGACGAGGTCCTCGACGCCGGGACGATCCGGGTCGAGAAACATGCGGGACGAGGAGATGCCTTCCTCGAACAGGGCCATCCGCGCGCGCTCGAAACCGGCCTCATCGCGGGTCCGGTTGGACACCGCGCGCGCCGACGCCATGCCGAAGGACTCCTTGTAGGGCCGTCCGTCGGACCCGACCTTGAGGTCGCCGGGGCTCTCCAGCGTGCCGGCGAACCACGATCCGATCATCACGCTGGCCGCGCCCGCAGCCAGGGCGAGCGCGACGTCGCGCGGATACCGCACCCCGCCGTCGGCCCACACGTGGGCGCCGACCTCGCGGGCGGCGTCGGCGCACTCGAGGACGGCGGAGAACTGCGGCCGTCCCACCCCGGTCATCATGCGAGTCGTGCACATGGCGCCGGGCCCGACGCCGACCTTGACGATGTCGGCCCCGGCCGCCACGAGGTCACGGACCCCCGCGGCCGACACGACGTTGCCTGCGGCGATCGGGATACGACGACCGGTGGCGGATGCGTGGGCGTCGCGCGCTGCGGCGACGATCGGCAGGGCCTCGAGCATCTTCGCCTGGTGGCCGTGCGCGGTGTCCACGACGAGCACATCCACGCCCATGGCGAGCAGGGCCTCGGCCTTGCCGGCGACGTCGCCGTTGATGCCGACGGCGGCCCCCAGGACGAGATGACCGTCCGGGTCGGTAGCGGGGGTGTAGATCGTCGAGCGCAGGGCGCCGGTCCGGGTGAGGACTCCGACGAGCCGACCGTCGTCGAGCACGGGAGCGAGCGACACGCGTCGTGCACTCATCTCGTCGAAACCGTGTCGGGGATCGACGCCGACCTCGAAGGTCAGCAGGTCGGTCTCCATGACCTCACGCACCTGGGTGAACCGATCGACCGCCTCGCCGTCCCGCTCGGTCACCACGCCCACCGGGGTCTCGCCGTCGAGCACCACGACGGCACCGTGTGCGCGCTTGGGGATCAGGCTCATGGCCTCGCCGATCGTGGTCGACAGATCGACGGTGACCGGGGTGTCGTAGATCGTGTGGGCTGACTTCACGCGTTCGACGGTGGCGCGCACGATGTCCATCGGGATGTCCTGGGGAATGATCGCGATGCCGCCACGGCGGGCGATCGTCTCGGCCATCCGCTTGCCCGAGATGGCCGTCATGTTCGAGACCACGAGGGGCAGGGTGGTCCCGATGTCGTCGGGGGTGCGCAGATCGACGTCGAAACGGCTGGTGACCGACGAGTGCGACGGCACCATGAACACGTCGCTGTAGGTCAGGTCGTGCGAGGGCTGCAGGTCGTTGAGGAACTTCACGCCCTGAGTCTAGGGGCGGCTCACGGATCCACCGAGGGCGCGAACTTCGGCACCCGCACGGCCACCTTGGTGCCATGTCCCGGCGCGGTCTCGACCACGATGCCGTGCGCATCGCCGTAGACGGTGCGCAGTCGCTCGTCGACGTTGGACAGGCCGATGGATGCGCTGGTGGTGCGTCCTGCGAGTGCCTCGCGGACGACCTCAGGATCGGCGCCGACTCCGTCATCCTCGATCGTGATGACACACTCTGCGCCGTCGTCACGGGCCACGATCGTGATCGTGCCGTCACCGGACTGGGGCTCCAGTCCGTGCCGGACGGCGTTCTCGACCAGCGGCTGGACCGACAGGAAGGGCAGTCGCACGCTCAGCACCTCCGGCGCGATGCGGGTGATGACCCGCAGCCGGTCGCCGAAGCGAGCCTTCTCCAGCACCAGGTAGCGCTCGATGGAGCGCAGCTCCTCGGCGAGGGTCGTGAACTCGCCGTGCCGGCGGAACGAGTACCGCGTGAAGTCGGCGAACTCCAGCAGCAGCTCTCGAGCGCGCTCGGGATCGGTGCGCACGAACGAGGCGATCGCGCCCAGGGAGTTGTAGATGAAGTGCGGTGAGATCTGCGCCCGCAGGGCCCGCAGCTCGGCCTCCATCAGGGCCGTGCGGCTGATCGCGAGCTCGGCCAGCTCCAGCTGGCTGGACATCCACCGAGCCACCTCGGTCGTGGCGCGCACGAGTCCGGCCGAGGCCTCATCGGTGTGCACGACAACACTTCCGACGACGCGACCGTCCACCGACAGAGGTGCGACCACCGTGTGATCGGAGGCCTGCGTGGTGCCCCGTCTGAGCGCATCAGCGACGAGGTCGGCGGCCTCGGCACGGTTCGAGCCGTCCCACGCCAGGATGCCGGCGGTGTCGGTGATGCCCACGGTGGGGCCGCCGAGCAGGGCTCGGACATGAGGCAGCGCGCTCGCCGCGCTGTCCGCGTCCAGGCCGTTCTGCAGTGCGGGGGCCGCGAGCGAGGCGGTGTGCAGCGTGGCGTACGTGGCGCGGTCCGCGGCGGTGCCCAGCGACTGTCGATGCGTCAGCAGCCACCACCGGGTGAATGCGGCGACGACGATCAGCGCGACCGCGGCCAGGGCGGCCAGGGCGATGTCGCCCACGGCGCTACCGGAAGTCGAGGAGCATGATCTCGGAGGTCTCGTCGACCTCGACCATGCTCGACTTGTCGACCCGTGCGCGCAGGCTGGTCGTCTCGGTGCGCAGCTGCAACGACCCGGTCTGCGCGCCGTAGCTCTCGAACAGGTCGCGCACCTGCGACAGGGCGGACTCGGGTACCGAGGGGTGGCGGCGTTCGGCCGCGAACTTCATCAGGGCCGGCAGGTCGAGTCGTTGCCAACTGCCTGCCTCGGTGGTCTCGGGCTGGTGGAACAGACCCGATGCCGTGAACGTGTCGGTGGACGGGTGCGCGTTGTCACGAGCGCCGATGATCTCGCGCAGCTTGCGCAGCCACGGGATCGAGTCGTCGTGCCGGTGCGAGACGGTCGACAGCAATCCGCCGGTGCGCAGGACTCGGGCGTACTCGGCCAACGCCAGCGGTGCGTCGCGCACCTCGGGGACGATGACGGCGTCGAAGACGCGGGCGCTGAAGGGGAGCCGCTCGCCCTGGGTGCGGACGTACTGGATCTCGGGGTGGCGCCGGTGCGTGACGTCGTCACCGGCCACCACGACCTCGTGGCCCTGCTCGGCCAGGCGGTAGGCCACCGCGCCGTCGCCGATGTGCAGCACGCACGACAAGCGGTCGCCGACCAGCCACTTGGCTGTCCGATCGTCGCCTTCGTCGCTCACGTCTCGAGGCTACCCCGCGACCCGGCACGCCCTCGGTACGCTTCGGGCGTGTCCGATCCCTCCCCTGCCGATCCCTTCGCCGCCGCAGCCGAACTCGAAGGCGTTCCCTCGGCCTTCGCCGGAACCCGCGACGGCCTGGACGCCGTCCTGCGTGATCGTGGACTGCGCCGCTCCACGCCGGAGGACACGGCGCAGTCGTTGCTGCTCGGCGCCTGGGCCACCGCCTCGCTGGAAGGCAGCGAGGTGACCGTGGACGAGCTCGCCAGCGGCGGGGGAGACGCCACGGCGCGGGCCGCGGTGCGGATGTCGACCGAGCTGCTGGGCCTGGTCCCGACCTTCGGCTCGTCGCCCGTGCAGGCCATGGCGCGACTGCACGCGATGGCCGCGGCGGGCAGCGTCGACGACGCCGATCTCGGTCGACCTGCCCATCCGGAGGGCACCGCACGCCTGACTGCCCTCGCCACCATGCTCGGGCAGCGCTCCGAGGCGCCAGCACTGGTCGTCGCGGCGCTCGCGCACGCCGAGATCGTCGCAGCCGGCGCCTTCACCTCCCACAACGGCGTCATCGGCCGTGCCGTCGAACGGCTCGTGCTCGTGGTGCGTGGAGTCGACCCGGCCTCGGTCACGGTCCCCGAAGCCGGACACGCCAGCGACGCCGCGGCCTACCGATCAGCCCTGGACGCCTATGCGAGCGGCACCGACACCGGTGTCCACCAGTGGTTGCTCTACGCCGCGCAGGCGTTCTCCCGCGCTGCCGAGGCGAGCCCCCTGGCCCGCAACCGCTGAAGCAGCAGAGCGACGGCATCCTTGCGCCGCAGAGCGACGGTGTCTTGTGCGCCGCAGAGCGACGGCACCTATTGCGCCGCAGAGCGACGGTGCCGACCCCCGGAGGGATCGACACCGTCTGGCCAGCAATCGACTCGGTGGCCAGGCGTGCTGGATCTGAGTCGTCGGGGCCCCGACCCATGTCGAAGCTGTCCGAGCAACTGTCCCAGTGAGGCGGGTGATCGCCGCGTGGGTGCCGAGGTGCTGGTCGCTGTGGAGTTCTGGTGTCAGTTCTACGCCCGAAATGTCGGGCCGTACACCCCTACTGGGTCGTAATGTCGTGTGCCTCGTTTCACAAGCACACAGGGGTCGCGGGAGGAGGAGTCAGTGACTCAGCTGGACGGCGCGGCGCGGCGACGCCACCACACCGCGGCGGTGAGCGCCCCAGCAGCACCCGCTGCAGTGGCCGCCACGGCGGCGATCCCGACCGGGGTGTCCAGCCCCAGGCGGCTGCGCAACGAGACCGGTCGGTTGAACGTCAAGATCGGCCAGTCGTTCTCGGTGGCCAGGGCGCGCAGCGTCTTGTCCGGGTTCACCGCGAACGGATGGCCCACCGCCTCGAGCATGGGGGCGTCGGTCTCGGAGTCCGAGTACGCGTAGCTGGTCGACAGGTCGTAGCCGCGTTCGGCGGCGAGCGCACGCATGGCGGTGGCCTTGTGGGGCCCGTAGGCGTAGAAGTCGACCTCGCCGGTGTATCGCCCGTCGATCTCGGCCAACCGGGTGGCGATCACGTGATCGACACCCAGCATCGCGCCAACCGGCTCGACGACCTCGGAGCCGGAGGCGGAGACGATCACCACGTCCAGGCCCGCCGCCTGGTGCTGCCTGATCAGCTGCACGGCCTCGTCGAAGACCAGCGGCTCGATGATGGTGTGCAGGGTCTCGGACACCACCTGGCGCACCGTCTGCACCTCCCAGCCGGCGATCATCTGGGTCAGATACGCGCGCATCTTCTCCAGCTGGTCATGATCGGCGCCGCTGATCGCGAACATGAAGTTCGCATAGGCGCTGCGCAACACGGCGCGACGGGTCAGCAGGCCACCGTGGAAGAACGGCTTGCTGAACGCGAGCGTGCTCGAACGGGCGATGATCGTCTTGTCCAGATCGAAGAACGCCGCGGATTGCAGTCCTGCCGCCGGTGCAGTCACGAACTCAGGATAGGCCGCGGCCGTCCACAGGCGTGTGTCGAGGAGTCGATCGTCCACAGGCGGGTACACGATCCTCGTGCCGGGCCGCCGATCGACCCACCATCGATGCATGCCCGACATCGCTGTCATCGCGACCGCCGATCCCCTGCTGCTGGACTCCGCCCTGCGGTGGTGCGCCGCCGTCGGCGCCGCTCCGGTGGCCCTCGACACGCCCGACGCGGTGCGCCGCGAATGGCGCCGGGCCTCGGCCGTGCTCGTGGGCGCGGACCTGGTCCCCGCGGTGGCCCGCAGCGCACCGCCGCGACGCGATCACGTGCTCGTGGTGGCCGACCACCCCGACCTGGTCTGGCGTGATGCCGTGGCCATCGGAGCGGCCAGCGTGGTCTCCCCCGGCGACGACGACGCCGCGTTGGCCGCACTGGTCGGAGCACTCGACGGTCGGGTCGAGGGATGCACCGTCTCGGTGGTGGGCGGCTCGGGCGGGGTGGGCGCCAGCACCTTCGCCGTCGCCCTGGGGCTGGCTGGTGCCGGCCGGGGCCTGGCGGCGGTCGTGCTGGACGCCGACCCCACCGGCTCGGGCGTCGACCTGGTGCTGGGCAGTGAACGCGCCACCGGGTTGAGGTGGCCCGACCTCGCTGCGGTCGACGGCCGGTTGGCGGGCGAGTCGTTGTCCGACGTCCTGCCCCGCCGTCACGGCGTCGCCACGATCGCCTGGCCCGGTGACGGGGCGCCAGTGCAGGAGCCGGCCGCAGCCGGGGCCGTGTGGTCGGCGGCCACCCGGGCCTTCGACCTCGTGGTGGCCGACGTCCCACGACCCAGCTCGGCGGTGTCGGACTTCGCCGCCGAGGGGTGGGTGGGTTCGGTCCTGTCCGGCTCGCTGCTGACTGTCGTGCTCATCGGAGACGACCTCGTCGGGCTGGGTGCTGCTCGCCGGATCGTGCCCCGCGTCACCGAGCGGTGTGGCTCGGTCCTGGCCGTCGTCGTGTCGCGGCGTGGTGGTCTGGGGACCGCCAGCGTCGAGCAGGCCGTCGGCATCCCCGTGATCGCCCGCATCCGACCAGACCGGCGTCTGCGCGCTGCGGTCGACCACGGGCGCGGCCCCGGCCGTTCGCGCCCGCTGCGTCGAGCGTCGGTCCAGGTGCTCGACACGCTCGGTCTGCACCGAAGTGCCAGTTCGTGAGCGTCTCGCTGATCGATCGCGTCCGTCACCGGCTGGTCATGGACGGTGTCTCGCCGACCGCAGCCACCGTGGCCGATGCCCTCCGGTCCGAGCAGCAGGTCCTGGGCAGTGGAGCGCTGCTGAACCTGGTCGATCGGCTGTGCAGCGAGATGCTGGGGGCCGGCCCGCTCGATGCGCTTCTGGCACTCCCGGGGATCACCGACGTGCTCGTCAACGGCCCGGGCCAGGTCCTGATCGACCGCGGCCAGGGTCTGGAGCTCACGGACGTGAGGTTTGAGTCCGACGACATCGTGCGCCGCCTCGCCCAGCGCATGGCCGCAGTGGCCGGACGACGCCTCGACGACGCGGCACCCTGGGTCGATGCCCGACTGCCCGACGGCACCCGCCTGCACGCCGTGCTCGCTCCGTTGTCCCGTCCCGGCACCGTCATCTCCCTGCGGGTGCCGGCGCGGGTCGTGTACTCGATCGACGACCTCGCCGCGCTCGGCATGTTCGCCGGCGGCGCCGAGCAGCCCGTCCGCTCCATCGCCCGAGCACGCGCATCGTTCGTGGTCACCGGCGGCACCGGCAGCGGAAAGACCACGGTCCTCGCTGCGATGCTGGGCCTGGTCGACCCCCATGAACGTCTCGTGCTGGTCGAGGACTCCACCGAGCTGAGGCCAGACCATCCGCACGTGGTCGGGCTCGAGGCGAGGCCGCCCAACGTCGAGGGCGCTGGTGGGGTCACGGTGCGCGATCTCGTTCGGCAGGCGCTGCGGATGCGACCGGACCGGCTCGTGGTGGGCGAGGTGCGTGGACACGAGGTCGTCGACCTGCTCGCGGCACTCAACACCGGGCACGAGGGCGGGTGCGGAACGGTGCACGCGAACTCGGCGGTCGACGTCCCGGCCCGCTTCGAGGCTCTGGGGGTGGCCGCAGGGCTGCCCCGCGACGCCGTGCACAGCCAGCTGGCTGCTGGTCTCGATCTCGTCATCCATCTGGACCGCGACTCCCGCGGCGTGCGCCGAGTGCGCGAGATCGCGGTCCTGGTCGGCAGGGACGGATGGGTGCAGGCGGTCACCGCGCTGACGTTCGACACGGAATCGCTGGCGGTGTCCGGGCCGGGGATCGAGGCGTTCAGGGCGTTGGTCTCATGACGTGGCTCGCCGCGCTCGCCGCAGCTGGTGCTGCGGCGTGCTGGTGGCCGTCGAGCAGCTGGCTCCTGCGGGCGCGACTCGGCGTGCGCCGCGAGCAGGCGCAGTCCTCGGCAGCGTGGCGTCCGTCGGGGCGTGCAGGCCGAGCCACGGCGGGAGGAGCGCTCGTGGTGGTGATGGTGCTGCTGGTCCGTCTCGACGGAACTCAGGTCGTGGTCGGCGCCGCGGCTGCCATCGCGTCACTCACTGCCGCCCGGCTGGCCCACGCCGGTCGCTCCCGCACGAGGGCTGCGGCGCGACGAGCGGAGTCCGTCGAGGTCGTCTCGCTCCTCGCCTCCGAGCTGCGTGCCGGAGCGCTGGGCGACGCCGCCATCCGATCGGTCGCGAGCGAGACCGCCGTCATCGACGCAGCCGCCCGAGCGGCCGCCCAGGGAGCCGATGTCGTGCCGGCCCTGCGCGAGGTCGGCGCCGCGGCCGGAGCTGGCCTGTGGACCGAGGTGGCCGCCGCCTGGTGGGTGGCGGACCGGGCCGGTGCTCCGCTCGCCGCAGTCCTCACCCGCCTGGCCGATCGGGCCCGAGACGACCTCGACCTCGCCGTCGAGGTGACCGCCGAGCTCGGACCCGCGCGGGCGACGGCACGGCTGATGGCACTGCTGCCCGCCTTCGGGCTGCTGCTGGGGGCAGGCATGGGCGGCAACCCGGTCGAGGTGCTGCTCACCACGCCGCTCGGTGCCGGCTGTCTTCTGGCCGGGGTGCTCCTCGCCTGCGCGGGGCTGCTGTGGATCGAGCGTGTCGCCGCGGGAGTCGACGCCTCATGACCCCAGCCCTCCTGGCGGGGCTCGCCGTGTGGTTGCTCGTGCCTCAACCAGGTCGGCGCCGCGCACGGCAGTTGTGGAGCTCGCGGGTCGCTGTGGTCAGCCGACTCGACCTGACCTGGCTGGCCGCGGCGATGGCACCGGTGCTCGGCCTCGTGGTGCTGGGATGGCCGACCGGGCTGGTCATCGGTCTGCTGGCGGCACCCGTCGCGAGATCAGCGGTCGGACGACTGGAGTCCGGGGCGGACCGCGCACGCGCCGAGGCGGCACGCCGTCAGCTGTCGCCTGCTCTTGACCTGGTCTCGGCGTGTCTCGAGGCGGGCAGGCCGCCCGGGCTGGCCCTGCGACTGGCCGGCGAGGCCACACCTGACCCGCTCGGTGCAGACCTGTCGGCCCTGGCGCACCGGGTCAGCGTGGCTGGCGACCTGAGCACGGCGCTGCAGGACGTCGCGGGTCCGCTGCGACCGCTCGCCCGGGCGCTGCGTCGCGCCGAGCAGTCTGGCGTACCGATCTCCGACGTCGTGGCGGCCGTGGCCGGCGACGTGAATCGCGAGCGGGTCGCGCAGCGCCGCGATGCCGCTCGGCGCGTGGGGGTCCGAACCGCCGCACCCCTGGGAATCTGTTTCATGCCGGCGTTCCTGCTGATCGGGATCGTGCCCACCATCGTGGCCACCGCCTCGACGATCGGCTGGTGATCAGGGGCCGTGAGACGTTGGAGGCATGACTTCTGCACCAGACCGCACTGATGACACGCAGCCCGATGACTCCGGTCCTGATCGCGCGGTCGCGATCCTGCTGGATGCGTTCGGTCGTGCTCGCGAGCTGGTGCCGACGGTCCTCGAGGGGCTGTCGGTCGAGGACGTGACGTGGCGTCCCGACGAGGGTTCCAACTCCATCGGCTGGCTGATCTGGCACCTCGCACGCGTGCAGGACGACCACGTGGCGGGTCTGCTCGACACGGAGCAGGTGTGGACCGCCGACGGCTGGGCCGCGCGATTCGCTCTGCCGTACCCCGACGACGCGATTGGCTACGGCCAGAGTGCCGAGGAGGTGGCGGCCTTCGCGGTCGACGACCCCCGCGTGCTGCACGACTACTTCTCGGCGGTGCACGCCTCCACCGTGGAGACATTGTCCGCGATGCCGATCGACGACCTCGACCGCGTCGTGGACGCCAGCTGGGATCCGCCGGTCACCGTGGCGGTGCGCCTGGTCAGCGTCGCCGACGACATGGCTCAGCACCTGGGCCAGGCGGCCTACCTGCGCGGCATGCTGGAGCGTCGCTCGATCTGACCCTGTGCTCTGTGCCCGGCGTTTTGTGCCCGAGGTTTTGTGCACAGGGTTCGATGCCTGAGCGGGTTCTCCCCAGCGCAGTGATCCGGCCGCAGAAAGGGCGCTGAACCGACCATCTTCTGAGTGTCAGTTTCCATTCAGGAGGTACACCATGCACCGCATCATCACCCGCGCCCGTCGCGGTCTGTCCAGCCGCACAGCAGCAGGCCGGTCCGAGACAGGCATGTCCACCGTCGAGTACTCGGTCGGCACCCTCGGGGCCTGCACCGTCGGTGGAGTCCTGGTCAAGATCGGCCAGTCCGAGTGGTTCGGAGAGATGGTCAAGAGCGTCATCGACCGGATCCCGGACCTGCTGCCGTTCTGACCGTCCGGCCGGGGCGGCTCGAGTCGCCCCGGCCCTCCGGACCGGGAGGCCCGACATGCCCATCTCACGTCCTTCGCTCGGTGCGCGGGGCCACGCCGCAGGCCGTTCCACGGCGCGTCGTGCCCGCGAACGGGGCATGGCCACCGCCGAGCTCATGAGCGTCGCTCCGTTCGGTGTGATGCTGGTCCTGCTGCTCCTGTGGGTCGTCTCGCTGGGGCTGTCCGAGGTTCGGGTCACCGACTCCGCGCGGGAGGCGGCCAGGCTGATCGCTCGCGGCGAGACCGTCGACACCGCCACCCATGCGGCCCGGCAGGGAGTACCGGCCGACACCCAGGTCGAGGTCGACATCTCCGACGGTGTCGTGACGGTCCGGGTCCAGGCCCGCTCCACGATGCCCGTGCCCTTCTTCTCCGGCATCGGCTCGCAGGACATTGCCGCCGAGGCCTCAGCCGTCCTGGAGGCGCCGTGAACCGCCGGGTCGCGCATCGAGCTCCCGGCGACCGAGGTTCGGTCACGATGCACGCACTGTGGGCCGCAGCGGCACTGGTGCTGCTGGCCCTGGTGGCCACCGAGATGGCTGGACTGGTGGCCATGCGGCACCGCGCAGCGTCGGCGGCCGACCTGTCTGCGCTGGCCGCCAGCCGAGCCAGCACCGTCGGGCTCGAGGGGTGCTCGGCCGCAGAGGAGACCGCTCGGCTCAATCGCGCGACCCTCATTGCCTGCCGCATGGACGACGACGTCGCGACGGTCACGGCCCGCACCACGAGCCAGCGGTGGTGGGGCCACCGGTGGGCCGCAGAGATCCCGGCCCGCGCCGCGCCGCAGTCCTACCTGGAATGAGCCTGCTCAGCCCTCGACGTCACCTGGTTCGGGAGCGTGGGCCAGGACGACGTCGAGGAGGCGGACCGCGCCGGCCTTGTCGAGCGGGTCGTTGCCGTTGCCGCACTTGGGCGAGACGACGCAGGCCGGGCAGCCATCGGGGCACGGACAGGCAGCGATCGCCTCTCTGGTCATGCGCAACCAGCGTGCGGCCAGAGCGTGTCCCCGCTCGGCAAAACCCGCACCACCGGGATGGCCGTCGTACACGAACACGGTGAGCACACCGGTGTCCGGATGCAGAGCCGTCGACAGTCCGCCGATGTCCCAGCGGTCGCAGGTCGCGAGGAGGGGCAGCAGACCGATCGAGGCATGCTCGGCGGCGTGTGCGGCTCCGGGCACGTCGGTGTCCTCGAGCACGCCCGCCACGGCGTCAGGCGACACCGTCCACCACACGGCCTGGGTGGGCAGGGTGCGCTCGGGCAGGTCGAGCGGTTCCTCGGCGATGACGCTGTGCGAGGAGTTGCTGTGCATCAGGAACGAGACCACCTGGCTGTGCACGTCGACCGTGCCGAAGCTGATCTCGGCCGGCCCCCACCGCTCGCTGCGCAGCGTCTGGGTGATCTGGACCTCGGTGACCGACCGCGCCTGGGTCGAGTAGGACGGGTCATCGCGGTGCACGAGGGCGACGCCGTGCTCGAGGTCGTAGTCGTCGACGAGATGCACCTCGCCCTGGTGCACGTAGACGGCACCGGCATGGACATGGCTGTCGGCCGATCCGGCATCGACAGTGCCCACCAGGCGACCGGTGGCGTCGTCGACGATCTGTACCGGGCTGCCGCCGCTGGAGCGCAGGTCGGCGAGGTCGCCCGCGCGTTCACGCTTGGTCCAGAACCAGCCCGCGGGCCGGCGACGCAGCCAGCCGGCTGCCTCCAGGGCCGCGACACCCTCGGCGGCGCGGGGCCCGAAGGTGTCGAAGTCGTCCTCGGTCAGCGGCAGCTCCTGCGCCGCGGCTGCCAGGTGGGGGCCGAGCACGTACGGGTTGTCGGGATCGAACACCGAGGCCTCGACCGGCGGCCCGAACAGCGCCTCGGGATGGTGCACCAGATAGGTGTCGATGGGCTCGTCGCGCGCGACGAGAATGCCCAGGGACTCCCGGCCGTCACGCCCTGCCCGGCCAAGCTGCTGGTACAGGGCCGCGCGGGTGCCGGGGAATCCGACGGTGATCACGGCGTCGAGTCCGGCGATGTCGATCCCGAGCTCGAGCGCGTTGGTGCTGGCCAGGCCCAGCAGATCACCGGAGCGCAGTCGATCCTCCAGCGCTCGACGTTCCTCGGGCAGATAGCCACCGCGGTAGGTCGCGACCCGCCCGACCAGCTCCGGGTCGACCTCGCCGAGGAGCCGCTGCGACGTCGCCGCCACGGTCTCGGCGCCGCGGCGCGACCGCACGAACGCCAACGTGCGCACCCGACCGATCACCAGGTCCGTCATCAGCTCTGCGGCCTCCGAGGTCGCCGAACGACGGATGCCGGCCAGATCGACACCATCGGGTGTTGCGCCGATGACAGGCGGTTCCCACAGGGCGATCGTGCGGGCCCCGTGGGGTGAGGCGTCGGAGGTCACCGTTGATGCATCGAGCCCGGTCAGTCGGCGCGCGAACACCTGGGGATCGGCGACTGTCGCCGACGACAGCACGAAGAGTGGATCGGAGCCGTGGTGGGCGCACAGACGCCGCAGGCGCCGCAGGATGTGAGCGACATGGGCCCCGAACACGCCTCGGTAGTGGTGGCACTCGTCGATGACCACGTGGGTCAGTCCGCCGAGCAGGCGCGCCCATCGGTCGTGGCCCGGCAGGATCGAGTAGTGGAGCGTGTCGGGGTTGGTGAGCACGTAGTTGGCGTGGTCGCGTGCCCAGGCGCGCTCCTCGCGGGTGTTGTCGCCGTCGACCGTGGCCGCACGCGCCAGCTGGGCGGCAGGAGCGAGGCGGCGCAGCTGATCGGCGGCCAGTGCCTTGGTCGGTGCCAGGTACAGCACCGTCGGTCGACGATGGCCCAGCAGGCTGCTGCCGGCGCGCCCCGCCACGACTGAGGTGAGCGCCGGGGCCTGGAACGCCAACGACTTTCCCGATGCAGTGCCGGTCGAGATGACCACGTGGCGTCCGGCGTGCAGGTGCTCCATCGCCTCGGCCTGGTGGCCCCAGACCGTCTGGATTCCCTGAGCCTCGAACACCGCGCGCACCAGCGGATCGATCCACTCCGGCCACGGCTGCACCACCGCCACACGCTCCGGCACGTGCTCGACATGAGTGACGCGATCGGGATGCCGCTGCAACAGGTCGGCGGGGTCCACTGCTTGATTCTCGCACCGGTCCACCTGATGGGCGCTGCTCGGCCGTGGAGCCCGCGTGATGAGATGATTCCTCGAGGAGAGGGAGTGCAATGGAGCTGACGATCACGACCCGCGCAGTCGATGAGTTCGACGTCATCGAGATCGGTGGTGAGATCGATGTGTACACGGCGCCGCGGCTGCGCGAGAGCATCGTGACGGCCGTCGAGGCCGGCCACAACCGCCTGATCGTCGATGTGCAGCAGGTGCAGTTCCTGGACTCCACGGGACTGGGCGTCCTGGTGGGCGCACTGAAGCGGGTGCGCGGTGAAGGCGGATCGCTGGACATCGTGTGCACCCAGGAACGAATCCTGAAGATCTTCGAGATCACCGGCCTCGACAAGGTCTTCGGCCTGCACGCCTCCGTCGATGACGCCCGCGCCGCCCGCGCCTGAGTCGAACACGAGGCATGTCGGTAGCACGACGTGCGGTTCGTCGCGTCCAGGTCCGTGTAGCCTGCGTCACGTCGGGCTGGTCCAAGGCCCACGACCTGTCCCACCTGATGGAGGAAGAACATGTCGAACGCGACATACGTTGCGGCAGTCTCGGACCTCGAGCTCACCGGCGACAACACGATCTACGTGGCGATCGTCGCTGGTGTCGGAATTCTCGCGCTGCTGATGGCTGCGGTGTTCCGCGCCGAGGTGCTCAAGGCGCCCGAGGGAACCGAGAAGATGATCGAGATCGGCCTCGCGGTGCAGGAAGGCGCCTCGGCGTACCTGCGCCGTCAGTTCCAGACGCTGGCCGTCTTCGCGGTCATCGCGTTCGGTCTTCTCTTCCTGCTGCCCGGCAGCACTGAGGTCAAGGTCGGCCGCTCGGTCGCCTTCGCCGCCGGTGCCCTGTTCTCGGCCGCGATCGGCTGGTTCGGCATGTGGCTGGCGGTGCGCGCCAACGTGCGCGTCGCAGCTGCGGCGCAGGACGAGGGTCGCGAGAGGGCCATGCGCATCGCGTTCCGCACCGGCGGCACGGTCGGCATGTCCACGGTCGGCCTCGGCCTGCTGGGCGCTGCTGCGGTCGTCCTGATCTATGAGGGTGACGCGCCCTCGGTGCTCGAGGGCTTCGGCTTCGGAGCCGCGCTGCTCGCCATGTTCATGCGTGTCGGCGGCGGCATCTTCACGAAGGCGGCCGACGTCGGTGCCGACCTGGTGGGCAAGGTCGAGAACAACATCCCCGAGGACGACCCCCGCAACGCTGCGACCATCGCGGACAACGTGGGCGACAACGTCGGCGACTGCGCCGGCATGGCGGCCGACCTGTTCGAGTCCTACGCGGTGACCCTGGTGGCCGCGCTGATCCTCGGCTCGGTCGCATTCGGCGAGCAGGGCCTGGTCTTCCCCCTGGTCGTTCCGGCGATCGGCGCCATCACGGCGATCATCGGCGTCTACATCACCCGCCCGGTCGAGGGGGAGAACGGGCTGACCACGATCAACCGGTCCTTCTACATCTCGGCCTTGATCTCTGCGGTCGCCAGCTCGGCGTTCGCCTGGTTCTACCTGCCGTCCAGCTTCAGCGGTCTGAGCCTGCCGGTCGACGACGGCCAGTCGCTGCTCTCCCAGGTCCTGCCGGCCGAGGCGATCGCCGACCTCGACGGCGATCCGCGCATCATCGCGATCGTCGCGGTGCTGATCGGCATCGTCCTGGCCGCCGTGATCCTCGCGCTGACGGGCTACTTCACCGGCACCGAGACCCGCCCGGTCAAGGACGTCGGCAAGACGTCGATGACCGGTGCGGCCACCGTCATCCTGTCCGGTCTGTCGGTCGGCTTCGAGTCCGCGGTCTACACCGCACTGGTCATCGGCGCGGCCGTGTACGGCGCGTTCCTGCTGGGCAGCGGCTCGATCGTGGTGTCGCTGTTCGCGGTCGCCCTGGCCGGCTGCGGCCTGCTGACCACGGTCGGTGTCATCGTCGCGATGGACACCTTCGGTCCGGTCAGCGACAACGCCCAGGGCATCGCGGAGATGTCCGGCGACGTCGACGCGGAGGGCGCGCAGATCCTCACCGAGCTCGACGCCGTGGGCAACACCACCAAGGCCATCACCAAGGGCATCGCGATCGCCACGGCGGTGCTCGCGGCCACGGCGCTGTTCGGCGCGTTCGCCGACGGTATTCGAGAAGGGTTCGGCGAGGTGCTGAGCAAGTACAACGTCAACGATCCCGGTCCGCTGCAGGAGTTCCTCGGCAGCATCGAGCAGTCCGACACGCTGCCCCTGCAGGGCGTCATCAACGTGGGCGACCCCAGCATCCTGGTGGGCCTGATCATCGGTGTGGCCGTGGTGTTCCTCTTCTCGGGCCTGGCGATCAGCGCCGTCGGTCGTGCTGCTGGCGCGGTCGTGTACGAGGTGCGTCGCCAGTTCCGCGAGATCCCCGGAATCATGGAAGGCACCGGCCGCCCCGAGTACAGCAAGGTCGTCGACATCTGCACGCGCGACTCCCTGCGTGAGCTGGCCACGCCCGGCATCCTTGCCATCCTCTCGCCGATCGCGGTCGGCTTCGGTCTGGGCGTCGGCCCGCTGGGTGCCTTCCTCGCCGGTGCGATCGGTGCCGGTGTCCTGATGGCGGTCTTCCTGGCCAACGCCGGCGGCGCGTGGGACAACGCCAAGAAGCTGGTCGAGGACGGCCACCATGGCGGCAAGGGATCGCCGGCGCACGAGGCCACGATCATCGGTGACACGGTCGGCGATCCGTTCAAGGACACCGCCGGTCCGGCCATCAACCCGTTGTTGAAGGTGATGAACCTGGTCGCCCTGCTCATCGTGCCGCTGGTCGTGCAGTTCTCGTACGGTCAGGACGCGAGCGCGCCGATCCGGTACTCGATTGCCGGTGTTGCCGTCCTGATCATCGTGCTCGCGGTGTACATCTCCAAGCGCCGCCCGATCGCCATCGGCGAGGAGCTCCCCGCGGCGGAGGCCGAGGTCACCCGCTAGTCCACAATTCGCTACCCGCCGGACCGATGGCTCGCATCGATTCGGTCCGGTGGGTAGCAGATGTCGGGGCTCTCGGTGGCAGGCTGGGCGGATGCTTCCCCTTGACGTCGTCCATCGCCTGCGAGATGCATTGCGTCGTGCTGACTTCACCGCGGACGCGACCTACGCCCTGCTGGGGTCGAGGGCGCACGGTGCGCTCGGGCGCAATCAGGTGGTCCCGGCGCTGCAGGCGACCACCGACGGCTCACCGCTCTCGACCTTGGTGCGGCTGCTGACGCTCCAGACCGAGGTGTCTCGCGATGCCGCCGATGCCGCCCTGCCGGGCCTGGTCGACCCGCTCGTGGCGGGTGGACTGCTTGAGACGTCGGGCGGCACGGTGCGCGCCCAGATGGATGTGCGCCCGTACGGCGACGAGGCCCATGACTGGTGGATCGTGTGCGACGCGACGCCCGGCCTCGGCGGTCCGGCCGGACCGATGGACCCCGAGCACGTGCTCGGCATCAGCGAGGCCTCCTCGAGCCTCGCGCAGCTGGTCGTGCGTGATCCGGTCGACACGGCCCTCGACCTCGGGACCGGCTGCGGCGTGCAGGCCCTCCACCTCGCGCAGCACGCGCAGACCGTCGTGGCCACCGACGTCAACCCGCGCGCGCTTGCGATGGCTCGCCTCACGGCGGCGCTCAACGAGGTCGAGGTCGACGTGCGCGACGGCAGCCTGTTCGATCCCGTCGCCGGTGAGCGTTTCGACCTGATCGCCACCAACCCGCCCTTCGTCATCTCCCCGCCCGGGGCCGAGGTCCTGGTGTACCGGGACTCCGGCATGCCCGGCGACGCCGTGGTGCGGCACCTGGTCGAGCGAGCGGCCGATCACCTCAACCCCGGTGGCTGGTGCCAGATCCTCGCCAACTGGGCCCACCGCGACGGCCGCGACTGGCGCGAAGACCTCGCCGACTGGATGCCGAGCTCGACCACGGGGTCGGTCGACGCATGGGTGCTGCAACGTGAGCTGGTCGACCCGGCGGAGTACGTCGAGATGTGGTTGTCCGACGCCGGCCTCGCGCCCGGTCCGGAGCACACGCGCCGCTACGACGAGTGGCTGGCGTGGTTCGATGCCGAGAAGATCAGCGGCGTCGGATTCGGCTGGCTCTCCCTGCGCCGCACCGATGCGACCCCGCAGCTGCGACTCGAGGAGTGGACCGGCGAGATTGCGCCCCCGGTCGGACCCGCGATCGCGCAGTGGGGCCGCTCGGTCGACGCGTTGCGCAGTCTGGACGACGATTCCCTGCTCGGTGAGCATCTGCAGGCCGCCCCCGACCTCGTGCAGCGCACCGCCGGCCGGGTCGGGGCCGAGCACCCCGAGCAGGTCGTGCTGCAGCTGCAGCACGGCGTGCGCCGCACCCGCCAGGTCGACTCGGCGTCGGCCGCGCTCGTCGGCGCCTGCGACGGCGACCTCTCGGTCGGGCAGATCCTCGACGCGCTCGGCGACCTGCTCCAGATCTCCGATCTCCGGGCCACCCATCTGCCTCAGGTTCGCGATCTCGTCTCCGACGGTTTCCTGACCCTCTAGAGCTGAGCGGTCTCAGCGCGAACCGAGCGTGCGGACGGTGCCGGTGTCGGGGTCCCATCGGCGCAGCGTGGTCAACACGAGGGCGTCGGTGCGGGGTGCCAGGACGTCGAGGGCGCGCTGTACGGCGTCGCGCGGCAACCGTCGGGCCAGCGTCACGTGTGGCGTCCAGCCGGGGTGTGGATGGCCCGTGGTGGCGGCCCGAAGTGGCATCACCTGACCCACCAGGTCGTCCGACGGGGCCACCAGGCGCACCAGCGTGATGAGTGCGCCGCCGAGCACGGCGATCCCTGCGGTCGACACCGACAGCGGAAGCAACGACGCGATGGAATCGGCCGCGACCCGCTCCAGAGCACCATCGATGGCCGGGACCGAGATCACGGTGACGTGCGGCGTGTTCGTGCCGCCGCGATGGTCGAGCATCGAGGGCAGCCCGGCGTCGCGCAGCGCCTGCCAGTCGTCGCGGATCGTCGCCTCACCGGCCGCGTCGGGCAGCAGCTCGAGAGCGTGCAGGCGAGGCATCCTCAGCTCGACTCTGGACCGGCGAGCCACGGCCCGGCTCGGCGGGTGTGCTCGGCCTTGGTCGCGGGATCGAGCTTGTCGTACATCGAGGCCATCATCTTCGAGCGCGGGTTGCTGGCGAAGACCTCACGGTGATCACGCACGAACGTCCAGTACAGCGCGTCCCAGTCCGCGCTCCAGTCCTCGCCCCAG
Source organism: Aeromicrobium sp. CF3.5 (assembly GCF_051262695.1). Lineage (NCBI taxonomy): Bacteria > Bacillati > Actinomycetota > Actinomycetes > Propionibacteriales > Nocardioidaceae > Aeromicrobium > Aeromicrobium sp. CF3.5. The sequence continues at coordinate 232,630 of NZ_JBIMEZ010000005.1, forward strand.
CCGGCCTTGGCGTAGTCGCTCATCTTCTTGAGGTAGTTCGAGCCCGACACGTAGGGCTTGGTCGTGATCGAGGCCCCGGCCGCGAACTGGCTCATGGCGTAGGTGTTGGGCACCATGACCCAGTCGTAGGCGTCGACGAACATCTCCATGAACCACTCGTAGACGTCGTGCGGGTCGGTGCGCAGCAGGCACATGGCATTGCCGAGCACCATCAGGCGCTCGATGTGGTGGGCGTAGCCGTGCTCCACCACCTGGCCGACCACGTGATCGACCGGGGCGAGTCCGGTGGACGCCGTCCACCAGCCCTCGGCCAGCGGGCGCGCGTGCTCCAGCGCGTTGGTGCTGCGCATGCGCCGGCCGTGGACCACGTAGGTGGCGCGCATGTACTCGCGCCACCCGATGATCTGGCGAACGAATCCCTCCAAGGACCGTAGCGGCACGGCATCGCGCTCGGCCACCTCCAGGGCTCGTTGCAGCACGCGGTGGGGGGACATGAGGCCGACGTTGAGCGGAGGTGTGAGGAGTGAGTGGAACACCCACGGGTGCTCGGTGCTGAGGGCGTCCTCGTAGGGCCCGAACTCGGCGAAGCGCTGCTCGAGGAAGGTCTCGAACGCAACCTCGGCCTCGGCGTGCGAGGTGGGCCAGCAGAACGTGTCGGGGTTGCCCGGGTTGCCGCTGAACGCCTCCTTGACCCAGGCGATCGCGGCAGTCACCTCGTCGTCAGGGTCGGGCTGGACCGGATCGGGAACCGGGTGATTGCGAGGTAGCTTCTTGCGGTTCTCGTCGTCGAAGGACCAGCGACCGCCGGCCGGGTCCCCGTCGGCGTCGACCAGCACGTCGAGACGGCGGCGCTGCCACGTGTAGAAGTGCTGCATGCGGGCGCCCTGGTCACCGACCTGCTCGGCCACCTGGGCCCGCGTGGTCACGAAGTTGGGCGACTCCAGCCAGTCGTCGGGAGAGCTCTCGTGACCGGCCTCGGCCAGGGCCGCGACGAGGTCCTGCTCGAGCCAGTCGTCCACGACGTCGTGCAGGGTGATGCGCTCGGGTGCGAGGCGCTCGAGCATCCGGGTCAGGGCTGCGCGGCTGGTCGTGCGGCCGTCGGTGTCGATGGTCTCGACCTCGAAACCGCGCTCACGCAGCTGCGTCGCGAATCGGCGCATGCTCGCGCGGTGCAGGATCAGCTTGTGCACGTGGAAGCGGTACTGGCGAAAGAGCAGGTCGTGCTCCACGAGCACGAACGTGGTGCCGTCCTCTGCGTCCAGATGCGACTCGAACAGCTGGTGCGGCAGCACCACGTGCACGTGTCGATGAGTCACGGTCCGACGGTATCGAGACGACGCGGATCCGGCAGGTCGCCAGCAGCCGAGGGCTCATCGAGCCGGTGGATGCACCCCGAACTCGTGCATCGCGGCGAGCACCGCGCGGATGCGGGGCACCTCGTGGGTGCGGTAGATGCCGGTGCCGCCCAGGGAGGCGAGGACGGTGAAGAAGCCCTCGGCGGTGCGGAACTCGTCGCCGAAGAGATGGTGGGCCGCGGGGAGCGAGTGGCAGATCGGCAGGCCGAGGCGCCGCAACCGGAACGACTGCAGCAGCACCGACGCCTGGTGGCGGGACCGCTCGCTGGGTGATGGCTTCCACGCGAACGTGAAGCCGACACCGGGGTCGATCGACACCGATGACACGCCGAGCTCGCGCGCCCGGCCGACGCGGCGACCGAACTGCTCGCGCATCGTGTCGAAGGGGTCGGATTCGCCTTGGGCGACGGCAGGGTCGAGATCGCGGGGGTTGCTGCCACCGATGTGGCACAGCACCACCGATGCGCCGTGAGCGGCGGCGAGCGAGAACATGGCGTCGTCGTCGACCGACCCGGTCAGGTTGAGCACGCCGGCGCCGGCCGCGAGGCAAGGCTCGACCACGGACGGGTGGTAGCTCTCGACCGACACCGCGATGCCCTCGCCGACCATGTCCTCGATGACGGGGACCAAGGCGGCGCTCTGGTCGTCGGCATCGACGCGTTCGGCGGCCTTCTGGACCGACTCGGCCCCGACGTCGATCAGATGGGCGCCCTGCGCCACGAGCACCTGGGCTCTCCGCAGGGCCGACTCTCGGGTGAACGCGACGCTGTCGTGGTACCAGGAGTCGGACGACAGGTTGACGACGCCCATGATCACTGGCTCGACGTCGGTGTCGAAGGCGTGCTCACCAATCCGGAACGGTTCGACGACGTGATCGAGGTCGTCGGCGTGCTCGGCGGCCAGCGCGGCCAGCTCGCGCAAGGAGATCACTGGCTGGCCCGCACGTAACGACTCATCAGGAAGTGGTCGGCCGTGAGCACGTGGGTGAGCTCGAAGGCACCCGGATCGGTGATCAGGTCGGTGTTCGGCGTCGCCGATGTGCCGACCAGTCGAGGGGAGAACGTCAGGTCAGCCTCGTCGAGCAGCCCGGCTGCCGACACGTCGCGCAGCAGCGTGGGGCCGCCTTCGCACACGATGCGCCACAAGCCGCGATCGACCAGCTGGTCGATCGCCCACTGCGGCGGCACCCGTGCGTCGGGAGCACGCACGACCTCGCAGCGGTCCTCCAGCGCGGCCACCCGGTCGGGGTCGGCGCCCGATCCGGTGAGGACCAACGGTGCGGCGGTCGAGCCGAGGAATCCGTCGTCCCCCATCGGCAGGTCCAGCGATCCGGACACGACCACCAGCCGAGGGGCCTCGGCCTGACCCTGTGCGGCGCGACGCTCGGCATCGTCGCTGACGGCCTTCATGGCGCCGTATCGCTCCGACGCCATGGTGCCGCCGCCCACCAGGACGGCGTCGGCGTAGCGGCGTACCGCGGTGAACACGTCGCGGTCGGCGCTGCCGGAGATCGATCCGCTCAGGCCGTCCGCGCCGGCGCCCGCTCCATCGAGGGTGCTGACCATCATGGCCCGCACCCAGGCGCGCCCCGCACGATCGGGCCACGGGTAGTGATCGGCGAGCTCGTCAGCCGACACGGGGCCGCGCTGCGGCCCGAAGATCATCTCCACGTGGCGAACCTAGTCGTGCAGTTGTGACGGCGCGACCGATGTGTCGGCCTTGGGTGGCGGCCCGAGGCCCGGGAGCAGCTGCGCGCCCCAGGCGATCAGGGCGATGACGGTGGCAATCAGACCGCCGAGCGCGAAGCTGCCCCACGGACCGACCTGGTCGATCGACAGGCCGATGGCCGGAGCACCAATCGCGGCGCCGATCGTGAACGAGGTGCCGTGCCAGCCGATCGCCTCGCCGCGACGGTCCTCGGGCGTCAGCTCGGTGATCCACTCGGCTGCTGCGGTGAGGGTGGGTGCGCACAGAAAACCGGTGGGGATGACCGCCAGGGCGAGCGCCCACACGTTGCCTGCCAGTCCGACCGGGATGGTCGTCAGGCCGAGCGCGAGCAGCAGGTGGGTGGGCCGGTACGAGCGGTGCCACGCCCCGTAGAGCACCCCGCCGACCAGAGAGGCTCCGCCCCACAGGGCAAAGACCAACGCGATGGCTCCCGTGTTGTCGAGGGTCTCGAGCACCGCGACGATGCCCAGGTCGGTGGCGATGAGGGTGATGACCGCGCCGCCCGAGATGAGGAACAGGAAGCCGATCTGCGCTGACATCCAGGGCTCCTTCGTGGCTGCCAGCTCCTCGCCTCGCTGGGCGTCGGGGGTCTCGGCGACCGAACGCAACGGGGGATCGAGGCGCAGCAGCATGGCTCCGGCCGCAGCCTCGCTGAGGCCGATCGCGACCAGCGCCGCGCTGGCACCGAACTGGGTGACCACCAGGACCCCGGTGGCGGGGCCGATGATGAAGCTCGCCTCGGCCACCACGCTGTCGGCCGAGAAGGCCAGACGGCGGCGGTCGACCGAGACCAGCACGCTGAGCGCCTGTCGCATGATCGAGAAGATGGGTATGAGGAACAAGCCCATGCAGAAGGCCAGGGGCACCAGGAACACGAACGAGGCGAAGGCGGCGAGCGGGTACAGCACGGCCACCGCGACGACCGAGGGGATCACGGCTCGCCGTAGCCCGAGGCGGTCGATGAGTCGGCCACGCCACGGCGAGCCGATGCCAGCGCCGATCGTGGAGGCCGCTGCGACCAGGCCGGCCTGCGCGTAGGTGCCGTCGAGATTCTGCACCACGTGCAGGGTGAACACCAGCGGGGCCGCCAGGGCGGGGATGCGCGCGAAGAAGGCGGCGACGAACAGCGACCGGACGCGAGGGTCGCGCCACAGCACCCGATACCCCGACATATCCACCTGCTGATTCTGTCACCGTGGGGGGACAGTTCTCACCAGGTTCAGACCCGGGTGGTCTGAATGCTTGACAGCAGGCGTTAGCGTGTGCTGCGTCGGCCACCTAAGGAGCACCCGTTGACCAGCCTCGTCATCGTCGAGTCACCGAACAAGGTCCGCAGCATTGCGGGCTACCTCGGCGACGGCTATGTCGTCGACGCCTCCGTCGGCCACATCCGCGACCTGCCCCGGGGTGCCGACGAGGTTCCGGCGGCCTTCAAGGGTGAGCCCTGGGCCCGCCTGGGCGTCAACATCGACGACGACTTCGAGCCGGTCTACGTGGTCTCTGCGGACAAGAAGAGCCAGATCACCAAGCTGAAGAAGCTCCTCAAGAGCGCCGACGAGCTCATCCTCGCGACAGATGAGGACCGCGAGGGCGAGGCCATCGCGTGGCACCTGCTCGACGAGCTCAAGCCCAAGGTCCCGGTCAAGCGGATCGTGTTCAACGAGATCACCAAGGACGCGATCCTGCGGGCCATGGAGAACCCCCGCGACGTCGACATGGATCTCGTCGACGCCCAGGAGACCCGGCGCATCCTCGACCGCCTGTACGGGTACGAGGTCAGCCCGGTGCTGTGGAAGAAGGTGATGAGCGGCCTGTCCGCCGGTCGTGTGCAGTCCGTCGCCACGCGCCTCGTGGTCGAGCGCGAGCGCAACCGCATGGAATTCGCGATGGCCTCCTACTGGGACCTCGAGGCCACCTTCGACGCCGGTGAGGGCCACGACCCACGCGAGTTCCCCGCCAAGCTGTCGACCGTCGACGGCCTGCGCGTCGCCAACGGCAGCAACTTCGACAACGGCGGATCGCTGACCAGCGACAAGGTCGTGCACCTCGACGAGATCGCCGCGTCGGCGCTGGCCGACGGCCTGCACGACCAGCCGTTCACGGTGTCGTCGGTGGAGTCCAAGCCCTACACCCGCAAGCCGTACGCCCCGTTCCGCACCACCACGATGCAGCAGGAGGCGTCGCGCAAGTTCGGCTTCGGCGCTGCCCGCACCATGCAGGTCGCCCAGCGCCTGTACGAGAACGGGCTCATCACCTACATGCGCACCGACTCGATCACGTTGTCGCAGACCGCCATCCGCGCGGCGCGCTCGCAGGTCACCGAGCTGTACGGCAAGGAGTACCTGCCCGAGAAGCCCCGCGTCTACACCGGCAAGGTCAAGAACGCCCAGGAGGCGCACGAGGCCATCCGGCCCGCCGGCGAGACGTTCAAGACCCCGCAGCAGGCCAAGCTGTCCGGCGACGAAGCACGGCTGTACGACCTGATCTGGAAGCGCACCGTGGCCTCCCAGATGCGCGACGCAGTCGGTGATCAAGTCGCGATACGCGTCGGCGCACGGGCGAGTAGCGGAGAGGACGTTCAATTCGCGTCGTCAGGCCGCACCATCACGTTCTACGGATTCCTCAAGGCCTACGTCGAGTCCACCGACGACGACGCCACCGGAGACGACCAGCAGACCAAGCTGCCCAACCTGACCGAGGGGCAGACGGTCACAGCCGCCGACCTGGGTCAGGCCGGGCACCAGACCAAGGCGCGCGCCCGCTTCACCGAGGCCACGCTGATCAAGGAGCTCGAGGAGCGTGAGATCGGTCGTCCGTCGACCTACGCCTCGATCATCGGCACCATCCAGAACCGCGGCTACGTGTACAAGAAGGGCACGGCGCTCGTGCCGGCCTGGGTCGCGTTCAGCGTCATCCGGTTGCTCGAGCAGCACTTCGGACGTCTCATCGAGTACTCCTTCACCGCCGAGCTCGAGAGCGTCCTGGATGAGGTCGCCGGGGGCCGCGAGGCCCGTCTGCACGTGCTGCAGAACTTCTGGGCGGGGCAGGGTGAGAACAACACCGGCCTCAAGCTGCTGATCCAGAACCTGCCCGACATCGACGCGCGTGGTCTGGCCACGTTCCCGCTGGGTGACGACGTCAACCTGCGCGTCGGCCGCTACGGCCCCTATGTCGAGGGCCCTCCGTTCAGCACCGATGACGACGGCAAGCAGGTCCCCACCCGTGGCAACGTGCCCGAGGACCTGCCCCCCGACGAGCTGACCCTCGAGAAGGCCCGCGAGCTGCTGGCCACCCCGGCCGGCATGGAGAAGGAGCTGGGCTCTCATCCCGAGACCGGTCTCATGGTCACCGTCCGCAACGGCCGGTACGGTCCGTTCGTCACCGAGGCATTGCCCGAGGGCGCCAAGAAGGCCGACAAGCCACGCACGGCGAGCCTGTTCCAGACCATGTCGCTGGAGCTGATCACCCTCGACGAGGCCGTCACGCTGCTGACCCTGCCGCGCGTGGTGGGCACGGGCGTCGATGGCGTCGACATCACGGCCCAGAACGGTCGGTACGGGCCGTACCTGAAGATGGGCACCGACTCGCGCTCGCTGGAGAAGGAGGAGGAGCTCCTCACGATCACCGAGGAACGTGCGCGCGAGATCTACAGCCAGCCCAAGACCTACGGGCGACGTGCGGCCAAGCCGCCGCTCAAGGAGCTGGGCGAGGATCCGGTCAGCGGCACGCCCGTCGTCGCCAAGGACGGTCGCTTCGGCGCCTACGTCACCGACGGCGAGTACAACGCCACGCTGCGCAAGGACGACGACGTCGAGACGTTGACGCCCGAGCGGGCCTACGAGCTGCTCGCCGAGCGACGCGCCAAGGGCCCCGCCAAGAAGGGCGGCAAGAAGACCGCCAAGAAGACGACCAAGAAGGCCGGGGCGAAGAAGACCGGCGCCAAGAAGGCTCCGGCCAAGAAGGCAGCGACGAAGAAGACTGCAGCGAAGAAGGCCCCGGCCAAGAAGGCCGCCACCAAGAAGGCCCCGACCAAGACGTCTTGAGGCGTTACACCAGTTCAGCAGTCCAGGTCCGAGGGGGATCGATGAAGCGCAGGGGACAGGCGGCCGCGGTCGTCATGCTGTGCGGGTGGCTCGTGGCCTGCGGATCTGACGCGACCGACGACCCGGCACCGAGCGCCAGCTCGTCCGAGGACGACGTGACGGCCAAGATCGTCGCGGACGAACCGCCCACGGACGTCGTCTGGAAGCCGTCGGCGGTTCCGTCCGGCTGGAGACAGCTGCAGACCGAGCAGGGCTCGGCGCAGTGGCAGGTCGGAGACTCCGCGTGTGTCGTCGGGATCCAGCAGCCGGCTGGTGTCGGATCCGACGACACCCCCACCGACGACGAGATCGCGGACCAGCAGGTGCAGCAGATCGGTGAGGCCCTCGGCGGGTCCGGCGATCTCGACGTCACCGAGAGCACCGTCATGGTGCCGGCCAGCGTGGAGGGTTCTTCGGCGCAGGTGGAGCAGAAGTTCGTCGAGCGCTCCTTCCGATCCGGCGATGAGGCCCAGGGTCTGCTGCGCGCCCACCGGTACGGCGACTTCGCGCTCATCGCCTACACCGCCTGCGGCAACGGCGACTACGAGGAGCAGTTCTCGGCGAGCATCGAAGGTTTCCTCGACTCGCTCACGGTAGTGCTCACCTACTGAGCAGGTGGGTTCGACAACCGTCCGGCTGGGCCAGTCGGACCCGCCCACTAGGCTCGCCCCCATGCAGCCGTACTTCGCCGACTCCGGGGTGTTCATCGCCCTCGAGGGTGGTGAGGGAGGCGGCAAGTCCACCCAGTCGGCCCTGCTCCTCGAGTGGCTGGAGAGCCTCGGTCACCGGGTCGTGCTGACTCGAGAACCCGGTGGCACGGCGGTGGGTGCGCAGCTGCGCTCCATCGTGCTCGGCCACGAGACCGGCGACCTGTCGCCGCGCACCGAGGCCCTGCTCTACGCCGCCGACAAGGCCGAACACGTCGACTCGGTGGTGCTGCCGGCGCTCGAGGCGGGACACGTCGTCATCACCGACCGCTATGTCGATTCGACGTTGGCCTATCAGGGCGCCGGACGTGCTCTGGCCGTCGAGGAGGTCGAGCACGTCGCTCGCTGGGCCACCCGTTCCCTGCGCCCGCACCTCACGGTGCTGCTCGACGTCGATCCTGAGCTGGGTCTCACCCGGTTCGAGGGTGCCGATCGCATCGAGGCCGAGCCGCTGGAGTTCCACCGCCGTGTGCGCGAGGGCTTCCTGAACCTCGCGGCAGCCGACCCCCAGCACTACCTCGTGGTGCCTCCCGGCGGTGGCCCCGACGACGTCCACGCGGCGATCCGCCCGGCCGTCGAGCCGTGGTTGGAGAAGCGCAGATGACTGCTGTCGCCCGGGCCACGGTGTGGTCCGACCTGGTCGGGCAGGCTCCGGTCGTGCAGACCCTGCAGGCTGCGGTCGCGTCGGCGTCGGGGGAGGGCCGCTCCATGACCCACGCGTGGCTGTTCACCGGCCCGCCGGGGTCGGGCCGGTCCAACGCCGCCCGCGCCTTCGCCGCCGCCCTGCAGTGCGACTCCGACGGGTGCGGTCACTGTCAGTCGTGCACCACGGCCCGGGCCGGCAGTCATCCCGACATCACGGTCATCAACACCGCTGGACTGTCGATCGGTGTGGCCGACGCTCGTCAGCACGTGCGAGGGGCCGCCCTGCGTCCGGCGGTGGGACGGTGGCAGATCATGATCGTCGAGGACGCCGACCGGCTCACCGAGGCGGCTGCCAACGCGCTGCTCAAGGCCGTCGAGGAACCGTCGCCGCACGCGATCTGGATGCTGTGTGCGCCGGCGCTCGAGGACGTCGTCATCACCATCCGGTCGCGCTGCCGGCCGGTGCTGCTGCGCACCCCGCCAGCTGCCGACATCGCCCGACTGCTGGTTGAGCGCGACGGCATCGACCCCGACGTTGCCGAGGCAGCCGCCGCTGCCTCGCAGGGTCACATCGGACGGGCCCGGGGGCTCGCGCGCGACCCTGCAGCCCGGCAACGCCGGCGCGACATCTTGTCCCTGCCCTCTGAGCTGCGCACCATCGGCGACTGCGTGACCGCGGCGCATGCCGTCGTCGAGGCCGCCACGGCCCACGCCTCCGGCCTCGCCGACACCTCTGAGGCCGACGAGCTGTCCGACCTGCGTCAGACCTGGGGTGTGGAGGAGCGTGGCCGCCGCCCCGCTGGCTATGCCGGTGCCCTGTCGTCGATGGAGAAGGACCAGACCAGGCGCCGCAAGCGGCTCGCGCTCGACTCCATCGACGGGGTGCTGCTCGAGCTGTTGTCGCTGTGTCGCGACGTCGTCGCCTCGCAGCTGGGCTCCGGCACCGGTTTCGTCAATGCCGACGCCATCGACCAGATCGCGGCACTCGCCCGCTTGTGGACCCCCGAATCGACCATCCGCACGATCGATGCGATCGTGAGCTGTCGCGACGCGCTGGCCGCCAACGCGGCCGCACCCCTGGCCCTCGAACGCATGATGTTGGAGCTTCGCTCATGACCCGAACCCGTCTCGTCGTCATTGCTGCCGCGTCTGTGGCGGTGGTGCTGGTGGCGATCGCCGCCGTCTTCGTGGGCACCCGTGCCGGTGGCGGGGAGTGGGAGCCGCCCCAGGCCACGGGCGAGGCGGTCGATGCGTCGCTGGCCAGCTACTACGAGCAGGATCTGGAGTGGACTGACTGCGGCGACGCGCAGTGCGCGCGGGTCACGGTGCCCATCGACTACGAGGACGCCACGGGCGACACGCTCGAGCTCGCGGTGAAGGTCTATCCGGCCGGCGACTCGGACGCGTCGAGGGCGGTCTTCGTCAATCCCGGTGGACCCGGCGGATCGGCGCTCGACTTCGCCGACTCCATGTCCACCCAGTTCGGCTCCTCGGTCCTCGACGCCTACGACGTCGTCGGTGTCGACCCGCGCGGTGTCGGCGAGAGCACGCCGCTGGAGTGCCTGTCGGACGCAGGCTTTGACGAGTTCACCCAGACCGATCCCGATCCTGACGACCCGGCGGAGGTCACGGCACTGCGTGAGAGCCTCACCGACCTGGGTACGGCCTGCCAGGAGAACTCCGGCGAGCTGGCCGCGCACGTCTCGACCGAGGAGGCCGCGCGGGACATGGACGTCGTGCGGGCGCTGCTCGGCCAGGACGAGTTCGACTGGTTCGGCGCCTCCTACGGCACCGTGCTGGGCGCCACCTACGCCAACCTGTTTCCCGACACGGTCGGGCGCATGGTGCTGGACGGCGCGGTCGATCCGCTCGAGGACAGCATCGAGGCATCGCTGGGACAGGCCACCGGATTCCAGCGAGCCTTCGACGCCTATGCCGCGTACTGCGTCGATCAGGGCGACTGCCCCATCGGCTCGTCGATCGAGGAGGCGCGCACGACCGTGGCGGACCTCCTCGAGCAGCTCGACTCCACGCCGATGCCCACCGGGGTCGGTCGAGAGCTCACCGAGGGCCAGGCGTTCTACGGCCTGGCGCTGCCGCTGTACAGCGAGCAGACATGGGACGTCCTCACCCAGGCGCTGCAGCAGGCGGTCGTGGACGGCGACGGCACCACGATGCTGCTGCTGTCCGACGCCTACTTCAGCCGCGACACCGACGGCTCGTACGCGGGCAACATCGGGCAGGTGATCTACGCGATCAACTGCCTCGACGAGTCCGAGCAGCCCGACCTCGAGACGGTCCGCGATGCGCTGCCGCGCTTCGAGCAGGCGTCGCCGGTGTTCGGGCGGTCGTTGGGATGGGGGGCGCTCGGTTGTACCGACTGGCCGATCCGTCCCAGCAACCCTCAGGAGCCGGTGCCCGCCGAGGGCGCCGCACCCATCGTGGTCGTCGGCACCACACGCGATCCCGCCACCCCCTACGAGTCAGCGGTCAAGCTGGCCGACCAGCTCTCCTCGGGCGTGCTGCTCACCCGCGAGGGCGACGGCCACACCGCCTACAACTCCGGCAACCAGTGCATCGACGACACCATCGACGCCTACCTGGTGGACGGAACGGTCCCGGAGAACGACACCACGTGCGAGGAGTAGACCAAATTTTGTGACGTAGATCGTCACTTCCTGGTTCAGGAGTGACGATCTACGTCACAAAATTTGTCAGCCCCGGATGGCCTCGTGGTGGCGGATGACCTCATCGATGATGAAGTTCAAGAACTTCTCGGCGAAGGCCGGGTCGAGGTCGGCATCGTCGGCGAGGCTGCGCAGCCTCGCGATCTGACGTGACTCGCGGTCGGGGTCAGCCGGCGGCAGGTCGTGCTCGGCCTTGAGTCGTCCCACCCGCTGGGTGTACTTGAACCGTTCGGCCAGCACGTGCACGAGCGCGGCATCGATGTTGTCGATGCTCGCGCGGATCTGTTCCAGCTCGGTCTGCACGTCGTCGTCCACGCCCCGATCCTAGGTGGCCCGCGACGAGTTGAGGCAGTCCCACACGCTCGGACGTCGCTCAGGACTTCGCCTGGCGTGCGTCTCCGAGCCTGCGCATGACACGCAGCAGGGGCAGTCCGGTCGAGGGAGCAACGTCGACCGTGCGCACCAGGGCACCGCGCCAGCGCGGCACGACCCGGAACACCTGCCGGCTGTCCAACAGGTCGAGACCGGCAGCGGCGACCTCGTCCGCGTCGAGCGGCCTGGGCCCGGAGAACAACATGGCTGCACCGGGGTCCTTCTCCCGTGACGTCACCATGTCGGTTCCGACGACATCGGGGCACAGCGCCTTGACGGTGACGGGTAGACCAGCATGACGCAGGTCGCCCTGCAACGAGGTCGTGTACGACAGCACGGCCGCCTTGGTCGCGGCATACATCGCGAGTCCCGGCACGGGCGTCAGCGCGGAGATGGAGGCGACGTTGAGGATGCGGCCGCCAGCGGTGCCCATCTGGGAGATCGCGGCGGAGCAGCCGCCCATCACACCACGGACGTTGACGTCGAGGATCGTGGCGAGCTCGTCGTCGGTGCTCTCCCAGGCAGGTCCGGCGAACAGCACACCCGCGTTGTTGACCCACACCGCGAGCCGCCCGTGCTCGCCGGCCATCTCGGCGACGGCGCGACTCGAGGCCGGATCGCGAACGTCGTGCGAGATCCCGACGGCACCCCTGCCGATCTCCACAGCAGCCTGCTCTGCTGCGACGCCGTCGATGTCGGTCAGCACGACCCGGTGGCCCTGATCGGCCAGGCCTCGGGCGAAGGCCAGCCCGATGCCGCGGCCTGCTCCGGTGACGACGGCCGTGGTGGTGGGGGGAGTGGTCATGGACGCAGCGTAGACGCGGACGGAGTACTTGTCCCGGCCCTCGCGACCGCAGTGCGGCGGCCAGTTCGTCGCGATGGCAGGCAGTGGGTAGACTCGATTCCGGTTCGGCGGGCGATCCCCGCTGGACCGTTGGCCGCCTTAGCTCAGTCGGTAGAGCGTTTCACTCGTAATGAAAAGGTCGTCGGTTCGATTCCGACAGGCGGCTCCACGAATTCATGTGGAGCCCTCGTGCTTGGCTTGCCCTCACGTGCGCCGGGCGCGTTCAGCCGCACACAGCGCGATCGTCGGCGTTACCCACGTAGCGGATGTCCTGGTCCGCCGGGGCGCTGGACGAGTGATCGGCCCGTGCCTCGATTCTCCCGACCTCGGCTCCGCACGAGCCGTAGGCATCATGTCGGTGCGCCGCAGATCGTGGATCGGCGACCGCGACCCAGCGTCGGCCAGTCCGTTGACCGCTGGAATGAGGGCCCGTGGAGTTGCCCACCGCGGTCGGTGGTGACCAGAAGATCGGTGGTGCCCCGTCGCGCGCCATGCCGAGCAGGAGCGGCACCAAGTGATCGGCAATCGGCGTCGGGTCTTGCCCGACGTGGGCACCGTGACACTGTGGCCCTCGTCTGGCTGCGCTGTCTCCGTTTCGCTTCGTGCTGGCAGCTCGGATCAGGCCGAGGCGTCGAGCCGTGAACGCAGCCTGCGGGCCGCGGCCTCGGGATCGTCGGCCTCGGTGACCGCGCGCACGACAACAATGCGTGTGGCTCCGGTATCCATGACCGAGCCGAGTCGTGCGTTGTCGATCCCCCCGATCGCGAAGACGGGCTTGACCGGATCGCACGAGACGACCTGGCGCAGCGTGTCGAGACCGACGGCAGCGCGACCGGGCTTCGTCGGCGTCTCCCACAGAGGGCCAACGCAGAAGTAGTCGACATCGCTGTCGGCCTCGGCGGTCGCGGCCTGCTCGACGCTGTGCGAGGAGCGTCCCAGCAGCACGTCGGGACCCACGAGGGTGCGTGCGTCGGCCACGGGGAGATCGTCCTGCCCGGTGTGCAGGATCTGCGCGCCGGTCAGCGTGGCGAAGTCGGCACGGTCGTTGACGGCGAACAGCGTCCCGGCCTCGTCGCAGATGTCGCGCACGTCGTCGAGGAGGGCGAGCTCGTCGCGAGCCGCGAGCGACTTGTCGCGGACCTGGACGATGTCGACACCGCCTGCGATGGCCGAGCGCACCAGTGCGACAAGGCCGGCCGGGCCCTTGCTCGCATCGGTGCACAGATAGAGGCGCGCTTGAACAAGACGCTGTCTGGCTGAGGCCACGGTCGAGTCACTCATCCCGTCAGTCTGCCCGACCGAGACACGCCACGCGCCGGCCCCCGCAGTCGTGCAGGCCGAGGTGGGAGCCGCATCTCAGAGCGCGAGGTCGAGGTTGGCCCGCCCGTCCGGTGACGACGACGCAAGAGCCTCGTCGCGTCGGGGTATGCGCCCCGCCCCAAAGGCCAGGCGCCCGGCCTCGACGCCCTGCTTCATTGCCAGGGCCATGCGGACCGGATCGGCGGCCCGGGTGACCGCGGTCGCGAGGAGCACGCCATCACAACCCAGCTCCATCGCCAGCGTCGCATCCGATGCGGTGCCGATGCCGGCGTCCAGGATGATCGGGACCCTCGCCGCTTGGGTGATCGCGTGGATGTTGCGCGGGTTGAGGATGCCCAGCCCCGAGCCGATCGGGGCGCCCAGCGGCATGACCGCGGCGCAGCCCACGTCCTCGAGCTTGCGCGCGATGATCGGATCATCGTTCGTGTAGGCCATCACGACGAAGCCGTCAGCGACAAGCTGCTCCGCCGCCTTGAGGAGCTCCACCGGGTCGGGGAGCAGCGTGATGTCGTCGGCGATGACCTCGAGTTTGACCCAGCTCGTCGCGCAGGCCTCGCGCGCGAGCTGGGCGGTGAGGACAGCCTCCTTGGCCGAGAAGCAGCCGGCTGTGTTCGGCAAGGCCTTGATGCCGTTGCGCTCGAGCACGGCCCAGACGGATTCTTCGTTGCCGGCCTGCACGCGGCGCATCGCGACAGTGGTGAGCTCGGTCCCGGAGGCGAGCAACGCCTCCTCCAGGCCGAGCAGGCTTGCTGCGCCGCCCGTCCCCATCACGAGCCGCGAGTCGAAGCTGACACCGGCGATGCACAGCAGATCATCGGTCATGGGTCAGCCTCCCTGGACGGCGCGGACGATCTCGACGTGATCCCCGGCGCGGAGAGACGTCGTGCACCACTGCCCGCGGGGGACCACCGAGTCGTTGACGGCGACCGCGACTCCGCGAGGCCTGCCGTCGTCGGCGCACCTGGCCGGACCGGACGACAGCTCGATGACGATCTGCTCGAGCGAGGTGTCGGGCGCGAGCTGGCGGGCCTCGCCGTTGATGTGGACGGTCAGTGCGGTCATCTGGTCTCCTTCGTGCAGAATCTCATCGGGTCGGCTGTCGACCACAACTCGTCGAGGGGGCGCTGCGCGAAGATCGCGTCGCAGGCGTCGGACGTGAGGGCGGCCAGCAAGATGCCGTTGCGATAGTGGCCGGTGGCCAGAATCAGCCCCGGAGTAGCGGTCTGGCCGAGCAGTGGCAGGTTGTCCGGACTGCCCGGCCGGGCGCGCGCGGCGAGCTCGGCGATGGGTAGCTCGTCGAGGCCCGGAATGATGGCGCGCGCGTCGCGCAGCAGTCCGAAGACGCCACCGACGGTGGACTGCCGGTCGTCGGGAAGCTCTTCGGAGGTGGCCCCGATGATGATCTCGCCGCTGGGCCGCCACACGACGTAGACGGGACGTTGCTGCACGAGCCCACGCACGATGCGGGCTTCACCGATCCACCCTGCGTCGCGACCGTCGAGGCGGACGATCTGTCCCTTGACCGCACGTGTGGGAGCCTCGACCCCTTCCAGCGGGGCAACCAGTGCGCGAGTTGCATGTCCTGCGGCGACCACGACGCGGTCCGCCAGATGGGTGACTCCCTCAGTGTCGACAGCGCCGACCACCGCGCCGGCGGAGTCCGTGAGAAGCCGAGCCGCAGCGACCGAGAACGTCGTGACGCCGAGCCGGGCAAGGTTCTCGCGCAGCGCCCGGTGGAGGGCACGCGGGTCGACCTGGTGGTCGCCCGGGACCCAGTAGGCGCCTGCGATCCGGGGTCCGAGCAAAGGCTCGCGGTCGCGTGCCCCGGCGACGGCCAGCTCTTCGACCTCGAGTCCCCAGCGTCGCTGGACCTGACACAGCCGGTCCAGCTGTTGGGCATCGCCCACGTCATAGGCGACGGAGAGGATCCCGCTCGTGCAGAAGCCGATGTCCATGCCGGAGGCGTGCTCGACCTCGGCCGCGAATGCCGGCCACCGGGCTGCCGACGCCACGTTGAGCCGCACGAGGTCGTGCTCGCCGAAGTCGGCTTCGGTGACAGGCGCCAGCATCCCCGCCGCGGCGTAGGAGGCACCCGCACCCGGATGCGGGTCCAGGCAGGTCACCGCGAGGCCTGCGACCCGCGCCCGCCACGCGGCGATGGCGCCGACCACGCCGTGGCCGATCACGAGTACATCGGTGCCGGACAGCACCATCATCGCTCCCTTCGCTGGCATGATCCAGATCAGGTTCAGCGGTCGGCGTATGTGCCCTCTCAGCCCCGATCGTCCCCGGGCTCCCGCGCGCCGCCCACCCTACGCCGCGAACATCCGGTCTGGACACGCCCAGTCATGACGGAGGAATGCTCCACCCATGGTTTCGGACGGTGTCCGTGAGGGATGCGGGGTGCACGTGACGACCACGACGAACGACACGCGGCGGGTCCGGGCAGCGGGTGGGCAGTCCTGGCAGCACGCCGCCGAAAAGGCCCTGCAGGGTGGTCAGAAACGTGACATGGTAAGCACCGCGAGATTGGAGGTAACGGTGCACGGACCTCGCACGAGCAAGACCGTCAGGTCGGCGTCGTTTGCCTTGGTGACTTCACTGGCTGCTGCGGTGGTCGCGGCCACAGGGGTCCTCGACCTCCTCACAGGATCGGTCAACGTCTCTACTCGGTGGACCATCTTGATCATTGCCCTGGCCGTGACGGCGGCGGGCCTGCCGGCCGCGCTCGGCGAACGGTTCCCACCGTGGGCGGCGCTCGCCGCGTGCTGGCTGTTCATCGGGGTCACAGCCCTGCAGACCGCGCAGGCCGCCGACGTCACCATGGCGGTGAACAACCTCGTGCTCTACCCCATGATGAGCTGCTACCTGGGGTGGTTCTTCGACCATCGAACCGCTCGAACCAGCGTCGCCGCGATGTTCCTGCTGTCTGGATCGGCTGTCTGGATCGGCGGCATCGGGAGCCTGTTCGCGACCTGGGCGAACCTGGTACTTGCGTCGACCTTCTGTCTCGAAGCCGCCCTGTACCTGCGCGCGAAGCTGGACCGGCAGATTGAGACCGACCCACTCACCGGCGCGCTGAACCGCAACGGGCTTGCCTCACGGCTCAGTCACGAGCTCGCCGACACGGCCCGCACGCGCGCACCCCTGGCGGTCGTGGCCATTGACCTCGACGGGTTCAAGGCAATCAACGATCGGTTCGGGCACGCCGCCGGCGACCAGATGTTGATCGTCATGGTGGCACACCTCGAGCACGCCACACGTCGCCGTGACTCGATCGCTCGCACGGGCGGCGACGAGTTCGTGCTACTTCTCCCGAACACCACTCTGACACGGGCCAAGGACCTGCTCGACCGCCTCCAAGTCGATTCGAGTGTCCCCTGGACGTACGGCCTCGTCGAGGCCCAACCATCTGACACCGAGGAAAGTCTCATTGCCCGGGCCGACGGCGACCTGTACCTGCATAAAAAGCCCCAAGAGTTCGACACGTCAATCGATCCCTTGCACTAGCAGCCGCAGAGCCTGTTCCGCGGGGGCTGGTCGAGTGATCGCTGCCGGCTACGGTCGCAGGGCCTGAAGCCGCTGGAGGGCCTCGTCGATGACCGATTCGGTCTTGCAGAACGCCCAGCGCACCAGCGGCCGCCCGGCCTCCTTGTCGTCGTAGAACACCTGGTGGGGGACCGCCACCACGCCGCAGCGCTCGGGCAGGGACAGGCAGAATTCCAGGCCGTCCTCGAAGCCCAAGGAGCGGATGTCGGTGGTCGCGAAGTAGGTGCCATCGGGCACGAACACGTCGAATCCGATGTCGGCCAGTCCGGCGCACAGCTGGTCGCGTCTGGCCTGCAGGGTGCGGCGGAGATCGCCCGTGATGGCCTCGGCGTCGTCCAGGGCGGCCGCGATCGCGGGTTGCAGGGGCGATCCCGACGTGAAGGTGAGGAACTGCTTGGCGCCCGTCATGGCGCGCACCAGACCGGCCGGTCCGCTCGCCCAGCCGACCTTCCAGCCGGTGAACGAGAAGCTCTTGCCCCCTGAGCTGATCGTCAGGGTGCGCTCGGCCATGCCGGGCAGGGTCGAGATGGGAATGTGCTCGACGCCGAACGTGAGGTGCTCGTAGACCTCGTCGCTGATCACGATCAGGTCGTGCTCGATCGCCAGGTCGGTCACGGCAGCCAGCTCGTCGCGGGTCAGCACCGCGCCGGTCGGATTGTGCGGCGAGTTCAGCAGGATCGCGGTGGTGCGTTCGGTGACCGCCGTGCGCAGCTGGTCGATCGGCAGGCGGAAGTCCGGAGCCCGCAACGTGACGGGTCGTCGGACCGCGCCGGCCATCTGCAGCATTGCGACGTAGGAGTCGTAGTACGGCTCGAGCACCACGACCTCGTCGCCAGGATTGATCAGACCGAGCAGTGCGGCGGCGATCGCCTCGGTCGCGCCGGTGCTGGCTGCCACCTCGGTGTCCGGGTCGAGCTCGATGCCGTAGAGGCGCCGCTGATGATCGGCGATTGCGACCCGCAGCTCGGGAACGCCGGCGCCTGGGGCGTACTGGTTGCGCCCCGACCGCAGGGCCTCCACAGCGCGGTCGATCACGCTGTCGGGACCGTCGGTATCCGGAAAACCCTGCCCGAGGTTGACCGAGCCGGTCTTCAGAGCGAGTGCGGTCATCTCCGCGAAGACCGTCGTGCCGAGTCCGTCTAGGCGTGCCGCAGGTGATCGCATGATGGTCCGAGCCTACGTCCGTGCCGCGCTGATCTGGTGAAGCCGGGGAAGCGATTGCGCCGGTGTGCGGTTGCACCCAGCATGAGCCTGTTGTTCGAGCCCCTGACCCTTCGCGGCATGACCACCGCCAATCGGATCTGGCTGGCGCCGATGTGTCAGTACAGCGTCACGGCGCGCGACGGGGTGCCGACCGACTGGCACCTGGTCCACCTCGGCTCGCACGCGATCGGCGGCTTCGGCCTCGTCCTGACCGAGGCCACCGCCGTCGTCCCCGAGGGCCGGATCAGTCCCGAGGACACCGGGCTGTGGAACGACGAGCAGGCCGAGGCGTGGCGCAAGATCGTCGAGTTCGTGCACGAGCGCGGCACCCCCATCGGCGTGCAGCTGGCGCACGCGGGCCGCAAGGCCTCCACCTACGGTCTGTTCCCGGCTGGCGAGGGCAGCGTGCCCGATGCAGCCGACGGCTGGCAGACCGTGGCTCCCACCGCGACCGCCTACCCGGGCAATGACGCACCGCGTGCGCTGAGCCTCGAGGAGGTGCGCGCCCTGCCTGGTGCGTTTGCGGCTGCAGCGCGCCGCGCGGACGAGGCCGGCTTCGACACCGTCGAGATCCACGCCGCCCACGGGTACCTCGTGCACCAGTTCCTCTCCCCGCTCATCAACGAGCGCACCGACGAGTACGGCGGCTCCTTCGAGAATCGCACCCGTGTGCTCGTCGAGATCGTCGACGCCGTGCGGGCCGTCTGGCCTGCGGACAAGCCTCTGCTGGTGCGGCTGTCGGCCACCGACTGGGCGCCCGACGGCCTGCAGGGCTGGGACGTCGAGCAGACCGCCCGGATCAGCCAGCTGCTCGCCGGTCACGGCGTCGATCTCGTCGACGTCTCCTCGGCCGGCGCGATCGCCGAGCAGCAGATCGCCGTCGGTCCGGGCTTCCAGGTGCCCTTCGCTGCCGAGGTGCGTCAGGTCAGTGGCCTGCCGACCGGGGCGGTCGGTCTCATCACCGAGCCCGAGCAGGCCGCGCAGGTGCTGGCCGACGGATCGGCCGATGTCGTCCTGCTGGGGCGCGCGGCACTCCGTGATCCAGGTTGGCCGCTGCGAGCTGCGGCGACGCTGGGCGTGGAGCGCGACGATGCCGGCTACGCGCCGCAGTACCTGCGTGGAGCGTGGCCGCGCGCAGCGGTGGGGACATAAGTCACCCCACCGTTCTCGGGGGGTGAAACGGTGGGGCGACCCCTCTAGTCTAGGCCCTCTCGCGCTGCCGGGGGAGCGAAATCAGATTTTTATCGGCGAGGTTCGAGACCGGGCCGGTCTGATTCGGTGTTCGGTGAAACACTGAGTCCATGACGACCACGGCCTCTCCGTCCCGGCGCGCCTCGCGGCCCCCACGTCGTCGGCGTGGTGCGGGCAGCCGCATCGTCACGCTGATCGGTGTGCTGCTGATCGTGGGTGGGCTGAGCATGGTCGGCTGGTTCGGGTGGCAGTACTTCGGCACCAACATCGTGTCCAAGCAGAAGGCCACCGAGATCACCGAGACCACCCAGGCGCAGTGGAGCAACGGCATCGAGGGCGACGCCGTCGCGCTGCTGCGGGTCGACCGCTTCGGTGAGGACTTCGAGATCCCGATCGTCGAGGGCTTCGACGACGCCACCCTCGCCGAGGGCGTGGGCATGTACCCCGACGGCTCCCTGCCCGGCGAGAAGGGAAACTTCGCCATCGCGGGGCACCGCGTCACCCACGGCGAGCCGTTCCGCGACTTCCTCAACCTACGCGCCGGCGACATGGTCGAGGTCGAGACGCGCACCAAGATCTACACCTACGAGCTGAAGCACGACGGCGACGAGATCACCGTCGACTTCACCACCAGCTGGCCGCTGTGGAACGTCCCGGACCCCGACTCCAAGGGCGAGGCGCCCACGTCCTCGCAGCTGACGATGCTGACCTGCTCGGAGCTGTTCCACACCGACGACCGCAACATCGTGGTCGGCGATCTCGTCGACACGGTCGACAAGGAGGCCACGGCTCCGCCGGCGGACCGGGCTGTCTCCGCCGACGCGGCATGAGCTCGTCGGCCACGTCGGGGGAGTTCATCGAGCTGGCCCTGCGGCACGGGGTGCTGCGGTTCGGGGAGTTCACGCTCAAGTCGGGCCGCACGTCGCCGTACTTCTTCAATGCAGGTCTGTTCAACACCGGTGAGCGTCTCGCCGCCCTCGGCCGGCACTACGCGTCGGCGATCGTCGACAGCGGCGTCGAGTTCGACGTGCTGCTCGGGCCGGCCTACAAGGGCATCCCGATCGCCGCCGCCACGGCCGTCGCCCTGACCGACCACCACGGTCGCGACGTCCCCTGGTGCTTCAACCGCAAGGAGCCCAAGGACCACGGTGAGGGCGGCCTGATCGTCGGTGCGCCGCTGGTCGGGCGGGCCCTGGTCGTCGACGACGTCATCACGGCGGGCACGGCCATCCGTGAGGTCGAGACGGTGATCGCCGCCGAGGGCGCCTCGATCGCCGGCATCGTGGTGGCCGTGGACCGGCAGGAGCGCGGTACCGGGGACCTGTCGGCGATCGGCCAGGTCGAGCGCGACCTCGGCACCACGGTCACCTCGATCGTCAGCCTCGACGAGATCGTCGAGTACCTGGAGCGCACGGGCGACCACGCCGAGCACCTCGACGCAGTTCGCGCCTACCGCGCCGAGTTCGGTGTCGCGTCCTCCTGATGGGCCCGCCGTGACCGAGCCCCCGGCGCCCGAGCCGTCGGGGACCGAACCAGCCATCGGCGTCGGTCCGTGGAGCGGCCCCTGGCCCGACGGAACCCACTGGGACCCCGACCTCCTGCGCGACGGCGACACCCGCAACGTCGCCGACCGGTACCGTTACTGGAGCCTGGCGGCGATCGTTGCGGACCTCGACGAACGCCGCCATCCGTTCCACGTCGCCATCGAGAACTGGCAGCACGACTTCAACATCGGGTCGATCGTGCGCACCGCCAACGCGTTCCTCGCCGCTGAGGTGCACATCGTGGGCAAGCGGCGCTGGAATCGTCGTGGCGCCATGGTCACCGATCGCTACCAGCACGTGCGTCACCACGCCGATGTCGCTGCGCTGCACGCGTGGGCTGACAGCGAGACGGTGCCGATCATCGGCATCGACAACACGGCCGGCTCGACGCCCCTGGAGACGACGCCCCTTCCGGTGAGCTGTGTGCTGCTGTTTGGCCAGGAGGGCCCCGGGCTCAGCGACGAGGCCCGTGCCGCGAGCACCTCGCTGCTGTCGATCGCCCAGTTCGGATCGACGCGTTCGATCAACGCAGGGGCCGCAGCCGCCATCGCGATGCACGCGTGGATCCGGGACCACGGTGTCCCCTCCTCGCCCGAGCGCTGATGTCGGCCGGTCGGGTGCTCGATGTCGTCGCCACGACGTTCGCGTTGATCATCCTCGTCCTGGAGTCGGTGGCGGCCTTCATCCTGACCGGCTTCTTCGTGATGGCCACCGACACGTGCGGCCCCGGCGAGTGCAGCACCGCCAGGATCTCCTTGGGTTCGGGTCTGGTCTATCTCGCCATCATCGGTGCGTTCGTGTTGTCGGGCGTCGGCATCGCGCGCGCAGTCTCGAGGGTTTCGGTGATGGTGATCTGGCCGGTGCTCGGCTGCCTGCTGGTGGCAGGTGCCGTCTTCGTCGGCGGCTCGATCGCCGACAGCACCTCGCCCTGATCCTGCCTGCGCGTCTCCTCATCGGCCCGTAGGGTCGAAGGCATGTCTCGAGTGGTGGTGATCGGGGGCGACGCAGCAGGTGCGACCGTCGCCTCGAATCTGCGGCGCACGTTGCCCGACGAGCACGAGGTGATCGTGCTGGAACGCACCGACCGCACGTCGTACTCCGCGTGCGGCATCCCCTACTGGATCGCTGGCGACGTCGATTCTGCTGACGACCTGGTCGCGCGCACCCCCGAGGAGCACCGCGAGAACGGCATCGATCTGCGCACCGGTGTCGAGGTCACGGCCATCGATGTCGAGGCCAAGAGCCTTGCCCTCGCGAAGGGCGATCCTCTCACCTATGACCGGCTCGTCATCGCCACCGGCGCCGAGCCATTGCGGCCGGACCTGCCGGGCATCGACGGTGACGGCATCCTCGGTGTGCAGTCCCTCGACGACGGTCAGGCCGTGATCGACGCCATGGACCGTCGCCCCGAGCACGTCGTGGTGGTCGGCAGTGGCTACATCGGCCTGGAGATGGCCGAGGCGTGCGTCTCGCGCGGGTTCGACACGACGGTCGTGGAGCAGGCGCCGACTCCCCTGCCGATCGTGGAACCGCAGATGGGCGAGCTGATCGCCGATGCGATGCGCGCCCGCGGCATCCACCTGCGCGAGAGCACGGCGGTCACCGGCTTCACCCTCGACGACGATGGCCGGGTCACGGCCGTCGAGGTCGACGGCGAGTCGATCCCGGCCGACCTGGTCATTCTCGGCCTGGGCGTCTCGGCCCGCACCTCGTTGGCCGCAGACGCTGGTCTGACGCGGGGGCCCAAGGGGGCGCTGATGGTCGATCAGCACCAGCAGGTGGTCGGTCGCGACGACATCTGGGCGGCGGGCGACTGCGTGGCCTCGATCGACCGTGTCACCGGCGATCACGTCCACCTGGCACTCGGCACCCACGCCAACAAGCAGGGCATGGTCGCCGCCGACGCCATCGCGGCAGACATTCTCGACGGCGCTCCCTCGTTGACCTTTCCCGGCGTCGTGCAGACCGCGATCACCAAGTTCTGCTCGTTGGAGATCTCGCGCACGGGACTGGGCGAGCAGCAGGCCAGGGACGCCGGATTCGACCCCGTGGTCGCCTCGGTGGTCACCACCAACATCGCCGGCTACATGCCCGGCTCGGCCGAGATGACGGTGCTGATGGTCGGTGACCGCACCACGCGCCGGCTGCTCGGGGCGCAGATCGTCGGGGCCGAGGACGCGGCCCTGCGCATCGATGTCATCGGCACGGCGCTGGCCAGCGGACTCACCATCGACGACGTCGTCATGCTCGACCTCGCCTACGCGCCGCCCTTCGGGTCGACGTGGAGCCCGGTGCAGGTCGCGGCACGCGCCGTGGTCAAGGCGATGGCGGGGTAGTTCGTCGCCGGGGTGGGCGGCTGGAATACTGGCCGGACACGATCCCCCACGAAATCTGGAGCTCGCATGCCCGTCGCCACACCCGAGGTCTACGCCGCGATGCTGGACAAGGCCAAGAGCGAGTCGTTCGCCTACCCGGCCATCAACGTCGCCAATTCGCAGGCGCTCAATGCGGCCCTGGCAGGATTCGCCGAGGCGGAGAGCGACGGCATCATCCAGGTCTCGACCGGCGGCGCGGAGTACTTCTCCGGCCCGACGGTCAAGAACATGGTGTCGGGCGCCCTGGGCTTCGCCTCCTTCGCCGCCGAGGTGGCCAAGCAGTACCCGGTCAACGTGGCCCTGCACACCGACCACTGCCCCAAGGACAAGCTCGACGGGTTCGTGCGTCCGCTGCTGGCAGCGTCCGAGGAGCGGGTCAAGGCCGGGGGGCTCCCGTACTTCCAGTCACACATGTGGGACGGCTCGGCCGTGCCGCTGGAGGAGAACCTGGAGATCGCCCAGGAGCTGCTGGCCCGGTGCGCGGCGGCGAACATCATCCTCGAGGTGGAGATCGGTGTCGTCGGTGGCGAGGAGGACGGCGTCGAGGGCGGCGGCGGCGACCAGCTGTACTCCACGCCCGAGGACGCCCTGGCCACCGCCGAGGCGCTGGGCACCGGCGACCACGGTCGCTACCTGACCGCGCTCACCTTCGGCAACGTGCACGGCGTCTACAAGCCGGGCAACGTCAAGCTGCGCCCCGAGGTCCTGCAGAAGGCCCAGCAGGTCGTGGCCGACACGTACGGCAAGGCCGCACCGTTCGACCTGGTCTTCCACGGTGGATCGGGCTCGCTGCCTGATGAGATCTCGGCCGCGGTCGACTACGGCGTCGTCAAGATGAACGTCGACACCGACACCCAGTACGCCTTCACCCGCCCCGTCGCGGAGTGGATGCTGCGCAACTTCGACGGCGTGCTCAAGGTCGACGGCGAGGTCGGCAACAAGAAGCAGTACGACCCCCGCGCCTGGGGCAAGGCCGCCGAGGCCGGCATGTCCACCCGCGTCGCCGAGGCCTGCGCCGCCCTCCGCTCCGCCGGCACCCGCCTCTGATCACTCTGGTCTCCTGATTCCCAGGAGAACCCCGAAAGTTGGCACATCACCCTCGTTGCAACAGGGGTGATGTGCCAGCTTTCTGTCACGCGATGATCGTGCGGCCGTACAGCGAACGAGACTGCTCGAGTGCGTGACGGATCCGCGTCGCCGTTGTGTGGGCGTTGTCCTGGCGCAGGTCCTTCCAGATGACGCGCGACAGACCCCACCCCTGCGCGCGCGCTCGGTCTTCGCGTCGCTTCTCGTCAAAGACCGTCTGAAATCCTTCGGGAGTGAACGTGCCGTCGAACTTGATGCGACCATCGAACTCGGCAAGATGCCGGTAGAGCTCCCAGGCGAAGTCGGTACGCGCCACGAGGAGTCCGCGCTCGTCGAGCACCGTGAACTGAAGGTCCGGTTGGGGTAGGGCATGACGCCAGAACAGGTATCGGCTTCGCGATTCGCCCGGCGACTCAGCGCGAGCGTCGGCCAGGCTGAGGACGAGTCGTCCCGACCGTGATCCGCGCCAGGTGTGGAACGGGCCTGAGGTCTCGAGCAGCGAGTCGGGAGTGACCAGCCGTTGGTGCAGCGCGGAATCCGCCGTGACCAGTCCGGCTTCGGTGGTCAGGCCGCATACCAGCTCCCACACGCAACGATCGGGCGAGGAGACCAGGACCCCGTTCACCTCGACCACGTCGGCGTCGGCGATGGTGCCCACGTGGTGCTGAACACCTGCTTCATGCCGTCCGCGGCCGGAGTCCTTGCGCGTGACGTGCACTTCCTCGAGCGACGCATTCCACAGCGCCATGCCGTGGATGGCCGCCGCCGACTGGTGGGTGAGCACGACGGCCCCGCGATGTCGATGGAACACGGCGCGACTCTTGGCCACGAGCTTCTTCTCGGCGGAGAGCGAGTCGTAGGTAGCGCAGAGTGCGTAGAGCCCTGCGCCGATCCTGGTCAGCAGACCGATCGCCTTGGCTTCTCGGATGTCGCGGTCGTCGTACCCAGAGTCGAGGATCTCACGGCGCGAGATGAACCCTCGGGCCTCGGCGCGGTGGATCAGTTGATCGTTCACGACCTCATCGTTGATCGATGCGGGGCCTTCGACCGACGACACCTGAAGGACTGTGGACAGTCGACCCACGGCCACCTCGCTGTGGACGGCGACCCGGTACCCGGAAGGTGACACATCACCCCTGTTGCAACGAGGGTCAGGCGCCAGCTTTCGGGGTTCTCCTGGGAATCATGTGACGGGTGTCAGGATGGGGGCATGACGAACCTGCTGGGCGAACCGCCCGAGACCTTCCTGCCCGAGGACCCCGGCGCGGCGATGCTGGCCGAGGGGAGCGATCCCAAGAACGTGGCCTCGCTGCACCCCGATTCGGTGTCGGCATGGATCACGTTGGCCGAGACGGCCCTCGACGACGGGATCGACCTGGAGGGGTACGCCTTCGCCCGCACCGGATACCACCGGTGCCTGGACATGCTGCGTCGCAGTGGCTGGAAGGGCCACGGCCCCGTGCCGTGGTCACACGAGCCGAATCAGCCGTTTCTTCGCGCGCTCGCTGCGCTCGCCGAGGCCTCGGCACGTCTGGGCGACGACGCCGAGACCCACCGGTGCCGCGAGTTCCTGCACGAGTCGAGCCCGGAGGCCTACGCCGTACTGGTGAAGTAGCTCGTCGGGCCGGAGGTCAGGGGACGTACATGGTCAGGGCGGCGGGAACGATCCGCCACTCATAGTGCTGGGAGGCCTCCGCCAGCTCGCCGTCGCTGGTGCAGCGGAGGGCGTCTCCGTCGACGGTGACGTGGCTGCCGCGCAGGTAGACGACGTCGTCGCGCTGGTGGTGGTCGCCGCGTCGCACGCTGAATGCGTAGGCGATGCGTCGTCGGGCCGACTCGGTGTAGGACACCGAGATGTCGAGCTCCCCGTCAGACGGGTCGGCCTGCGGCAACAGCGGCGCTCCGCCCCCGACGAACTGGCCGTTGCCGACCGCCACCTGGATGACGGGGGACCTCCGGGAGAGCGTCCTGCCATCGACGCTGATCTTGAGCCGGGCGCCGGGTGTCGTCAGCCCCTTGAGGCCGGTGATGGCAGCACCCACCGCGTAACCCGCCGGTCCGAGCGACTTCTTCCAGGGCCGTGCCGCGGCGGCAGCCTCGGCGCCGATGCCGATGTGGGCCGCGTTGATGACGACATTGCCCGTGCCATCGATGATGAGATCGATCTGGCGGGTCGTGCCCTCGACGATGACCTCGGCCGCAGACACGGCATCGGGGTGCAGGCCGAGCGTCGCGGCGAAGTCGTTGCCCGTGCCCAGGGGCACGAGGCCGATCGTCACGTCGCCGAGTCGGTCGACTGCGTGCAGCGCGGCGACCACCGCGTGCAGGCTGCCGTCGCCGCCCAGCACGACCACCCCGTCGAGATCGGGCCGAGCTGCCAACGCCTCCTTCAGGTCGTCGAGGCCGCCCGTGCTCACCAGCTCGACGTCGTAACTCTTCTCGAGGGCCCTGATCACCTGGTCGGTGACTTGGTCGTCGGAGGATCCGGCACCGGAGTTGGCAATCGCGAGAAGTCGTGTCATGGGAGGGTCAGCCTACGGTGCGACACCAGCGGGAGGCGCCCCGGCGACCTTCGGCTCACCCAGACGTACGGCGACGACGCCGGCGAGGATGAACGCACCGCCGACCAGCTGGACAGACCGAGGGGTCTCGCCCAGCAGCAGCCAGGCGAACACCACACCCGCAACAGCCTCGGACAGCCCGACGAACGAGGCGAGTCGGGACCCGAGGCGCCGGGTGGCCGCGATGCCCAGCACGTAGGCGAGTGCCGCGGTGACGATGCCCAGCGCGGCGAGGGCGGCCCACCACGGCAGCGACGTGCCGGCCAGGACCACGTCCGACCGGCTGGCGGCGAGCGGGATGATGCCGATGACACCGGCGAGCAGCAGCACGACTCCGCCGACGATCACGCCGCCGGCGGCCAGCACGATGCCGGGTAGTCCGTTGTCCTCGTCGCCGGAGATGATCCAGTAGAACGCCGCTCCTGCCATGGCTCCCAGGGCCCAGACGATGCCCAGCGGGTCGACATCGGCTCCTGACAGCAGGTCCAGCACGAGCACCAGGCCGGCCGCGGCCAGCAACGCACCGACAACCGTGAGCCGGCTGGGTCGCTGGTGGTGCCGGAACCACATCCACGCCAGCACGGCGACCGGCGAGGTGAACTCGATCAGCAGGGCGACGCCGACCTGCATGCGGTCGACGGCGTTGAAGTAGGCGAGCTGGCAGCCCGCGACGGCGATGGTGCCGTAGGCGAGCACGAGTCCGAGGTTGCTGCGCAACAGCGCCCACCGGCCCCGCAAAGCCACCAGCGCTGGAATCGCGAGGACGGCCGCGGCGATGAGTACGCGTGCCGTCACGGCGGAGCCGGCGGTCCATCCGGCCTCGATCAGACCCTTGGCCAGGGGACCGGACAGGCTGAAGGAGAGCGCTGACAGCACGGCGAGGGTGAGGCCGGCGGCCGTGCGGGACGCGGCGATCTCGGAGGACCGAACGTCATGAGTCATAGGCTCCATGACATGTGACGTTAGTGGCGACGGTGTAATGTGTCAACATGGCTTTCGCGCATGACGTCGAGGGGGCGCTCGGATCGCTGGTCTGGCTGGCCAACTCCGCCCTCGAGCCCGACACCCTCGAGACCCCCGAGCAGCTCGCCGCCTTCTACGCCGACCATGGCTACACCGGCGTGCTGCGCGGCACGCGTGCTGAGCTGGAAGAGGTGCGGGCGATGCGCCCGGCCTTTCGCCAGCTGCTCCTGGCGAGTCGCGACGACGCGGTCGACCTGGTGAACGCCATGCTGCGCGAGAATGCGGCGCTCCCGCAGCTGGCGAGGCACGGCGACACGGACTGGCACCTGCACGCCGTCCAGGATGATCAGCGCTTCGCGGTGCGCATCGCCGTCGAGAGCGCCATGGCGATGGTCGACGTGATCCGGGCCGACGAGATGTCGCGGCTCGGCGTGTGCGCCGACGACACGTGCGACGGCGTGGTGCTGGACCTGTCAC
The DNA here is from genome assembly GCF_051262695.1 of Aeromicrobium sp. CF3.5. Taxonomy (NCBI): domain Bacteria; kingdom Bacillati; phylum Actinomycetota; class Actinomycetes; order Propionibacteriales; family Nocardioidaceae; genus Aeromicrobium; species Aeromicrobium sp. CF3.5. The sequence goes on from NZ_JBIMEZ010000005.1 coordinate 261,319, forward strand.
GCAACCGCTCGCGGATCTTCTGCAGCACCGCGTGCGGCAATCGGGCCGCAGTCGCCGCATACCGCGCCCGTCAAGCCTGACAGGTGCTGGTCGGTGCAACGTGGGACGGCCCGTCTCGGTTAGACTGCAGAGGTCAGAGCCCCGCGAATACGGGGCTTGTCGCATGTGAGGGTGGTGCATTTCCATGCCCGCAGTCGTGATCGTCGGCGCCCAGTGGGGCGACGAGGGCAAGGGCAAGGCCACAGACATCCTGGGCAGCCGCGTCGACTACGTCGTGAAGTTCAACGGCGGCAACAACGCCGGCCACACGGTGGTGATCGGTGATCAGAAGTACGCGCTGCACCTGCTGCCCAGCGGCATCCTCAGCCCCGGCTGCGTCCCGGTCATCGGCAATGGCGTGGTCGTGGACCTGAAGGTCCTGTTCGAGGAGATCGACGGACTCGAGGCGCGCGGCATCGACACGTCCAAGCTCGTGGTCAGCGCCAACGCCCACGTCATCGCCGACTACAACCGCACGGTCGACAAGGTTGCCGAACGCTTCCTGGGGAGCCGCAAGATCGGCACCACCGGACGCGGCATCGGCCCCACCTACGCGGACAAGATGAATCGTCTCGGCATCCGCATCCAGGACCTGTTCGACGAGAAGATCCTGCGCCAGAAGGTCGAGGGTGCGCTCGAGCTCAAGAACCAGATCCTCACCAAGATCTACAACCGTCGGGCCGTCGAGGTCGATGAGATCGTCGATGAGCTGCTCACCTACGTCGACCGGCTGCGCCCGATGGTGGCCGACACCCCGCTGCTGCTGCACGAGGCGCTCGCCGCCGACAAGACGGTGCTGCTCGAGGCCGGGCAGGCCACGCTGCTCGACGTCGACCACGGCACCTACCCGTTCGTGACGTCGTCGTCGGCGACCACGGGCGGTGCGTGCACCGGATCGGGCATTGCTCCGAGCGAGATCACTCGCGTCATCGGCATCGTCAAGGCCTACGCCACCCGCGTCGGTGAGGGCCCGTTCCCCACCGAGCTGTTCGATGACGACGGCGACGGCGCCCGGCTGCGCACCAACGGTGCCGAGTTCGGCACCACGACCGGCCGTCCTCGCCGATGTGGCTGGTACGACGCTCCGATCGCCCGCTACGCGGCCCGCATCAACGGCGTCACCGACTTCGTGCTGACCAAGCTCGACGTGCTGACCGGCTGGGACCGCATCCCGGTCTGTGTGGCCTACGACGTCGACGGTGAGCGCATCGACGAGATGCCGATGACGCAGACCGGCTTCCACCACGCCAAGCCGATCTACGAGTACTTCGACGGCTGGCACGAGGACCTGTCGACGTGCCGCACCTTCGAGGACCTGCCGCAGACCGCCCAGGACTACGTGCTGACCCTGGAGAAGATGTCCGGAGCCCGCATCTCGACGATCGGCGTGGGACCCGACCGCGAGCAGACCATCGTGCGGCACGACCTGCTCTGATTCAGGCGGTGCCCCGGCGCCAACTTTTGGAGCGAACCGCAGCTATGACGGGCTCGGACACCTGCATTCTGCAACAAAAGTTGGTGCGGGTGCCCCCGGCCCCTACACGCCGATAGGCTCGGTCGTCGTGAAGACCCTTGTGATCGGAACCGGCGGCCGCGAGCACGCCCTCGCCCTCGCCCTGTCGCGTGACGCCCAGGTCACGGAAGTTCATGCGGCCCCCGGCAACCCGGGGATCGCAGCGTTCGCGCCCGTGCACGAGGTCGACCCTATGGACGGGACCGCGGTCGCGGCCCTGGCCACCGAGCTTGGTGTCGACCTGGTCGTCGTGGGGCCCGAGGCGCCGCTGGTCGCCGGAGTCGCCGACGCCGTGCGTGAGGTCGGCATCGCCTGCTTCGGGCCGACAGCCGCGGCCGCGCAGCTCGAGGGCTCCAAGGCGTTCGCCAAGCAGGTGATGGCTGCGGCCGAGGTTCCGACTGCCATGGCGCGCGTGTGCGAGACCGCCGAGCAGGTCGTCGAGGCGCTCGACACGTTCGGCGCCCCGTACGTGGTCAAGGACGACGCCCTGGCAGCGGGCAAGGGCGTCGTCGTCACCGATGACCGGCAGGAGGCGATCGACCATGCGGCCCAGTGCGGCACCGTCGTGATCGAGGAGTTCCTCGACGGCCCCGAGGTCTCGCTGTTCGCGATCACTGACGGCGAGACGGTGCTCCCGCTGCAGCCTGCGCAGGACTTCAAGCGCGCCCTCGACGACGACGAGGGCCCCAACACCGGCGGCATGGGTGCGTACACGCCACTGCCGTGGGCGCCGGACGATCTGGTCGCGGAGGTGTGCCGCCGCGTGCTCGTGCCCACGGTCCAGGAGATGGCGCGCCGAGGAACCCCCTTCTCCGGCCTGTTGTATGCGGGGCTGGCACTGACCGGTCGAGGCGTGCGGGTGATCGAGTTCAATGCGCGCTTCGGAGACCCCGAGACGCAGTCGATCCTGGCGTTGCTGCGCACGCCGTTGTCCGCGCTGCTGCACGGTGCTGCCACGGGCTCGCTCGGCGATGTCGGCCTGCCGCAGTGGGCAGCCGAGTCGTCGGTGACCGTCGTGATGAGCTCGGCCGGCTACCCCGCGACCTCCAGCTCCGGCGACGTCATCACCGGTATCGACGCCGCCAACGCGATCGACGGTGTCGACGTCATCCACGCCGGCACGGCCGAGGTCGACGGTCAGGTCGTCACTGCCGGTGGGCGAGTCCTGGCGGTGACCGCCACAGGGACGGATCTGACGCAGGCGCGTGAGCGCGCGTACTCCGGGATCGCCGAGATCTCCTACGACGGAGCGCAGCACCGCACCGACATCGCGCGGGCAGCCGCCGGCTCGGGCGCGTGACGGTGGGGCCGACCTTCGGCCCACTGCGCGACCGACCTTCGACCGATGCCAGCGCCGATCGCCGCGGGCATCGTCGACCCATGCGTACCTTCGACCTCATTGCCGGTGTCCTGCTGCTCGCCGCCGCTGCCAGTCTGCTGGTGTTCTTCCGGGACACCGAGCTCGGGTGGTTTCGTGGGCAGCCGCTGGGTGTCGTCCTGGGCATCCTGGGCGTCCTCGACCTGGTGGGCGCGAGTCGGCGTCGGCCGTGACCCCGTCCCGGCGGGGTCGTCTCGGCCCGGCAGGTGAAAGAATCGGCCCCGTGAGCACCCCCAACATCCTGGCCTCTCGTTACGCCTCCGCCGACCTGGTGCTGATCTGGTCGCCCGAGCACAAGATCGTGCTCGAACGCCAGCTCTGGATCGCGGTGATGAAGGCTCAGCGCGATCTGGGTGTCGACACCCCCGACGGCGTCATCGAGGCGCACGAGGCCGTCCTCGACCAGGTCGACCTCGCGTCCATCGCCGAGCGCGAGAAGGTCACTCGGCACGACGTCAAGGCTCGGATCGAGGAGTTCGCCGCGCTGGCCGGCTCCGAGCACATCCACAAGGGCATGACGTCGCGCGACCTCACCGAGAACGTCGAGCAGCTGCAGGTGCGCGCCTCGCTGGAGCTCGTGCGGTCCCGCGCCGTCGCGGCCCTTGCCCGGCTCGGTCGGCTCTCGGTCGAGCACGCCGAGCTGGTCATGGCGGGCCGCAGCCACAACGTCGCGGCCCAGGCCACCACCTTGGGCAAGCGATTCGCGACCGTTGCCGACGAGCTGATGTCCTCGGTCGGCCGCATCGACGACCTCCTCGCCCGATACCCGCTGCGCGGCATCAAGGGCCCGGTCGGCACGGCGCAGGACCAGCTCGACCTCCTGGGCGGCGACGAGTCGGCGCTGGCGGACCTCGAGCAGCGGGTCGCAGCGCACCTGGGGTTCGAGTCGGTGCTGACCAGCGTCGGGCAGGTCTATCCCCGGTCGCTGGACTACGACGTCGTCACCGCGCTCGTGCAGCTGTCGGCGGCGCCCTCCAACCTCGCCACCACGATGCGTCTGATGGCCGGCAACGAGATCGTCACCGAAGGATTCAAGCCCGGCCAGGTCGGCTCCAGCGCCATGCCGCACAAGATGAACACCCGCTCGTGCGAGCGCGTCAACGGGCTCGCAGTCATCCTGCGCGGTTACGCCTCGATGGTCGGCGAGCTCGCCGGCGACCAGTGGAACGAGGGCGATGTGTCGTGCTCGGTGGTGCGCCGGGTCGCCCTGCCCGACGCCTTCTACGCCGCCGACGGCCTGTTCGAGACCTTCTTGACCGTGCTCGATGAGTTCGGTGCGTTCCCCGCCGTCATCCAGCGCGAGCTCGACCGGTACCTGCCCTTCCTGGCCACCACCAAGGTCCTGATGGCAGCGGTGCGCCGCGGCGTCGGACGCGAGGCCGCCCACGAGGCGGTCAAGGAGCACGCGGTCGCCGTGGCGCTGGAGATGCGCGAGCAGGGCGCCGCCGAGAACGATCTGTTCGCCCGCCTGGCCGCTGACGAGAGACTGGGCCTGACCGAGTCCGATCTCGAGGCGCTGGTCGCCGAGCCGATCGAGTTCACGGGTGCCGCCCGCAGCCAGATCGAGGCCGTCGTGGCGGCCATCGAGGCCGTCGCCGCAGGCGATCCGGGTGGCGCCGCCTACACGCCCGGTTCGATCCTGTGAGCCGCTGACATGGGGCTCGAGCTGATCCCCCTGCTGTTCGCGGCCGGCGCGGTCGCGTTCGTGGCCTGGGGTGCTCGCGCGCGTCGATCGGTCGGCACGCTGCCCGAGCACTGGCAGCGCACCAGCGGCACGGTCGTCGACGCCTCCCGGCCCCAGCGCGTCATGTACGTGACGCCGGACGGCCGACGCGTCCAGCTGCGCGGCATGCTCGATCCGTCGTATGCGGTGGGCCAGTCCGTCGAGGTGCTGGTCGACCCCGTCGACCCCACCCGAGCCCGTCTGGTCGGGGCCGATCAGGCGGCTTCCTCGGTGGCCCGCACCATGCTGCTTCTGGGCGTGGTGTTCGCCGTCGCCGCCGTGGTGGCCTTCATCGTGTTCGGCTGACGACCTCTAGGGTGGGCTCCGTGGCTCTGACGATTCCCGGTGCGACCCATCTGCACTCCGGCAAGGTCCGCGACCTGTACGCCTACTCTTCGGACCCGGGTGCATGGGGCACCGCACCGGACCCGGGTGCATGGGGCGCCGATCACCTGCTGATGGTCGCGTCGGACCGGATCTCGGCCTACGACTTCGTGCTGGAGCCCGGCATCCCCGACAAGGGCGAGATCCTCACCCGCATGTCGTTGTGGTGGTTCGACCAGCTGGCCGATCTGGTGCCGAACCACGTGGTCTCCACCGAGGTGCCCGACGTCGTCAGCGGCCGCGCCCTGGTCGTCCAGAAGCTCGACATGTTCCCGGTCGAGTGCGTGGCCCGCGGTTACCTGACCGGCTCGGGCCTGATCGACTATCGCGCCACGGGCGAGGTCTGTGGTGTGCCTCTGCCGGACGGGCTCGTGGAGTCCAGCCGCCTGGCCGAGCCGATCTTCACCCCGGCCACCAAGGCCGACCTGGGCGAGCACGACGAGAACGTCGACTTCGAGCACGTGGTGCGCACCATCGGCGCCGACGATGCCGAGGCGCTGCGGGCCCTGACCCTGCAGGTCTACATCCGCGCCGACGAGATCGCCCGGGAGCGCGGCATCATCCTGGCCGACACGAAGCTGGAGTTCGGGCGGCTCCGGTCCACCGGCCAGATCGTGCTCGGCGATGAGGTGCTGACCCCGGACTCATCACGGTTCTGGCCTGCCGACGCCTATGCCGAGGGTCAGGTGCAGGAGTCGTTCGACAAGCAGATCGTGCGCAACTGGCTCACGTCGGAGGTCAGCGGCTGGGACCGCCACGCAGGAGAACCGCCGCCCACGCTGCCGCCAGAGATCGTCGATCGCACCCGCGCCCGCTACGTGCGGGCCTACGAGCTCCTGACCGGCGAGACCTTCTAGATTCCTGTGCGGGGGCAGCCGACTCGTCCCGCCCCGCGGGCCATGCGTTTGGCCGATAGGCTGAGAGCCCCGTCACAAAACTGAGGAGTCACCGTGGGAAACCTGGCCGCACTGCTGGAGGACACGACCGCCAAGCACGGTGATCGCACCGCGATCGTGTTCGGCGACACCGAGTTGAGCTACACGCAGCTCAACGGCGCTGCGAACCAGGTCGCGAACCTGCTCGCATCGCGCGGCATCGGCGCGGGCGACAAGGTGGCGCTCAGCTGCCCGAACGTTCCGTACTTCTCGATCATCTACTACGGCATCCTCAAGGCCGGCGCCACGGTGGTACCGCTGAACGTGCTGCTCAAGGCGCGCGAGGTGGCCTATCACCTGTTGGACTCGGAGGCCAAGGCCTACTTCGCGTTTGAGGGATCGGCCGACCTGCCCATCGGCGACGCCGCCTGGGAGGGCTTCGGCAACACGGACACGTGTGAGGAGTTCTTCTTGATCAAGGCCGACTCGGCCGCGCCCGCGCCCATGGAGCCGCCGGAGTTCTACGCGCCCCTGATCGCCGAGCAGGCGCCCACGTTCGAGACCGTCGACGCTGACGACGACGACACGGCCGTCATCCTCTACACCTCCGGCACCACCGGGCAGCCCAAGGGCGCCGAGCTGCGCCACAGCAACATGCGCGAGAACGCGCTGTCCGGCAAGGACCTGTTCGGCGCCGACGTCGATCACCCTGACACGTACCTGTGCGTGCTGCCGCTGTTCCACTCGTTCGGGCAGACCGTCATCCAGAACGGCGCCATCGCGTTCGGCGGAACTGTGGTCATGCTGCCCCGGTTCGAGGCCAAGGCGGCGCTCGGCCTCATGCTCAAGCACGACGTCACCTTCTTCGCGGGGGTCCCGACGATGTACTGGGGTCTGCTCGGCACCTTGGACGAGCCCGACGTCGACGTCAGCGCGATCGCGGACAACCTGCGCGTCGCCGCTGCGGGCGGCTCGGCGCTGCCCGGCGAGGTCCACAAGGACTTCAAGGCCAAGTTCGGCGTCACGATCCTCGAGGGCTACGGCCTGTCGGAGACGTCGCCGGTCGCGTCCTTCTCGGTCTTCGGTGAGGAGCCGCTCGTCGGCTCGATCGGCAAGCCGATCCCCGGCGTGGAGATGAAGCTGATCAACGACGACTGGAGCGATGTCGACGGTGACGCCGATGCCGTCGGCGAGATCGCCATCAAGGGTCACAACGTTATGAAGGGCTACTACAACCGCCCCGATGCCACCGAGGAGTCCATCCAGGAGGGCTGGTTCCGTTCCGGTGACCTCGGCAAGAAGAACGACGACGGCTACTACTTCATCGTCGACCGGTCCAAGGACATGATCATCCGAGGCGGGTACAACGTGTACCCGCGCGAGCTCGAAGAGGTGCTCATGGAGCATCCTGCGGTCTCGCTGGTCGCCGTCATCGGTGTCCCGCACGAGTCCCACGGCGAGGAGATCAAGGCCGTCATCGTCAAGAACAAGGACCACGACGACGTCTCCGAGGACGACGTCATCGCGTGGGGCAAGGACCAGTTCGCCGCCTACAAGTACCCCCGCGCGGTGCAGTTCGTCGACGAGCTGCCGATGACGAGCACCGGAAAGATCCTCAAGCGCGAACTCTCCTAACTCGTCGTTGCCGGGCCACCGAACGCGGCCATGGGCCGAGCGGAGCGAGGCAGGCGCCCGGGCGAAGCCCGGCAGCGGCGAGGAACGAGCAGCTGTGACGGCGAGCGAAGCGAGCCGTGCGCCCATAGGGTGACGGCATGGCGACTGTTCTGGTGACGGGTGCGACGGGATTCATCGGCAGTCGGTTGGTGCCGGTCCTGATCGAGGCGGGTCACGAGGTCCGCGCGATGACGCGCCGGCCCGATGACTATGACGGGCCCGGCACAGCCGTGGGCGGAGACGTGCACGACGCGTCCACGCTGGCGCCGGTGCTCGACGGCGTGGACGTCGCCATCTACCTGATCCACTCCTTGGACGACGACGACTTCGAGGCCAAGGACGCGAAGGCGGCGCGTGCCTTTGCGGCGGCTGCGGCCCTGTGTGGTGTCCGGCAGATCGTCTACCTGGGCGGTCTGGGAGCGGACAGTCAGGACCTGTCGCCGCACCTGAGGTCGCGCCGCCAGGTCGAGCAGCTGCTGGGAGAGACCGATGTGCCGGTCACGGCACTGCGGGCAGCGGTGGTCGTGGGTCATGAGGGAATCTCCTGGGAGCTGACCCGCCAGCTGGTCAAGAACCTGCCGGTCATGGTCGTGCCGAAGTGGGCAGAGACCCGCACGCAACCGATCGGCATCGACGACGCCGTGGCCTATCTCGCCGGAGTGGTCGACCACCCCGATGCGGTGGGCAAGACGTTCGAGATCGGTGGTGCCGACCAGGTCTCGTACCTGGAGATGATGCAGCAGGCTGCCGAACAGATGCACGGACGGCGGCTGCCCATCAAGACGGTGCCGGTCCTCACCCCCGGACTGTCGTCGCGGTGGATCGCGCTGGTGACGAGCGTCGACACCACGACGGCCAAGAACCTGATCGACTCGATGTCGACCGAGGTGCTGGTCTCCGAGCACTCCATCGACGCGGTGGTCCCGCGGGACGTGCTGACCTACGGCGAAGCGGTGCGTCAGGCGCTCGAGGATGCGTCAGCGCAGGCCGAAGATCGGCGGTAGGGCCAGCAGCATCACCATCGACCAGGTGCAGTGCGTCAGGATCGGGGCGAGGATGCCGCCGGATGCCCGGCGTTGCAGACCGACCACGACACCGAGCAGGGCCGCGGCGAACGACAGCATGATGTTGCCGGTGGCGGCCGTCGCGACGGTGTAGGCCGCAGTCGTCCAGACGACCGGGTGCCGGGTGATCGCGGCATACGCCGCGCCGCGGAAGAACAGTTCCTCGGCGATTCCGTTGATGACGGTGATGGCGATCAGGATCGGCAGCGAGCCCACGATCGCGAACTGCAGCACGTTGGCCACCTGATCGGCCAGGGGATCGATCGGACGCACCAGGAGCGCTCCGAGCGCGAAGACCCCACCCATCGCCAGTCCGATGGCGATGGGCTGCACCACGGGTCGGCGCGGGGTCTCGTCCCTGACGTCGACGATCCGGCCCAGGTACAGCGGGCCGGAGATGAGAGCGCCGACGGCCCACACCGCCGCCAGCAGCAGGGTCGACGGGTAGAACCACGCACTTCCCGGTTCGATGCGCAAGGAGACGCCCAGCACGATCGCCCCGACCACCACGACCGCCGCCGTCGTGATCTGGCGGCGTCGCAACGACTGGCTGCTCTGGCGATGATCGCGCGGCACGATGTGCCACAGCGATCGCCCGAGGAATGACTGGTCGAGCCAGCGTCGAGCCATGTGTGTTTTCCTCCTTGGTCTGCCCTCCTCGAGGCTAACGATGGGTCGTCGTCCATGCCGATGGGCGGCCACCCCTACGATGTGAGCATGCCGCGCGTCATCGTTGATGTCATGCCCAAGCCCGAGATCCTCGATCCCCAGGGCAAGGCCGTGCACGGGGCTCTGCCCCGGCTCGGCTTCGACTCCGTCGTCGATGTCCGCCAGGGCAAGCGATTCGAGCTCGAGGTCGCCACGGCCGACGACCAGACCCTGGCCGAGGTGCGCCAGATCGCCGAGACCTTGCTGTCCAACCCGGTCATCGAGGACTTCACCGTCCGCGTCGACGAGGGTCTGGCGGACCAGGCGTGAAGATCGGCGTCGTCACCTTTCCGGGGTCCCTCGACGACACCGACGCCCAGCGCGCAGTGCGACTGGCCGGTGGCGAGGCGGTCGCCCTCTGGCACGGTGATGCCGATCTGGGGGGCGTCGACGCCGTCATCCTGCCCGGTGGATTCTCCTACGGCGACTATCTGCGCTGCGGCGCGATCGCCCGGTTCGCACCCGTCATGACCGAGGTCGTGGCCGCTGCGAACGGTGGCATGCCGGTGCTGGGCATCTGCAACGGGTTCCAGATCCTGTGCGAGTCGCACCTGCTGCCCGGCGCCCTGATCCGCAACGATCACCGCACCTTCGTGTGCCGTGACCAGGAGATCGTGGTGGAGAACAACTCCACGGCCTGGACGTCGGCGTTCGAGCTGGACCAGCAGATCACCATTCCGCTCAAGAACGGTGAAGGTGGCTTCGTGGCCGATGAGGCCACGCTCGACCGCCTGGAGGGGGAGGGCCGGGTCGTCTTCCGCTACGCCGAGGTCAACCCCAACGGTTCACTGCGCGACATCGCCGGCATCACCAACGAGGCGGGCAACGTCGTCGGCCTGATGCCACACCCCGAGCATGCTGTCGAGGACCTCTGCGGTCCCGGAACCGACGGACTGGGGTTCTTCACCTCGGCCGTGCAGTCGTTCGTGACGGCGTGATCGGACCCACACCGCGCAGCGGCGTGAGGATTCGTGGCGCCGCGGGTGTCGCTGCTAGATTGAAGGTTCGCGAACGCGCACATCCGCGTTGTTCCGGCCCGACGAAGTAGCGCGACTCGCGCGAAGTGGCATCGGGCATCACCCCCCGATCGTCAGTGAGTCCTTACGTGAGTTCTACTTTTTCTTCTTTCGACCTGCCCGATGGCCTGGTGCGCAAGTTGGCCCAGCAGGAGATCGTCACCCCCAGCCCCATCCAGATGGCGGTCATCCCCGACGCGATGGCCGGTCACAACGTGCTGGGTCGCGCCCGCACCGGATCGGGCAAGACGCTCGCCTTCGGTCTGCCGGTGCTCGCCCGCCTCGCCGGGCGTCGTAGCCGGCCCAAGGCTCCACGGGCCCTGATCCTGCTGCCGACGCGCGAGCTGGCGATCCAGGTGCACACCGCCCTGTTGCCGCTGGCGCAGAAGATGGACCTCAAGCACACGACGGTCTACGGCGGCGTGCCGATCAACAAGCAGATCAACGCGCTCAAGAACGGCGTCGACATCGTCATCGCCACGCCGGGCCGCCTGACCGACCTGCTCGATCGCCGCTGCCTCACGCTCGACGACATCGAGATGACGGTCCTCGACGAGGCCGACCACCTGTGCGATCTCGGCTTCTACAAGCCGATCGACGCCCTGTTGTCCAAGACCCCGGAGTCCAGCCAGCGTCTGCTGCTGTCGGCCACGCTCGACGGAGACGTCGACAAGCTGGTCCGCCGCCACCTGCCTCAGCACAGCACGTTCGAGGTCGACGGTGCCGACGACCAGGTCGAGACCATGGAGCACCACGTGCTGGTCAGCGACGCCACCCAGAAGTCGCAGACAGCGCACGCACTGCTCAGCGCCAACCCGCGCAGCATCGTGTTCACCCGCACCAAGCGTGGCGCCACCCGGTTGGCTCGCCAGCTGACCAACAACGGCATCGACGCCGTCGACATGCACGGTGACCTCTCGCAGCGTCACCGCGAGCGCAATCTCGCCCGCTTCAGCAAGGGGGAGGCCAGCGTCATCGTGGCCACCGACGTCGCCGCCCGAGGCATCCACGTCGACGGCATCGGACTGGTCGTGCACTATGACGCGCCGGCCGAGCACAAGGCCTACATGCACCGTTCCGGTCGCACGGCTCGCGCCGGTGAGTCCGGATCGGTCGTCACGATGACCACGCCCGAGCAGGTGCGCGACGTCATCATGCTGCAGCGCAAGGCGGGCGTCACGGCACGCCACCACCGCGCGTCGACTGCCCCCTCGCCCATGACCGTCGAGTCGTTGTCCGGTGCCGGCACCGCAGCCCCCGAGGCACCGAGCCACCAGGGCGGTTCGCGCAGCGGCGGCCAGGGCCAGGTCCAGGGCCGCGGCGGTCGTGGCGGAGGCGGACGCAGCGGCGGAGGCCGCGGTCGCGGTCCCAGCGGCGGCGGCAACAGCGGTGGCGGCAACCGCTCGCGCGGTGGCGGATCGTCGACCGGCGGTCAGCGCTCGCGCCAGCGGTAGGTCAGCCGAGCGGTTGCGACGGATATCCGGTGTCGAAGTGCATGTAGTCGGCGACGCTGATGTTCTGCCAGATCCAGCCCTCGTCCTCGAACAGTCGCACCGTCGAGTCGTCGGGCGTGATCTTGCCCGGCGCGGGAGCGCGATCGTTGTGCGTGGCGCGCGGTGACCAGCACTGACACCGCAGGTCCATCCACGGGTTGAGGTCGGGATTGATGTCGATCGCCCGCCCGTTGGCGTGCGGAGACTCGGCCTGCGGTGCGTTGATCTGGTCGGGCCGGCGGCAGTGGAACGCCGACGTGTTGTTGGTCTGCAGGCTCGCGAGCATGTCGCCCTCGAACGCCTCGACCGGCTCCATCCGCTCGATCGGGAACTCTCGCTCGTGCAGGGTGAGCAGGATCCGTTGCAGGCTGTCCATCACGTCGCGATGAGCGACGATCACCCCGCGCTGGGTCTGCCCGTCGAAGTCAACGAACGGCACCTCGAGCTCGCGCAGGTCGGCGCGCCCGACCGGGCACCCCTCGCGCCAGCTGCCGGTGGCCACCATGGCGTCCCATCGCGAATCGCCGATGCGCGACACCTCGGCCTCGAGGGAGACCGGGGCAGGCGTCGTGCTCGGTGTGGGCGTGGGGGTGGGCGTGGGTGAGGAGGAGGGCGGCTGATCCGCAGGCGGGTCGGCCGGCGCGGAGCAGCCGGCGAGCAGGGCGAGCGACGCCGCGAGAGAGGCGAGGGCAGGCAGGAAGCGATGCATCAGATTTCCACCCTAGGCAGGCGGCCCCACCGGCGATCGGTTCGAGGTTGTCTCGCTTTGTGGGCTCAGAGAGGATGGAGCCGTCCGCTTCGGACCGATGCCACTGGAGGAACCATGGGAATCTTCGACAAGGCCAAGAAGGCCGTCAACGACAACGCGGACAAGATCGACAGCGCGGTCGACAAGGCAGCCAAGATGGTCGACGACAAGACCGGCGGCAAGTACGCCGACAAGGTCGACAAGGTGCAGGACACGATCAAGGGCAAGACCGGCAACCTCTGAGTCCCAGGCACGACCCCGGCGCGGGGCGGCCGTGAGCCGAGGCGGCGGTGGGGGATGCTGACCCTGTGCTCGTGAGACCTCGGCTGCCGCGTGTGGGTCTGCTGGGCCCTGCGTTCATCGCGGCGGTCGCCTACGTCGATCCGGGCAACGTCGCGACCAACGTGACGGCGGGCTCGCAGTTCGGGTTCACCCTGGTGTGGGTCGTGGTCCTGGCCAACGTCATGGCCGTCCTCGTGCAGTATCTGTCGGCGAAGCTCGGGATGGTCACCGGCGAGTCGTTGTCCTCGCACCTGGGTGCTCGGCTGCCCCGTCGGGCCCGACTCGCCTACTGGGCGCAGGCCGAGGCGATCGCGATCGCGACCGATCTGGCCGAGGTCGTGGGTGGCGCCATCGCGCTGAACCTGTTGTTCGACCTGCCGTTGCTCGTGGGTGCGGTCATCACCGCTACGGTGTCGTTGCTGATCCTGCGGATCGGGGACCGACGCGGACAGGCGGCGCTGGAGCGCGTCATCATGGGGTTCCTGGTGCTCATCGCCGTCGGTTTTCTGGCCGGGCTGGTCGTGGCCCCGCCTGAGATCGCACCTCTGGCCGGTGGCCTGGTGCCTGCGTTCGACGGCGCTGACAGCGTGCTGCTGGCCTCGGGCATCATCGGCGCCACGGTCATGCCACACGTGATCTACCTGCACTCGAGCCTGACCACGACCCGGCTGGGACGGCGCGGCGACGGACTCAGCGTGCGGCAGCTGCTGTCGGCGACCCGCACCGATGTCGTGCTCGCGCTGATCCTGGCCGGCGCACTGAATCTGTCGCTGCTCGTCGTGGCGGCGACGAGCCTGTCCGGGCTGCCCGGCACCGACACGCTCGCTGGCGTGCACGACGTCGTGACATCCGAGCTCGGCGCGGGGGTGGCGCTGTTGTTCGCCGTCGCGCTGCTGGGATCGGGACTCGCCTCCACGTCGATCGGCAGTGCGGCGGGTGCCGAGGTCATGAACGGGCTGCTGGGCGTGCGGATCCCGGTGGTGGTGCGCAGGGTCATCACCGCCATCCCCGCGATCCTCGTCCTCGCCGTGGGCGCGGACCCGACGAGGGCGTTGGTGGTGTCCCAGGTGGTCCTGTCGATGGGCATCCCGTTCGCTCTCGTGCCGTTGGTGATCCTGACCGCGCGGCGCGACGTGATGGGCGAACACCTGAACCGCAGGGCGACCACGCTGCTGGCCTGCCTCGTCGCAGGCATCGTCATCGCACTCAACGCCGTTCTGCTGTACCTGACGTTCGTCGCCTGATCATCTGGGACAATCGGCGCGTGGCTCTGCTTGGTGTGCGCATTCCCCGAGACCTCGGTGCCCTCGTCGAGAATGTCGGCGACAAGGTGCGACGCCGCCCCATCGCCGACCTGAGCCGGACACCGCGCGAGATCGTGGAGCAGGGGCCTGGCTTCGCGCTGTACCGCTACGTGCCGGTGCCCGGGGTGGAGTCCCACGGCAAGCCGGTCCTGTTCATCCCGCCGCTCGCCGCGCCCGCGCTCGCCTTCGACCTGCGCCGCACCTGCAGCGTCGTCGAGTACTTCGTCGCGCAGGGTCGCCCGGTGTACCTGGCCGACTACGGTCCGGTGGAGTTCCGGCACCGGGCCCAGGGATTCGAGCACTGGATCGACTCCGTCGTGCCGGCGGCGATCCGCGCGACGTCGGCGCACCACGAGGGCGACGACGTGCACGTGGCGGGGTGGAGCCTCGGCGGCATCTTCACGATGTTCACCGCCGCGGCGCACCCCGAGCTGCCGCTCGCCGGCGTCACCGCGGTGGCCAGCCCCTTCGACCTGCGCGAGGTGCCCCTGCTCGCCCTGGCCCGCCCGATCGACCGCACCGTCGGCGCCCTGGTGGGACCTGCTTATCGCGCCATGGGCGGTGTTCCGGCCTGGATGACGCGAGCCGCTTTTCAGATCTCGGCGCTCGACAAGTACCTCACCAAGCCGTTCGCGATGCTGATGCACGCCGACGACCGAGATTTCCTGGCCCAGCTCGAAGCGGTCGATGAGTTCATGGACTCGATGTACGCCTATCCGGGGCGCACCTTCGGGCAGCTGTACCACGTGGTGATGCGCAGCAATGAGTTCGCGAGCGGCAGCATGGAGATCGCGGGTCGGCGGGTGTATCTGGGGGCCATCGACGTGCCGGTACTCGTGGTCGCCGGGACCGGCGACACGCTCGCGCCTGAACGCGCCGTGACCCGTCTGCTCGAGCTCGTCGTCGGTGCTCCGGAGACACGCATCATCCGGGCTGCGGGTGGTCACCTGGGAGTTCTCACCGGTCGGGGTGCTCGCCACGCCACGTGGCCCGGCCTGCAGACGTTCTTCAGCGACCACGACTCCTGAATCCAGCGCTCCGTCGGACTCGAGGGGGCAGACTGGTGTCATGCCCGAGCTGCCCGAGGTCAACGCCCTGGTCGAGTTCCTCGATCGAGAGATGGCGGGCGCCGTCGTCGCCGGGATGGAGGTCGGCTCGTTCTCGGTGCTCAAGACCTTCGATCCGCCGATCGACTCGCTCGCGGGTCTCGCGGTCACGGGGGTGACCAGGCACGGCAAGTTCATCGACATCGATGTCGATGGGATCCACCTGGTGGTCCACCTGGCCAAGGCCGGTTGGCTGCGGTGGTCGAGTGCGTTCTCCGAGACCCGCATCAAGATGGGCAACGGTCCGCTCGCGGCTCGCGTGCGCCTGGATCGCGGTGACGGTCCCCACGAGGGATTCGACATCACCGAGGCCGGGACCCGCAAGGGGTTGGCGATGTACCTGGTCAACGATCCGCTCGACGTGCCGGGCATCGCGGCGCTCGGGCCCGACCCGCTCGTGGGCGGATTCGATCTGCGCCCCCTGCTGGCCCGCCACATGCAGGTCAAGCGGTTGCTGCGGGATCAGAAGATCATCGCGGGCGTCGGGAACGCCTACAGCGACGAGATCCTGCACGCTGCGAAGCTGTCCCCGTTCGCGCTCGCGGACACCCTCGCCGATGCCGAGATCTCGCGACTCGAGACGGCCCTGCACGACATTCTCAGCGAGGCTGTCGAGCAGTCCCGGGGCAAGCCCGCCGCGGAGCTCAAGGACAGCAAGCGCACCCGCATGCGCGTGCACGGTCGCACCGGCGAGGCGTGTCCGGTGTGTGACGACACGGTCCTCGAGGTCGTCTACTCCGGTTCGTCACTGCAGTACTGCCCCACCTGCCAGACCGGCGGCAAGCCCCTGAAGGACCGCAGCACGTCCAAGTTCCTCAAGTAGGCCGCTGACGAGTCACGGAGACCCGGTGACGAGTCACGGAGAACTGGTGAGGAGCCACTCAGGGCCGGTGGCGTGAACGTGTGGCCGGGCAAAGGACTGCACTGACCGTCTCGGCGCGGGGTCGCGGTGACTCATCAGGGGGCTTTCATGACTCGTCGGTAGGACTACGTGACTCGTCAGCGGGCGTGCGTGACTCGTCGGCGGGTCTCCGTGACTCGTCAGCGGTCAGGCGAGGGCGACGAGGGTGACGGCGGTGGCGGCGAGGGCCAGGCCGACGGCCTGCCACGCCAAGATCTTCTCGCGCAGCAGCAGGGCCGCCAGCAGCACGGTCGAGGCCGGGTACAACGACGAGATCACCGACACGACGGACAACAGGCCCTGCTGGGTGGCGAACAGGAAGGCGCCCTGTGCGGTGAAGCCGAGCGGACCCATCACGACAGCGCGCGCCGCGAACCGGTCGCGGGGCAGCCACGGCGCCCCCATCGCCGTGGCGACGGCGATCACCGTGACCACCGACGTCACCTGGGAGGCCGCGAGCCCGGTCAGTGCGCCGCCGTCACTGACACGGTCCAGGCACACGAACAGCACGCCGAAGCCGAGCCCCGCGAGCGCTCCGTCGCCGATACCGCTGGCGGTCGTGGTGCCCGACTCCTCGCTGGCCGGGACGCGCGAGATCAACACGATCGCCGGGAAGGCGGCGACGATTCCGATGAAGGCCAGCAGGGAGGGACGCTCGCCGGAGATGAGGCCCGCGGCCACGGGCAGCAGAGCGGCGCCGATGGCGGAGATCGGCGCCACGACGCCCATGCGGGCGGTCGACAGACCCCGGTAGAGGAAGCCGACCCCGACGCCTCCTCCGCTGCCGGCCAGCAGGCCCCAGACCAGGTCCGGCGTGGCAGGCGAACCGGGAAACAGGGCGAGCGCCGTGAGCGCGCACACCGCCGACGTCGACTGCCCGACCACGGCGACCGGCCAGGCGCTCGCTCGCTTGGCGAAGATTCCACCGAGGAAGTCCGAGATGCCGTACGACAGAGCTGAGACGAGCGACAGCACGATGACCACGAAGCCACCCTAGGGCTACCTGGGTCTGCCTACGATGGCCTCATGGACGAGCGCAGATCGCGGCCCGGACGATGGGCATCCCAGGCCAATCAAGCAGCTCATCGAGCGGCCCAGAACGTGGACGACACCACGGGCGAGACCAGCACACGGGCCGCGGTGGCGATCACCTCGGCCGTGCGGCTGCTGCGCTGGCCGACGGCCGCACTGCTGGTCCTGTCGGCGCCCTTCATCGCAGCGACGATCGTGATCGGGCTCGTCGCCGACGGCCCGGTGGGATGGGTCATCACCATCGTCGGCGTGGCCATGGCCCTGGTGTCCGGAGCGTTCGGCGTGCGCCGTCAGCGGATCCTGAAGGCGGTCGAGGATCCGGGCCAGCTGGCCGACGAGCTGCGGGTCATGGTCAATCTGACCGGCCGCGCCGAGCAGACCGGAGAGGTGCTGCATCGCATCGCCGGCGGTGACGGGTGGCGTGTGCTCGGGCGCATGAAGGGTCTGTGGCAGGGCGCCAGTCTGCCGGCCCGCTGGCTCGATGAGGTCGGCGATCTGCCCCGCGCCCGCTACTTCGCACCGCCGAAGATCGGCACCTCGATCTCGCTGGCACTGGCCGCGGCGTGGCTCGTCCCGATCTCCATCGTGGTCACGATCCTTGCGGCGATCGGCGCACTGGCGGGATCGATCTAGA